>JAZRNL010000057.1:0-36236 GCA_045648165.1 Clostridia bacterium | reverse complement strand
TGCAATGAAGGCAGTGCAGATTGAAATCGTGTATTTTGAATAATTTGGGAACGATAACATTTGAATTTTGATTATGTGATTTTTTATTCCCAACTTGACACGAATCATGTGGAGAATGTTGAAATTATAGTTAAAAATCTTTTTAATGTATCTTTCATACAATTAAAATAAGAAAATTTAGGAATCGACAGGAGAATAGATGTGGGATTAGTTGAAAATATAATAATATCAATTACAAAGTTTAAATTGAGAAAATCCTTATGTATGGGAGATGTAAAGGAGATTTCTTCTGAAGGATTAAAAGAGTACAGAGATGTGCCTTATTATAATCGTTCCGGGAAAGAATTGCTTATGGATATTTTTGAGCCGATTGTGGAGAAGGGGACGGAGCTGCCAGTCATTGTTAATATCCATGGCGGCGGTCTGATTGGGGGAAGCAAAAACCTGTCTGTGGGATTTTGCCGTCAGTTGGCGAAGAGAGGATATCTGGTTTTTTCGTTGGAATATCGCCTGATACCGGCAATTCGTGTTTACGAACAGTTTGACGATGTGTGTGCCGGAATGGATTGCATTGGCAGAAAACTTGTGGAATTCGATGTTGATTTTACAAGAATTTATATGGTTGCGGAAAGTGCCGGTGCATATCTTGCAACGTATGTTGCGGCAATGAAGAAGTCCAAAGCACTGCAGCAGGCCATCGGTTATAAAGCGACAAATATGGTGTTCAAAGCTATGGGGTTGATTAGCGGTATGTTCTATACAACAAGAAAAGATATGTTGGGATTCTTTTTGTCTCGTTCCATTTATGGAAAAGATGCCCGAAGTATTGCTATGTCTGAATATACAAATCCGGAACACCCAGAGATTATTTATAATATTCCGCCGTGTTACCTGATGACTAGTAAAGCTGATATGTTGGAGAGATACACATTGGATTTTGCAGGAGAACTTGGCAACAAGGGAATCACACATTATTTGAGACATATGGGAAGTGATCCCAAATTACTGCATGCATTTCCGGTTTTAAATCCCGGTTTGCCGGAAAGCGAACGCGTAATCGATGAGATTGTCGGTTGGTTTGAAAGACATGCACCGATAACGGAAAAGAAATAGTCGAGCGTGCAAATAGGGACGTCCCTGATGTTTTAATATTCATTGTTTGCCGGTCTTGACACGAACTTGACACCAAAAGGTTTGCATCTAAACCTTATGCCTCGCAATTTTCTATGAAAGGATTAATTATGAATACAAACAAAGTAAGCCTTACAGTTTCAGCTGTAAGCCCAAAACAATACCCAAAAACTGATATGCCTGAATTTGCTTTTGCAGGGCGTTCAAATGTTGGGAAATCGTCACTTATAAATAAGCTTCTTAATCGTAAATCCCTGGCTCGTGTTAGTGGCACCCCTGGAAAAACCATAACAATTAATTTCTATAATGTGGACGATACAATTCATCTTGTGGATTTGCCGGGCTACGGTTATGCAAAGCGCTCAAAGGAAGAAGTAAAAAAATGGGGAACAATGATGGAAGATTATCTTGCAGGCAGAGAACAGCTTGTTCAGACTATTCTTCTTGTGGATTCAAGGCATGCACCCACTGCCGATGATATAACAATGTGCGATTGGATTCGCCATTATCACGACCGAGTGATTGTTGTTGCAACAAAGATGGACAAATTGAAAAAAAGAGAAATTGAGCCTAATCTTGAGCGAATTTGGAATGTTCTTGAACTGGGTGAGGATGATATACTGGTTCCCTTTACCACAAATGATGATGAAGGAAAATTCACGGTTTGGGATATGATAGAGATGATGAGAGCTTCGGAGGACATTTAACAGAAATATGAACAGAAAAACGATTAAATCTCTTGAATTTGATGTGTTGCTTGAAAAGCTTGCTTCTTATACAGAGAATGAAGCGGTAAAGAAAAGAATAACAGAACTGCGCCCCGAAAAGGATATTGGCGCAGCTCTTTTGCTGCAAAAGCAAACAACAGAGGCGGTATCATGTATTCTTAAATTTGGTTCGCCTCCGGTTAATCTTTCCTGCGAGGATGTTTCTGCATCTGTAAAAAGGGCGGAAATGGGAGGTTGCTTGAGCATTCCCGAACTTTTAAAGGTTTCAAGACTTTTATATGTGTCAAGACGTATGAAAGGATACCTTGCCGACTTTACGAGCGGGGAGGTTCTACGGGAAGCCTGTGCTTCCATTATATCTGCAAAATCTGTGGAAGATAGGATTAACAGTTGTATTCTGCCGGAGGGAGAGATTGCAGACGATGCTTCCCCTGAGCTTGCCGCAATCCGAAGACGTATTCGCAGTATAAACGGTAAAATAAGAGAAACTTTAAATAATATGATTCGATCAACTTACAAAAAGTATCTCCAGGACCCTATTGTAAGTGTGAGAAACGACCGCTTTGTTATTCCTGTAAGGAGCGAGTATAAAGGAGAAGTTCCGGGTATTGTACACGACACTTCTTCAAGCGGTGCAACTCTGTTTGTTGAGCCTATGAGCGTTGTTCAGTCAAATAACGAAATCCGTGACCTTAAGGGTAAGGAATCCAGAGAGATAGAGCGCATACTTTATGAGCTTTCAGGACTTGTCGCAGAAAACGGTCATACTCTTTTTGTGAACTACAGAATAATTGCAGACCTTGATTTCTGGTTCTGTAAAGCTAAGTTTTCTATCGACTATAAAGGCAATGAGCCTAAGCTTAATGATAAAGGTTATGTTTACCTTAAAAAAGCACGCCATCCTTTTATAGATAAGGATAAGGTGGTTGCTAATGATATAATTCTCGGCAAGGATTATGATACACTCGTTGTAACAGGTCCAAATACCGGTGGAAAAACCGTCACTCTTAAAACAGTCGGACTATTCTCGATAATGGCGGCATCAGGGCTTCATATTCCCGCTTCTGACGGCAGTGAGGCGGCGATTTTTGAAGAGGTATTTGCCGATATCGGTGATGAACAAAGTATAGAGCAGAGCTTGTCAACCTTTTCATCTCATATGGTAACTATTGTGGATATTCTTAAAAACTGCGGCCCCGGAAGTCTTGCTCTTTTTGACGAGTTAGGAGCCGGAACAGACCCCACAGAGGGTGCGGCACTGGCAGTTTCAATACTTGAATTTTTACGTGCAAGAGGAGTTAAAACTCTTGCCACAACTCATTATAGCGAGCTTAAGCTTTATGCTCTTTCTACCGATGGTGTAGAAAATGCATCCTGTGAGTTTGATGTGGAGTCGTTAAAACCCACATATAAGCTTTTAATTGGTGTGCCCGGAAAGTCAAATGCTTTTGCAATATCTAAAAGGCTCGGACTTGACGAAAGGGTTATAGATCGTGCAAATGAGCTTTTAAGTGATGAAAATATCCGCTTTGAAGACGTTATAACAGACCTTGAGCATAACAGGCTTAAGGCTGAATCTGATATGCAGGAAGCGGCAAGGTTGAAAGCAGAGATAAAAGAACTAAGGCGACAACTTGAAGGAGAAAGAATTAAGCTTAAAGAAAATAAAAAACGAAAGCTGGACGAGGCGGCTCGTGAAGCTAAAATCATTATTATGGATGCTAAGGAAGAGGCCAACCGTATAATTCGTGAGCTTGAAAAAATGAGAAGCGAAGCCACAGATAAGGAAAAGCTTAGCGAAAAAACAAAGAAAGCACGGGAGAGCCTTAAAAAACGAGAAGAGAGCATTGATGCGAAGCTTGCCTCTGCGGCGAAGCCTAAGCGTACATTTGTTGAACCGCCTAAAGACCTTATCCCGGGTACAACAGTACGTATTGTGGATATGAATCAGGAAGCGGTGGTAATTAATGCTCCCGATGGCAAAGGTATGGTGAAGGTGCAGGCGGGCATTATAAATCTTGATGTGCATATAACTAATCTCAAAAAGGTAGAAGAAACAAATAACAAAGAACTTGCAGATAAATACGCGAAAGCTTCAAGAGCATATGCTTCAAAAACAAAAAATGTTTCTGTAGAGCTTGATGTAAGAGGTCAGATGCCTGAAGAGGCAATTGACAATGTAAGTAAATATATAGACGATTGCTATCTTGCTTCTGTTTCGCCGATAACTGTTATTCACGGTAAAGGTACAGGCGTGCTAAGAAAAGAAATTCAGGATTATTTAAGACGTCATAAGTATGTAAAGAGTTTCCGGAACGGAAAATACGGCGAAGGTGAAACGGGAGTAACCGTTATAGAACTTAAATAAAACAAAAGATTAAATGAAAGGGGAGATTGATATGGAAAAAATAGCAGAGTTCGGAAGAGCTGTTTTAGACTTTATAATTATGATTGTATGGTTTATTTATATGTTTTTTTCATATATATTTGATGAAATAGGAAGTTTTTTGAAAGGTCTATCTCCCTTTATGCCAAGCACCACCAGGGTGTTTCAGGAGCGCTGGATTGTAATAACCTTATTTGTTATAGTTTCACTTTTCTTTATCGTTATGAATATTTCTGCATTTAATCTGTTCAGGAAGGATAAAATAATGTCACAGAGCTTTGAAGCTGACGAGATTGAAATCAAAAGAAATTATACAAGGATAAGCGAAAGACGGCTTCTCTGCCGGTGCTTTTTCGGTGGTGCAATAGGCGGATACCTTGCAATGAAGATATGCAGACATAAAACTTTAAAGCCAAAATTCAATATAGGTGTTACTGTTATGTCACTTATTCAGCTTCTGATTTTCAGTATTATTGCAGGGTATCTTATATTTTGGCTTTGCCTTGTTTAGAAAGGTAGATTTATGGATAGAAAAGAACGGTTACTATCGTATTT
Organism: Clostridia bacterium; assembly: GCA_045648165.1. Lineage (GTDB taxonomy): Bacteria > Bacillota > Clostridia > UBA1381 > UBA1381 > RGIG9115. The sequence goes on along the minus strand of JAZRNL010000057.1, from coordinate 31,436 downwards.
TAATTCAACTGAATATATACCTCTCAAGCTCCGGGAATTAAAAGTTGTTCTGGATGTGCCTGAAGCGGATAGTGAAGAGTTTGAAAATATTATATTTTCACTTCAAAGAGATGGAAAAATTATAATTTCAAAAAGAGGTAACATTGTACCTGTGCAGAAATCCCAAAACATTGCCTGCGGAAAGCTTGTATGCAATCCGTCGGGGCGTTTTGGATTTGTATTGAGAGACGGGGATGAGGATGTGTATGTATCTGCCTCAGATATGGGCTCTGCCCTTAATAACGACACGGTGCTTGTGAAAATTACGGGTACTCGGAGCGGAAAGCCGGAGGGCTCGGTTATTAGTGTTACCGAAAGGTCAAAAGCCCCTGTGGTTGGTATTGTTATAACAAAAAAAGGAAAGCTTTTAAGAGTGCGCGCGGATGATAAGCGTTTTTTTAAAGAGATATATGTTTCTGAAGGCGAATCAATGGATGCGATTGTTGGTGAACGCGTTGCAGTTGAAGGAATCCGTGTTAACCCCGATGGAAGAATTTTTGGGAGAATATCGGCTCGCCTTGGAGGGAGAGACAGCCTTTTAAGCTTGGTTGAAGCCGCAGTGATTGAGCACAAAATAGAAAAATCATTTTTGCCTGAAGTAATAAAGGAAGCGGAGGCTGTCTCCGAGGATATAAAATGGGAAGCAGGCTCAAGAGAAGACCTGAGAGAGCTTACGGTGTTTACTATAGATGGTGAGCTCGCCCGAGATTTTGATGATGCGGTAAGCATTTCCATTTTACCTGATGGCAATTACAGGCTTGGGGTTCATATTGCAGATGTAAGCGAATACGTGAAAGAAAATACTGCTCTTGATGCATCAGCATTCAGGCGGGGGACAAGTGTATATCTTCCTCATTGTGTAATACCTATGCTTCCTGAAAAGCTTTCAAACGGCGTTTGCTCGCTTAATCCGGGAGTTGACAGGTTAGCCCTGTCTGTTTTTATGGATATTGACGAAAAAGGGGCGGTTTTAAATCACAGAATAACGAAGAGTGTTATCAACTCAAAGGAGCGCCTTACCTATACAGATGTGAACAAACTACTTGAAAACGGAGATGAACTCCTTGAAAAGAAATATGCTCATATACTAACTGATCTTAAGGGGATGGAGAAACTTGCAGAAATTCTCCGAAAAAAACGTTTTGACAGGGGTGCAATAGATTTTGACTTCCCGGAAACTGAAATTGTAACAGATGATGACGGTTTACCTGTGGATGTAAGATATGTTCACAGAGGTGTTTCTAATCGTATGATTGAAGAATTTATGCTTGTAGCAAATGAAACTGTAGCAGAATTTGCATATTGGTCTGAGATTCCTTGCATATTTCGATCCCATGAAGCCCCTACAGGAGAAAAGCTTACTGCTTTCAGGCAGTTTTTAAGTCCGTTCGGATTGTATATTAAAGGAAAAGCAGATGATAACAACCCTGTTAAACCAAAAGCTTTTGAGCAGATAATTCAGCAGGTGAGAGGGACTCCAATAGAGCGGATTGTTTCAAAAACAATGCTTCATTCCTTAATGAAGGCGGATTATAAGCCGATAAATACAGGACACTTCGGACTTGCTGCAAACTATTACTGCCATTTTACGTCACCTATCCGCAGGTATCCGGACCTGGTTGTTCACAGAAGCCTTAAAGCGATGCTGGATGGAAATTCTTTGCCTGATTTTGGATTTGTAAGTGCTGCGGCAAAACGTTCTTCCGATACAGAAGTTGAGGCGGAGCTTTGCGAAAGAGACTGCGATGATATTCTGAAAGCTGCATATATGAATAATTTTATTGGTATGGATTTTGAAGGCATTGTTTCGGGAGTCAAGAACTTTGGAATGTTTGTTGAACTAAAAGCAAACGGAATAGAAGGCCTTGTACGTGTTGAAAATATGAATTCGGATTATTTTATATACGACGAAACTAATCAGTCACTAACAGGTGAACGTGGTGGTAAAGTTTATACCGTAGGTGATGAGGTTTCCGTTTTTGTGGTGAAAAGTGATGCCGTGTCTCGTAAAATAGACTTTGTTCTATCTGAAGATTTTAGCCGTGATATATTTAAAAAAACAAAATAAAAACCGGAGGGTATAATGAATTTTGATCTTATAGTGCCAACCTTGCTTGGTCTTGAAGCTTTTTGCGCCAGAGAGCTGAAGCGGTTGGGGTTTGAAACACAGACCGAGGACGGAAGAGTAATGTTTTCGGGTGATGAAAGTGCAATAGCTGCAGCAAATATCAATCTCCGCACAGGTGAGAGAGTTCTTATAAAAATCGGTGAATTTAAGGCGGAGAGTTTTGAGGAATTGTTTGAAAACACAAAAAAACTTCCATGGCATAATTATATACCCTTGGGAGGTGCATTTCCCGTTGCGGGACATAGCCTTAAATCTCAGCTTGCAAGTATACCCGATTGTCAGAAAATCATAAAAAAAGCCATAGCCACGGCTCTTGGAAATGAATACGGAATGGATATGCTCCCTGAAAACGGTGATTTGTTTAAAATAAAGTTTTCTATCCGTAAAAATATTGTTACCCTTATGCTTGACACTTCGGGTGATCCCTTGTACAAACGTGGATACAGAACTGAGTCGAATATGGCGCCGCTTCGCGAAGCCATAGCGGCAGCACTTGTTCTTTTAAGTTTCTGGAAATACGAAACTCCCCTTGCAGACCCGTTTTGCGGCTCGGGGACGATACTTATAGAAGCTGCTATGTTTAAGCGGAATATTGCTCCCGGGATGAAACGTAGCTTTGCAGCAGAAAAGTTCCCCTATATAAGCTCGGATGTATGGAAGGATGAAAGGCAAAAGGCAAAAGATGCAATCCGTGATCTGCCCCTTCATTTATATGGCAGTGATATTGACCCCCAGTGCCTTAAAATTGCAGAGAATAACGCAAAGCGTGCAGGAGTTGATGATTGTATCACATTTTTGCAAGCTGATGCAGCAGATTTTGTTACCCCTGAAAAGTATGGTGCAGTGATATGCAATCCGCCCTACGGAGAGCGCCTTGGCGAGAAAAAGGAATGTGAAGAGCTTTACAGAAAGCTTGGTAGGGCTTTTTCAAAAAATAAAAACTGGTCATACTATATTCTTACATCCCACGAGGGATTTGAAGGCTTGTATGGAAAAAAAGCCGACAAAAAAAGAAAACTGTATAACGGTATGATAAAGTGTGATGTATACCAGTATTTCGGCGAAAAATAACGGGAGGGGAAAAAGTGAAAACTCTTATAAATCTTTTTGTTATTTTCTTTAAAATGGGGGCGATTTGTTTTGGTGGTGGCTATGCTCTCCTACCCATTATAAAAAGAGAAATTGTAGAAAAATATCAATATGCCACCGAGGAAGACGTGGCTGATTATTTTGCCATCGGGCAGTGTACTCCTGGGGTTATTGCTGCAAATGTTGCTACCTTTATAGGCCATAAGCAAAAAGGTATTTTGGGCGGCATTGTGGCAACTCTGGGATTTGTGGCTCCGAGTATCATAATAATTTCTATAATTGCGGCATTCTTGCAAAACTTTGCCGAATCAAAAATTATAAATCATGCCTTTGCAGGCATCCGGATTTGTGTTTGTGCATTAATCATAAATGCAGTTCTTACATTCGGAAAGAAAGCTGTTGTCGATTGGGTTACGGCATTGCTTTGTGTGGCAGTATTCCTTGTTTCGGTGTTCACAGACATTTCTCCTGCTATACTTGTAATTTTTAGCGGCATAATCGGTGCTGTTGTAAAAGGGATTGGAGGCGTTGTAAAATGAGTACAATGCTTGAACTTTTCTGGGAATTTTTTAAAGTAGGTCTTTTTGCAGTTGGCGGAGGTGCCGCAACTATTCCTTTTTTGAGCAAAATGTCGGAAACTATGGGATGGTTTACTAAAACTGACCTTGCAAATATGATTGCAGTTTCGGAGTCTACACCTGGAGCTATAGGTGTCAATATGTCTACCTATGTAGGATATCTTACAGGTAAAACTATAGGACTTCAGTGGCTTGGTTGTGTAGTTGCATCTATTGGTCTTATAACTCCAAGCATTATAATTATACTTATTATTTCCGGGATACTTAATCGTTTTAAAGACAGCTTGCTTGTTAAAAACACTTTTTACGGCTTGCGTCCGGCATCAACAGGGCTTATTGCGGCGGCTGCATTTGAAATTGTAAAAATAGCTCTTATTCATGTTGATAAATTTGTAAATACATGGAGTATTTTTGATTTGTTTGACTGGAAAAGTATAATTTTGTTTATTGCACTTTTTGTCGGAATTAGAAAGATAAAATTGCATCCGGTCGTATTTATTGGAATTGCGGCGTTATTTGGTGTGAGTTTTGGTCTTTGATGAAAAATTAGTGTAGTATTTGAATGAATTTGTTGCAAATTTAGCAAAAAATGGTTGACAGTTTTTCTGCGTTAATGTATAATATTCCCTGTGATGATTGTTTAGTTGATAAAACAGTTAATTTATGCAGGGAGGTACTGTTAATGAAAGCCACAGGAATTATCAGAAAAGTTGATGAGCTTGGCAGAATAGTTGTGCCGAAGGAGCTCAGGAAAACTATGGATATCAGAGAAGGCGACCCTATGGAAATATTTACAGACGGCGAAAATATTATTCTTAAGAAATATGCACCGTTTTGCACGTTTTGTTCTTCTTCACAGTCTCTTGTAAGCTTCGGAGGTAAAACAATCTGCTCCGAGTGTGCTAAAAAAATAAGTTCATTGGTAAAATAACAGAGATATATGATTATACAAAAGGGTATGTAAAATAATTCCCTAAAACTAAACAGAGACCTCAAACTGGTGCAGTCTGCCGGAGATCTCTGTCTGTTTTAGGGAATGATTTTACATCCCTTTTTTATTGATTATTAAAGGCATCCGAAAAGAAAATGAAAGCAAGAGCAAGCAAAAGAAGCCTGTCTTCGCAGTTATCCATTATCAGAATAAAGAAAACTGCAAGCAAAATCAGGTCATCGTTCTCAAGTCCTGGAAAAAAGCTCTTTTCCGTCTTTTTGCTCACGGGAACGGAGTTTTTTACAGTAGCCGGAGAAGATGGTGTTTTTACTACAGGCATATCGTTGTAGCTGTAAAATTTGCGATACATCAGATTTTCACCTCAATTTAAAAATTCCCGACAACTTACTTAAATTCAGTATACGAATTGCAGTATCTATCGAACTTTGCCTTGAAGTCCGCATATAAGGCTTAAGAGACATCAAAAGATTTGCTCTGGAATCATTTCCTGAATTTGTAAAATTATCAACAATATTTTTTATCTGCATAAGTGATTCTGCAGTTGCAGGGTCGAAAGCTGGGGGGGATGCAGGTGTCGAAATCGGGCTTGCTTCGTTTTCAGTTTCGGTGTTTTCTCCGGCGCCTCCGGATGAGAGAGCCCCTAATGCTGCTTTGATTTTTTCATCTGCATTATCTCCAAGTAATCCTTTTAGTGTGTCCATTGCGGGACTTTGCATATTATATTCCTCCTTTCGTCAGATTAAAGACTTCGGAGCTTTTTTATAAGCTCATCTCCAGATAGTTTTGAAAGGTCTGAGGGATTGATTTTTGACATTTTTCTTTTAATTTCCTCGGTATCCAATTTTGAAAACTCGTTTATAATCCGTTCTCTTTCTGAGTTTGTTAGCTTTGATGCTACCCCTGTAGTTTTTGCTAAATGTATTATTTGTTGCACATCCTTTGCGCTCATTCCTGAAAGGATTGTGTTAATTTTTGAATTGATATCATTACTCATTTAAATACCTCTTTCCATTTATTCTTTCAAACATTATATTCTGTGTTTTTTGAAAGTATGTCAGTAATAATATATGCACTTTACAAATGCATTGACACAGGTTTATTGTGCATAATACTAATAAAATTTATAGTAGACGTGCAGAAATGGAGTTTAGAAAGAAAAAATATCCTGACGGCTATAGCTTTGAAACGATTATGAATAATCTTGAAAAAACTAAATATGAAATATCACAATTGGATGTAAGCCTTGCTTATATTACTGAACCCATGCTTATGAATCAGGTGATTTTTCAGCGCAAAGCCGCTGAAATGAGATACAGATATTGGTTTAAACTTGCCAGGGAAAAGAAAATTTCGGCTAATGTAACAAAATGAGTGTGTTTTTCCTCATAATGGTTGACTTTTTTTGAATTTGTGGTAAAATTAATATTGGTGTATTGTAACCGAAAGTACAAAGCTTTGTTCGGTCGCAAATTTGAAAGGAATTCAACGAAAGGGTAAGCGTATGAATAAAACCGATACTGCGGTGCTTGATGTAGAGCACGGGTCTCTTGCAGAGGAGGCAGGTATTTCTGCCGGCGATATTCTTTTGTCTGTTAACGGTCATGAAATTCGCGACATACTGGAATATAAGTTCTTAACCGCTGAGTATGAGGTGACGGTTTCCGTTAAAAAACCAAATGGTGACATTGAAGAAATAGTTATAGAAAATGATTATGAAGACCTTGGCATTATATTCAAAGAGGATTTGTTATCCAAGCCGCAGAGTTGCCGTAACAAATGCATTTTTTGCTTTATTGACCAGCTTCCCCCTGGAATGCGCGAAACAGTATACTTTAAAGATGATGATACCCGCCTTTCTTTTTTGCAGGGTAATTATGTAACACTCACTAATCTCACTGACGAGGAGATTGACAGGCTTATTGAACTTCGTGTTTCGCCTATAAACATTTCGGTTCATACCACAAATCCCGAGCTCAGGGAGTTTATGCTCTGTAACAGATTTGCAGGGAATTTATTTGAACGTATGAAAAAGCTTGCATCAAACGGAATATATATGAACTGTCAGATTGTACTCTGCCCGGGTATTAACGATGGGGAAGAGCTTGAACGGAGTTTGCGTGATATGGCATCTCTGGATGGTTTTGTTCAGAGCATTTCAGTTGTGCCTGTAGGAGTAACAGCCTACAGAGATGGTCTGTATCCTATTAAAACCTTCAACAAAACCGAAAGCATTGCAGTTGTGCACCAGGTAGAGGCTTTGCAAAATGAATTTCTGAAAAAATCGGGTACCCGACTTGTATATTTATCCGATGAATTTTATATGAACGGTGAGCTCCCCGTTCCTCCGGCGGAGAATTATGAGGGATTTCCTCAGATAGAAAACGGTGTAGGGCTTATTGCCAGTATGAGAGAAGAAATAGAAATAGCTCTTGGAATGATTTCAAAAAAATCCCGCACCCGAAAAGTAACGGTGGCTACAGGGGAAATAGCATATCCCTTTATAAGGAGTATGTGCGATTTGATACAGGAAAAAGCACCGGGGACAGAAATTTGTGTTATTGGTGTAAAAAATAAATTTTTTGGCGGAAAGGTAACGGTCACAGGCCTTGTTTGCGGAGGAGACCTTATAGAAACGCTGAATAACAAAAAAATAACAGAAGATGTATTGATTTCATCTTCAATGCTCAAAGCGGGAGAGGATGTGTTCCTCGACGATGTAACTCTTGAAGATGCCCAAAAGGCGCTTGGAGTAAGGATTATTCCTACAGATAACGACGGGTTTACGTTTGTTGAGAATATTCTCGGTGAAGAGCTTGAGTTTTAGAAAGGAAAACATATGAAACCAACAGTTGCAATTGTGGGCAGACCTAATGTGGGTAAGTCAACACTGTTTAATAAAATTTCAGGTCAGAAGATAAGTATTGTTGAGGATACGCCGGGTGTAACCCGTGACCGTATATATGCAGACGGAAACTGGCTCGACAAGCATTTTACAATGATAGATACAGGCGGCATTGAGCCTGCAAGCAAGGATGAAATTCTTGTTCAGATGCGCCGTCAGGCAAATCTTGCAATCGAAATGGCAGATGTTGTTATACTTGTAACAAATGTTCGTGACGGTGTAACAGCAAACGACCAGGAAGTTGCTGCTATGCTTCTTAAAGCGAAGAAAAAAATAGTTCTTGCAGTTAATAAGGTTGATGCTCCGGGTGAACCTCCCATGGAGTTTTATGAATTTTATAACCTGGGTCTTGGAGATCCTATTGCAGTTTCATCCATACACGGTATGGGTATCGGTGATTTGCTGGATGAGGTTTGTGCAAAGTTTCCGGAAGGCTCAGAAACAGAAGAAGATGATGATGAAATCAAGGTTGCAGTTATCGGCAGACCTAATGCAGGAAAATCTTCCCTTATAAATAGAATTTTGGGTGAAGAGAGAGTAATCGTAAGCAATATTGCCGGAACTACGAGAGATGCTATCGACTCTCATTTTGAAAAAGACGGCGATAAATTTTTGTTTATCGACACTGCCGGTATGAGAAAACGCAAAAAAATAGATGAAGCAGTTGAAAGATACAGTGTTGTTCGTTCTCTTGGCGCAGTCGACCGAAGTGATGTTTGCGTTATAATGATTGATGCAACAGAGGGAATTGCAGAACAGGATACAAAGATAGCAGGCTATGCTCACGAACAGGGCAAGGCATGTATATTTGCAATCAATAAATGGGACGCACTCGAGAAAGATACAAAAACTATGAACGAATTCAAGCTGCGTGTAAGAGAAGAATTTGCGTTTATGTCTTATGCATCTGTTGTGTTCATTTCTGCCAAAACAGGCAGACGTGTGGATGAGCTTCTCTCTGAAATTAAGAAAGTAACAGAGCAGTATAAGAGAAGAATAACAACAGGCATGCTGAATGATGTTCTTAATGAAGCTATCGCAAAGCAACAGCCGCCTTCAGACAAAGGCCGCCGTCTTAAAATTTATTACGGCACTCAGGCAGGAACGTGCCCGCCAAGTTTCGTGCTTTTTACAAACTCAAAAGAGCTGTTCCACTATTCTTATTTGAGATTTATCGAAAATCAGATACGTGATGCATTCGGATTTGAAGGAACGCCCATTAAATTCATACTTCGTGAAAGAAACGATAACTGAGAAAGGAGTTAGCCCCTTTTGGATAAGTTCTTATTAATAATTTCATTTTTGCTCCCATATCTTTTGGGCAGTGTTAATTTTTCAATACTTATATCAAAAAAAATAAGCGGCAAGGATATAAGAGAATCCGGTTCAGGGAATGCAGGTGCTACAAATATGCTTCGTACCCACGGGAAAAAAGCTGCGATTTTTACACTTGTTCTTGATGTTTTAAAAGGAGTTATCGGCGTTTTGTTCGGAAATCTTATAGCAAACCTTGCTTTTTATCACATTGTGCCAATAGGTGCGGGTGTGGGGCTTGCCGTGGAGAAATCCGTATATGAGGCAATACAAACTCAGCTTCCTTACTACAATCTTCTGGCAGGCCTTGGAGCAGTGCTTGGTCATAACTTTCCCCTATACTTCAGATTCAAAGGCGGCAAGGGAGTTGCAACAAGCCTTGGTGTGATATTGGCACTCAATTGGCAGATAGGAATTATAGTTCTTATTTTTGCTTTGGCAATAATGGCAGTAACGAGATATGTATCTGTGGGATCTGTTACGGCGGCAATAATATATGTGGCAGTGAGCCTTAGTTTTATGCTTTTTACAAATCATTTCACTATAGTCAGGCTGCTGTTTGATTTGATTTTTGCATTACTTCTTATTTTCAGACACCGTGGAAATATAAAAAGGCTTTTAAACGGAACTGAGAATAAGCTTTTTGCGAAGAAAGAGAGGTAATAGGTTTAATGAAAATAGCAGTAATAGGTTCAGGCAGTTGGGGTACTGCAATGGCTATTCTCCTTGCTAAAAAAGGTTACGACATTTGTCTGTGGTCGTGGAAGCAAGAAGAAACCGACCGCTTGAATTCAGATCGGGAGAATGTAGAATTCTTGCCCGGCAATCCTTTACCTGAAAATATTGTTTGTTCTCACGATATGGAATTTTGCGTAAAAGATGCGGATATTATAATAACGGCAGTTCCAAGTATCGCAACAAGAACTACTGCAAAGCAGCTTGCCCGAGTGGTGGCTGAAGGTCAGAATATTCTTAATATATCAAAAGGCCTTGAAGACGAAACGTTGCTTAGACTCTCTCAGGTTTATAAATCCGAAATACCGCAGGCTACGGTTTCCGTTATGAGCGGACCTTCCCATGCAGAGGAGGTAAGTAAAGGTCTTCCTACAACAAATGTTGTAGCATCAGATAATATGGAAACAGCGAAGTGGATTCAAAAGGTTATTATGAATGACGTGTTCAGAATATATACATCTGATGATATTGTAGGAGTTGAACTCGGCGGCGCGCTTAAGAACGTTATAGCACTTTGCGCCGGTATATGTGATGGTCTCGGATATGGAGATAATACAAAAGCGGCACTTATGACAAGGGGAATTGCAGAAATTAAGCGCCTTGGCGTTGCTATGGGTGCAAAGGCAGATACGTTTTCAGGTCTTTCCGGTGTAGGCGACCTTATTGTAACCTGCACGAGTATGCATTCAAGAAACAGACGCGCCGGTATTCTTATCGGTAAGGGTAAGTCACTTGATGAAACTCTCAAAGAGGTGCATATGGTGGTTGAAGGTGTAAATACAGCATCTGCCGCATACAAGCTTGCTCAAAAAATGAATGTTACCATGCCCATTACGGAAGAGGCATGTAATATACTTTATAAAAATAAATCACCCCGTGATTCGGTGTATTCACTGATGACCAGGGAAGGAAAAGCAGAATAGGAGGATTTATTATGGCTATAGAATTTAAAAATGAATACGGACTTATATCTGTTTCATCAAAGCTTATTGCAGAGATTGCGGCTAATGAAGCGGAGAGCTGTTACGGGGTTGTGGGAATGGCATCCCGTAATGCTACGGACGGGTTTGTTAATTTGTTAAACGGCGAAAATAAGCGCCGCGGAATAAAAGTAACTTCTAAGGATAACAAAGCCGTTATTGAGCTTCATATAGTGGTTGAGTTTGGAATAAATATTAACTCTATTTGCAAGAGCATAGCAAACAGGGTAAGATATACACTTGAATCTGTTGCAGGTGTTCCTGTGGAAAGTGTAAATATTCGTGTTGAAGGAATCAGAGTTTCTGAATGAACGGAAGGGTGAGTAAAATTAACAGGATAGATGGAAAAATGCTTGCCGGAATGATGATTTCGGGAGCGAATTATTTGTATAATCACAAAGCAGAAGTTGATGAACTAAACGTTTTTCCTGTGCCTGACGGTGATACGGGAACTAATATGAGCCTTACTGCCATGGCAATGGCTGAGGAGCTTATGAAGCAGGAGATTTCTGAAATTACGGCGGTTGCTGATAAAATGTCTTTTGCTACTCTGAGAGGGGCAAGAGGTAATTCCGGTGTTATTTTGTCTCAGCTTTTTAAAGGTGTATCAAAATCACTCAAAGGTAAGACAGATTGTTCGGTAAAAGAATTTGCAGATGCTTTGGGTGAAGGTGCCCAGGTGGCGTATAAAGCTGTTATGAAGCCTACAGAAGGAACTATCCTCACAGTTGCGAGAGTGGCGGCAGAAGGCGCAGTAAAAGCTGCAAAAGAGTCCGACGATTTGTTGGAGGTTATGGAAGCTTGTACTAATTCAGGCTCAGAAGCTCTTTTAAAGACTCCTGAGATGCTTCCCGCACTCAAAGAAGCGGGAGTTGTGGATGCCGGCGGGAGAGGTTGGCTTTATGTGCTTGAGGGTGCATTTGAATTTCTTAAAACAGGTGAGATAATTCAAACGGACTCTGTTCCCGTTCCCCGCAAAATTAAAATAGCAGTTAAGGAACCGGAAAAGCAGGCAGAAATTAAGTTTATGTACTGTACAGAGTTTATTATAAAGCGTTTTGATTCCGATAGTGATATTGATGCTTTCAGAGATGCAATATCACCAAAGGGTGATTGTATGCTTGTAATTGACGATGATGAGATTGTAAAGGTACATATCCATACCAACAATCCCGGATTTGTACTGGATAAAGCTGTTAAACTCGGTGAGCTTGTGGATATCAAAATCGACAATATGAAGTTCCAGCACAATACCATTATCGAAAATGATATGAAGGAAGACCCTAAAAAGGAAGCTAAACCTCTTGACGAATATGGTTTTGTGGCGGTTTGTGCGGGAAAGGGGATATCAGGAATTCTTACAGACCTTGGTGTGACCAAAATTATTGAAGGCGGTCAGACAATGAACCCCAGTACAAACGATATTTTAAAGGCTATCAACAAAATAAATGCAAAAAATGTTTTTGTGTTCCCTAATAATAAAAATATCATTATGGCAGCATCACAGGCGGCAGAAATTGCAGAAACCAATGTTGTTGTAATTCCTACAACATCAATACCCCAGTGTGTTACTGCAATGATGGCATTCAACCCCAAAAAGGATGAAGAGGCCAACGAAAAAGCGCTTAACCGTGCTATGCGCGAGGTTAAGTCTGCCCAGATAACTTTCGCAGTACGCGATACTGAGTATGAGGGCCATAAAATTAAAAAAGGTGACATTCTCGGTATTCTTGAAGGAAAAATCAAGGCAATAGGTAAATCACCGGAAATTGTTGCCCAGACGCTTATAGAAAGAATGGTAGATGAAGACAGTGAGTTTATCACTGTTTACAGCGGAAAGTCGGTAAAAAAGCAGTCATCAGAGGAGCTTGTTCAAATTCTTGAGAATAAATTTGACGATTGTGAAATCGCTCTTAAGAAAGGCGGTCAGCCTTTATATTACTATATAATTTCCGTTGAATAAAGGTGATTTTATGGACAGAGATATTCAGTTTTTAAAGGGAGTAGGAAATGCCAGAGCTATTTCATTTGCAAGGCTTGGTATAAAAACTGTAGGGGATTTGTTATACTTTTTCCCAAGAAGCTACGAAGACCGTTCTGTGTCCAAAAATATTGAAGATTGTGTAATAGGAGAAACGGTATGCATTAGCATAACCGTTTCTTCTGCTGTTCGTGAAACAAGGCTCAGGCGCAATATGGCCATATATTCTGCCGTGATAAATGACGGTACCGGTACTATGGAAGCTATGTGGTTCAATAATAAGTATATTAAGAGTCGGATATCTCCCGGTATGGAGCTTGTAATGTATGGGAAAATAGGGAAATGGCGTAATAAGATATGTATAGAAAATCCTATTTTCGAAAACAGGGGCGAAGGGAAATACACAGGCAAAATTGTCCCCATATATCCCCTTACAGGCGGACTTGTTCAGAAAAATATCCAAAGTATAATGGAGCTTGCAATTGAATGTGCAGAAGGACTCTGTGAGTATCTTCCCCCCGAAATATTAAAAGAGTATAATCTCCCGGGTATTCATTACAGTATGAAAAATATACATTTTCCCGAAAGTCTGGACCATTACAGACGTGCAAGGGAACGTTTTGTTTTCGAGGAACTCCTCGTTCTTCAGCTTGCACTGTTTGCACAAAAAGGTACTTTTAATCAAACTCCGGGATATATATTCGATAACATATCAGGCGGTGAGCTTATCAAGAATAATATTCCATATAAGCTTACAAACGCTCAGAAACGTACGGTTAATGAAATTATTTCCGATTTCAAATCCGGCAAGCAAATGAATCGTCTTGTTCAAGGGGATGTAGGCTCCGGCAAAACCGTTGTTGCGGCAATGGCAATGTTTCTTGCTTGGCGGAACGGATTTCAAAGTGTCCTTATGGCTCCTACTGAAATACTTGCCACTCAGCATTTTCAGTCCCTGAAAGAAACATTTAAAGGAACTGGTATTAATGTGGTGTTGCTCACCGGCGGGATTTCTGCAGCTGATAAAAATTTAGCTTACGACAGTATAGAGTCCGGACTTGCAGATGTTATTGTAGGAACTCATGCAGTAATTGAAAAAAAGGCAGTATATCATAATCTCGGATTGGTAATTGCTGATGAGCAACACCGTTTTGGTGTGGGTCAACGTGCTAAGCTTTGTGCAAAAGGAAATAATCCACATATGCTTATTATGTCTGCAACACCCATTCCAAGAACTCTTGCTCTCATTTTGTACGGAGATTTGGATATATCAATAATAGATGAATTGCCTCCCGGCAGAAAACCTGTTAAAACATATTCTGTGGGTGAAGATATGCGAAAGCGAATATACGCTTTTGTTGAAAAAAACATAAATGAGGGACGGCAGGCATACGTTGTTTGCCCGCTTATAGAAGAAACTGAAACTTCTGATCTTCAGAATGTAGAAAATCTGACTTCAAATCTCAGAGAAACATTTCCGCACATTCCGGTCGGGATTATCCACGGGAAAATGAAGCCTAAACAAAAGGATGAAATAATGTCTTATTTCAGTAAGGGCGAAATTAAAATACTTGTTTCTACAACTGTTATTGAGGTTGGAGTAAATGTCCCTAACGCCACTGTAATGATTATAGAGAATGCAGAGAGGTTTGGTCTATCTCAGCTTCATCAGCTGAGAGGCCGCGTTGGCAGAGGTGACTATCAGGCCTATTGTATACTCTTCGCTCATGGCAACGGCGAGGTGACAAAAAAGAGAATGGAAACAATGTGTGCATCAAATGACGGATTTTATATTTCCGAACAGGACCTTAATCTTCGCGGCCCTGGTGATTTTTTTGGAACGCGACAGCACGGACTTCCTGAAATGAAAATAGCAAATCTGTTTATGGATAGAGATGTTTTAAAAAAAGCACAAACTGCGGCAAAATTCATAGCAGATAAAGGATTGCTCCAAACTGAAGCATATGCACCGCTTCGAAGCCGATGTGAAAAGCTTATTGATAATGCGCGTATTCTCAACTGACATATTTTGCACTGAATAAAAACACTTTTTTCGGTTAAATTATTTTTGAGTTACAACTCAAATGAAATAATCGGAGGCGTGTATATATGTCAAAGAGCAAGGAAGCAAAAGCGGCAAATGAAAGATTTAAAATGGAAGTTGCAAATGAACTTGGTTTAAATCTCAACAAAAAATCCATGAGCGAACTTTCTGCTCGGGAAACCGGCAGAATTGGCGGCAGAATGGTTAAGAAAATGATAGAAGAATATCAGAAGAATATGAAATGATAGGGTGCGCTGCATATGCAGCTCACCTTATCATGATAAGAGGTGTGTTTTTTGCATTATACATATATTTTACGTTGCAGTGACGGGACTTTATACTGTGGCTATTCTACAAATCCGGATAAACGTGCTGAGGTTCACAATTCCGGTAAGGGTGCAAAATACACCCGTTCAAGGCTTCCGGTTTCGGTTGTATACACGGAGGGCTTTGAAACAAAACAGGATGCACTTTCCCGTGAATGTGCCATAAAAAAACTCACACGAGCACAAAAGTTGCAGCTTATAACAGGAGAAAATGATAATGAGAATTGATGAAGCACTAAAACAAAAAAGAAATATACTTTCGTTTGAAGTTTTTCCTCCAAAGCCCGGAGGGGATGTTGAGCGTATCAGGAGCGCGGTAAAAGAAATTGCAGAGCTTAGGCCCGACTTTATGAGTGTTACATACGGAGCCGGTGGAGGAAATTCTAAAAACACACTTGAGATTGCAAATGATGTACAAAGCAGAGGTGTAACCGCCCTTGCACATCTTACCTGCATAGGTGCTACAAAGGAAACTATAATTGAACGGCTTGAGGCTTTTAAGGCGGCAGGTATTGAAAATGTTCTTGCCTTGAGAGGTGACAGACCGAAGGAAATGCCAGAAAATTTTAATGGTGATTATACATATGCTTCGGAGCTTGTAAAGGAAATTAAGGAGTTTGGCGGTTTTTCCATTGGCGCCGCATGCTATCCAGAGGGCCATACCGAGTGTGTAAGCAGAAGCCGTGACCTCGAAAATCTTAAAATTAAAGTTGAAAACGGATGCTCCTTTTTAACCACACAAATGTTTTTTGATAACAGCGCTCTATATAGCTTTCTTTACAGACTTTCCGAAAAGAACATAAACGTTCCGGTAATAGCCGGGGTTATGCCTGTTACAAACGGAAAGCAGATTGCCCGTTCATGTGAGCTTTCAGGTACAAGCCTTCCTTCAAGGTTCAGAATGATAGTTGATAAGTACGGCGATAATCCTCCGGCTATGAAGCAGGCGGGAATAGCTTATGCCACAGAGCAGATTATAGACCTTTTTGCAAACGGGGTAAAAGCAGTCCATGTGTACACAATGAATAAACCTGACGTTGCAAAAGCTATTTTACAAAATGTATCGGAGATTATAAAATGAGAAATCCGGAAAGTGTAAGCAGAATAGAAGTATACAGATATATGGGCTTTCGTGACGGACTGCCCGAACCGCATTTTCAGGAGATTTATGAAGATGTGATTGCAAAAGTTGCAGAAGCTGCCACGCCCAGATTTTGTTCTGTTGATACAGAAATAAAAATATCGAATGATAAAATTTCCTTTAATGGTTTTTCTGTAGATAGCAATGCCCTTGCAAAGCACCTCACAGATTGCGAAAAAGGCGTGATTTTTGCTGCGACTCTTGGTAGCTCTGTGGATATGCTTATATATAAGTATTCCATGATGTCCCCGGCAAAAGCCGTGGCGGCTCAGGCTGCGGCAACGGCTATGATAGAGATGTATGCAGATGATATCTGCGAAATAATATCCGAAGAAGTCAAAAAAAACGGAGAATATATTACCCCCAGGTTCAGCCCGGGATACGGAGATTTATCACTTAACTGCCAAAGTGATTTTATAAAACTGTTGGAGGCAGGCAAAAAAATAGGTCTTTGTCTTACGGATGCAGATATGCTTACTCCCGTCAAGTCAATCACTGCAGTGATTGGAAAAACAAAAAAAGAGCACGCTTGCTCCTTGCAAAAATGTAGTAACTGCTCAAATGAGGGCTGTGCTTATAGAAGATAGAAAACTTTTGCGTGATATTTCATGCAGCAGTTTTTTTAAAAACTTATTGTATTTTTTACTAAAATATGTTAAAATAATCTTAAAAAGTTTGTGTATCACATGCTGAGATTCTGGCTTTAGGTTAATTTTTTTTGTAAATAATAATATTGAGAAGCAATCATAAATATAGATTGTTTCTTTTTTTGATTAAACTATATGATATAGGTAAAACTAAACAAAATAAATTAAACGAGGATTAGTTATGATTAAATTTAAAGTAGGTACAAGATTTGATATAATTGGTATGGGTGAGGTAATGCTCAGGCTTTCGCCTCCTGATAAAGAAACGATTTTTCAAAGTGATGTTTTTCTTAAAACTGGAGGCGGTTCGGAGCTTAATGTGGTTTCAGGTGCCGCCATGCTCGGAGCACGCGGCGGAATAATCACAAAGCTTCCCGATTCTAAAATCGGCAGATTTATCCGAAATCGCATCAGATACGGTAACGTGAGCGATGACTTTTTGATATTTGACAAATCAAAAAATAAACGCCTTGGAGTGTATTATTATGAGGCGGGAGCGTATCCCAGAAAGTCGTCGGTTTTATACGATAGGGAGAACTCCTCAATGTGCAGTTTGAAATTAGAGGAAATTCCGGGCAGGGTATTTGACTCTGCAAAAATATTTCATATAAGCAGTATTACTATGGCGCTTGGAAAAGAAATGAAAAAAACTGTAATTCAAACTGCAGAAAAATTTAAAAAAAGCGGCACAAAAATCTCGTTCGATGTTAATTACAGAGTAGCTCTCTGGAGTGAGGAAGATGCAAAGCGTGCGGTTGAAGAGATACTTCCTTTAGTAGATTTTCTTTTTGTATCGGAAGAAACATCGAGGCGGATGCTTCAAAGAACCGGGACCCTCCAAAGTATTATGAAAGGCTATGTTTCAGATTACGGCTGTGAGCTTGTAGCCACAACAAAACGAGAAGTAATAAGCCCGACTCGTCATAATTTTTCATCTTATATTTTATGTGGCGGAAATTTTTATAAAGAAAGTCCATACACCGATATAGAAGTGATTGACCGTGTAGGAAGCGGTGATGCATATGTGGCAGGCGTTTTGTATGGCTTGCTTGAAACGGGGGATCCTGAGCGAAGCCTGAGGGTGGGAAATGCACTTTCAGCTCTTAAAAATACGGTGGTTGGAGATATGTCTGTTTTTTCGCTGGATGAAATTGAAAAGGTTATATCTTCACATTCCGAAAAAACGGCAGGGAGTGAAATGGAAAGATAACTGTTTGTAATGTAAATTTATTATTAAATATATTGAAATCAATCGAAATTCGTGGTAAAATAAAACAGAATATAATTAAATTAACGGAGCATAAAAGTTGGAGAAGGGAAGTGTTCATTTGAAAAAGGGAACGAAAATATTAATGGCACTTATGCAATTTGATATCGGCGGTGCCGAAACTCATGTTGTTGAACTATCCAAAGAGCTTGTTCGCCGGGGATATGAAGTTGTTATTGCATCAAACGGCGGAGCGTATGAAGCTGAAGTTGAAGCTGCAGGTATCAGGCATTATAAAGTACCTCTACAGAATAAAAATCCGCTTAATGTTATAAAGGCGTATAATACACTCAAGTCTATCATAAAGAATGAAAAAATTGATATTGTTCATTCACATGCCCGTATTCCGTCATTCATTCTGGGCAAACTGAAAAATAAAATGAAATTCCCTTTTATAACAAGCGCCCACTGGGTGTTTACAACTAAGTTCGGGCTGAAATATATTACCGACTGGGGAGAAAGGTGCGTTGCAGTCAGCGACGATATTAAAAAATATCTTATAGATAATTACGGTTATGACGAGAAAAACATCTTTGTAACTATAAATGGAATTGACCTTAATAAGTTTTCGGCTGATACACCTTGTGATGATGTACGAAAAGAATTCGGGATATCTCCGGACGATTTCTGCATAGTAGGCGTGAGCCGAATGGATAAAGACAGAAGCTTGGCTTCTAAAAATCTTATTTCTCTTGCACCAAGGCTTAAAAAAGAAATTCCTAATCTGAAAATTGTAGTTGTTGGCGGTGGCAATGATGAAGAAGAATCTCGTATCCTTGCTGACAAAGCTAATGAGGAATGTGGTAGCGAAACTGTAATTCTTACAGGAGCCAGAGTTGATATCAACAAGTTTGTTGCGGTTTCTTCATTGTTTGTAGGCGTGAGCCGAGCGGCGCTTGAAGCTATGGCGGCAGGAAAAAACACAATAATTGCGGGTAATGAGGGTTATATCGGGCTTTTTGACAGGCATTGCCTTGAAGTTGGTATTAAAACTAATTTCTGCTGCAGAGGCTGCGACGAAACAACTGACGAGAAAATTTTTGATGATATAATTAAATATATAACAAAATCATCTGACGAAATGTCTTTAATGTCTGAATATTGCAGGAAAACCGTGGCGGACTATTACTCAGTTGAAAAAATGACCGATGACTATGTGAAAGCTTATGAAAGCTTGCCGGGTTTTGGTAATTAATCAGTCAAACGGTCGGGGAAAGGGGATATAACTTTTAAATGAAAAGAATATTAATCTCCGGGTACTACGGTTTTGGTAATAGTGGTGATGATGCCCTCCTTCTTTCAATCATTTCTGAATTCAAGAAAAAAGGCATGGGCGATTTAATAACTGTACTTTCAGCAAATCCTGAAGAGACGAAAAGAATTTACGGAGTTCGTGCAATAAATCGCATAAATCCGTTTTCTGTTTTATTCTCGATAATTGGCTGCAGGATGTTTATATCAGGTGGAGGAACTCTCCTTCAGGATGGTACCAGCACCAAATCGTTGCTATACTATATATATCTTATAAAGCTTGCACTTTTATTCAGGAAAAAGGTGATGCTTTATGCAAATGGTATAGGCCCGGTAAGAAAAGAAAAAAACGTTAAAATGTGTAAATCCGTGCTTAACAAAGTTCACGTAATTACTCTCAGGGATAAAAAGTCCCTTGATTTGCTTTCGGAGTGGGGTATTGTCAAGCCTGAAATAAAGCTTACAGCCGACCCGGTATTTCTTGTTGGTTCTGAAGGAGACGTCAGTGACATCACCGCCAATATTGAAGGTGATTTTATCTGTGTTTCGGTACGTAGGGCATCAGATGCTGACAATGATTTTTCAAAAAAAGTTTCTGCGGTGCTCGACAGGTTACGTAAAAAACACGGAGTTAAGGCTGTACTGCTTCCGCTTCAGGCGACGGATAAAGAGATTTGCGACGAAATTGCACATCGGATAGATGCGATTTGTGTAAAAAGACGCCTCTCCCCGGGGGAGATAATGAGCCTTGTTTCCAAAAGCCGTATTTGTATAGGTATGAGGCTTCATATGCTTATATATGCGGCGGCTATGGCTGTGCCTATAGTAGGTATAGTTTATGATCCCAAGGTGAGCGGTTTTATGGAATATGCAGGTCAAACACTTTATACCGATGTTCGTGGTCTTAACGAAGACACTCTCTTTGACCTTGCCGATAAATGTATAACTGAAAGCGCGGCAATTAAAGAAGAACTTGTTTCAGTGAAGAAAAGGTTAGGATTGCTTGCTGAAGAAAATTCAGAAATGGCGGTTCGTCTTTATAATCGCAGTTTAAGGAGCGAATAATTTGAAAAATAAGAAAATATTGGCAACTGCTGTGTTTCTGGCGGTTGTAACATTGCTTGCCAAAGCCTGTGGATTAGTACGGGATTCCATGATAGCAGGATATTTTTCGGCAGGTTTTGAAACTGATGCGTTTATGACTGCTACTAAGCTTCCTACTATGCTTTTTGATATGGTAATCGGCGGTGTTATTTCAGCTTCCTTTATACCTGTTTTCACCTCTGTGGGTGAAAAAGAGGGCAAAGAGCAAGCAGATAAGTTTGCAAGCAAATTTATAGTAATGATACTTTCAGTGTCAATTGTAATTTCTCTTCTTGGGATTATATTTTCCAATCAGCTCGTATCACTCCTTGCGCCGGGATTTGACGGTGCGAAGCTTAATCTGACAGCTGATCTTACGGCGATTATGTTTCCTATGATAATTTTCACAGGTCTGGCATTTTCGTTTGTGGGGCTCCTTCAATCAAACGGGGAATACAACATACCTGCAATCATAAGCCTTATATCTAATGTGGCGATTATTATTTACTTTCCGTTATGCGCAGATAAATTCGGAATTTACGGTCTTGCATATACAATGCTCATTGCATGGAGCTTGCAGGTGATTGTACAGATACCTTCATTAATTAAGTTTAAATTTAAGTTCAGACCTGATTTCAGGTTAAACGATTATAATGTGATATCAGCTCTTAAGCTTGCAGGGCCTATGCTGGTAAGTACATGGGTCCAGCCTTTGTATTCGGTTATAAACTCCCGACTTGCATCAGGGATTGATGGTGCACCCACGGTTCTTGAACTTGCTAACCGATTGTATGTTGTAATGACAGGGGTATTCTCCTTTGTTGTAACTAATCTTATATTCCCAAAAGCGGCGAAAGCCAATGCGGAGAATAAAGAGGATGAAGCAAAAAGCCTCATTGTTACAAGTTTAAAATCAATGTTTTTAATTCTTTTGCCCTTAACTGTTGGAGTTATGGTGCTTGCACCTTATATAACGAGTATCATATATGAGCACAACAAGTTTGATTCTGAGAGTGTAATGAGAGTGGCAAATGCGCTCAGAGGCTATAGTGTAGGTATGGTAGCACTTGCAGTTAATGAAGTTCTTAGTAAATATTTTTTCTCTATGAAGAATTCGCGCACTCCTATGCGCAATTCCATAATCAGTATATTGGTAAATATAGCTCTTGCATATTCCCTGTTCGGGACTTTAAAAACCCCCGGTCTTGCCCTTGCGGCGGCAGGAGGAAGCATTTGCAACGCAGTACTTAATGCTTTTTCACTTCGTGATAAAAAACTGTTTAATAAAGAAGACATAATAAGTATTCTGAAAATGTTTGTTTCGGCTATGATTATGGCGGCAGTTATTGTTCCTGTAGCAAATGCTCTGGTCTTTATTTCAGGGGGAGTGTTGGAGAATATGTTATATTGCGGATTGTGTGCAATAATAGGTATTATTGTGTATTTTGCAGCAACAATTCTGCTTCGTGTTGATTTGATAAAAAATCTCCTAAAAAGAGAAAGGTAGTGTGAGATGAACAGTGTGATATTATCCTTTATTTACTCCTTTTGGGGTAAATTTACGGCTTGCTTATCTGATAGCAAGATATGGCAATGGTTTGGACTGGTACACGGTGCATTCTGTTCGGCTTTTGCAGATAGTAAAATCGTAAAAGCAGTTAAATACAGAGGAAAATATTCGTTGGAAGATTCAAGTATGGCATGCAGAATTCTTCGTGTCCCCACCGCGTTACTGTCAGCTTTGTGTAAATTGTTTTCCGGTTTTGTTAAAAATTTAGTGGATAACAGTATTATTTCTAAATACGTACAAGGTTTTATGTCCGGTGCACTTTCGTTGAATACACGGTTTATTGCCCTTATAATATTGTTTGCTTCTGTAAGCTCTTTTACAGTGAATTTACTGAAAGGTAGATTTAGTGTTTTGGCGATTTTATTGGGGTTAACAGGATTTGGCATTTCATTTTTACGGCGGATATGTCTGGCAGATTATCTTGACGGCAGTATGTGCATAAAGGGGATTAAGACCTCCCTTGGATTTGATGATATAAGCTTTAAAGTATATAAAAATGTACCTAATGTTTATGTATATACATCTGCTGCTCTTGTTGGTCTTGTAACGGGTTTTGCAGGTGGAATAATGTCGGTTTTATATGCTATGCCCGTGGCTCTTGCGGCGGTTGGGGCGGTAATTATAAATCCTGTAAGCGGAATGTTTTTTGCAGTGTTTGCAGCTCCTATAGTTCCCACGCTTGTGCTGGTGGGAATATGTTTGTTCACTATGATTTCCGTCCTCGGTCATAAGTCATATAAAGGGGAATATGGAATAAAAATGGGCAGATGCGGATTGTGCCTTATGTTATTTCTTATAATCTCATCGCTATCAACTGTTTTTTCTTCATCATTGAAGGGAAGTATAGGCGTCCTCGGAATGTACATTATATTTATTGGTTTTTATTATATAATCCGTGACCAGCTAAGGAGCGAAAAAACATTATCCGGACTTTTGAAGATCTTTGCAATTAGTGCGGCTGTTGTTTCTGTTTATGGTATACTTCAATATATGTTTAAATGGGATACTCAAAATGCATGGATAGATACCGATATGTTTGAAGAAGCAACGATGCGTGCCTATTCAACCTTGGCTAATCCTAACGTGCTTGGTGAATACCTTATCCTTGCACTTCCTATAATTGCACTTGTAATAATAAATTATACAAAAACAGCTTGGCAAAAGATTGTTTATACAGGAGTGTTCGGAGCAACTTTTCTTTGCCTGATACTCACTCAGTCAAGAGGTTGTTGGATAGGTTTTATGGCATCAGCGCTTATATTCATAACTTACTACAGAAGCTCACTATGGAAAGTAATTCCATTTGTATTGTTGCTATTGCCATTTGTGATACCTGAAACTATGATTAACAGATTTCTCAGCGTTGGTGATATGTCAGACAGTTCAACCTCATACAGAGTATATATCTGGTTCGGTACACTAAATATGCTTAAGGATTACTGGATTTGCGGCATAGGACAAGGGGAAGCGGCATTCAGAAATATTTATCCTGAATATTCGTATCACGGCATTGTAGCCCCCCATTCTCATAATTTGTATTTGCAGTTGATTGTTGAATCCGGTATCGTTGCCTTAGGGGTGTTTATTGCATCTATGCTTATTTTCTTTAAAGATATGATTAATCTGCAGCAAAAGAACAGGCACTTTGGCATTGTAGCTTCGGCCTTAATGAGCGGGGTAGCTGCATTTTTGGTGCAGAGTATGTTTGATTATACATTTTATAATTACAGAGTAATGGCAATTTTCTTTATGGTGATAGCAATAGGCGGAGCGTTTGTTACTGTTGCTTCAAAAACAGAAGATTGAATACGAAAGGAATTAAAATATGTTGAAGATTATTGAAGTATCAAGTGATACAAATATAGGGGGAGCCGGAAAAGTTTTGCTCAATTTACTTACAGAATATGACAGAAGTAAGTATGAAATCAAAGTAATTCTTCCTAAAAACAGTTTGCTTAAGCCTCACATTGAAGTGCTTGGTGTTGAGATTATTGAGGTTAACGGGATAGCCGACAAATCTCTTGACTTTAAAGCCGTTGGTGAGCTTATGAGAATTATACGCAAAGAAAAAGCTGATATAGTACACACTCATGCCTCTATGTCGGCAAGAATTGCAGGCAGGCTTGCAGGAGCAAGAGTTATATATACCCGTCACAGCGTTTTCCCGCCCCCGAAATCAATTTCACAAGGTATAGGTAAAAAAATCAACGGCTTTGTCAACAACATAATGGCTGACGGGATAATTGCGGTTGCAGAAGCGGCTAA
The DNA here is from genome assembly GCA_045648165.1 of Clostridia bacterium. Classification (GTDB taxonomy): domain Bacteria; phylum Bacillota; class Clostridia; order UBA1381; family UBA1381; genus RGIG9115. Next base: position 7,144 of record JAZRNL010000057.1, on the reverse strand, counting down.
GGAAAATCTTACCGATACAGGTGTTGATGAAACAAAAATCACTGTTATATTAAACGGTGTTAAGGGTCTTGTGCCAACTTCATCCGAGGAAAAATCAGCCGCTCGTAAACGTTTTGGAATTGGAGAAGATGAAAAGGTTATATCTATAGTAGCGCGCCTTGAAGATATAAAAGGCCATGACTATTTTATTGAAGCTGCAGATATGCTTCTTAAGGAGGGTATCAAGGCTAAATTTGTGATAGCTGGGACAGGCTCTTATGAGGAGCATCTCAAAGCAAAGGTTAAAGAGCTTGGCAGGGAAGATGATATTGTATTCACAGGATTTATAAAAGATGTAGACTCACTTATGAATATAACTTATATTCAGTGTAATGCTTCTTATGGAACAGAAGCTACAAGCCTTGCACTTTTAGAAGGTATGAGTCTTGGTATTCCCGCTGTTGTTTCTGACTTTGGCGGAAATCCCGGTGTTATATCCGATGGCGATAACGGATTTCTTGTTCGGAAGAAAAATTCTGAAGCTCTGGCAGATGGCGTAAGAAAGCTTATTTCTGATGATGCGCTTTATGCCCGAATGAGTGAAAAGTCAAAAGAAATATTCAGTAAAAAGTTTACTGCGGTAGCAATGACAAGACAAACTGAAGAATATTACGATAAAATATCTCAGAAGTAAGGAGATTTGAAATATGAAAAAGAAAATAACGTTTATTGATATACTTATAGTCCTTGTTGTTGTTTTTGCAGCGATTTTTGTTTTTGCAAAACTATCCGGTACTGTTGGTGCTTCTACTAAAACAGTATCGTACACCGTGCGGGTAACAAGCGTATTGCCTGAAGTTGCAGATAGTATGGTTCCGGATGATAAAGTCCTTCTTGATGCAAAAGATAATGCTTATGGCAGAGTTACCAATGTTACAGTAACGGCTTCTGAGGACACATACTTTAATCAACAGTCGGAAAAATATGTATCAAGCAAGACTGAAGGATGTAAAGACGCTGTACTTACTGTTGAGGCTGAAGCTACAGTTAATGACTGGGGTTACCAGATAGGACAGCAACATATAAGAATTGGTGAGAAGCAAAATATATCAGCTACAACATATGTTGCATCAGGATATATAATCGGTGTTGATGATTAAGGGGGTAAAAAACGTGAAAAACGGAAAAATAGCCGGGAAAATAAATATAATCGATTTTTTGGTTATAATTGCAATATTAGTTGCAATTGTTGGTGTTTTTTTGAGGGTGGTAACATTTTCTGACAAAAGCACTGCCGGAACTGTACCTTTTGAGTATGTTGTGAAGGTTGAGGGGGTTCGTGAGTATTCAATCCAAGGCCTGCAAAAGGGTGGATATATATATTCTGAAAAGGAAAATGCTCTTGTAGGTGAAATCGTAAATGTTGCGGTTGAGCCTGCGAAATACGACCTTATTATGCTCGACGGCGAGCGTAAAATGATTGAGCGTCCTGGTAGATTTACGGCGTTAGTAACGGTTAAAGCAAACGGTGTAGTGCGAAACGGCAGATGGTGTGACGCTGTTGAAACTTCTATCGGTGTTGGCTCAGAGTATAAGATTTGTTCAAAATACGTTTCCACAAACGGTAAAATAATATCTATAAAAGCGGTTGACTAATAAAAAACGTTATGCGGTTCACACTGCATAACGTTTTTATCTTATCTAAGCTTATGGGGATATTCCGAGCAAAAACATAAATCTTCTTCAATCCGAAGAAGTTTGTTGTATTTACATACTCTTTCACTTCGGCAAGGAGCTCCTGCTTTTATCTGTCCGCAGTTCATTGCTACGGCAAGGTCTGCTATGGTAGTATCTTCAGTTTCGCCGCTTCGGTGGGATATAACGGCAGTATATCCGTTCCTGTATGCTTTTTCAATTGTGCATAAAGCCTCGCTCAGTGTTCCTATCTGATTTACTTTAATAAGTACAGAATTGGCAACACCTTCGGCTATTCCTTTTTTCAGTCTGCTTACGTTGGTGACAAACAAATCATCACCCACCAACTGGATTTTATCGCCTAATCTGTTAGTTATCTCTTTCCAAGCTTCCCAATCATCCTCTGCTACAGGGTCCTCTATTGATATGATTGGGTATTTGTTGCATAAATCTTCAAAGTAGTCACACATTTCTGATTTCGTTCTGACCGCCTCTGATTTTGGTAATTTATAAACTCCGTCAGTGGTTAACCATTCCGAGGATGCCGCGTCAAGAGCAATACCGAAATCATATCCGGGTTTGTAGCCTGAATTTTCGATAGCTTCGCAAATTAAAATTAGGGCTTCCTCGTCATTTTTGAGGTTTGGTGCAAATCCGCCCTCGTCACCTACAGCGGTTGACATACCTTTTTGTTCAAGTATTTTTTTTAGATTATGATAAACTTCGCTGCACATTCTTAGGGCATTCCGAAAGTTTTTTGCACCTGTTGGCATGATCATAAATTCCTGTATATCAAGATTATTGCTTGCATGCACACCTCCGTTTAAAATGTTCATCATTGGAATTGGAAGCTTATATGTGTTGCAACCTCCGATATATCTGTATAGTGGAATTTCGAGGCATTTTGCCCCTGTTTTTGCCGCAGCAAGGGATACAGCAAGAAGAGCATTGGCACCAAGCTTTGATTTAGTTTCCGTACCGTCTAATTCGCGAAGTCGTTTATCTATTGCGCACTGTTCAAGTACGTTCATTCCGATTAATGCTTCTGCAATTATTGTATTTATGTTATCAACTGCTTTTTTTACTCCTTTTCCGAAGTAACGGTTATCTCCGTCACGGAGCTCTACTGCTTCAAAGACACCGGTTGAAGCTCCCGATGGAACAATTGCGCTTGCATTTTTATTCTCGGTAAAAACAGTTGCTTCAACAGTGGGATTACCTCTTGAATCCAGAACTTCCCTTGCATATACATCAATAATTTCAAAATAACCTTTCATATCAGTTCTCCTTTCTATATGTATTTTGTTAATTTCGGAAAATTTTATAATATAAAAATGAATATTCCAAAAATTGAAATATTATCACTTAAATTTTCATATATTTTCTGTAAATATTGTTTTTTGGGGGAGTGGATATGAAAAAAATAGCGGTATTCCTGATTGCTTATATGATGATGCATGTATCGGTGCTTGCACAGCCTGATCTTGGTATTAATGCAAAATCTGCTTTTTTAACAGAGCTCAATACAGGTAAGGTTTTATACGAACAAAATCCGGACGAGGCATTGCCTATTGCGAGTGTTACCAAAATTATGACAATGCTCCTTGCCTGCGAGGCTATTGATAGCGGAAAAATTTCTCTTGACGACGGTGTTGTTGTAAGTGAACACGCTATGAGTATGGGCGGTTCGACTATGTTTCTTGAAACAGGCGACGTTGTAAGTGTTGATGAGATTATGAAAGGCATTGCTGTAGCATCTGCTAATGATGGTGCTGTTGCCATAGGTGAGCATATTGCAGGAAGTGAAGCGGAGTTTGTACGGCTTATGAATGAGCGTGCAAAGGAACTGGGAATGATAAATACATCTTTTGTAAACACAAACGGACTTGATGCGGAGGGGCACTATTCAAGCGCAAGAGATGTAGCGATAATGTCACGGGAGCTTCTTAAGCATAAAATTATTTTCAATTATACAAAAATATGGACTGATACTATAAGGGATGGGAGATTTGAGCTTGCAAATACAAATAAACTCATTCGCTTTTATCCCGGTGCAAACGGGCTTAAAACAGGTTCCACATCAGTGGCGAAATGCTGCCTGTCTGCATCTGCAGAGCGTGACGGGATGCAACTTGTGGCAGTTGTTCTTGGAGCGCCTGATTCCAATGCCAGATTTAGCGGTGCAAAGGCAATGTTGGATTATGGCTTTTCAGCATATGCTGTAAGAGAAATTGTGCCTTCCGGGACAGAGCTTGGCCGTGTTAAGATTTCCGGAGGCTTGTCGGAAGATGCAGGCTGCGAAATAAAAGAAACTGAATGTGTATTGCTCGAAAAAAGTGATGCATCAGAATTTGAATACTCATTGGAGCCCGCCGAAAAGCTTGCGGCACCGATATATAAAGGAGATAAGCTTGGTGAGGTTGTGATATTAAAAAATGGAGAGGAGTTTAAAAGGATACCTGCATATTCGAATGGCGAGGTTTCGAAAAAAACTTTCTACCTTTCAATTCTTGAGGTTTTAAAGCATTTTTTTTAATGATTATCAACATAAATAAGAGGTTTTTATGAAAAATTACCTAAAACCCGGATAGTGTGGTAATATTTTTAAAAAAAATGTTAAAAAACATTGAAAAACCGAAAAAAAATCCCCTTTTGCTTGACAAAAATCGGACTGTGTGGTATCATTTAATTTATAGTAATTCAGAAAGGTACGGATTTGTAATGAGTTTTGCAACTAATTACTTAATCGACAACATAATAATTATTAACGCACTAATTATTGTCATATCAATTGTTAGTGCAGTTTGTCGTGCCGATAAGTTTTTAAAAGTTGGTTGCTGATTGTTGCAGAGATGTGTTTTATACATAGTTTACCAATTAAAAGCTTACGGTACACCCGTAGGCTTTTTTCTGAATTTAGAAAAAACAAAAAAAGAGGCGTTTTATTATGGAAATTAAAATCACAAGAACAACACAGCCTAAAGAAAAACCTGCAAAAGGTGCGAAGCTTGGCTTCGGTAAAATTTTCACAGACCATATGTTCATTATGAACTACACAGAGGGAAAGGGTTGGCACGATGCAAGAATAGTTCCTTATGCACCTATTTCACTTGACCCTTCAGCTATGGTTTTCCATTATGGTCAGGAAATGTTTGAAGGTCTTAAGGCATATCGTGGTGCAGACGGTAAGGCAAGACTTTTCCGCCCCGATATGAATGCTAAACGTGCAAATAAGAGTAACGAGAGACTTTGCATACCCGAAATCCCTGAAGAGGATTTTGTGGAGGCTGTTAAAGCAGTGGTTAAGGTTGATGAAGACTGGATTCCTGAAGATGACGGAACTTCACTTTATATCAGACCTTTCGTTATTGCAACAGACGAATTCCTCGGTGTTGCACCATCTAAAACATATATGTTTATAATCATCCTCGCTCCCAGCGGTGCTTACTACGAAAACGGACTGGCTCCTGTTGGTATCTGGATTGAGGACGATTACGTAAGAGCAGTTAAGGGCGGTATGGGATTTGCTAAAACAGGCGGTAACTATGCGGCAAGCTTAGCGGCTCAGGTAAAAGCTCACGACGACGGGTATTCACAGGTGCTTTGGCTCGACGGTGTTGAAAGAAAATACATCGAAGAAGTAGGGGCTATGAATATTTTCTTCAAAATAAACGGCAAAATTATAACTCCTATGCTCAACGGAAGTATCCTTCCCGGTGTTACAAGAAACTCTGTAATTCAGCTTTGCAAGGCTCTTGGCTATGATGTAGAAGAAAGAAAGGTTTCAGTAGACGAATTGGTTGATGCGGCTAAGAACGGAACTTTAGAAGAGTGCTTTGGTACAGGTACTGCGGCAGTTATTTCACCCGTTGGTAAGCTCAGATATAAAGACGATGTGTTTGAAATAAACAACAATGAAATCGGTGCAGTTAGCCAGAAGCTTTACGATACTATCACCGGTATTCAGTGGGGAAAATGTGAGGATGAGTTCAATTGGACAATAACTCTTTAAGCTATAAAAGAATTTCAGTTTTTGTAGGTCACTACGGAAGCGGTAAAACAAATGTGGCATTGAACTTCGCTCTTATGATAAAAGAGAATGAAGAAAAAGTTGCAGTTGCCGATCTTGATATTGTAAACCCATATTTCAGAACCCAGGATAGTGCCGAGATGCTTTGTCAGAAAGGCATCCGACTTATATCTTCTGAATTTGCAGGCTCAAATGTGGACTTGCCCGCTTTGCCGGCCGAAGTGTATACAATATCCCATAATACCGACGTTTTCGCAGTTATGGACGTAGGCGGTGACGATAGAGGAGCACTTGCTCTTGGCAGATATGTTCCTTCAATTATTGATGAAGGAAATTACGAGGTGTTTTTCGTAATTAACAAATACCGCCCTCTTACAAAAACTCCGGAGCTTACAATGGAGGTTTTAAGAGAGGTAGAGCAAGCTGCAGGTATTAAGGTGACGGCACTTATAAATAATTCAAATCTTGGCGGAATAACAACTCCTGAAGATGTTGAAGCTTCCATATCATACGCAGAAGATGTGAGCCGTTTGTCCGGAATTCCTGTGGCGTTCACAACAGTGCGCGAGGATTTGTGCAACAAGGTAAATATTAAAAACATAATGCCCATAAAGCTGTATGTACAACAAAGTTGGCAAAAGGAGGTATAACACTTATGGCAAAAGTAACATTCAAAAAGGATTTATGTAAGGGGTGCGGTCTTTGTGTAGGCGCTTGCCCTAAGCATATTGTAGAGCTTACAGGCGAGATTAACGCAAAAGGCTATCATCCCGCAGCTGTAACCGATCCGGAGCAGTGTATAGGCTGTGCATTCTGCGCAACTATGTGCCCCGACTGTGTAATAACTGTAGAAAAATAATTCGGAAAGGATTGAAACAAATGTCAGAAAAGGTTTTGATGAAGGGTAACGAAGCTTTGGCTGAAGCTGCTATTATGGCAGGTTGCCGCCACTATTTCGGATATCCCATAACACCTCAGACAGAGGTTGCGGCGTATATGTCAAAGAGAATGCCGAAAATTGACGGAGTATTCCTTCAGGCAGAAAGTGAAATTGCCGCTATAAATATGGTAATCGGCGTAGCCGCTACAGGAAAGAGGGTAATGACTTCAAGTTCAAGCCCCGGTATATCTCTCAAGAGTGAAGGTCTTTCATATCTTGCAGGTTGCGATGTCCCCGCTCTCGTAGTTAACGTTCAGCGCGGAGGTCCCGGCCTTGGCGGTATCCAGCCCTCACAGTCAGATTATTTCCAGGCTACAAGGGGCGCAGGCCATGGCGACTTCCATATGATAGTTTTAGCTCCTGCTTCAGTTCAGGAAATGGTGGACCTCACATTTAAGGGGTTTGACTTGGCTGAAAAGTACAGAATGACATCTATGCTCCTTTCAGACGGAACAATGGGACAGATGATGGAGCCTGTATCGCTTGAAATGGGCGAAATC
>JAZRNL010000056.1:0-41342 GCA_045648165.1 Clostridia bacterium | reverse complement strand
CAGGATAAAGAAAGACAGTACATTTGTGGTGTTCGACATAGAAACTACAGGTCTTTATAAAAGAATGGACGGCATAACCGAAATCGGCGCCGTAAAAATCAAAAACGGTGAAATTATTGTTCGGTATTCAACCTTTGTAAATCCCGGTATGCCCATTCCTGAACATATTACAAAGCTTACGGGAATTTCTGACGAAACAGTTGAGAATGCACCTTTTATTGATAAGGTACTTCCGGAATTTATTGAGTTTTGTAAGGGTTCTGTGCTGGTGGCTCAAAATGCCAAGTTTGATACAGGCTTTATAAAACATAATTGTGAGCTCCAAGAGATTTCATATGACTTCCCTCATATGGATACAATGGTTTTGGCAAGATGTATGCACCCCGAGCTTCCCAATCACCGTCTTGATACGCTTTCAAAATTCTACAATGTTGTTCTTAAAAACCATCACAGAGCAGTAGATGATGCAGCGGCGACCGCTGATGTTTTTGTTAAGATGACGCAGGAGCTTGAAAGCCTGGGACATACAGACTATAGTAAACTCAATGACGTGTATGACACGCGTGATGCGGGAAAGAGGAATAAAGCGTACCACATTATACTCCTTGCGAAAAACCATCAGGGTATAAGAAATATTTATGAAATGGTATCGGCATCCCACCTTAAATATTATCAGAGAACTCCAAGAATTCCACGAAGCCTTCTTGAAGAAAAACGTGATGGGCTTATAATTGGCTCCGCATGCGAAGCGGGAGAACTTTTCTCTGAAATGGTAAACGGTGCAGATGAGGAAACTCTTAAAGAAATCGCTGCATTTTATGATTATCTGGAAATTCAGCCAATCGGCAATAATGCATATATGAAGGTATCCGATGACCATCCGCATATTAATACGGATGAGGACCTTAAAAATCTTAACAGGCGAATTGTTAAGTTTGGGGAGGCTCTTGGAAAGCCTGTAGTTGCAACTTGTGACGTCCATTTTATAGACCCGGAGGGTGCAAACTACCGTAAAATCCTTATGCATTACAAAGGATTTAAGGATGCTGATAATCAGGCGCCCCTGTATTTCAGAACAACCGAGGAAATGCTTAAGGAATTTGAGTACCTGGGCAAGGAAAAAGCCTATGAAGTGGTTGTAAAAAATACAAACCTGATTGCAGATAAAATAGAGGATGTAAGACCTATCCCGAAAGAAAAATGCCCTCCCGAAATCGAGGGTGCTCAAGAAGATATAGTAAACGATTCATATAATAAGGCAAAAGCTATTTATGGCGACCCGCTTCCCGATATTGTAAAGGCGCGCCTTGAAAAAGAGCTTTACTCAATCACAACATACGGATTTTCAGTGATGTACAAAATAGCCCAGGAGCTTGTAAGAAAATCCCTCAGTGACGGATACCTGGTAGGCTCCCGAGGCTCGGTGGGCTCATCCTTCGTTGCATTTTTGTCGGATATAACAGAGGTTAACTCTCTGCCGCCTCACTATATTTGCCCGGAGTGTAAGAACTCTGAATTTGTTCTTGGCACTGATATTTCAGGCTGTGACCTTCCAGATAAAAAATGCCCCAAATGCGGAGCAGAATATTTGAAGGACGGGCATAATATCCCCTTTGAAACCTTCCTTGGATTCAAGGGCGACAAAGAGCCTGATATTGACCTTAATTTCTCAGGAGAATACCAGCCCACAATTCATAAATACACCGAAACTTTCTTCGGTGAGGGTCACGTGTTCAGGGCAGGAACAATAGGCACTGTTGCAGAAAAAACTGCTTACGGATATGTTCGTAAATATTCGGAAGAGAAGCAAATTCCTATCAGGAACGCGGAGATGAAACGTCTTGCGGCAGGTTGCGTTGGAGTAAAAAGAACTTCAGGTCAGCACCCGGGCGGAATAATAGTTGTGCCGTTTAAAAACGACATACACGAATTTTGCCCTATTCAACATCCGGCAGACGATGTGAACTCCGATATTATAACCACCCATTTTGATTACCACTCCATCGACCAGAACTTATTGAAGCTTGATGAGCTTGGTCACGATGACCCTACGGTAATCAGGATGCTTACAGACTTAACGGGTATAGACCCTCAAAAAATACGCCTTGACGACCCTGAAACTATGAGCCTTTTCACAAGCACCGATGCACTTAAAATTAATTCCGATATAGGCTCAACCGTTGGTACATACGGGGTTCCTGAGTTCGGAACGAAGTTTGTTCGTCAGATGCTTGTTGATACAAAGCCTACAACCTTTTCCGAATTAGTCAGAATATCGGGTCTTTCACACGGTACGGATGTGTGGCTTAACAATGCTCAAGATCTTATCCAGTCCGGAACAACAACCCTGCGTAACGCTATCTGTTGCCGTGATGATATTATGCTCTACCTTATAAACCAGGGTGTTGAGCCCGGTCACTCCTTCAAAATAATGGAGGCAGTGCGAAAGGGTAAGGGCTTAAAGCCCGAGGATGAAGAAGCTATGAGGGCTGCAAATGTTCCCGAGTGGTACTTAAAATCCTGTAAAACAATAAAATATATGTTCCCGAAAGCCCATGCGGTTGCATACGTTACTATGGCTTTCCGAATTGCCTACTGTAAGGTGCATCATCCCGAGGCTTTTTATATAGCATATTTCTCAGTTCGCGCCGATGATTTTGATGCTTCCATTATGGCGAACGGAATGGCGGTTGCACGCCGTGCTATGGAGGAGCTTCTCGAAAAGAAAAAGGATAACACGATTTCTCCCAAGGAAGAAAACCTTATACCCATACTTGAAATTTGTATTGAAATGTATGCAAGGGGAATTAACTTTGTAAAGGTGGACCTTTACAAATCCCACGCAACCGACTTTTTGCAGACAGAGGCAGGTATACTTCCGCCTCTTAACGCACTTCCCGGAATGGGTGAGAATGCGGCAAAGAGCATAACAGAAGAACGTGACAAAGCTCCTTTCAAAACAAGAGAAGAGCTTAGAATAAGAACGGGAATAACAAAAACTGCAATGGAAATCCTGGAACTCAACCGCTGCCTTGACGGTCTACCCGAATCAGACCAGGTTTCGTTGTTTGATATGTAATCTTAAAAAACTGTTGTGTATTCAACAGTTTTTTTGTTGAATAAATCTAATACGCATCTCATATATTTAAGTAGCAATCGGTGTGAGGTGTGAGCTTTATGATACATTCGGAAGCTGTGGAGCAGGTTGAGAAAAGACTTAAAACAAATATAGCATCAGGTCTTAAGCCCAAGGAGGCTAAAAAAAGGCTCTCGGAGTATGGTGCAAACAAGCTTAAGGATAAGAAGAAAAAAGGTCTTGTGCTTTTGTTTTTTGAGCAGTTCAACGACTTTTTAATACTTATCTTAATTGCCGCCGCCTGTATTTCCTTCTTCACGAGTATAATGGATAATGACGGAGATATGGCAGAGCCGATAGTCATTATGGCAATAGTGGTTTTCAATGCGGTACTGGGTGTTATTCAGGAGCATAAGGCAGAGAAAAGCCTTGAAGCTTTAAAAAAGATGTCTGCACCCGTTGCAAATGTTATAAGAGGCGGCACGGAGCTTACTGTCCCCTCGGAGGAAGTAGTGCCGGGGGATATTCTTGTACTGCGTTCAGGGGATGTTGTGGCGGCAGATGTACGCCTTTTTGGAGCCACAAATCTTGAGCTTGATGAATCCGCGCTTACGGGCGAAAGTGTGCCCGTTCAAAAGAATGAAAAAATTGTGCCTGACGAATTTGCACCTATGGCAGAGCGTACCAATATTGCTTATTCGGGAACGTTTGTCACCTCGGGAAATGGAGTGGGAATTGTATCTGCAACCGGGATGAATACGGAGGTGGGGAAGATTGCATTTATGCTTTCAGACACCGCCGATGTTCAAACGCCTCTTCAGAAAAAGCTTGAGCAGGTAGGTAAAATTTTAGGTCTCAGTGCTCTGGGAATATGCGCCATTGTTTTTGTCCTTGGCGTGTTTCACAAGTTTGCTCCATTTGATATGTTTGTAATGTCTGTAAGCCTTGCGGTGGCGGCTATCCCCGAAGGCTTGCCTGCAATAGTTACGGTAATGCTTTCAATCGGCGTCCAAAGAATGGCAAAAAGCGGAGCTATTGTCCGAAATCTCCCTGCAGTGGAAACGCTGGGGGGTGCGGACGTTATCTGCACTGATAAAACCGGAACTCTTACAGAGAATAAAATGACAGTGCAAACAGTGTACGGAAACGAGAGCTTGGCTCTTGAATGGGGATTAATATGCTCCGGCGAAAACACAAAAAATCCTACTGAGCTTGCAATAATCAGTGAATGTAAGAAGCGGGATATAAACAGTGTGTTTATAAAAAAATCCGAGGAGCCTTTTTCTTCCGAAACAAAACAAATGCGTGTTCTTACAGATCGTGGTCTTGCTGTAAAAGGCGCCCCTGAAATAATACTCGGACTTTGTTCTCACATAAAAACCAACACCTCCTGTGAACCCCTTTCGGATAGCAAACGCCGTGAAATAATTTCCGCAAACCGGAGCTTTGCATCCGATGCCCTTCGTGTTATCGCTGTTGCTTATAAACCTGATAGCGTCAGCCTTACAGATAAGAATTTGATTTTTTGCGGGCTCATAGCTATGAGTGATCCTCCGAGAAAGGAGGCGGAGGAAGCCGTCAGGCTCTGCAAAAGCGGAGGTGTTCGCCCTGTTATGATAACGGGTGACCATCCCGAAACCGCCTTTGCAATTGCTAAAAAAGTTGGGATTGCCCAAGATGTTAAAGAGTGTACTGTGGGCAAAAAATTGGATGTAATGACAGAGGAAGAACTTCGGGAGGCGGTACTTAAATATAATGTTTTCGCAAGAACTACTCCTGAGCATAAAGTAAAAATTGTAAGGGCACTCAAGGCAAGCGGTAAGGTTGTAGCTATGACGGGTGACGGCGTGAACGATGCCCCGGCTCTTAAAAATGCAGATATAGGATGTAGCCTGGGAATTGCAGGGACAGACGTTGCAAAAGCATCCTCTGATATGGTGCTTACCGATGATAATTTCGCAACAATAGTAAAAGCGGTGCGCTTAGGCCGTGAAATATTTGAGAATATAAAAAAGTCCGTTCATTTCCTTCTTTCCAGCAATATAGGTGAGATAATAACGGTTTTTATTTCTATTCTCATTGGATTGCCTGTGCCTCTTACTGCACTTCAGCTTTTATGGATTAACCTGATTACAGATTCTCTTCCTGCAATCGCCCTCGGGGTTGATCCCTCAGATAGTGATTTGTTGGCAAATGGCAAAAATACAGGTGGACTGTTTGATTTTAGTACCGCAGTTTCCATTGTACTTGAGGGTATACTCATAGGCTCTCTCAGCCTTTTTGCCTTTTCTGTAGGGATTAACATACACGGCAGCCTAACGGTTGGAAGAACAATGGCATTTTGCGTTCTGAGCTTTTCTCAGCTTCTTCATGCGTTTAACACAAGAACTCCTAAAAGCATACTGGGAAAAAGATTTTTCAAAAACAAACTTCTTGTTTTTTCCCTTGTCGTAGGTGTATTGCTTCAGACGACAGTTGTTTGTGTTTTTCCTGAACTTTTCGGAACAATAACCTTGTCGGGTGAGCAGTGGTGCTTCGTGTCAGTACTATCAATTATGCCCGTAGTAATTCTTGAACTTCAAAAGGCGTTTGATAAGCATTTTAGAAAAGAATGAAATTACACCCGTTGAGGAGCAATATTTGTTTTGCTCTCCAACGGGTGTTTCTGTTGTTTGCGAAATTCCACCATTTTTCGAGCTAAGTGCAGGACTGACCCTAAATGGCATTTATGAAAAAAGTAGAAATGTAATAGAAAAGTTATATGTGAGATACTTTATATGTAAAAAAGTTTATGATATAATCAAATTACTGTTGAAATTAATTCTTTTTTGATGTATAATTAAAAAGAGTTTTGGAGGTAAGATATGAAAAAAACTATTTTGACCATAATGTGCATTATAATGATGTTTTCAAATGCGGTTGTGTTTGCCGATAATATTTACGTTGAGGACGAAAGTTTCAGTTTGCCCGAGATTAAGGCAGAATCTGCTTTGCTTATGGATTTGAAAACGGGACGGGTTATTTACAGTAAAAACCCCGATGAGCGTCGGTATCCCGCATCCACCACAAAAATTATGACCGCCATCCTGGCGCTTGAACATGGTGATTTTTCCGATGTTGTAACTGCGGATCTGGCATCCTTGGCTCCCATAACAAATGAGGACTCTCATATGGGTATTCTGATTGGTGAAGAGCTTACAATGGAGCAGCTTGTAAACGGAATGATGGTTTATTCTGCAAACGATGCTTCCAATGTTATTGCAACCCACATCGCAGGCAGTCCTCAGCATTTTGTTGACCTTATGAATAAAAAGGCTCAAGACTTAGGTGCTACAGATACGAATTTTGTGAATGCATACGGTATCCACGACGAAAATCATTACACAACCGCGTCAGACCTTGCGATAATGACCCGCTACGCTATGGAAAATGAAACCTTTCGGGAAATTGTAAAGCAGAAAATATATCATATTCCACCCACAAATAAATATACAACAGACAGAAATCTTACATCTACTAACCTTTTTGTAGGAACTGCTCGTTCAGGAAAGTATTATTATAACGTAGTCACGGGAGTTAAAACGGGTCATACAAGCGATGCCGGCTATTGCCTTGTGACCACTGCAGAAAAAGACGGTACAGAGCTTTTGTGTATTGTTATGAAAAGCGAAAATCAGGATGCTTGCTATACAACAACAAGAGGCCTTATCGACTATGGTTTTAAAAATTATAAATATCGCACAGTTGTAACAGCGGGAGATATTGTTTCCGATTCAAAGGTAATCGAGGCGAAAAACGATGAGCGTGTAGGTCTTACGGTGGATAGTGACGTTTCTGCGTTGCTTCCCTCGGAAGGTGAGATTTCCGACATTGTTGAGATAGTAATTGATCTTCCCGAAAAAATTAAAGCACCTATAAAGAAAGGTGACGTTATCGGTAAGGTTTCATATAACTATAATGGTAATCTCCTTGAATACAGAGACCTTATTGCAACCAATGAGGTAAAGCGGAATGTGCTTTTGTTTATCTTTAATCTTATTGTTGGAGTTCTTACAAGCCCATTCTTTATTATCCCTGTTGTGTTGGTTATTGCTGCTTTTATAATCAGGCAGATAAATATAAAGAGATACGAACGAAAGAAGCGCCTCAGACGTCTTCATTCAAGGCAAGCTCAACAAGTAAACAGAACAGGAACAAAGCGCCCTGTCAATACAAGGTTTGAGGATAAAACAAGGAGACGCCCACCAAGAGGAAGAAGATAATTTTAAAGGGCTGTCGCAGTAGTGCGACAGCTTCTTTAACGGAAAGGAACTATAATATGAAAAATGTTCTTATTACAGGCGGAAGCCGCGGAATAGGAAGAGCTTGCGTCAAGGCTTTCTCGGAAAACGGCTGGACTGTATATTTCACATATTTAAACAGTGAGGATGAAGCAAAAAATATTTCTGAAAAATACGGCGCAGTGGGAATTAAGGCGGATGTGAGCAAAAGCGATGACCTTGTAAAAATAGAAGAACATTGCCGGGATTTTCAGTGTATTGTAAATAATGCAGGGATCGCAGAGCAGAAGCTTTTTACTGAAATTACAGAGCAAGACTGGGACAGAATGTTCGATGTGAATGTTAAGGGGATGTACCTTACTACTCACAGATTTGTACCATATATGATTAAAGAACATAATGGCAGTATAATAAATATTTCTTCTGTCTGGGGTATTGATGGCGCAAGCTGTGAAGTGCATTATTCAGCGGCAAAGTCTGCAGTTGCGGGATTTACAAAAGCCTTAGCAAAGGAACTTGGCCCTTCGGGGATTTGTGTAAACTGCGTTGCTCCCGGAGTGATTGATACAGATATGAATAAACATCTGTCTGCTGATGATATGCAGTCTCTTAAGGACGTAACACCTCTTTGTGCAATCGGAACACCAGAGCAGGTTGCAGAAACAGTTCTTTACCTTGCAAACTCAAACAGATTTATAACAGGTGAAATAATAAAGGTAAGCGGCGGATTTTAATGTCCGCTGTTTTTTTATGCAAAAGTCTTGATTTTTTATACATTTTATGGTATAATGATTGTGTATATTATGCATAAAACAAGTAAAAGGGGGAAGATATATGCAAAGAGTTGCAATTATTCCAAACCTTAAAAAAGATCCTGAGCTTGAAGTTACCAAAAAGCTTGTGGAGGAAATAAACAAAAGGGTTACGGTTGTTTTGCCCTCAGAATTTGAAGGCAAAGTCCAAAAAACGGAGTTTTCCACTGACGTTTATTGTGATGTTGATGCAGCAATTATAGTAGGTGGTGACGGTACGGTTATAAACGCCGCTCTACCCTGTGCAAAGGCAAATGTGCCGATTTTAGGCGTTAATCTCGGAAGAATAGGATTTATGTCTGAGGTTGAATTATGCTCCATTAATGATGCAATCGAGGCCCTTCTCACCGGTGATTACACAGTTGAGAGTCGTATGATGATGGATGTGGAAATCACTCGTAAAAACGGGGGAACTCTCCTTTTCCATGCTCTTAATGATGCAGTTATAGAAAAGGCAAGAGGAGTAAACTTAATCGGAATTGAGCTTTTTTCTGACGAAGAAAAAATTATTCAGTATGTGGCAGACGGAATAATAATCTCCACTCCCACAGGCTCAACAGGTTACAATCTTTCTGCAGGGGGACCTGTGGTAAACCCCTTGATGTCGCTGTTTGTTGCAACGGCAATATGCCCTCATATGCTAACGGCACGACCTGCGGTTCTACCCGCTGAAAAGCCTATAGTAATTACATCTGGTTGCGGTATATGCCGAAAGGCTCTGGCATCTGTAGACGGGGAGCCTGTGTGCGAACTTGAGCCGGGGGATAAAGTGACAATAACGAAATCGGAATATATCGTAAAGCTTATAAAAACTGTAAGACGTTCATTTTACGATACATTGATAGAAAAGCTTCTTTAAGCGGAGGTAAGAGCAATGAAAAATTCAAGACACGATGCAATATTAACTATTATAAAAGAAAATAAAATCCGTACCCATGAAAGGCTTGTGGAGGAGCTTTCAAAGCTTGGCATATATGTTACTCAGGCCACTGTTTCAAGAGATATAAAAGAGCTTGGAGTGATAAAGGTTCCCGACAGTGAAGGATCAATATATGCAGTTTCAGCAAGATGGGATAATCCGCTCCGGAAATTTGCCGGGGATGTAGTTTCCGTTCTGGAAGCGGGAAATCTTGTTATAGTCCGCACTCACCCCGGCATGGCTTCTGCAGTCGCAGCTGCGGTTGATAAGGAGATGCACAATGAAATTGCAGGATCTATTGCAGGTGACGATACAATTTTTATTGCAGTAGAAAACTTTTCTGTTGCCCACGAACTCACAGAAAAGCTTAACAGATATTTTGGTGGCGACTGTTAAATTCTAATACCGGGAGATTAAAATGCTCAGAGAACTATATATAAAAAATGTTGCCGTTATAGAGGATGTGCACATTGAATTCAAAGAGGGCTTAAACGTCCTCACCGGCGAAACGGGTGCCGGAAAATCAATTATAATTGATTCAATAAATATGATACTCGGCGAGCGAACAAGCCGTGATTTTGTGCGCCATAATTCAGAAAAAGCCCGTGTTCAGGCAGTGTTTGACGGAAGCTCCGAAGCTGTTGATTTATGCGAAGAGTTGGGTGCTGATGCAGAGGACGGAACTGTTATTCTGTCGAGAGATGTAACTGCCGACGGGAAAAGCACCGCGCGTATAAACGGTATAGTAGTCCCTCTTGCATCAATGCGTGCAGTGGCAGGATGCCTTGTAAATATTCACGGTCAGCACGACAACCAGGCTCTGTTGTCTCCATCATGCCATATAAACTTTTTGGATGAATATGCAAAAAACGGTGATGAGCTGAGTAAATATTCAGCTCTTTTCGGAGAGCTTAAGAAAATACAGGCTAAAATTCGTGAGCTTTCGGAGGGCGAACGCGAAAAAACTGAAAGAGCCGACCTTTTAAGCTACCAGATAGATGAAATCGACAGTGCAGATCTTACTCCCGGGGAAGAAGAAGAGCTTCTTTCGATAAGAGATGAGATTTTAAATGCAGAAAAAATATCAGATAGTGCAAGATATGCCTATGGTGTTCTTTATAATTCTGATGGCGGAGGATGTGCTTATGATGCAGTTTCATCTGCGATTTCGTCATTGGGTAGTGTGTCGGAATATTCATCTGTTTTAAAAGATGCATATAACGCTCTCGAGGAAGTAAAGTACACTATTGAGGATGTGGCACATTCAATACGTAAGTATTCCGATACATTGGAATTTGACAAAGCTGCCCTTGATGAAACAGAAGTGCGCCTTGAGCTTATAAATAAGTTAAAGCGGAAATATGGAGGCGATATATCAAAGATCCTTAAATACCGTGACAGTGCGGCAGAGGAGCTTTCTCTTATTTCCGATATGGACGGAACTTTGGAAAAGCTTGATGCAGAAGAAAAGCGAATTAAAACCGAGATGTTGGAAATTGGAGCAAAGCTTACAAAAATACGAAAGAAGGCAGCTTCAGAGATAAACGAAAAAATCACGTCTGCCCTTCACGAACTTAATATGGAGCAGGCGGAATTCTCTGTGGAGATAAATCCTTCTGAGCCTACTTCAAATGGATTGGACAGTGTGCAGTTTTTAATAAGAACAAACGGCGGTGAGCCCCTTAAACCCCTTACGAAAATTGCATCAGGTGGTGAGCTTTCAAGAACTATGCTTGCCCTTAAATCCATCCTTTCCGACGGTGTTGAAACTATGATTTTTGACGAAATAGACACCGGTGTTTCAGGAATTGCGGCAAAGAAAATAGCGGTTAAGCTTTTTGAAATATCCCATAACAGGCAAGTTTTGTGTATCACGCATTTGCCACAACTTGCTTCAATGTGCGACCATCATTTTCTTATCCTGAAAGATACTGCGGAGGATGTTGCAAAAACTTCTGTTTCAGAGCTTGATGAAAATGGCAGAATTCTTGAAGTTGCAAGGCTCTCCGGGGGCGACGTAACAGATGCATCAAAAGCTCATGCAAAAGAACTCTTAGACGGATGCAGTGCGTATAAAGGGAGGAAACGTGTATGAATCAAACAGGACGTGTTAGATCCGTAACTCCGCAAAAAACAGTGATATCCGTTATCCGTGAAAGCGCGTGCGGTGAAAGCTGTGCTTCTTGCTCTTCTAAGTGCTCGCTTAAGAACACAGAGATTGTTGCAGAAACAAATCCGGGTATAAATCCGGGTGATACGGTTATTTTTGAAATGGCTGCGTCGAAAATTCTTTTCGCAGCCTTTCTTGTTTATATTACACCTCTTATTGCCCTTCTTGCAGGTTACTTAATATCTTCACATATTGGATGGGGAGAGGGTGTGAGTGTTATAGTGGGAGTTATTGCTATGATAGTATGGTTTTTTGTTGTTCATTTTATAGACAAAAAGCTAAAAAAATACTACAAGCATACCATAGTTACAAAACTCGAAGGAGATGCCTGATGTACGGTTATGATATTTTTCACGAAGAGCTTATGAACACTCTTATAAAGGCAATAAGAAAAGGTAAAAGCTCTCATTCATATATTTTTGAAGGTCCGCCGGGTATGGGAAAGCATACTGCGGCTGCGCTTATTGCCGCTGCAACCTGCTGTGAAGGTGAGCTCTCGCCCTGCGGAACTTGTAAATCCTGCATTATGGCAAAGGCGGGAACACACCCTGATATAAAGCATGTGGTGCCTGAAAAGGACAAAAAAACAATAGGTGTTGACGTGATGCGTGAGGTGAATACCGATGCGCTCATAAAGCCTTTCTATTCAAATAAAAAGGTATATATTATAGAGGGAGACCTTCTGACAACCGAGGCTCAGAATGCCTTTTTGAAAACTCTCGAGGAACCGCCTCTTTATGCATCGTTCATTATAGTTGTAAGCGATCTTACAAAGCTATTGCAAACCATAATTTCAAGATGCGCTTCCATTCATTTTCACGGCGTTTCTTCAGCACGGATGAAAAAACATATTGAAGAAAAGTATCCGGGCATGGGGGATAGCCTGGGATTTTATATTTCTTATGCAGACGGGAACCCGGGCAGGCTTGAAAATCTTCTTAGGAGCCCTGAATTTTCAATTCTCCGTGACGAATGTTTCAAAGCAGTATCGGGTATACTTTCTGGTGATTATAACGAAGCCTTTGATGTTTCGGATTTTTTTGATGCGAATAAGGATAATCTACCCGAAGTTCTTGATATTCTTCTTTTGTTCTTAAGGGACATTTTGTTTATTCAGGAGGGAATGCTCAAAAACGTTATAAATTCAGATTATTCCGAAAAGCTCAGGAGTATAGCAGGCTACGCAGATGAACAAAAGCTTATTCTTGCTATGGAAAAAATCTCCCAATGCGGAGAGATGCAAAAAAGAAATATAGGTGCAAAATATTTAGGAATGTATCTTGCCCTTAGTGTAAAGGAAGGAAAGATTTGAAGGATTTAGTTAAAAAACTAAGCGATATGCGCGGTGTGTCAGGCTTTGAGTATAATTTTTCCGAAGAGATTGAAAAATTTTTTCGGAATTTGGGAAACGAGTGCTTTACCGACAGCCTTGGTAATGTTGTGGCAGTAAAGCGTTCAGGTAAGGAAAATCCTCTCAGGATTATGATTGAAGCTCATATGGACGAAATCGGACTGATGGTTTCAGGAATAGACGAAAAAGGCTTTTTAAGCTTTGTAAGTGTGGGCGGAATTGACAGCAGAATTCTTCCCGGCTCCGAGGTGACAGTGCACGGAAGTCGTGATATAACCGGAGTTATAGGCGCAAAACCTCCTCATCTTCAAACCGATGGAGAAGAAAAAAAGGCGCTTAAAGCTGATAAAATGTATATAGATACAGGTTACGACCGTAAAAGCATTTCGGAGCTTGTAAAAATCGGCACGCCAATAACATTTGCTCAGTCTGTAGGCGAGATGAAAGAAGAAACAATCAGCCTGAAAGCTTTAGACGACAGAGCCGGTGTTGCAGTTGTTGCCGATGTTTTAAAAAGAATAAATAACACATCTGCAGCCGCGGACGTATATGCCGTCGCAACTGTTCAGGAGGAAGTAGGTCTCCGTGGTGCAAAAACTGCGACTAATCTTATAAAACCTCACATAAGCATTTCGATAGACGTATGTCATGGAACAACTCCTGATAATAGCTCAGATGCATATGAATGTGGGTGCGGCGTTGTAATTTCAAAAGGACCCAATATCCATCCCGGACTCGGCAAAAGGCTGATTGACACAGCTTCTAACCATAAAATTCCATTTGAAATAGACGTGGACGGGGGCTATACCGGAACAAATGCATGGGCAATTCAGATAGCCGGAACAGGTGTTGCAACTGGTCTTTTGTCACTGCCTCTTAAATATATGCATAACCCGGTAGAAACAATGAAGCTTTCCGACCTTCAGGCAACCTCTGATTTGCTTGTAAGGTTTATTGAAGAGCTTGGTGACGATTGGGAGGAATGGCTATGCTTATAGAAAAGCTTTGTAACGCTCATGGTGTAAGCGGTGATGAGGGTGAAATCCGAAGCATAATCAGGGCAGAAATTGAGCCTTTTGTAACAGAAATAAAAACTGATATGCTGGGCAATCTTATAGCATACAAAAAAGGCAAGAACAGCAGCAGGAAGATAATGATTTCCGCCCATATGGACGAAGTAGGATTTATAGTTTCGGGAATCACCGATAAAGGTTATTTAAGATTTAAAACTGTAGGCGGAATAGATACACGTGTAATTCTTGGCAAAAAAGTTTTTTTTAAAAACGGAATAAAGGGAATAATCGGTGTTAAGGCAATACACCTTTTATCCGAAAGCGAACGTGACAGTGTTCCCAAGGTTCGCGACTTATATATTGATATCGGTACCTCTTCAAAGGAAGAGGCTGAAAAGTTTGTATCGATAGGTGATTATGCCACATTCGATACAGTTTACGGTGCTTTGGGAGACACTCGCATAAAGGCTAAGGCGATAGACGACAGAGCCGGATGTGCAGTGCTTGCAGAGTTGTTAAAAGAAGAAACCGAATTTGATTTATATGCTTGCTTTACAACTCAGGAGGAGGTAGGACTTCGGGGAAGCACTGTATGTGCCGAGGCAATAAGTCCCGATGCTGCACTTGTCCTCGAAAGCACTACATGCTCGGATGTTTATAAGGTGGAGCCTGAAAATGAGGTTACAACCTGTGGCGGAGGAGTTGCCCTTTCCTTTATGGACGGAAGAACCATAGTAAATAATGAGCATTTTAAGAATTTGGCGGAAATGGCGGATAAAAACGGTATCCCATATCAGCTAAAGCGCACAACTGCGGGGGGTAACGATGCGGGGAGCATTCATCTTGCCGCAGGTGGGATAGTAACTGCAAGTGCTTCGGTGCCCTGCAGATACCTTCACTCACCGGTAGGGGTTGCGGATTTAAAAGATATTGAGGCTATGAAAGCCTTTGCAAAAGCGTATTTGAGGGAAATTGGAGGAATAATGAAATGGAGCTTCTGAGAAAACTTACACAGTGTAGCGGCGCATCAGGCAGAGAAGAAAACATCTCTGAGGTTATAAAGAACGAAATAAAGAGCTACTGTGATGAAATTTTCAACGATCCCCTTGGGAGCTTGATTGTAAAAAAGGGAACAAAGGGTAAGAAAATCCTCGTATGTGCTCATATGGATGAAATCGGTGTTGTTGTAACATATAAAGACGATAAAGGCTTTTTCCGGTTTGCCCCTGTGGGAGGTCTGCGTATAAAGGATATGATGGGCAGACGTGTAATTTTTGCGGACGGCACGATAGGCGTTGTGGGAGTCGAACACGGCACCGAGAAATATACTGTTGATAAAATGTTTATTGATACAGGAAATAAAGGTAATATAAACGTTGGTGATATGGGAGTTTTTGTGGGTGATTACTATGAAAATGGTACAACCGTTATTTCAAAAGCCCTTGATAACAGAGTTGGATGCTATGTAGCGATAGAAGCTATGAAACGCATTGAAAACCCCAAAAATGAAATATACTTTATGTTCACAGTTCAGGAAGAAGTAGGACTTCGTGGTGCAAAAACCGCAGCGTTCGGAGCGGATGCGGATTATGCTCTTGCAATAGATGTAACGGATGTGGGAGACACACCATCCGATAAGCCTATGGCGGTTAAGCTCGGAGGCGGTGCGGCTATAAAGGTTATGGATCGTTCGGTTATTTGTCACTGTGAAGTTAGGAATAAGCTAATTGAGCTTGCAGCTAATAAAAAAATCCCATATCAGCTCGAGGTGCTAACTGCAGGTGGAACAGATGCAGGTGCAGTTCATACCATGGGGGCAGGTATAAAAACGGGAGCTATATCAATACCCACAAGATATATTCACTCACCATCTGAAATGGCGGATAAAGATGATATAGAAAATTGTATAAACCTTCTTGTGGAATTTCTTGAGAACTAATAAAGGGTGGTGCAATACCCCCTTTTTGTTTGTAAAGTGATAAATTTGAACAGTAAAAATATGCACCCGAATGGGTGCATATTTTTGATTAAAGCTTATTTCTCTGTATCTTACCGCTTACAGTTTTTGGCAAGCTGTCACGAAATTCGACAATTCTGGGATACTTATAAGGCGCTGTTTTGTCCTTAACATAAACCTGAATTTCTTTTTTTAGTTCTTCACTTGCAACAGTGCCGTCAACTAACACAATGCTTGCTTTTACAATCTGACCTCTCACCTCGTCGGGAACTGCAGAAACGCCACATTCCAATACGTAGGGAAGCTCCATAATAACGCTTTCAATTTCAAACGGTCCAATTCGGTAGCCTGATGATTTGATAACGTCGTCAACTCTGCCCTCATACCAGTAGAAGCCGTCCTCGTCTCTCCAGGCAACGTCACCTGTGTGGTAGTAGCCGTCGTGCCATACCTCGTCGGTTTTTTCTTTGTCGCCGTAATACTCGGTGAATAGTCCGCAGGGAGCGCCGTCTTTAACCTTGATAACGATTTCGCCGGGCTCACTTGTTTTAACGGGATTGCCGTCTGCATCCTGAAGCTCAACATCGTAGATAGGAGCAGGCTTACCCATAGAACCGATTTTGTGGGGGCAGCCTATAAGATTGCCTATAATCATTGTACTTTCAGTTTGACCGAAGCCTTCCATAATCTGGAGACCGGTAGCCTTTTCAAACTGACGGTATACTTCCGGGTTAAGAGCCTCACCGGCAGTTGTCATATGCTGAACAGATGAGAAATCGTATTTTGAAATATCCTGTTTAACCATCATTCGAAGCATTGTGGGAGGTGCGCAGAATGTGGTTATATGATACTTTGCAAACATAGGCAGAATAACTGCTGCATCAAATCTGTCAAAGTCGTATGTGAAGGTTGCAGCCTCGCAGAGCCATTGACCGTAAAGCTTTCCCCACATAGCCTTTGCCCAACCGGTATCAGAAATTGTGAAGTGAAGCCCGTCGGGGTCAACGCAGTGCCAGTACTTTGCTGTATGGAAGTGACCCAAGGGGTACTTGTAGTTATGAGCTGCAATTTTGGGATAACCTGATGTGCCTGATGTGAAGTACATAAGCATAATGTCATCACCACCGGGAGAATCCTCTGAACGATTATAGTGGGTGCTGAAGCGGGTGTATTCTTCGTCGAAGTTTCTCCAGCCTTCTCTTTCGCCGCCAACAATAAGCTTGTTTATAAGAGTGGGACACTTTTCTGCTGCGATTTCAATCTGATGTGTTGTGTCTCCATCGGCAGTGCAGATAACGGTGTTAATTCCTGCTGCTTTGAAACGGTATTCAAAGTCGTGTTCCTGAAGTTGGTTAACTGCAGGGATGGCAATTGCGCCAAGCTTATTGAGACCCAGCATTGCAAACCAGAACTGATAATGGCGCTTTAATACCAGCATTACCTTATCGCCCTTTTTGATGCCCAATGAAGCAAAATAGTTCGCGCACTGAGAAGAAGCTTTTCGCATATCTGTAAAGGTAAACCTTCTCTCAGTAAGGTCGCGGCTTATATGGAGCATTGCAAGCTTATCAGGCTCACGTCTTGAAAGCTCGTCCACGAGGTCAAAAGCAAAGTTGAAGTTTTCTGTGTTCTTGAACTTAATCGAAAGCGGAGTACCTTTTTCGTTTTCTTCAACATCAATATAATTATGATAAATTCTGTCTTTAGTGTCACGGTGAATTGAACCGATGATTTTCTCCGGTATAATATCGGAAGTTTTACCCTTTGCATCTTCTTCGTCAGAACGGAGAACGATAGCGTAGAATAAGCAGTCTTTTCCATTTACTGCTATCATACCGTGAGGGGTATCACTGTTGTAATAAATACTGTCACCGGGGCCGAGAACTTCTTTATGATCACCCACCTGAACCATAAGATTACCCTCAATAACTATGTCACATTCCTGACCTGTATGAGTTGTAAGCTCAATATCCTTTGTCTGAGCATTTTCATCGTATGTGCTCCGTACAAAGAGTGGTTCTGCAATACGGTTTTTAAACGCATATGCAAGGTTATAGTAGGTCATACCGTGCGCCTTTGCAATTTGCTGACCTAAGCCTGCACGTGTAACAGTGTATGACTTAAGGTTAGGGCTGTAACCCTCAATAATATCAGTTACATTAACCTTAAGAGCAGATGCACATCTGTAAATGAATGCAAAGTTAAGGTCCTTTTCGCCCTTTTCACACTTTATGTATTCATCAACCGATATGCCTGTAAGCTGAGCCATTTTCTGCTCGGAAATTCCTTCGATTTCACGAAGCTCTTTAATTCGCTTCGCCATTTCCTTGATTTTTAAATCAAGCTCCATAAAGTTTTCCATAAATACCTCCGTTTTGTGGGGCTACTAAAAAAACCCGCCCCAAAGTAGCTTAAACTTTGAGACGAGCGCATTTTCAAAATTCACCCGCGGTACCACTCAAATTGCGATAAAATTACCGCCTCTCTCAGGATCAAACAATCCCTATGCATTAACGCAGCAATAACGGGGAGGTTCTACTTGCGGAAAATTGTGCTTTCTTCCTCCCGGCTCGGAAGCTACAAATATATAAGCCCTGTCTGTGACTCGCACCAACCGTCATTTCTCTCTTAAGACCTCAGCAAATATACCCTCTTCGTCTATGCCTTTAAATATTCAATTATGTAACGATTATACCATAGGCACAAACATATGTCAATATATCTAAGTTATAAATTTTTTTACAAAAAAACTGTCGGTTTTTGAGCATAAGTGCTTAAAAATGAGCTATTATACACAGTGTTCAGAATAAATAGTGTTATAAATAGAGCTCACGACAAAATCATTTGATGCGATTCAGTCGAAAGACGTTGAAATGAAATTTGTAAGCAGTAATGAGAATGTGTTACAAAGGATAACAGTCCATTCCAGACCAATCTCATTTTGGTACAGCAGATACAAAGCAGAAACGCAATTTATGAATTCCAACGCTTTATAATGCCTGTGGAGGGTGATAAGTGGTATCATATAAAATATATATCAACTACGACGAACAATATGCAGACATGTATGTGGATGATGAATTAATAGTCGAGCATGGTGCACTGATGGGTTATTGTGGTTAAGAGGTTGGCGTATGGGATTGGATACCTATTATGAATGGGATAATTTTAATGTGTATTTCGCTAAGTAATACATATATATGAAAATACTTGCGTTTGATTTTTATATTCTTTATGCAATATAAACATATTTTTAAATTTTTGTTGACAAACAAAAAAAGCAGCTGTATAATTATGCTTAAATTAAATAATATTATTCAGAAAGGGAATAAATTATGAAGTCAGTATCTAACTTGTTTTATGCTTTTTCATATTACTTCAGCGCAGTCTTTTATTTTGGCTATGCTTTCTTTGGTATGAAAAATCTGCAAGTGAGTTGTTGACGGATAGTTTATTTTCCGGTTTTGTATATTTATTGCATATTAACCTCACTTGCGATTAGCAGGTGAGGTTTTGTTTTGGAGGTAATTGATATGAAAATGAATTTTTACAGAAAGCTTCCTGTTCCTAAGGATATAAAGGCGGAATATCCCGTAACTCCTGAAATTTCTGCCCTTAAAGCACAAAGAGACAGGGAGATTGAGGATATCTTAAGCGGAAAGTCCAATAAGCTTATGCTTGTTATCGGTCCATGCTCTGCCGACCACGAGGATAGCGTTATAGATTATATATCAAGACTTCGCGATGTTCAGGAAAAGGTTTCGGAAAAAATTTTGATTGTACCCAGAATTTACACTAATAAGCCCAGAACAACAGGCGATGGATATAAAGGTATGCTCCATCAGCCCGACCCTGAAATGGAGTCTGATATGCTGAAGGGTATAATCGCTATACGAAATCTTCATATGCGTGCCATAAATGAAACGGGATTTACCTGTGCAGATGAAATGCTCTATCCCGAAAATCATAGATACCTTTCCGATATTCTCTCCTATGTTGCAATAGGTGCAAGGTCTGTTGAAAATCAGCAGCACAGGCTCACTGCAAGCGGTCTTGGAATTCCTGTGGGAATGAAAAACCCCACATCAGGGGATATATCTGTGATGATGAACTCAATTACCGCGGCTCAACATTCCCACACCTTCATATACAGAGGCTGGGAGGTAAAGAGCGAGGGTAATCCGTATGCCCATGCAATACTTCGCGGTTATGTGAATAAGCACGGTGAAGCTATACCTAACTACCACTACGAGGACCTGATGCATCTTGCAGAAACTTACGCCGCACACCCTGACCTTGCAAACCCCGGTGTTATAATAGACACTAACCATTCAAATTCAAATAAGCAGTGCTTAGAGCAGGTAAGGATTGCAAAAGAAATTCTTCATAGCTGCCGTCATAGTACAGATATCAAAAATCTCGTAAAGGGTATGATGATTGAAAGCTATATAGAAGACGGAGCGCAAAATCCTGACGGTGGAGTGTACGGAAAATCAATAACCGACCCCTGTCTTGGTTGGGAAAAGACGGAAAGACTTATTCTTGATATGGCAGAATTATTATAAAAATCTCTACACCGGCTGTCAATTTCACAGCTCACTACCATGAAGTAGATTTTTAAGTTCTGATTTTGAAAGATAAAAATACCGCTTTGAAACTTGTGTTCAAAGCGGTATTTTTGATAAATCAAAAGTGATATTGAAACCTTCGGTTTCAGTAATATTATATTTGTTTCTTTAACTCGCCGTAGGAGAATATCACAGCTCAAAGGGTAATATCACTTACGAAGAAAATACCACTTGTTCTGAATGGAACAAATATAACTAAAAAAAGACATCCTAAAATGTCTTTTTTTTCATGGAGGAAAGGATGGGATTCGAACCCACGGATGCTTTCACATCACAGCATTTCCAATGCTGCGCCTTCAACCACTCGGCCACCTCTCCGTACACGTACAGTATTCTACCATATGAATTTTGATTTGTCAAGGCTTTTTCCTCAAAAAAATGGTATATGTGGTAATGTTACGAAATATGATTTAAAGGGTGAGGTGTGAGTATGGGTGATAAAATAAAGTATTATTCAAAAACGGCAGTAGTACCTCTGCTTATGATTGTGATTTCATCTGTTTTAGGCAGTATATCTGCAGGTAAAATGTCAGATGCACGGTGTGAGACTTTGTTTGGATATCTTTCCAATTTTTTTGCAGATGTTCCCACTTTTGGCAGCGGTGTTTTTTACGGGACGTTGAAAAAACAACTTATAGTGTGGGGTATAATTACTGTTTCGGGATGGTTGCTTCCGGGATTTTTACTTAATATTGCCGCTGTTTGTGAAAGGAGCTTTGTTATAGGTTATACATCAGCGGGAATTTGTCGTGTTTATGGGATAAAAGGAGTTGCAGTATGTGCCGGGCTATTTCCTGAAATGTTGTTATACATCCCTTTATTGGCAGTTTTTTCGTCAATTTCACTAAAAATGTCGTTTTTGAGCCATGAAAACAAAAAAGTTTTTTTAGGTAAATATATATTAATGTCAATTTTTTTTCTTTCTGTATTTTGTGGCATTTCCCTTTTTCAAAGTTTTTTAACCACAACATTTATGCAGTGGATTTCGAAACTCTTGTAATGATACCGTAAATCATTTGTAGTAAAGCCGAAAAGTGCTTGTTACAAAAATTGCAAAAAGCTCTTCACAAAATTTTGTGGTATGGTATAATATACTCCAGTGGGGTGCGCCCACATTATCATTGTACAAAAAAAGGAGAAACATATATGACTTGTTGTGTTGAAGAATACATCACATATATGCAGAACGAAAAACATAAGTCAAAAAATACAGTTGAATCGTACAGACGTGACGTTACACAATATATTACATATCTCACCAACGTAAAAGTTACAGACGCGCAAAGAGCGACTAAGTACGATGTTATTACGTACCTTGCCGAGCTGAAGAAAAGCGGGAGAGCGCCAGCAAGTATATCACGTATGCTCACGTCACTTCGTTCATTTTATGCATATCTTAAAATAAATAATGATGCAATTGCAGATCCTACCATAAGCCTTGAATCTCCCCATGTGGAGAAAAAATTGCCTAAAATTCTCACTTCAGAACAAATCAGCCGCCTTCTTGCGGCGCCTGATGTGAATGAAGCTAAAGGGTCAAGGGATAAGGCTATGATAGAGTTGTTGTATGCTACAGGAATCAGGGTTTCAGAACTTATCGGTTTAACTCTTTCTGATGTTGAACTTCGTATGCGATACATAAAGTGTAAATCAAGAATTATTCCTATCGGTGAAAGAGCGGTTCAGGCAATTTCTGATTATGTGAATGTTGCAAGACCAAAACTTCTTAAGGGTAATGATAGTGAAATGCTTTTTGTAAACTGCTCAGGAAGCAGCATTTCACGCCAGGGTTTTTGGAAAATTATAAAGCTATACGGAGAAAAGGCAGGTATAGAATCAGAAATCACTCCTCATACACTTCGTCATTCGTTTGCAGCACATCTGCTTGAAAACGGTGCTGATATGAGAGCAGTACAGACTATGATGGGTCATGCTGATATATCATCCACACAAATTTATACAGGTCTTATAGATTCTCATATAAGGGAAGTATACGAAAAAGCCCATCCAAGAGCGTAATTAAAAGGAGAATGTGCACACATATTCTCCTTTTTTGTTGACAAAATTTTTATTTGTTGATACAATGATTTTATCTGAGATGAATTTTTCATATTGACAAAATAAGGGGCATCCGAGTTGTACAGGCAATATACACAACGTGTAGGGTTCGGCGGTTTCCGACGAACCGTTTTCGGCACATCCTGAAGGCTGTGCCTACAATGAATGTGGAATATTGAATACATCGTTCAGTTTTATGAATGTAAAAATATCATTAAAAAAAGTGAAGTGATTAATTTGAAAAAAACGAAAAATCTTTTACTAATAATGAATCCTTGTGCAGGCACAAAAAAGGCAAATAAATATTTAACCGATGTTCTTGTATTGTTCGGCAAGAACGGATATAACAGTACAGTGTGTATTACCGAAGCTGCCGGTGATGCCAAAAAGTTTGCAAAGGAAAATGCACAAAACTTTGATTTGATTGTAGCAATAGGTGGGGACGGTACCTTTAATGAGGTTGTTGCAGGAGTATTAAAATCCGGGGCTGATGTAGAGATCGGATATATCCCCTCAGGCAGTACAAACGATTTTGCGAATAGCTTGAGATTATCTAAAAACATTTTAAATGCTGCCGGTGATATAATGAACGGTACTGCCAAGCAAATAGACATTGGCTCATTTAATGGAAGAAATTTCTCTTATGTAGCATCCTTTGGTGCGTTTACCGAGGCTTCGTATAAAACGCCGCAAAATATTAAAAATGCACTGGGACATCTGGCTTATGCATTAGAGGGAATTAAAGATATTGCAAACTTAAAAAGCAAGCATCTTCGCTTTGTGGCAGATGGTGTTGTGATTGAGGACGATTTTGTTTTTGGTGCAATATGTAATTCTACATCTGTAGGCGGTCTAATTAACTTTGATCCACAATTGGTTGACTTAAGCGACGGTATGTTTGAGATTTTGCTTATAAGGTTGCCCAAAGACTTTTTTGAGCTTAACGAAATAGTTATTGCATTAACCTCTAAAAAATACAATACAAAAATGATAACCTTTTTAAGTGCAAAGAGCTTTATCATCGAAACAAAGGAAAGTATTAACTGGACTTTAGATGGTGAGTATGCGTACGGAGAGGAAAGAATTCAAGTAGAAAACCTTAATAAAGCAATCAAGCTTATTACCAATAACCGGAATTCATTATAAATTGTTTGCTTGCTTACTTTAAAATTATATTCAACAATATCAGGAGATAGCATAATGAAACTTATTACAAACAAATCATTTTATATGTCAATTTTAAAAATTGCATTGCCGATTGCACTTCAGAACCTTATCACATTTTCAACGAGTATGATGGATACTCTTATGCTTGGGAAGGCAGATAGTACAGGAGTTTTTCTATCGGCTTCGGCTCTTGCAAATCAGCCGTTTTTCATACTCACCATTATGTGCTTCGGTCTTGCAGGAGCAGGTAGTGTTCTCACAGCTCAGTACTATGGGAAAGGTGACTTTTGTGCAATCCGTAAAATTTTTTCTTTAGTTCTTCGGGTTGCGGTGGTAATTGGTATTATCGCGGGAACGATTGTCCTTTTATTTCCGGAGGGTATAATGGGGATTTACACCAACGATGCAGAGCTTATATCTGCAGGTGCGAAATATCTCAGAATTATAGGTTTTGCATATTTTATCTTTGCTCCCGGGAGTACTGTTTTGTGTTCTTTCCGGAGTATAGAGTCGGTTAGAATATCAGTTGTGGTAAATACGGTTTCATTTTGCCTTAACGTGTTTCTAAACTGGGTTCTTATATTCGGCAATCTTGGTGCCCCGACAATGGGTATTGAGGGTGCGGCAATTGCAACCTTAGCAGCACGTATAAGTGAGTTTGTTATTACGGTTATATATTTGTTCTTCGTTGAAAAAAGGCTCGGATTTCGTGTTTCGGATATTTTCTTAAAATGCGGATACCTTATTTCCGATATGCTTCGTCACGGCACCCCTGTACTTGTAATAGAAGTTTTATGGTCTCTCGGTATGTCAGTGCAAGCAGGTATTCTCGGTCATATTACATATTCAGCCGGTGATCCGGTGGCTGCAAATTCCATTATGAGCATAGTTCAGCAACTCTCTACAATATTTCTGTTCGGTGTAGCAAATGCTGCAGGGGTAATGGTAGGCAAATCAATAGGTGAGGGAAATGTGGATTATGTAAAAAAACAGGCATTCACATTTAATATTTTTGCAATTGTACTTGGATTGTTTGCAGCAGGCTTTATATTGGTTTTAAAAAAGCCTATGCTTTCATTCTACGATTTTTCGGAGGACACAATTAGGCTTGCAGGTGAGCTTATTGATGTTATGGCTGTTATAACGGTTTTTGTCTCATTTGCTGCAATTAATATAATGGGAGTTCTGAGAGGCGGAGGAGATACGGCGTTTTGCCTTATATCGGAAACTGTTTGTATATGGTTTATCGCCCTACCTGCGGCATTTGTAGCTTCAAAGCTTTGTTGGTCTGTACCTGTTGTGTTTGCGTTTATGAAAAGTGACGAGGTTATAAAGGTTATTGTCTGTCTGTTCAGATATAAAAAAGATAACTGGGTTCATGTGTTAACAAGATAAGAAAAAAATCTCCATTAATTGCTTATTGTATTATTCATTTTTCATAAATGTATTAAAAAAAGCAAAAAAGTCTTGACAAATTTCTTTAAAGTTAGTATAATTGTTTAGGTGTCTGATTGTAAACAGGACTTTTGTTTGGTCAGAAGTTTATTAGAAGCATATGAAATAGGAGGTGCAGGGACGTGAAAAGAACATTTCAGCCGAAAAAACGTCAAAGATCAAAAGAACACGGATTTAGAAAAAGAATGAGTACTTCTTCCGGTAGAAAGATTTTAGCTAGCAGAAGACAGAAGGGAAGAAAGAAGCTTTCAGCATAATGTCTGCTAAGTGTTGATGTTTGGGCAAGAAGTCGTGGTGCTTTTTGCCTTTTTGTGTATTCAAAGATTTATGAAAAAAGAAAACAGATTAAAGCTTAACAGAGACTTTCGGAGGCTCTATGCCAGAGGCAAAAATGTTGCCTGTGGTTGTGTGGCAGTTTACGCCGTTCAGACAAAACGGGGGATAGTCCGTGCAGGGCTCACTGTGGGCAAAGGTATAGGTAATGCAGTAAAGCGCAACCGTGCCAAGCGCCTTTTAAGAGTTGCCTTTGATTTGGCATCTGTTAATGTGGTTGGCAGTTATGATATTATAATAGTTGCCAGAAACAGAATTGATGGAAAAAACAGCTTGCAGGTCACACGTGACCTTCAAAAGGCTTTTGCAATGCTTAAGCTTTACGGCGAGTGAAGGTTTTCCGTAGATTAATCCGATTATGAAAAAAATTATACTTAAATTGATTTTATTTTACAGACACCGTATTTCGCCTAAGAAAGGCATATCATGCTGTCGGTTTATTCCTACCTGTTCGGAATATGCCTACATCGCCGTGGAGCGATACGGAACAATTAAAGGAGGAGCGATGGCGCTTTGGCGTATTCTCAGATGTAATCCCTTGTGTAAGGGAGGCTACGATCCTGTTCCGGAGAATAATGACAGCAAATAGAGAGGATTTATAATATGTACGAATTTTTGATTAAAAGACCTCTTGGATTTATCATTGGGTTTATATATGAGCTTGTTCAGAACTACGGTCTTGCGATTATACTCTTTACCGTTGTAGTTAAGCTTATATTGCTTCCGCTCAATATTAAATCACAGAAAGCAATGAGAAAGCAGCAGAAAATTCAGCCTATCATTGCACAGCTTCAGGCAAAGTATGCAAATGATAAAGAAAAGCTCCAGAGAGAGATGATGAAGGTATATAAAGATAATAATGTAAGTATGGCAGGCGGATGCCTTCCGATGCTTTTGCAGATGCCTATACTCATCGGACTTTATCACGTTATTCAGAGACCTATCACATACATTGCCGGTGTAACAGACTGGAGTGCAGACAAGCTTCAGATAGTAGGTGGTTTGAGAGATAAGATTGCAGAAACTTTTCCCACGCTCATTGGTGAGTATGCAGGTGCAGAGCCTTCAAACATTATTCAAATGGGTCAGATAACTCTTTCAAAATGGTGTTCAGCTCTTGGCGAACAGCTTGATTGGGCGCTTAACTTTGATTTTCTCGGTCTTGACCTGTCTCAAAAGCCCTCAGCTGCGATTGCTCCGCTTATGAGAGGCGATTTCAGCAACCTCAGTATAGTGTTACTTATACTCATTCCTATATTGGCAGTGCTCACTACATGGCTTAGTTCAAAGTTTATGCAGAGCCAGAATAAAACTGCGAATACTGCAGCTAACGAGCAAGCTAATCAAATGACAAGTTCTATGAATGTTATTATGCCTATTATGACGGGTTATTTCACATTTATCCTGCCTTCAGGTATGGGGCTTTACTGGATAATCAGCAGTGTAATGCAGTTTGTTCAGCAAGTAGCACTCAATTATTATTTTGATAAGAAAGGTGACGATTTTGATGTCAAACTCCCTGAAAAAGATAACAAAAAGCGCAAAAAGCATTGAAGAAGCACTTAATCTTGCTCTTGAAGAGCTTGGTGTTTCTGAAAATGAAGTAACATATAAAGTAGTAGAAGAAGCCTCAAAAGGCTTTCTCGGTCTCGGTTCAAAAGATGCAGTGATTGAGGTAGAGCTTAAAGGCACATCTGATAGTGAAAATGTTGCTGAAAAGTTCCTTGCAGACGTTTTTGAAGCAATGGGTATGGAGGTTAAAATTTCATCTGCAGAGGAAGATGGGAACCTCAATATTCAGCTCGAAGGCGATGATATGGGAATTATTATAGGCAAGAGAGGTGATACTCTTGATAGCTTGCAGTACCTCACATCCCTTGTTGCAAATAAGGACAAATCACGCGATGATTACACAAGAGTAACCATTGATACTGAAGGCTACAGACAGAAGAGGGAAGAATCTCTTAAAGCTCTTTCTGAAAGGCTTGCAAATAAGGTTGCAAAATCAGGCAAAAAGTACACACTTGAGCCTATGAATCCTTATGAAAGAAGAATTATTCATGCTAATCTTCAGTCAAACGAAAATGTAACAACATTCTCAATTGGTGAAGAACCCTATCGTAAAATAGTAATAGCTCCCAAAAATGAAAGACGCAGAAATACTTACAATAGAAAACCTGCGCCCAAAAAGGAATATAATTATCCTGTTGACGAAGATTTACCAACAACATACCCCGGCGGCGGTCGCGTTGAAAAGGCAAAGGTAAGCAGTTTTGAGGAGTATCTTGCAGAGCACGAAAATGATTAATAATTTGGCGAATGCTTAGGCATTCGCCTTTTGCGCATAAAAAAAGCAATTTTAAAGGATAGGCGTATGGTTAAGAAAAACGATAAAACAACTCTTGAAATCACAGATGTAACAAACGAAGGTATGGGCGTCGGACGTGTTGACGGTCTTACTGTTTTTGTGCCCTTTACTGCAAAGGGTGATGTTGTTGAAGTGTTGATTGTTAAAGTAAAATCATCTTATGCCTACGGAAAATGTCTTAGTATAATTACTCCATCAGAACATCGCAGAGAGCCTGAATGTTCTGCATATAAAAAGTGTGGCGGATGTCAGCTTATGCATATTAAATATCCGGCTCAATCGGAACTAAAAAGAAAATTTGTATACGATGCACTTGTTAGAATAGGAAATCAGGATCCTCGCACAGAAGTTTTATTTATTCCGGCTCCTTCTGATATAGGATACCGAAATAAAATGGTCTACCCCGTGGGATCAGATAAAACAGGTTCTCAGGTTTGCGGATTTTATGCCCTCAGGAGTCACAACATTATTCCCTTAAACGGATGTATGCTGGGTATGGGTGAGGACGAAAATATAATTAATGCAGTCCTTAAATATATGGAGGAATATCACGTAAAGCCATACGATGAAGAAACCCATAAAGGTTGTGTAAGGCGTATATTTATACGGCGAGGCAGATTTTCCGGGGAAACTATGGTTGTAATTTCATCAAAAAGTTCTTCCCTTCCTTTTGAAAAAGAACTTGCAGATAAGCTTGTAAGCGCTGACAGAACTGTTGCAAGCGTAATTCTTAATACAAATCCAAACAGAACAAATCTGGTTCTTGGAGAGGAAAACCGTACAATTTACGGGAAATCGGTTATTTCCGACACTTTGTGCGGATGCGTTTATGAAATTTCTCCCAATAGCTTTTTTCAGGTAAATCCTGTTCAAACGGAAAATCTGTATAATAAAGCAATTGAATATGCGGATATACGAGAAAATGACACGGTAATGGATATTTACTGCGGAATAGGTACAATTTCACTTACCGCAGCAAAAAAAGCCAAAAAGGTAATCGGTGTCGAAATAGTAGAGCGTGCTATCGAAGATGCAAAGAAAAATGCTATAGTCAACGGTGTCACAAATGCGGAATTTTATGCAGGCAGTGCGGAAGAAGTTGTTCCTAAACTTATAAAGAGCGGAGAAAAACCTGATGTGGTTATAATCGACCCGCCAAGAAAGGGAAGCGACGAAATAACCCTCAGCACAATTATTTCAGCCAATCCCAAAAGAATAGTATACGTATCCTGCAATCCTGCAACTCTTGCAAGGGATATAAAATTTATGAATGAAGGCGGATATAAGCTTGAAAAGGTAACTGCAGTTGATATGTTTCCAAATACATGTCACGTTGAAGCAGTTGCACTCCTTCAAAAAGTGAATTAAGATTTATTCAGTAGGGATTATTTTACGTAATTTTACACATCATATTTTTGAAATACTACCGAAAGGATTAACATAGATGCACAAACTTAAATCTTTATTTATGATTGACAAGAAAAACAGAATATTTGGCATTATATTTGCGATTATGGCATTTATAGCCGGTTGCCTGAGGATTAATTGGTATACAGGTCTTATTTTTGCGGCTCTGTTTTTTGTGGTTGGGTCCTTTAAGCTTACAAAACTTCCGAGAGCTGCCAGGTTTTATATTAATTACGCATGGAGTGTGGCTCTGGTTTCAGTAACTTTCTTTATTACTGCGCCTATGCTTTGCTCCGGGAATTTGCATCAGGTTGGATATTATAAGACATTTCTTAATCTTCTGTGTGTGTATATGCTTATAAATCTTGTGTTTGCATTTTCTGCAAGATGGAAGTTTTCAAATGTGATAATCACGTTTGCTCTGGCTTTTTTATGTATGTCAAATGGTTTTATATATCAGTTCCGTGGTAAGGAACTGGGACCTATGGATTTCGCATCCATCGGCACTGCATTTAATGTAGCGGGACAATACGAACTTAACCTGACCTCGGGTATGGTTTTTTCGTGGCTTTTGTGGGGTGTGACTGCATTTGTTCATACATGTATTCCGAAACTTCCCCGATTTGCAAATAAAAGAGCACGGCTTACATCTCTTACCCTGTCTATTGTATATTTTATGATTATATGGGTGGGTACAATAAATGTACCCATAAAAATGTGGGAAACTCAGGGCACAGAGAAAAATGGATATTATCTGAACTTTTTTATGGGAGTGAGAGATTCATTTATACGTGAGCCTGAAAATTATGGTCCCCACACTATACAGGTTTATGAAAACGAATATGAGCCTGTTGTTAAAGATACGGATGATCTTCCAAACATTATAGTTGTAATGGACGAATCCTTTGCAGATTTTCGTGTGATTGGAAATAAAGAAATAAATTCAAACGTTCCCATAACACCATTTATTGATTCTCTTCGAGAAAATACAATCAGAGGGTATGCACTATCATCTGTATACGGTGCTAACACTGCG
This sequence comes from Clostridia bacterium, assembly GCA_045648165.1. Classification (GTDB taxonomy): domain Bacteria; phylum Bacillota; class Clostridia; order UBA1381; family UBA1381; genus RGIG9115. The sequence goes on along the minus strand of JAZRNL010000056.1, from coordinate 11,312 downwards.
AACTCCGAATTTGAGGTTTTGACAGGTCATTCTATGGCGTTCCTTCCTGAAAATTCAGTGCCGTATCAGCAACATATAGGCGGTGAGATATATACTCTTGCATGGCTTCTCAACTATAATGGATATAAAAGCATTGCCACTCACCCATACTATGCAGACGGATGGTCAAGGGATACACTGTATCCTGAAATGGGATTTTCAGAGACTACGTTTATAGACAGTTATCCAGGACTTAATGTGCTTCGTAAATATGTAAGTGACCGCGAAATGTTTGAGTATGTTATGAACAAGTTCCACACTAAAGAAAAGAACAAGCCGTTGTTTTTGTTTGGCGTAACAATGCAAAATCATGGAGGATATACCTACGAGGGGGAAAACTATATACAAACGGTTGAACTTGAAGGATATAGCCGGGAATATCCAAAGGCAGAACAGTATTTTTCTGTGATAAAGGAAACGGACTCTGCTGTTGAGTATTTGCTGACGGAACTTGAAAATTACCCTGAAGATACAATTGTTTTATTCTTCGGTGACCATTTTCCGAAAATAGAAACAGAATTCTATGATGAGCTTCACGGCGGACCTTTTGAGAGCCTTGATCAACAAATGCTCAAGTACAAGGTGCCATTCTTTATATGGGCAAATTATGATATACCTGAGGATACAGTAGAATGTACAAGCCTTAACTTTCTTTCCAGCAGACTCCTTGAGGTGGCAGGTATTGAATTGCCATCGTATCATAGCTTTTTATCATCACTTGAACGTGTTATTCCGGCTATGAACGCAATGGGTTACTATTCAATATCAAACAATAGATTTATTAAATACAGCGAAGCCACAGGAATTGAGGCTGAATGGATAAACCGGTATGAAAATCTTCAGTATAACGATTTATTTGATGAAGAAAACAGAAGTAATGAATTTTACGGGAAATATATTGGTTGGGATAAAACACCAAATCTCGGAGCACCTGATATATGGACGCAGATAGTTCCGGAAGGATTTCCTGAATAATCAACCAAACAAAAAAATCCTCGTCAGAGGATTTTTTTGTTTCTTTTACTTGCAAGTATTTGAGAATTTTCCTGAACTTTTTTCTTAGTTAACGGATATCCGAATGTGAGAATTAGACCAACTGCAAGGTAGCAAATTGCAGGAGTAAGTGTTGCAAAGGAGTATATTTTTTCAACAACTTCTGTTGCTTGAACCACAGTTTCACCGGCCACTGCGGTTTTGTATCCCACAATTTCAAGAGCCCATGCACCTAATCCACCTGCCAGAGCCTGACCGATTTTTCGGGCGAAGGAATAAAATGCATATATTGTTCCGTCATCCCTTGTGCCTGTTAGCACTTCCCGGTTGTCTATAATATCAGTAATAAATGCCCATATCATAAGGTTAAATGTTCCTGTTCCAAGATTGCCCAGGGCTACAAATATGCAGAAAATCCAAGGGTTTGTAATTCTTGCAAAATGGACGAAAAAGTAAACTGCTGATGCAAACAGGAGCGCAATGGAGGACGCTTCCTTTTTCCCTATATTTTTTATTATTGTTTTAGTAAACGGAGCGAGCGATAGTGTTGCCGCTGTGTTAAGGAATCCTGCTACCGACATGGCGGTGTTGTTTTTAAAATAGTCCATAAACAAATAAATATTAAGGGACTGTGCAAGCAGCATTGAAAGGAGAAGTATCACCGCCGCCGCTATTATGCACAAAAGGCTTCTTGAAGAGAACACACTACCTAAAGTGCTTCGGATAGTTGTTTTTTCACGATTTTTGTTCTCAATCACAATACGCTCACGGCACATGCCGTAGCATAGTCGATAGCAGATGAATGCAAGTATTGCAAATGCTATTGCAATAAACTGGAATCTGTAGGGAAGTATGGTCTGATTGCCTGCGGCATCGTATTTATAAACTATAAGTGGTACGGTAACGCTTATGGTTGCACCTGCCAAAGCCGCACCAACACTTCTGAATGTGGATAGCTGACCTCTTTCTCCCGGGTCTCCGGTTATGGCAGATGCCATTGACCCGTAAGGAATGTTGATTGAGGTGTAGAATATGCTGCCCCACAGTATATAAGTTATAAAAATATAAGCAATACGATAGGGCATAGGGAGGGTTGCAATCTGCGGTACAAACAGTAGAAATCCTGCAATACACACAGGTATTGACATAACCTTTATCCATGGTCTGAATTTACCGTCTTTCCGAGCGGGTGTTATATCAACAATACGCCCCATACCTATGTCTGTAAAAGCATCAATAACCCTCGCGGTAACAAATAAGGTACCAACAACGCCCGGTGCAATTCCAAGCACATTAGTATAAAAAACCATAAGGAAAGAGCTTGCAAATATAAAGAAAAAATCATTTGCAAGATCGCCAAGCATATACCCGAGCTTATCACGTATTCCGAAATTGTTCTCCATCAGATTAGTTCCTTTCTTTAAAACTAAGTGGTAGTTTTTCCCAGCGTTCTTTTATATAATAAGCGGCAAGTTTTGGTTGACGGTCACGGGTGAAAATACCTTTTTTATTTCCGTCTGCACGCATAATTCCCTCTGTTGTCTGAAAGTCTGCAAAGTTCCATATCTGTTCGCCTTTTACAAAGCCATAGCTGTCAAATACCTCAAACTGCATTTTCAGATATTCCTTCTGGTATTCTTCGCTCCACATAACGCTTGGTAGCTTGTGCATACCGTTCAAAGTGTCTGCACCGAATTCCGAAAAAATAAATGGTTTATCAAGCTTTTTAGCTTCCCACTTATCCATTTCCGAAATAAAAGCAGCTCTTGCATCCTCAATTTCAAACCCACCTTGCATATACCATCCATAATATCTGTTAAGGCACAGGAAGTCGGCTACGTTATAGCATGTGCAGGTATCAGGGAGTGACATTGCTATGAGAGCAAATGTTTTAGGCCTTTTCTGCGGGTCAAGAGTTCCTGCATAATCAAATATTTCCCTGAAATAAGGGACTGCCGCATCATTTGTGGTTTCAGGCTCATTCATAAGGCTCCAAGCTATAACTGAGGCTCGGTTTTTATCTCTTTGTATAAGCTCTTTTATTGCATCTTTGTGTACCTGCATTGTTTTTGTGTGAACATCCTCATGAGTAAAAAATCCGGTGGAAGCTTTAGTAGACGCATCCATAAAGTTCATAAGACTTTCAAAAAAACCAACCGCAGCTACCTCGTCAATGACAAGAAAACCCTCTCTGTCTGCCATTTGCATAATTTCTTCGCTGTACGGATAGTGTGCAGTACGGAATGAGTTTGCACCGCTCCATTTCATAAGCTCAAAGTCCCTTTTGATTGCGGCGGGATTGTAGCCGCGCCCATAAAGTGGGGAGTCCTCGTGCTTCCCGAAACCTTTAAGATATACAGGCTTGCCGTTTACAAGTATTTCGCTGCCTTCGATTTTTACAGTACGAATTCCAATTTGCTCATAATATTCGTCAATAACATCGTCCCCGTTTTTTATTTTTATTTCAAAAGTGTAAAGATAGGCATCACGAACGTTCCATAATCTTACATCTTTAATCCGTATTTCTCCGGCTTTCCCTGTTGAATGTGCAACGGGCTCTCTTTCTTCGTTATAAACTGCGATTTCTACATCATTTTCACCTGATGTTTCAACAATATAAGATGTTATGCAATCAGCTCCGTGAATTGAGTGTACCACAGAGAAATCAATTATTGCCTCTTTCGGTACTGCCACAAGACGAACGGGACGTATAATTCCTGAGTAGTTGAAAAAGTCAAAGTAAGGCTTGCAAATTTTCTTGCCGTTTGAAAGTGTTCTTGTTTCTCCGGCAGGGAGTGACTGGCGGCTGAGTTCGTTATTTACCTTTACCACCACAGTGTTTTCTTTGTTCCATTTTACTACATCGTTAATTTCTGCAGTAAATGGCATAAATCCGCCCTCGTGAGAGCTAACCTCTGCACCGTTTACATATACTTTAGCTCTGTGGGTTACAGCGTCAAAACGAAGATATACATTTTTATCTTTTAGCTCTTCCGGCACAACTATTTTCGTTTCGTACCAGAAATCACCTGTATACTCTCTTTGCTCTTTTTCGGTAAAGTAATCGTTAAAGCTTGACGGAACAACCATTTTTTCACACTTTCCAAGATTGTTATACCATCCTTTTTTCTCGCCTTCGCCTTGAGGGTCAAATTTGAAATCCCACATTCCGCACATATCATAAAAACGTCTTGTAGCTGTCATTTCAGGGTATAGCATTGATTTTTTCATATAATTCTCCAATCTGCCTGATTTTGTTGGCATAAGTATTGTTTTGCATAGTTTATACACAGTTGGTTTAATAAATTCTAAAAATAAAAACCATTTTTTTCAAATAATCAATTTTTCAAAAGATAATAGACAACAATCATAATAGATATTTTTAAAAAAATAGCATATAATATTTTTAAAATAATGTAAAAGGGTGATATTTTTTGGAAATGACATTGCGTTGGTACGGTTCAAAGTTTGATACCGTAACATTAAAACAAATAAGACAAATTCCTGGAGTTAAAGGAGTAATAACAACTCTTTATGATACAACCCCGGGTGAAGTGTGGACTCGTGAAGCGATTGCTGCACTAAAAAAAGAGGTAGCCGAAGCAGGCCTTCGCATAAGCGGTATTGAAAGCGTAAATGTTCACGATGCTATCAAAGTAGGAACTCCCGACCGAGATATGTACATTGATAATTATATACAGTCACTTGAAAATCTTGGCAAGGAAGACATTCATCTTGTGTGTTACAACTTTATGCCTGTTTTTGACTGGACAAGAACAGAGCTTGCAAGAAAACGCGCTGATGGATCAACTGTTCTCGCATATAACCAGGCAACTGTTGATGCTATGGACCCGGAAAGGATGTTTGCATCAATCGAGTCTGATATGAACGGTACTGTAATGCCCGGTTGGGAACCTGAACGTATGGAAAAGGTTAAAGAGCTTTTTGAAATGTATAAAGATTTAAATGATGAAAAGCTTTTTGAAAACCTTAAATATTTCCTTGAAAGAATTATGCCTGTGTGCAATAAGTACGACATAAATATGGCAATCCATCCCGATGATCCTGCATGGAGTGTTTTCGGGCTTCCAAGGATTATTATAAACAAAGAAAATATTCATCGCATGATGAAAATGGTAGACGATCCTCATAACGGCGTAACTTTTTGCTCTGGCTCATACGGAACCAATCTTGAAAATAACCTTCCGGATATGATACGTTCTTTAAAGGGCAGAATTCATTTTGCTCATGTGCGTAACCTTAAATTCAATACACCTACTGATTTTGAGGAAGCAGCACATCTTTCATCAGACGGAACATTCGATATGTATGAAATAATGAAAGCGCTTTTCGATATTGGATTTGAAGGACCAATACGTCCGGACCATGGAAGAATGATCTGGGATGAGGTCGCAATGCCCGGATACGGACTTTACGACAGAGCTCTTGGTGCCGCATACCTTAACGGATTGTGGGAAGCGATAGAAAAAAGCTCAAATTGAGAAAGGAACGCATAAATGAAGTTATCTGAAGAAGGACTTAAAAATAAAGAACAGTGGACAAGTGCCGGATATACTTTGCCCGCTTTCGATAGAGAAGCTGCAATTGCGGCAACAAAAGAAAACCCTGTGTGGGTACACTTTGGAATAGGAAACATTTTCCGTGCCTTTCAGTGTAACGTTGCCCAGAAGCTCCTTGATGAGGGTGTTATGGATAGAGGTATTACTGCGGTTGAAGGTTACGACTGTGAAATAGTTCACAAGGTGTGTGATGCTTACGATAATTACAATATTCTTGTAACTTTTAAAGCAGACGGAAATGTCGAAAAAAAGGTAATCGGAAGTGTTATGGAAGCTCTTGCCCTTGACGCAGACAATGTACCTCATTTTGTACGCCTTAAGAAAATTTTTGCATCACCATCACTCCAGCTTGCATCGTTCACAATAACTGAAAAAGGCTACAGCATTTCAAACCCAGCAGGCGAGCTTTTCCCTGCAGTTGCGGCTGATATGGAAAACGGTCCCGAAAAGCCTGTAAGCTATATCGGTAAAGTGACAGCTCTTTTGTATGAACGTTACCTTGCCGGTAATCTTCCTTTAGCTATGGTTAGTATGGATAACTGCTCCCATAACGGTGATAAGCTTTATTCTGCAGTATATGCATTTGCAGATGCATGGGTAAATGGCGGCAAGGCAGATAAAGGATTTGTGGAATATATTAACGATAAGTCAAAGGTTTCATTTCCTTGGACTATGATTGATAAAATTACACCACGTCCCGATAATGCAGTTCTTGATATTCTAAAAACTGACGGTGTGGAGGAGCAGGCGCCTTTTATAACAGAAAAAAGCACATACATCGCACCATTTGTAAATGCAGAAGAATGTGAATACCTTGTTGTGGAGGATTGTTTCCCCAACGGCAGGCCAGCTCTTGAAAAAGGCGGCGTTATTTTCACTGATAAGGAAACAGTAGATAAGGTTGAAAAAATGAAGGTGTGTACATGCCTTAATCCCCTTCATACATCTCTTGCAGTGTTTGGATGCCTTTTGGGATATGACCTTATATCCGAAGAAATGAAAAATCCGGTGCTCAAGAAAATGGTTGAAGTCATAGGCTATAAGGAAGGACTTCCCGTTGTTGTGGACCCCGGTATAATCAAACCTGAAAAATTTATTGACGAAGTCGTAAACTTAAGAATTCCAAATCCGTTTATGCCTGATACTCCGCAGCGAATTGCAACAGATACTTCCCAGAAGCTTGCAATACGCTTTGGCGAAACAATCAAAGCATATATTGCATCTGAAAAACTGTCTGTAAAAAAGTTGAAGGTTATTCCGATTGTATTTGCAGGTTGGCTCAGATACCTTATGGGAATTGATGATAGCGGAAAAGTTTTTGAACTCAGTCCTGACCCATTGCTTGGTGAGGCTACACCATATGTAAAAGATATAAAATTAGGCGATTGTGTAACGTCGGCAAAATTTGAGGGTCTATATAAAAACACCGGAATTTTTGGTGTTGACCTTTTTGAAGCAGGAATTGCAGAGCTTGTAACAGGATACTTCAACGAAATGATTAAATCAGAAGGTGCAGTTCTGGAAACATTAAAAAAATATGTATAAGTCAATAGCGGAGTTAAAAACTCCGCTATTGACTTATTAGATTAAATGTGTTAGTATGATAAAAAATCTTGGAGTTGTTCTCGTGAAAAAACGATTTATTTGGATAGGATTATATATATTATTAACTTTATTTATTTTTATAAGATCATTACAGCCGGCGGCAGTTTCTTCTGATGAAAGCCGGGTGATAGTGATTTTGCTTGAAAGAATAATAATGCCTTTTTTAAGTTCGCCTCCTGATAACCTGCGGGAGTTGCTCACAATTTTAGTAAGAAAATCCGCACACGTGGCAGAATTTGCGGCATTGTCCTGTATTGCTTGCAGAATTGTTTATGCTTATGGACAAACTTTGAAACATTTTTTTATATGGGTTTTGTTTTCCGGGTTGTTTACTGCGTGTGTTGATGAGGCAATTCAACTTACATCAGAGGGAAGAGCCGGTCTTATTACTGATGTATTTATAGATTTTTCGGGAACGGTTCTTGGCGTTTTAATAAGCCTCTTTATACTTTTGTTGATTTCAAAGCATAGAAAAAAAGCTTAATAAATCATTTTGCCTCCGAATACAATAAAATAGGAGGCGAATTGTATGGTAAAGGTGTGCAAAGGGATATATATAAACCCTCTTACTGTAGTGTTTTTTATAGTATGTTATTTAGGGGGGAAATCTGAGTATTTTTTAATGTCTTATTTCTCTATGGTTATTCACGAAATTGCACATCTTGGTGCTGCTTTGTTTATTGGTCTGAAGCCGTCAAAGGTATCTCTCCATCCTTTTGGAGTTAATCTCAGGCTCAAAAGTAATATCGTTTGCAATGCGGCGGAAGATATTATACTTTATCTGTCCGGGCCTTGCGCTAATATGCTTCTGGCACTGGTGTTTATTACAGCTTTCAAGGGTGAAAATATATACGGATATGGCTTTGCGGTGAATATAGCGCTCGCATCTGTAAATCTACTGCCGGTATATCCGTTAGATGGTGGAAGTATAGCAAAACGTATATTGGGACTTTTTTTGTCAGAGTTTTCAGTAAACAGAATAATGAAAATTGCCTCGTCAATTTTGGCTTTTGTGGTTCTTTGTTTTGGCATATATATTGTAAGACTTACGGATTTTAACTATTCAGTGGTTTTTATAAGTGCACTTATGTTTGCAAACATTTTTACTTTGAGTGAGAAGTACTCCGAGGCTGCGGTCCGGAACCTTATTTTTCAAAATAAAATTTCAAGAAACAAAAACGGAAAGCCTGTAAAACTTTACGTCGCAGACGGAGAGCTCGTTCCGGGCAAATACATTAAATATATACGTCCCGGTGTAGTTACGTGTGTTGCGGAGTTTGGAAGCGAAGGAGAAGTGAAGCGCATTGTTTCTGAAAAAGAAATAATAAAAATGCTTTAAATAATACAGATGGAGACTAACTATGAAAACAATTAACTTCAGAAAAACGAAACTTACTTGCTACTATACATATCTTGCAATGTCCTCGATTTTTGCTATGCCACCTCTTTTGTTTATAACTTTTAGGCAGATGTATGGTATATCTTATACTTTGCTTGGAACTTTAGTGCTGATTAATTTTTGCACACAACTTTGTGTTGATTTGGCTTTTTCATTTTTTTCTAAGTATTTTAATATACAAAAATCTGTAAAGCTCATGCCTTTCATTACCACTGTGGGGCTTCTTATATACGCAGTATCTCCTTGGATTTTCGGGCAATATGTTTATATAGGACTTGTTATCGGTACGGTTATATTTTCAATATCTGCCGGGCTTAGCGAAGTTCTCCTCAGCCCTTTGGTTGCGGCAATCCCTTCTGATAACCCCGACAGGGATATGAGCCTTCTTCATTCTTTGTATGCTTGGGGAGTGCTTAGTGTTGTTATAATCAGCACGGTGTTCTTTACGCTCTTTGGTGCTCATAACTGGGTTTATCTTGCGGGATTTTTTGCAATTCTACCTGCAATAGCGGGAGTGCTTTTTTGCACATCTCCCATACCGGAAATGAATGTAAGCCATAATAGTAAGGAAAATTCAGCAAAGAAGAGAACTTCTGTGCTGGGACTATGTGTATGTTGTATATTTCTTGGCAGTGCGGCAGAAAATGTTATGACAAACTGGATTTCAGGATACATTGAGAGCACTCTTAAAATTTCGAAAGCTATAGGCGATATTTTTGGGCTTGCTTTATTTGCTATGCTCCTGGGATTAGTAAGAACTTTATATGCAAAGTATGGGAATAATATAACAAAAATACTCTTTCTTGGAATGTCAGGAGCAACAGTTTGCTATATCATAGCTGGACTTAGCCGCAGTCCTTATATATCGTTGGTTGCATGTGTACTAACAGGGGTTTGCACATCTATGCTCTGGCCCGGTACCCTTATATTAATGGAAGAAAAAATCCACAAACCCGGAGTTGCGGCATATGCTCTTATGGCGGCGGGCGGGGATTTCGGAGCATCAGTGGCACCTCAACTTATGGGTGTGGTCGTCGATGTGGTTGCAGGCAGCAATTTTGTGGTGGAGTTAGGTAAAAAGTTAATACTTTCACCTGAACAAATAGGAATGAAAATAGGTATGCTTATAACTGCACTCTTTCCTTTGATGGGAATTTTGGTAATTACGGTAATCAATAAGAAATTTAAGAAAGCAGAATAAGAAGCAGATCCGACTGTAATCTTTGATTGCGGTCGAGTGCCCGGAACCTTGTTGTGCTTCTTACGACAACAAAAGATGGCGGATATGCTGAGTGCTATTAAGAACACTCGGCATATCCGCTATTTTTGCTTAAAACACCCTTCTGGCACCAACAAATTCTCTTTGACGGTAGGGTGTGTTAATGTCAGAAAGCTTGACCACGTCTCCTGTTTGTGGAGCGTGTATCATTTTGCCGCCTCCGGCATAAATGCCAACGTGATGAATTCTCCCGTTTTTTGCAAAGAACAACAAATCTCCTGGCAGAAGGTCATTTTTGTTGACAGCTTTTCCGTTGTTAAACTGAGAAGCAGCGGTTCTGTTCACGGATATGCCTACGTTTTTGCAAACATATTGCACAAGTCCGGAACAGTCAAATCCGGATGGGGAAGAACCACCGTAAACATATTTTACTCCTAAATATTTTTTTGCGCAGTTAACAACTTCTTGTCCTTTGTCTGCATTTGATATCACATTAACCGAGGGTGAAGAGGGTGGAGCACAAGCCTTTTGCTTAAATGATTTCGCTGCATCTTCTGCTTCGGTTTTACTTTCAGTAGTTTGTTCCTTCAATATATAACCGCTTTTTGTATCGTCATATAATATCCTATACCAATCTTCTGTAGATTCCAATATATTTATTTCTTCGACTTCTATTATATAGTCCGTGCACTTTGAAGCGGAAGAGGGGTATTTATAAACAGGTACTTTGTAAGAATTAAGAAGAACATAGCTTTTTTTAAAATTACTTTTTTCGTTAATCAGGCTTGCAGGTGCTTCGAATATAAATGTTTCTTTGTTGTTTTGATAAATACTGCTAACAGGCAGAGTGTCGGTTTTCTCATAAATGTTTTTTGTTTCATAATATATAGTTGAACTGATAATTGAAACAGAAAGTATTGACATAAGTATATGTTTTGTTTTAATCATAAACATAACCTCCATCAGTGGTTATTAAAATTATATGAAGTTTCACAGGGTTAAGAACTAAATATTTAAAAATCATTAAATTCAAAGATAAATAAATGTAATGAATAATCAGAATTTTTAGAAAAAGATGTATAAGAATTTAAAAAATGGAAAAAGTACTGAGGTAAGCATATGGTTAATATGTCAAATTGCATAGGTAATTATACTGGAAATAGGGTTTTAGTGATAATAAACCACATAAATTTAGTTTTTTCGATAAAAAAACACTTTTTTTCAAAAAAAGTGTTGACAAATCATTAACCATGTGTTAGAATAACAAAGCTGTCGCAAAGAGAGCAGTTGTACATTGAAAAATAAACAGTGCGAAACTTGTCGGAAAATTTGAGTTTTTTATGACAGTATTCGGAATAACGAAAATGTATGTCAGAGTTAGTAAAATGAGCTAACAAACATCGTATGAGTGTTTGAAACTCCATTTTGGACTTTTGAACACCTTAAAACGATTTTTAAATCGTTTTAGCAGATTGTA
>JAZRNL010000055.1:0-2574 GCA_045648165.1 Clostridia bacterium | reverse complement strand
CATTTGCTTCCGCTTCTGCCGACGGAGATTATACACTTTTCACATTCATACTCTGCATCCTTGCAGATAACCTTATAGCTTCCGCCCTCATCAGCAACAGTAAGCACGGGAGTATCAAAGAAAAAGTCAACCTTATTCTTAAGATATTCATACATATTTTCGAGTACGATATAGTTTATATCCGTACCGAGATGACGCACCGAAGCATCAAGAAGATGAAGATCATTCTGTATGCAGACCGTCTTGAAGCGACTGCCTGCGGTTGTATAAAGCTTAGTACCCTCGCCACCGAATTTAAGATTGATTTCATCAACATATTTCATCAGGTCGAGAGCCTGCTTTTTACCGATATATTCGTACAAAGTACCGCCGAAATCGTTAGTGATATTATATTTACCGTCAGAGAAAGCACCCGCACCGCCAAAGCCACTCATAATACTGCAGCATTTGCAGTTAATACAGGTCTTTATCTTTTCACCGTCGATAGGACATCTGCGCTTATCAAGAGCGTGACCCGCCTCAAAAACGGCAACCTTTATATCGCTCTTACGCTGTACGAGCTCATAAGCGGCAAAAATTCCGCCGGGGCCCGCACCAACTATAATTACATCATATTTCATTTGTTCATCAACCATCCTTCTTGTGCTTTCGTTGCTCAGAAGCTTATTTACAGATATACCCAAAACCTCTGATATTTTTAATAAGATTTCAATATCAGGCACAGATAATCCTTTTTCCCATTTGGAGACGGTCTGCCTTACAACATTCAGACGCAAAGCAAGATCCTCCTGAGAAAGATTCATTGATTTTCTGTATTTTTTAATATTATCACTGAACATAAAAACCTACCTTACTATTATAGTTGATGATGGATTTTTTTACAAGCAACGGATTTTAACATTTTGATTATAGCATATGTAAAAAAAGAAAAACAATAGTTTGAGGGAGAAAAAAAGAACTATTAGTATCAAAGCGTGAGCCTTGAATGTAATCCGTCACAGACGGAATGTAATCACACCGTAGGTGTGGATGTAATCCTTTCGCAGAAAGGTATGTAATCAATCCGAAGGATTGTATAGACCTTGTGACACCCACGACTTGCGGTTCCCGAAATTCATTACGGCTTGGAGCGCCTATGTAAATTAACGGCAAAATGCTTCAAGGTTCTTTTTCTAAAAGCTCAATCTCTTTTTTGTGGTATCGGTCAGAAATATGGTCGTCTCACTCGCTTGGAGCACTTCGTGATACTCCCTATTTCTTCCTGTTCGCCGCACCCCTGCATCGTCCACCGGACGCGGGGCACGCCGAACCAGTTAACAGCCGCGTACGTCTGCATAGTTACGGTGGTACAAGTCAGAAATCATATTTTAAGAGCAAAAAGAAAACGACCACCTTTTGGTGATCGTTTCTTTTTGTGAAAGAGCGACTAAAAGTAGTATAAATAGGGGTAAGAAAGACTAAAAGTAGTGTAACCCAGCTCTGATTTACTGATCCAACTTTTTGAATATTTCAAGAATACAGTATTCTCCACGCTCCGTCCATTCTTCAGACAAGTATTTTACCATGTAATCATGTGCGGATTTCCAATCATCAAACAATCCATTGTCGTTCAACTTGCTAAACTCAGGCATAAAGAGTACGCCTTCTTTATCGCAGCCATGCCAACGGCAAATAAACATACAATCACAAATAATGGAGAAGCTGCCGGAATAATCGCAAGGATATGATATATCATAACCAATAAATTGGTAACCCTCAGGGATAGCATGGTTTGTTCCACTATTGCGCACCCAAATCAGTTCGAAATTATCGGATTCCTCGAACAAAGAAACAAACTGTAATGCGGTGCTTTCCGTTTGCATTAGTTCATCTGCAAAATTGAAATCATCGAGAAACTTTTTAGAAAGGTGTTTTTGTAAGTCTGTAAGTTTTTTGCGTTGTTTATCCCCTAAATCAAGTCCCATTCTCCCTGTTCCGTTATAAGTCTTATCAGGTTGATCATCATATGGAAGTGCATATATTTTAAGAGGCTGTTTTCTAAAACGGGGCAATTCCTCAGCATACAGTACATTATATTTCTTTACTGTTACAAATTGGGCAATATCATATATCTCTTTTTCTGTTATACAACCTGTTTCATAACACTCATAGCAAATATTTTTCAATAATCTCACCACCTTTTTGATTATTATACTACATTTTCAGAAACAAATCAACGGCTTGCCGTTGTATATCATCAATGCGAAGCATTGTATATCATCCGCAACTTGTTGCGGTATATCATCAAGCCGCAGGAGGATGCACGCTATCGCGTGATGAGATGCAGCCCCATAGGGGCTGATGATATGCACCGCACTTCGCACGGTGATGATATACCAAGCCTGCGGCTTGGATAAAAAAAGAAGTAACTTTTGGTAGACAAAAGTTACTTCTTTTTTGGCGCCTCAAACAGGACTCAGGTTGATTAAATATTAAATTTTCTTCCCGTCCCAACGGCTCAATAATCTTTTACAGAGTGTCGGTCAGAAATATGGTCGTCTCACTCGCTTGGAGCGCTCATATCGCTCCTTGTTT
>JAZRNL010000054.1:0-2539 GCA_045648165.1 Clostridia bacterium | reverse complement strand
TCCTTACATTCCTTAACTGTGTATTTGGGCTTATCGTCCATACGGTAGTCCACAAAGCTCAGAACAAGGTTTCCGCTGTAATCAGTGATTTCCGACATATCCCTGAGTACTTCCTTAAGACCTGTTTCGATGAACCATTTGTAGGAATCCTTCTGAACCTGAATGAGGTTGGGCATCGGCATAACTTCCTCAATTTTGCCGAAGCTCTTGCGCACTTTTGTGCCAAGCTTCACATCGGTTACATTAACCATTGGCTTATCACTCCATATCTTTTAAATTTGCCCGAAGGCATTGGGATTACGATTTTAAAAAAGGGTATTGACAATTACACTCATTAATGGTAATATGCAATCAAGGAAGAGAAGAAAAAATACTTCCACACATAATTATCCATTATAAGTTTCACGATTGTATCACACCCGGCATAGCTATGTCAAGTGGTTTTTTATTAAAAGTACGGTTTTTTATTAAAAAAGTGCGTATTTTAAGCTGTTTTCACTCCGTTTTGGGGTGATTTTTTTATTTCTGAGCATAAAATCAAGGGCAATAATATAAAAAAAGCTCTCCCCTGCCGAAAGTGGCAAGGGAGAGTATTTTTGTGTTTTTATGGCTCAAAAGCACTGTAAACACTCGGGGTAGTGTGTTAAATTATCAATAATGCTCGGTGCCGCAGGAGCACACCTTGTTTATATCAAAAAACCTCCAGAAAACACGAAGCATCTTATAAATCATTCCTGCAACACCATTACTGTGACATAAATGACTGCACTCTTTGTCCTCTTCTTCTTTTTCCTGCCTGAAGCCACAGACATAGCACGTTCCGTCAGCGGTAAAGCTGTGCTCATCTTTTTCTGTAAAATCGCCCTTATATTCATGACCGCAGAAGCAGCGGTAAACGGTATACCCTTCAGCACCGCAATAAGACTCAACCACCTCAGCGGCTGTATACTCATGGCCCGAAGCGAAGATTATACCTTCTATATAATAATCGCAGTCCAGACAGCATATATGAGCTGCACCGTCTTCAGTGCAGGTAGACTCGGTAACAATATCTACGCCCGTTAAATTATGCTCTGTTTTATCAACGTAATTACCGAAGGTTGTTCTTCCGCATTCACAGATATAGGTGGTGTAACCCTCTGAGCAGCAGGTAGGTTCGGTCACATCGCTTTCTACCATTGTGTGATTATGCTCGGGATCATCGACGTTTCTGTCTGTAATTATAACCTTATAATTTTCTACGTTCTCAGGCGGATTCCATTCAAAGACGAGAGAGGTCTCCGTAGCCTTTTTCTGATTTATGTATATAAGATTTTCAGAGCTCAACAGGTCCTCAGCGGTATCATCCCTGACAACCATAACAACATAACTGAATCCCGGAACTGCATTTTCAATACTGATGTTATTGGTTGACCGTTTCAATGAAAAACCTACAGGGGTAACGAAATAGCTACGGTATACAATCAAATTATCTGGTTTATTGTAGTGCTTGACATTATCCCACCGGTCTGATTCGCCGCAGTATTCGACTTCAATCACATTGTAAAAGTTAGCATTCCAGCTAATAGATTCTACGCTTTCATGGATTTTGATTTTTGAAAGGTTTTTAAATTCATACCCAAAGCTTATAGATTTTACGCCGTTTTCAAATTCTATCGAGGTGATGTCAGATTCTATCATTGTAAACGTTTCAACGTTTGAAGGAACGGTAAGCTTATCGAGACCGTAGCATATATTCATTTCAACCTCTGTTATTCCCGAGCCTATTTCAAGAGATGAAAGGTCAACAGTCGCAAATAAGTCAAGCTTCCCGCTTACGTTATCAGATATAACCAATCTGTCAAGAAATGCGACAATTTCAAAGGCTTCGTCACGGATTTTCGTTACACTCTGTGGCATAATATATTCATCGGCAAAGCTGTAGCTCGGGTATCTTATAAGCTCCGTTTTATCCTTGTTATACAAAGCTCCGTTTTTATCGGAAGAAAAATATTTATTGTTTTCGTCAACCTCAAAAAATGATGCGTAAACATAATCAAAAGCATTCTCTCCGATTTTTTCAACACCTGCAGGAATTCTGATACGGAGATAATCCTCGGGGCTACTGTTTTTTTCAAGGTTATCTATCTCTTCTCTTATCCAATAATTAACGTTTGGTATATAACATAAAGAACCGAAATTGTCTTTAATTTCAACAACACTTTCGGGAAGAGCAATCTCTGTTGCATAATACATACCACTCAAAGCATCTGTTCCTAAAACAGTAGCACCTTTTCCTATTGAAACTCGTTTTACTTTTTCCGCAGTGGAATAACTGAATGGCATATTTCTCAATTTACCGACACCTTCAATTAAAAGCTCACCGTTATTATAAAGAGTCCAGGTGAATCTATTATAGCCGGGCTGTATGTCAGTGACCATTGACATTAAAACTCCGCTGGTGTTTTCTAAGGTGAGTCTGAAGACGGGATCGTCATTTTCAGGGCTGAAGGTAACAGTTGCCGTACCCGTGTTATTAATGTGTGAAACAGCATTAATA
>JAZRNL010000053.1:0-36349 GCA_045648165.1 Clostridia bacterium | reverse complement strand
ATATTCATTTTATCATATTTTTCTTTTATAAGCAGATATTTATCCAAAACCATATTATCCCTTATCGTTTCACTTTTAAGATTGGTGATTTCCAAATCTTTATCCGTCATTTTTTTGTTTATCAAAAGTAAAATTGCATTTATCAAAATCAGCAAAATACAAGCTAATAACAATAAATTTGATGTGACGTTAACTGTGAATATCAATATATAAATAACAATTGTTATAACAGGGACGGAAATCATAACAATTGACGGTACTCCATAATTTTTATCATCCTTACAAAACATCTTGTTAACCAAAATTATTCCTATCAAATAAAATGATTTACTTACCAGTGTAAGAATCATTGATTGTTCTGCTGACATCATTACAGTATTAGTCGGAACTATTTTAAAATAAGGGGCGAGTATAATCAATAGTTCTCCTACGACACACAATATAACCAGTATCACACTTTGTAAAACCGCATTCTTGATACTTATATGATAACACAGCAAAAAACTCAATATATTAATAGCAGTAAACACTATTGTGTTCACAATTATATTTCCAAATACACATATTACTAAATGTATAAAATAATTAACAGCTATAATTAAATAACATATGTATTTATTTCTTTTTCTGTAAAACAAAGTATCTGCATGGTAAATAAAAAATATAAATTCTAATACTACTCCTAACACAAGGCCGAAATCAATCCTCATCATCTGCCTCCAATCCAACTAATACACGCCTGACGAAAATTATTGTATTTTCGTCTTGATATACAGACATTATATACCTCCTGCTTATAGGAGCATACTATGTTGTCCCGGGTATAGTTCCTTACATAATTCATATTAACATAATAACCTCTGCAGGTTTCTATAAAATAATCAATGTTTTTTATCTGATCATATATGTTTTTTAATGTATCGTCAGTAATTATCTCACCCTTTACGGTGATTATATGCAAACGTTTGTTTTCCATATATATGTATACGACATTATGCAAATATATATCATTTTTAATGCCGTCTATTTTTATATTAATACGGTGATGCATAGCATTTATTTCATCAATAGCACTTTTTAATCCGTAAGTTAGTTTTCTTCTATCTAAAGGCTTTGTCCAAAACCTGAACGCTCTTTGATTAAAAGCATCATCAAGATACCTCTCATAATTAGTTACAAAAAAGATGAGGCACTCCTTATTCTTTTTTCTTACTTCATTTGCTGTCTGTATTCCATCAATACTATTCATTTCAACATCAAGAAAAACAATATTATAATGTTCCTTTGATTGAAGCAAAGTCATAGGATTGTTAAATTTTTCAGCTGAATACTCAATATTATTTTCATCTAAAACAGAGCATATCAAATTATATTCATCATTTAAAGCAATACCATTATCATCACAAACCGCTATGTTCAATTTCACAATTCTGTCATCTCACTTTTGTAAATATTTTTAAATAATTAGAGTTTTCATATTATATCAAAGTTTAACATTTATGTCAATATAATACTATAAAACACTATTAAAAGAATACGCATATACAAATGTTAAATTTTAGAGCAACTATTAAAGCCTTCGGAATTGCAGTTTCCTGGGACGAAGAAACACGTTCGGTTATGATAATGTCGGATATAATACTTTGTTAAACCAAAAAGTGTATCACACAGTCAATCCTGTATGATACACTTTATTATTTGACAGATACGCAAAACACAATATACAGTTATAATTTGTTGATGTGCAAAATCAGCACGTAAAATCAAACAAACACAGCTTAAAGCTTTTTACTCTAACCAAGTTCCTTAAATAAACTTTACATCGGTGGACTTGCACCACATTTCATTGATATGCCCGTCATAACGCAAAAGAGGTTGTGAAACATCAGTTCACAACCTCTTATTTCAAATTAATTTGCAGCTTCGTCTACCTTGATAACTTCCTTACCGTTGTAGTAGCCGCAAGCCTTACATACTCTGTGAGGCATTTTGAATTCGTGACACTTAGGACACTCAACCATTCCGGGAACTTCAAGCTTCCAGTTAGCGCGTCTCTTATCACGTCTTGCTTTTGAAACTTTACCCTTAGGTACAGCCATTTACTACACCTCCTAAATGTTTAAAGGTCAGTCTTCATCGCTGTCCATAATCTTCTTAAGTGCTTCCCATCTGGGATCAATAACACCCTTATCGCAGCCACATTCGCCGTCATTAAGGTTATGACCGCACTCAGGACATAGGCCCTTACAGTCTTCACTGCAAAGAAATTTTCCGGGAACATTCATAAAAAATCCTGTCTGAACAATTTCGGTTATATCAATCTCATTTCCCTCAAACACAACCGCATCACCATCGTGATCGGTATTATCCTCCTGACGGATAAGTGCTTCTTCAAGGTCAAAGCTGATATTTTCAGTGATATCCTTCATACATCTTGCACATTTTACACCAAGGCACAAATGCACAGTTGCAGTAAGAACAAGAGACTTCCCATTATTGAACACAACACCCTCTATTGCGGGAGAAGTGATAAAATGAAAATCTTCACCTAAATAACGTACATCGTCTAAATCCAAACTTCCGTTCAGTTCAATTTTATTACCCGTTTCTTTTAGTACACCTGAAAGATCTACTATCATGGACAAACACTCTCCTGGATTTTTAATTTAAAACCGCAGAGAATTATTTCAACTCTACCTTAGCTCCTGCTTCTTCCAACTTAGCCTTCATTGATTCAGCCTCTTCTTTAGCTACAGCTTCTTTAACTGTACCGGGAGCACCGTCAACGAGAGCCTTTGCTTCCTTAAGGCCAAGACCTGTAAGTTCTCTAACAACTTTGATTACGCCGAGCTTTGATGCACCAGCATCTGCAAGGATTACATCAAATTCTGACTTTTCGTCTGCAGCAGCGCCGCCTTCAGCAACAGCACCTGCAACAACAACGGGAGCAGCAGCACTTACGCCGAACTCTTCCTCCATCATCTTAACCAACTCAGCAACTTCCAATAACTTAAGTTCCTTGATTGAATCAAGGATTGCATTTAAATCTGCCATTGTAATTTCCTCCTAAATCTTTTAGTTTTAAAATTTTCTTTTAGTTTTAATTATTCAGCAGCAGGAGCTTCCTCTGCGGGAGCTTCTTCAACCGGTGCTGCTTCTTCTGCGGGAGCTGCTTCCTCTGCGGGAGCTGCTTCCTCAGCTGGTGCTTCTTCAACAGGAGCAGCTGCTTCTTCAGCAGGAGCTTCTTCTGCGGGAGCCTCCTCTACAGGAGCTTCTTCACCATTCTTCTTTGCTATAAGGTCGGCAATTTCAACACCGCCATCAGCAATAGTAGCAAGCAATCTTGCAAGATTTGAAACAGGAGCATTCAAGCTTCCCATCATTGTTGCAATCAAAGTCTCTCTTGACGGTGTAGCTGCGAGCTTCTTGATTTCATCAAGTGTAGCAACAGTTCCATCAATAAATCCTGACTTGATTTCGAGCTTATCGTTCTGCTTTGCATACTCTGCAATAACCTTTGCGGGAGCAACAGCATCTGTATCAGATACAGCGAGAGCTGTAGGTCCGTGAAGGATTTCGTCAAGAGCATCAAGACCAGTTTCTTTAGCAGCGAGACGAAGCAATGTGTTCTTTACAACAAAATACTTAACGCCTGCACTTCTGAGATTTCTGCGGAGAACTGTATCTTCCTCAACAGTAAGACCACGGTAATCAACGAGAACACCTGTCTGAGCAGATTTGAGAACTTCGATAATTTCAGCAACCTGAGCTTTCTTAGCTTCTAAAACCTTTGCACTTGGCATTTATTTTCACCTCCGTAAATTTTGGTGTATTCCGTACAAAAAAAGCTTTGCACATCCAAAGACACGCAAAGCAAAAGTAATCAATAAATTAAAATTACTATACCTCGGCGGGACTTACCTTTGTGCCTGCTGTCTACGGAATAAGTTTTTCAACCTATATGATTATACTACAGTTTAATTTAAAAGTCAACTTATTTTTAAAGTTTTCAGGTAATATGTTAAAAAGTAACAAACGCCACAGCTCAAATTGGCTCTGTAACATACAAGTTATAATAAATGCATCCAATAAAATTCAACATATTGCATTTATTATCAACATAAGTTACCTATATCTATTATTCTAAACTTATGTTATAATAAATGCATCCGATAAAATACGATATATTGCATTTATTATTTCCTATATTTGCAACGTGCGTCCTGAAGGATACTGGTGCAGCCCTTTTCTGTATACACAAAATGGTCAGAGAGTTCTATGCCCACTGCCTCAAGACAGGCGCGGATTTTAATTGTATTTTCTACATCGGCATTAGATGGAATTGAAATGCCTGTGATATGATTGTGGACGAGAATAACACTTGCCGCATTACTGTTTATTGCTTCTCTTAAGAGTTTTTTCTGATTTACTATAACACAGTCACTCGAGCCTTCGCCTATAAGCTTAGCTCTTGACATTCTGCCTCTGGCATTTACACATATCATATAAAACAGTTCCTGAGAAACACCGGCAAACAGGGTGCAGACATACTGATAAAATCCCGTTTGTACATACTCACTATCGCTCAGCCGGGGCTTTTTGTTATTCACATCAAACTTCCGCTGACCGTATATACGAAAAAGTTCTCTCTGCATACAAATAAGCACAGCAGTTCTTTCACCCACACCGGGAATTTTAACAAGTTCATCCTCTTCAGCATCGAACACCGCTTCAAGGGAACCGAATTTAGATATTAAATTATGAGCAATTTCATTGGTATTTTTGTAAACATTGGCATAACTTAAAAGAATTTCCAGAATTTCATGGTCACTAAATCCGGTAAAACCTTTATTCTGCAGAAACCTCTTCCTCATTCTTTCCTTATGACCGTCGTGAGGGCCTTTTTTTCTTTCTTTAGTTACCTGCGGCATTTTTTAAGTGTTTTCCTTTCAGATTATGATGCGGTTGCTGCCCGGTCAAGTTCAGGCTTTACATATGTTGGTACTACCTGCGCCACTGCACTTCTGATAAGCTCATTATCCTTTTTCTCTACCGCATCAGAAAGCAATGCAAGGTCTTTCTCCAGCTTTCCCATAGTTCCCGGGATTGGCTGACCGATAAAGATTTTCTTGTGTTTTGTATCCTTAAGCCCTTCTTCGTTCATAAGAAGTTCTTCATAGAGTTTTTCGCCAGGACGAAGACCTGTTACCTCAATATCTATATCAACTCCCGGTCTGAATCCGGAAAGCTTGATAAGATTTACCGCAAGGTCATATATTCTTACAGGTTGTCCCATATCAAGAACAAATATTTCTCCGCCGTTAGCGTAACTTGCCGCTTGCAACACAAGATGTGCAGCTTCAGGGATAGTCATGAAAAATCTTGTTATATCTTTATGAGTTACAGTTACAGGTCCGCCCGCTTCAATCTGCTTTTTAAAAAGAGGTATAACACTTCCGTTTGAACCAAGCACATTTCCAAAACGAACTGCGACAAATTCGGTTTTACTAATCTGCTGCATACACTGAACTATCATTTCGCATATGCGCTTTGTAGCACCCATAACATTTGTAGGATTTACAGCTTTGTCGGTGGAAATCATAACAAAACGATGCACTCCATACTTATCTGCACATTTAGCTGTATTATATGTACCAAACACATTATTTTTTATTGCTTCGCCTGGGCTTGTCTCCATGAGGGGTACATGCTTATGCGCTGCTGCATGGAAAACAATGTATGGACGGTATTTATCAAAAAGGCTGTCGAGCCTATCCATATCGCGGACAGATGCTATAATAACATCAGGCTTATTATCAGGATACTCTTTATTGAGCTCCATCTGGAGGTCATATGCATTATTTTCGTATATATCAATTATAACAAGCTTCTCGGGGTTATACTTCATTATCTGCCTGCAAAGCTCCGAGCCTATCGAGCCTCCGCCACCCGTTACAAAAATTACTCTGTCTTTTATGTAGCCCTTAATTTCTTCGTTATCAAGAAGAATTGGCTCACGCCCTAAGAGGTCTTCTATCTGAACACTCCTGATTTTACTCTGGTTGAATTCACCCTCCTTCATTGATTCAAGCCCTGTACAGATTTTAACCTCACAATTGGTTTCGGCACATATATTAAGAATCTGCTTACTACGCTCCGCTTTGAGAGATGGTATTGCAATTACTATTTCTTCTATATCGTATTTCTCCGCAAGCTTCGGTATATCTTCAATTACACCCAGCACCTTTACTCCTCTGATTATGAGATTATTTTTTGTAACATCGTCATCCACAAGACCTATAATTTTATTACTCAGTTTTTTATTGTTTTTTATTTCTTTTATAAACATCGTTGCACCTTCTCCGGCGCCTACAATGAGAGTGCGTACCACATCAACAGATTGAGAATGGTATTCTTTATTAAGTCGGTTAAGCCCGCGAACTAACATACGCACCATCAAAATGAGCGCTGAAGAAACAAACATTGCTGCAACACACAGAACAAACCTGTACCTGAGAGCAAGATAAAAACTATTTCTCCGTATAAGATAATCAATCACCAGGGTAATAAAGCTTGACACCGCAAGAGAGCATGAAACCCTCACATATTCCCTTGCTCCGGCATATGACCAAAATACTCTGTAATTTCCAAACAATGTGAGCACGATACCAAATGTGATACATGCAGAAAAAACCAATCCCAATATAAGACCGAATCTGTATATCAATTCATTATAATCTGCAACGAGCATCAGCACAAGAAAATGCGATGCCACTATAACTAACATATCAACCAAAAACAAAACTCTGTTGCGTATAGAAAATGGAGTCACTTTTCGTTTCATCAAGTTGCACCTCCCGGAAAAATATTAAATTACCTTACTTTTAATTGTATCAAACCGCAGAAAATTTGTCAATAAAAATCTTTAAATTCCTTTTAATTTGTTACAGACAAAAGGATACCTGCTATAATTATAACTGCACAAAATACTTTATATGCTATGTTTTTCTCTTTATAAACTAACTTCCCGGCAGCGATAGTAACAATTACTGCACTTTGCTTTATTAAAGTCATAACCGTAACCTTACTTCCGGGATCTGCATTTGCGATAAAGAGCATTTTATCTCCCATAACAAGCAAAAAACTCAGGATATATATACCAGGGTGCTTTATACAACCCTTCACATCTAACTTCCTGCCGGTTAAAAGTATGTATACAAGATAAAACCCCGAAAGCATCAGCATAAACCAGAATTGGAGCTGAGAGGTGGTAATTTCACCTGTAGACATAAGATACTTATCGAATATTGCCGAGATGGCATTTAAGGCACATCCGCCTATGGTAATCCAAACATACTTAAAACTGTAGTTTTCCCTATTGCCAGATTTTTTTAAATTGACAAGATAAAGACCGCCTACAACCAACAAAAGACTTATGGTTCCCTTTAGCGTAAGAGGTTCTCCGAGAAGTACAACACCAAGCACTGTAGAAAAAATCACACGGGACATATCCACAACCCCGTAAAGACTTACGGGAAGCTTACGAACAGATACAAACGCCGCTATCCATGCAACAAAAATCACAAATGATTTTATTGCCACCATCAAAAACATATACGGGCTCATTATAAGGCTTCCGCTTGTGAGGGGTACAGTCATGAGAAAGCCAACGAAAGTATACATAAACAACGCACTCAGCATATCACATTTTTCAAGAGTTTTCTTTTTAACAGGTTCTCTTATACCTTTAAAAATTCCATATAATATAATAAAAACAATCCAAAGTTCCAAAATAATTCTTCCTTTTTGATTAAGTAAGTAAAAACACAAAAGGACACACATACCCAAGGCTCTTTCCCTCGGAAATGTATGACCTTTTTTATTAACCTATTTGCTGTCTGCCCTCAAGCGCTTTAATGAGGGTTATTTTATCGGCATATTCAAGACCGCTGCCAACAGGTACCCCGTGAGCTATTCTTGTTACCTTAATCCCCATAGGTGCAATCAACCTGGATACATACACCGCGGTTGCAGTACCGTTAACCGTGGGATTTGTTGCCATTATGACCTCTGTCACACTGCCATCTGCAAGTCGGTTAATAAGCTCACTTATTTTTATATCCTCAGGCGATATTCCGTCTGCCGGAGACAGTGCTCCGTGGAGAACATGGTATAATCCGTTGTATTCGTTAGTCCCTTCAATGGCATTTACATCCTCCGGACTTTCCACAACACAAATAACGGATTTATCCCTTTTGGGCGATGTGCAGATACGGCAAGGCGTTTCGGTAGTTAAATTCTGACAAACAGGGCAGAAAACTATTTTTTCCTTAGCTAACCGTATTGTTTCGGCCATGACAGAAACAGCCTGGACGCTCATCCTTTCTAATATATGAAAGGCTATACGCTCAGCACTTTTAGGGCCAATTCCGGGTAACTGCTCAAATTGCTCAATAAGCTTTTCTACAGATAAATCCTCTGCCAAACCCAACTAACCTCCCTATCAGAACAAGCCCGGAATATTAAGTCCGCCGGTTATTGTTCCCATTCCTTCAGCCATCATATCATCAGCTTTTTTAACTGCCTCATTTACAGCAACCATTATAAGATCCTGCAATGTTTCAACATCGTCGGGATCTACTGCTTCAGGGCTTATTTCAACAGAAAGAAGTTCTTTTTTACCATTTGCCACAACTTTGACTACTCCGCCGCCCGCTGCAGCTTCCACTGTTTTTTCTTCAAGTTCTGATTGAACCCTTTCCATTTCCTCCTGCATCTTCTGAGCCTGCTTAAGCATATTGCTTACATTCTTATTTTGATTCATTCCGGCTCCGGCAAATCCTTTATACTTTCCCATAATTCCCTCCAAATTTAATTAATATTATTCTTCCGGCATCTCTCCGGCTTCAATGAACTCTTCACGATCATCCTCATCATCAAGCTCCGATTGAGAAAAATCATCTTCTTCGCGCTTGTATGTGAGAAACTCACGATCGTCTACCATATCAACAAAATCACCCATATGTTCCATTACGCCGCTCAAGGGATCATTATCTGCTACAGGTGGCGACACGTCTTCATCTCCGTGCACTGCATTCTCCGCAGATAGGTCAGGCAACGACCAGAAATCCACAAGACAATCCTCAAGCTCGTCTTTAAATGCAATTTTTATATTAAGTTCAACTCCGCAAGCTTTACGTACCTGTTGGATTATGTTTTTAAGCTGACTTGAAGCAATATTATAGGCTCCAAGTTCAGTTGCTCTGTTATACAAAAGTATTATACCCTCATCGTCTATAGTAATACCTACATTTAACAATGCCGATGCAAGATGGGGGTTAGACTTTATAACCATGGCGGTTATTTTTTCCCATTTTTTTGCTGTTATCACAACAGGATTGGAAGCATTAAGACGCTCAGGTGGTATTGGGCAATAAAGCTTGCCTGAAGGCTTCTTCACCTCCGGCTTTTTTATAGGTTCTGACTCCTCCGGAGAGATTGCCGCCGCAGCAACGAAGCTGCCGCTTTTCAGCTTTTCTTCCACATCGCTCATTCTTGCAAGAATGGCCTCCGGGGACGTATCAAGCTCCGGACGGCATATTTTCACAAACGCCGACTCATAAATCACCCGTGGAGATTTTACCCACTTTGCATTACTTTTAGCTTCGGTGAGCCTGTCAGATATATATGAAAGCTTTTCGTAAGAAACATTCGCCGCAACGGATTTGAACTTAACTATTTCGTCGTCACTGTAGTCAATAAGTTCCTCTGGAGAGGACGATACCTTACATACTATAAGATTTCTAAAATGTGCTATAAGCGAATCGGTAAAAACATTAAGGTCAATACCTGTATCGATTATTTTCCCAAGAACGGAAAATATCTTATCAGCATCGCTTTGAAGAAGCGCCTTTGCCATTTCAAACTCTGCATCAATAGGCACAACTCCCAAAGTTTCAGTTATTTTTTCATAAGTTATATGATTTCCGTGAGCCGCTACAACTCGCTCCAACACGCTGATTGCATCTCTCATAGACCCATCACCGAGACGAGCTATAAGCGAATATGCATCTTCGGTTATTTCAAATCCCTCACCATATGCTATTTCTTTGAGCCTTAATATTATTTCAGAGGGTTTAATTCGCCTGAAATCATACCTTTGACATCTTGACAGAATAGTTTGGGGAATTTGATGAGGTTCTGTTGTTGCCAGAATAAAAATCACGTGCTCAGGAGGCTCTTCAAGAGTTTTCAAAAGCGCATTGAATGCGCTGGTGCTCAGCATATGAACCTCGTCTATTATATACACTCTGTATTTTGCAGATGCAGTGACATATTTTGTATCATCCCTGAGCTCTCTTATGCCGTCTACACCGTTATTTGAAGCGGCATCTATTTCGGAAACATCCATTATTCCGCCGCCTAAAATACCTTTGCATATATCACATTCGTTACACGGGCTTCCGTCTTTTGGCGAGAGACAATTTACAGCTCTTGCAAAAATTTTTGCGGCAGTAGTTTTACCGGTACCACGAGTTCCGCAAAAAAGATAAGCATGTCCCACCCTGTTCTCTATTATTTGGTTTTTTAAAGTTTTGGTTATATGGCTCTGACCAATAATGTCTTCAAACACCATAGGTCTCCATTTTCTGTAAATAGCTTTATATGCCATAGTTTTACCTCTGAACACAAAAAAATGGCTCCGACCGAGTTTACCGTAACACATCAAAAGCACCGCTTATTGCTGCTTGGTTCCCCATCTGACAAGGTTCACGGGTTTTAATCGCACGGGCTCGGTCATCATCGCCAAAAGTTACTTAAGTTTGTATTAAAATTAATAAACTCGATTAATTACTGTTACTTACCGGGATATTATACAACAATTCACGCAAAAAAGCAAGTACTTTTTAGAAAATAATTGCTGCTGCACCGGCAAAAGCGGCAAGCACTGCAAGAACGCTGCAAGCAGTAATGCCCCATATTTTAAGAAATCTGATTTTTTTATTAATCTCCTCTATTTCGTTCTTCACCTTGATATTGGTATTTTTAAGTTCAAAAACCGAATCAGTAAGTTTATCAATACCAACTGAAGCTTCACGGATTTCTTCTATCTGAGGAGCAGATGTTTTAAGAAGCGCACTCACTTCTGCAAGAACATCAAGCATACCGTCTGCTTTATCGGAAACATCTGTTAATGAAGAGCTTATATTTGTATAGTTAGACTTTGACTGTTTTGAAAGACCTTCTATAGATGTCACTGCGGCATTAGCCTTTTCGGAAATAACAGAAAGTTTGTCATCAAGCTCAACCATAATTTTGTCAAGCTCTGCTTCCAGCTGCTCTTTTGTAAGAACATCACTGCTTTTAAAAACGCTCTCAGCCTTTTTTACAACCTCTGCCACTGCTTCGTTTCCCTTTATACTTTCTTTTATACTGTCTATCTTTGTAAGTATTTTTTCGTAATATCCCATATTGTTCTGCTGGGCTTCTGCCTTTCCCTCTGCATAAGCTTCGGTATTTGCAGGCTCAGATGATACATTCTGAACTTCAAACTCTTCTGAATCTGAATAAAATGCATCTTCACCGTCGTAGGAAATTATCTTGTCGTCGTGATATTTTTTAAGCTTTGCAACAACCTTTTTACCGGCCGCAATTACTGACTGCAAGTCTCTTTTTCTGTCTTCTGTCATTATCCTGTCTCTCCAATCATTAATTTTATTTATAAATTTATTGAATTTGTTCATTTCAATTTTCACCTAATTGCCCCTTAAGTTCGGCTATTTCTTCATTAAGAGCATCTATCATCCCGTACATTTGGGAGAAATCTTCCGGCTCAGTACCTGCCATATATGCATTATACATAGCCTCTCCGATTGCTTCAAAGTTGGTTTTTTTACGAGCTTCCGCACCTCGTATACCATAGTGTATTTTCGCTTCTTTTGTTTTATTCTCAACCTTTGAGGCGGTATATTTCAAAAAGTCGCCCACACTTTCGCCTGCCTTTTCGGCACCTGTTTTCATCCGGCGGAGAATATCATCAAAATCTGACACAAAAAACACTTCCTTTCTCTATGTATAATATGATATACACATAAAAAATTATATCATTTTATGTTGATTAAATCAAGCCTTTTTCCAAAAAAATATTATTTTTTTCAAAATAATTAAAAAATCTACATAAAAACACCTCCCACAGATTTTGCGGAGTGTTCTTAAGAACACTCCGCATTACAATCCGTCGGAAGGTGTTTGAACTTTATTCTTATTCAATATTTATACTTCTTGTTACCCCGTCCCAGTTAACCTCTGCACCCAATGCCTCACTTATTGCTCTTACAGGTACGAGAGTTCTGTTGTTTACCAGCATGGCAGGAACATCAAGATATACAGGTGCTCCGTTTTTATACAGAGCATCACTATCAATTGAAAGTTCTATTGTAATGCTTCCCTTTTTACTCTTAACTGTTCTTGTTTCGGAATTCCACTCAACAGATGCTCCAAGTGCTTCAAATATTGCACGGAGAGGAACCATCGTTCTTCCAAGGTGAATTACAGGCGTCTGGTCAAAATCGACTTTATTCCCTGCAACATAAACCTTGATATCTTTATCCCTTTTAGATGTTACACGATATTCACACTCTGCATTTTTTTCATTTTCCGTTATTGCAACTGCTTTGATTGTATGGGTTCCGTCAGGAAAATCATTAAAATTAATATATGATGTAAAAGGAATCTGATTTGATGAAGAATACAAATTGCCGTCTACATAATACTGAACAGTTTTAACTGTTTCGCCAAAAATATGTGCATAGCAGGAAACAGGTACAATTCCATCTAAAGGCATATCATTCCACATAGGACGATAACACAAGGTTGCATTTGAATTGCCCCTCTTTATAAATCTTGAATACTTGCTGATTTCTGCAAAACAGGTCTGGAGAGTTTTATTTTGCACAAGTGCATAGTTATTCATTTCATTGTTCACATAAGTATCAAAATATGCTATAAACTTTATCTGGGGATACATCATTGGCAGATAGTAAAGATACTCCTGCATTTTCCTGTCTGCCCAATCTGTTGTGTTCTCTGTGAGATAACTGCTGCTTGTATGATGGCTCACACCGCTTTCAGACAGCATAACAGGTTTTCTGTCACCGTATTTTTCAATAACTTCATTTATAAGGAGAACAGGGTCGCAGTAAATACCGGTTTTAAAATATGCCTGTTCGTAATCAGGAGCATTGGGATTTCCGATAAAATACTTGGTCATATATAACGAAACGCCTACCCAATCCACATATTCGTCGCCAGGGTAAAAATCATTCATATCCATTCCCCAAACAGAAACCGCCCCGGGGGACCATACCATCGCCACATTCGGATTGTTCCGATGAAAGTAATCAGAAACATACCTGTATGCCGCTTTATACTCCTCAGGATTTGCCTGATTTTCCCACACATTGAATTCTGCGCCAAAACGGAGCAATACCTTTGCCTCGGGGAACTTCTTTAAAAGGTTTGAAATGTTTTCAATATCGAACTTTTTACTTTCAAAATTCGCAATATCAGAGCCTTCATCGGGGCAATTGAGAGCAAGCTCCAGCGTAAGCCCCTTTTCCTCTGCCTCTTTGAGAAAATCATCCACATAATGAACTACAGGATATCCAAGTTCGTGATACACAAGCACAGCTGTATCACTTTTTACAACATTGCGGGTTTCGCTTTCGGAAAGTGTTCCAAAAAGAACTCCGTTTTGGGGCTCATTTTTTGCACCGTAGTAGTTTGAGCTTCCGCCATCGGTATAAAGTTGGATTTTTGTTCTGTAATTCTGAATGTTGGCATTTGCAATAATAACGCTATCTTTCCAATCCATCTGCTCGGCATATGGAAGAAAAAATTCATACATCCGCGCACTTTCATCGTACATACCAAGAGTTGCATATGCACTTGCCACTCTCTGGGCTCTGTCAGCTATAAGAGATATTACATCCGGTTCGGTCTGAGGCTCCTCCAGCATCATATCTATAGCCTGACCGCCATAGGTTATTATTGAATTATAATCATTTGAATTAACAGCCTGTTCGTATTTGTCGTGTATCTTCCAATACGCATTAGGAAATTTATAAGCACAGGCAACCGTGGGAAACGATACACTCAATACCATTATTAAAGCGATTATTCTTTTTTTCATAATATCAGACCTTATATATTTATCCGTGATACAATTTTTTGCTCTGATACACCGGTTCACAGGTAAGGTTTACTCCAAGCTTTTTAAGCACTGAACTATCAACGGGAGAAAGCACCACAGAGGAATGAGCTTCACAGCCTTTGAGCATTGGAAGCATTTCTAAGGCACGTTTCGCATATTCATCAGTTGTTGCCGATATAGAAAGTGCAATAAGCGTTTCATCAGTATGAAGCCTTGGATTAAGGTTTCCTAAGTGGTCTGTTTTCAGCACCTGAATTGGGCCTATTACATCGGGTGATATAAGTTTTACACTCTTATCTATCCCTGCGAGTTTTTTGAGGGCATTAAGCAAAAGCGCCGCAGACGCACCCAATAGCTCTGTTGTTTTTGAAGTCACTATTTCTCCGTCCGGAAGCTCTATAGCCGCCGCAGGCATTTCTGTTTCAGTCGCTCTTGAAAGAGCTGCGTCCACAACCTTTCTGTCTTTAAGACTGATACCTGCCTGATTAATTATAAGTTCAATTTTGTATACTGTGTCGTTACCGAAAAATCCATTCAGAGCCGCACACTTTGTGTTGTAATAACGGCGGATAATTTCACTCTGCGCCGCTTTACAAACCGCTTCGTCATCCACAATGCAGAAGCCTGCCATATTAACACCCATATCCGTAGGTGACTTGTAAGGGCTCTTGCCGAGAATTTTATTAAACATTGCATTGAGAACAGGGAAAACTTCAATATCCCTGTTATAATTAACCGTAGTTTCTCCATATGCCTCAAGATGGAAGGGGTCAATCATATTCACATCATTAAGGTCTGCCGTTGCAGCTTCATATGCAAGGTTTACAGGGTGATTGAGAGGGAGATTCCACACCGGGAAAGTTTCAAACTTTGCATATCCGGCTTTTATTCCGCGTTTATGTTCGTGGTAAAGCTGAGAAAGACAAGTTGCCATTTTTCCGCTTCCGGGTCCGGGAGCTGTAACAAGAACAAGAGGTCTCTCTGTTGTAACATACTCATTTTTTCCAAAACCCTCGTCACTTACTATAAACTCAACATTCGCAGGATATCCCTCTATAGGATAGTGCAAAAATACCTTTACTCCCAGTGACTCCAGTTTTTTCTTGAAATTTTCCGCAGCAGGCTGGCCGCTGAACTGCGTAATTACAACACTTCCCACGAAAAGGTCTATTTTGCGAAATGCGTCAATGAGTCTTAACACATCAAGGTCATAAGATATATTATAGTCGCTTCGGATTTTATTTTTCACAATATCAAGAGCAGAAATAGCGACTACTATTTCAAGCTTATCCTTAAGGTGAAGAAGCATCTTTATTTTACTGTCCGGCTCAAAACCGGTAAGCACTCTTGAAGCATGGAAATCATCAAAAAGCTTACCTCCCAGTTCAAGATAAAGCTTGTTCCCAAACTCGGAAATACGCTTTTCTATATGCTCTGACTGCATTTTTATATATTTTTCGTTGTCAAAACCTGTTTTGTTCATTTTCGTTTGCCTCTCATCAAAATATAATACCCAATAAGTATATCATAAATTTATCTATAATTCAACACTTTTTTACAATTTGTAAATCTTTTGTTTAAAAGGCGATAACTGAATCTGCAAGCTCCGTTACACTTTTTACAATAACCTCTGCCCCATTTTCCTCAAGCTCAGCGCGAGGGCGGAACCCCCACAAAACCCCAAGAGAGTGTGCCCCTGCATTTTTAGCAGTAATCATATCCACATCTGTGTCACCAACCATCATACATTCCCTGCAGGGTATACCAAATTTTTCTGCAATGTAAACAAATCCCGCAGGATGCGGCTTTTTTGGCACATTATCTCTCTGCCCCGCTACATATGCAAAAAAACCGGGACCAAAGGTTTCTTCAATAACCGCTTTTGCTACATTATGAGGCTTATTTGATAAAACTGTAATAATAACACCTGCATTTTTCAGTTTTTGAAGCTCTTCCTTAATCCCGTCAAATGGCTTTGAAAGATGCATAAAATTCCCTTCATAAGCTTCATCATAGTACTTTGTGGCAAGGTTAAAATTCTCATCCGTATCGCCACCGATGTATTCTAATGAACGATGGATAAGGGCTGCCCTTCCGTCACCTGCAAAATATTTGAATTTTTCTGTTTCAATTTCTTCAAAACCCATTTTATTTAATGTATAATTTACAAAATAAGCAATAGAGCAAAGAGTATCCATTACCGTGCCGTCAAGGTCAAATACACAAAGCTTTATCATATGTTTCACCATTCCTTCTTATAATGCATCCATATTAATTATATTATATTACTTAGAGCTTTTGAATTCAAGTGTTTATAAAAATTTTATCAATTGTGTTAAACAGCTCTGTTGCTTCACATAAAAAACGTTTAAAAATGCCAAACTATTCTAAAAGCTAAGGGGGTTTATAAAATGAAAAATACAAAGAATATTTTAAAAACTGCACTTCGTGTGATTTCAGGCTCACATCTGTATGCTATTGCAATCGTATGCTTTCTAAACCCTGCGGAGATTGCACCCGGCGGAGTAACCGGTATAAGTATAATTCTCAATCACCTATTTGAACTGCCTATCGGCACAGTAAGCATACTTATAAATATACCCATATTATATGCTGGATATAGAAAACTCGGGCGTGCTCTGGTTGCAAAAACATCTGTTGCACTGATTTTAACTTCACTGCTGATAGATGTGGTTATCACACCCCTTCTCCCTGTTTATTCAGGAGACAGACTTCTTGGAAGTGTGTTTGGAGGAGTACTTCTTGGAACGGGGCTTGGACTTATATTTTCAGCCGGTTATACAACAGGGGGTACAGATATACTCTCAATGCTCCTCAGGCTGAAATTCCCTCACCTTCGCATAGGGCTTGCAATTCTTATAATCGACTGCTTCGTTCTTGCTGCATCAGTTCTTATATTCGAAGATATTGAAACGGGGCTCTACGGAATAATAGCTTTATTTTGTTCCGGAAAGCTTGTGGACTCCATGGTTTATTACGGTGACAGTTCACGTATTGCTTTTATCGTAACATCACGCCATAAAGAAGTAAGTGAAGCAATTTTAATAAAGCTTGACAGGGGAATAACGTTGATAAATGCTGAAGGAGGTTTTACGGGAGAAACAAGAAAGATTATTATGTGTGCAGTAAGGCACAGAGAATTTTCAAAGCTTAAAGACACGGTGTTTGAAACCGACAGCAACGCCTTTCTCACAGCATCAGTTTCAGACGGGATATATGGAGAAGGATTTTTCAGACAAAAATTATTTTAAAAAATTTACCAAATACTATTGCATTTTAAAAAAGGTTGTGATACAATATACTTAGTTAACAAATAGGAAAGGTATGTTTTTATGAAAATTTCCACCAAAGGCCGCTATGCCCTAAGAATGCTTATAGACCTTGCGGTTAATGAAGGTAATGGTTTTGTAGCGCTTAAAGACATTGCAGAGCGTCAGCAAATTTCAAAAAAATATCTGGAACAAATAGTTCCTCTCTTTAACGGTGCAGGTATACTTGAAGCCAACCGAGGCTTTCAAGGCGGATACCGTCTTGCACGCGATCCCGACGAATACACAGTTGGCGAAATTTTAAAGCTTACAGAAGGAAGTCTTGCCCCCGTCGCTTGCCTTGAATATGAACCAAACAGATGCGAAAGATGTGACAAATGTGAAACCCTTTACGTATGGGAAGGGCTTTACAAAACAATTTCTGAATATCTTGACGGAATAACTCTGCAAGATATTATCAGCAGACAAAACAGAAGAAGACGACAAACAGATATTGTACTCCTATAAATGTATAAGGGGAGTTGCTCTCGGGCAACTCCCCTTATATTTAATTATTATTTAATTGTTTTCTTTTTTCCGCCCACTCGATAGCTTCGTTGCATACGACTTTAAGTATTGCAGCTAAGGGGACACTGAGTAACATTCCCACAAAACCAAACAGATTTCCTCCAACAACTACCGATACAACGGTGAGGAGAGGGCTTATTTCCATTTTATGCCCCATAATTTTGGGTGCAAGAATATTTCCATCTATCTGTTGCAGAATAAGCAGTACAACAGCAATCCAGAAAGTATCCCACATACTTCCGCTGAGGAAGGTTATAAATATAGCAAATATTGTTGCAAATATCGAGCCAAAATAAGGAATAATATCACAAAGACCTATAAACATACCAAGAGCCAACGCATATTTTACTCCCATTATCGTAAGAACTACGCTGCACATTGCTCCCATGGCAAGGCATACCAGAAGCCTTGAATAAATATAGCTTGTGAATATTTCATTAATTCTATGACAGTTTGCAAAAACATCGTCAACCACATCAAATTTCACAAAAGCCTGTATAGCTCTCTTACAACAAGCTATAATTGTATCTTTTTCTATAATCATATATACAGATGCAATTAATGCTATAACCACATTCACTATACCCGACGTTGCAACAGCCACACCTGCAGCATACTTCTCAACGCTTGAACCGTCAATTTTTCCAAGTAGCGAAAGAACCATACCCGGTATATCCAAAGAATCAATATTCTGTAAAATCCCGAGATTTTTAAAAACCTCCACATTTTTTATAAATTCTTTAAGATTATTAACATATGTTCCGGAGTTTTTATAAAAGTCGTAAACATTCTCGTACAGAGCCGGAACCACAGCGCCAACAACCAATGCCACCACCGCAAATGCACCCAGATAAGAAGCTGTCATACTTATTCCCATACAGTGTTTTTTTAAAAAACTTAGCTTGCTTCGTTCAATCACACCCGTCAGCTTTTGTATAGGGAGATTAAGGATATATGCAATTACAAAACCGGTTATAAACGGAGAAAAAGCTTTAAGAATTCTTTTTATCCCATACACCACTGTCGCAAAATTGTCAAAGGTTTTATAAACAACAATAACCGCAACTGAAAAAACGAATGCTATAATCCATAACTTAAAATTTTCTATTTTCTTTTTCATATTCAACATCCTGTTACAAAACGGGGCTGCTTTAAAACAGCCCCGTTATTATTTTATTTCTCTGCAGATATAACTACTATACTTGCCGAGAATGCACCATTGCTTACTGTTCCGTGAGCTGTAATCACAGAGCCTACAGCTACATCTTTAAGCTTTTTGGTTGTACCTGAAAGTGTCATTATCTTTGTGGAAGAATCTTTACAATAAACTGTTTCTTCTGTTGTATATCCAAGATCATTTACATAAGAAACCTTAATAAATCCGTATGCGGCATTTACTGCAGTAACAGTACCCTCAAGCTTACCTGCAGCAGTCTGAGCAGTTGTTGTTGAAATCTTAACTACTGCATCGCTTTCAAGTGTAAGAGTCACCGTATCACCAACGCGGAAATCATAAAGGCTTCCTTCCTCGTTATTAATGGTTATTGTTGCTGATGTGGTAACAGGAAATGCGTAATCATCTCCGCCTATATTCACAAGAATTTCAGGAGTTGCAGAAATAGTTATAGCCTTTATCGTGCCGGATTTTGTTTTGGTAGTTGAAGTAGCTTTGATTGACGTAATCTCACCGTAGTTAATTGTAAGCGCTACAGTATCACCTACAAGAAGTGAACTGAATTCTGCTGTGCTTCCGTTTTTCGCAACGGTTACATCCTCAGAGATAGGATAAGTTGCTCCGTCATACTCTTCCTTAGCATGAGAAATTGTCATTGTGAAATCAGGGTCAACAGAAATTGACTTAATCTGCGCTCCGCTTAATTCAAGTGTTTTCGCCTCGCCCACAATCCGCTCAACTATATTATTTTTAAGTTCCATAACTATGGGGTCGTTTGCTTTGAAATTTGTAAGTGCGGAAGGTTCATCACCATACATAACTGCCAATGTGGGGCTGCATTCATATGTTTCTTTATTGCCTGTTTCTGAATTTTTAACAGTAATTCTTACAACACCGGATGCAGATGCACGGCTCTGATATGTTCCGCGTATTGTTCTGTCAGGAACAGATGCAAGAGTATCAACAAATGCAACCTTATTTCCTGCAAGTGTAACAATAGCCTCAACGCCTGTTATCATATTACGGGGAATTGTTTCCTCTCCCTCTATTTTCATCATAACACTGTCGAGATATGTATACTTCTTAATATTTTCTTCGGCATCATATATTGAAAAAATTCTACCGTCTGTATCAACTCCAGCAATCTTACCTGTTATGAATTCATAATCAGCTTTATCTATCACTCTGCCAAGCATAACTGCCATCTGAGTTCTTAAAACGCTTGTTTCAGGTGAGAATGTTCCATCCTCCATACCCGTCATAATCCCTTTATCAGAAACAAATGCCACATACTCAAGGGCTTCCAAAGGAATTTTTCTATAGTCTGTATATTCAAGAGTCACAGACTGAGAACCGCCTGAAACCTTACCACCCATAGCCTTTGTTATAATAATAGCTGCTTCATATCTTGGCATAGGCTCATTTTTAAGCTCTCCGTCAAGGTATGTATTGAGGTCTGCAGGTGTAAGAATATCTCTGTAAAGAAGGAAAGAAATTTCTTTTTCGCCCCAGGGAAGGCCGTAAGGCTTAAGAGTTTCTTTATATCTCTCCATAGCCAATTCAAGAATAGGCTCATTTTCATCTTTGAGAGCACCGAGAACTCTTGAGAAAAGTGCCAGCACCTCAAGCCTTGTTACCCCATTGTCGGGTTTGAAAGTGTTATCCTCATAACCTGTAATATAACCTTTATCAACCATATCCATAACGTGGTCATATGCCCAGGCATAATCTTCCTTTGGGAAGTCAACAAATCTTTCTTCAGCCATTACTGCAGAAAATGAACCTGCAAGTAAAACACCTGAAAGCAAACCACAGATCAGTTTTTTCATAAAAATCCCTCCATTTGTGTTTTTACATAATCTATTAATGATATAATACCACATTTCCGTTAAAAGTGCAACATATAAATTGCGATTTTTTTTAATTTTCTGTTACGTATACCCCAAAATCTTGTGTTTTTTGTAATCTTTGCGAAACATTGACTTATCTAAAGGAGAATGGTGGAAAAAACATCTTTGAATTCCTCTGCAAAAATTTTACTGCATCTGTCTGCATCTTCATTTGAGAAAAATATTCCGAAAACTGCCGAACCGCTACCCGTCATCATCGCACCAAGCGCTCCGTTTTCAAGCATTTTTTCACGTATCTCACCAATTATGGGATGCATTCTTACTGCCGGTGCCTCCATTACATTGCACATACATCCCGCAATTTTTTTAAAATCACCTGAGCGCAACGCCTCTATCGCCCCATCTGTATCCGGACGAACAGGGATTTCACATTCATCTATAATTCTGTACATTTCAGGTGTTGATACACTTACCTCCGGCTTCACCACAAGAACAGGTACAAAGCCTTTAGCCGTTATGGGCTCGAGCTTTTCACCTATCCCGGTTGCAACCGCCGTCCCGCACATAAGACAAAAAGGAATATCCGCACCTATCCCGGCACCTATCTCCATAAGCCTTTCCTTCGAAACAGGACAGCCGAGCAAACGGTTAACAAGCGCCAAAACTGCCGCACCGTCGGCACTTCCTCCGCCCATACCTGCTCCGCAAGGAATTTTCTTTTGTATGTGAAGCTTCACACCAACCGAAGCTCCCACTTCATCCAATAGCTTTTGGGCAGCCCGATATGCAATGTTTTTGCTATCTGTAGGGAGCCATTCAATATCTGTCGTGAGATTTATTCCGGGGGTGTCTTTAAGTTCTGCCGTTACGGTATCGTACAAATTAACTGTGCGCATAACAGTAAGAATATCGTGATATCCGTCAGGACGTTTCCCTGTTACATCAAGCGTGAGATTAACCTTGGCATAACCCTTTGCCACACCTTTATTTCCTGAAACCGTACACATATCGGCAAGGAACATAAGTCTTACCCCCTTTTACTTTCTCAAAGCTTTGTATGAGACTCTGCCACAAGCTCCGAAACTTCTTTTTCAGTTAATTGAAATCCTTTGTTTTCTTTTGTTAGCCACGCAAGATACTCAATGTTACCCTCCGGCCCTCTTACGGGAGAATAAGCAAGCCCCGAAACAAAAAATCCTGCTTCTTCTGCATATCCCGCAACATTGTTTATAACCTGCTCGTGAACCTTACTGTCGCGAACAACGCCTTTTTTACCCACCTGCTCTCTTCCGGCTTCAAACTGAGGCTTAATGAGAGCTACAAGATGACCTGTATCCTTAAGCAGTTCCGCCGCCACAGGGAGCACGAGCTTAAGGGATATAAACGAAACATCTATAGATGCAAAATCAAGCTTTTCACCTATTTGCTCAGAGGTAACATGACGTATATTTGTTCTTTCCATATTAACCACACGCTCATCGTTTCTGAGTTTCCACGCGAACTGTCCGTAGCCAACATCCACAGCAAACACTTTCTTTGCGCCGTTTTGAAGCATACAATCAGTAAATCCGCCTGTTGATGCACCTATATCCATAGCCACAACGCCATCAAGATTTATAGGAAAAACCTCCATAGCTTTTTCAAGTTTAAGTCCGCCACGGCTTACATATTTAAGCTGTTCGCCCCTTACCTCAACGGTTTTACATTCTGAATCTATCATCATTCCGGCTTTGTCTGCCTTTTGATTGTCTACATAAACCTGACCTGCCATTATAAGAGCCTTAGCTCTTTCACGGCTTGAAACAAGGTTGTTGGATGTAAGAAACACATCAAGCCTTACTTTTTCCAAATACCATTCATCCTTTCATTTCCGAGAGCACCATTGCAATTGTTCCGGAATCAACTCCGTATTTTTTATCAAGTTCTGTTACCGAACCCTGAACCACAGGCTCATCAGGGTATCCGAAAGCGCGGAACTTTGTCTTTATTCCGGTTTCTGCAAACAAATTACCAATAACTTCTCCAAGGCCTCCGTTTACAACTCCGTCTTCCAGAACGCAAGTTACAGGCAGCGCTGATTTTAAAACTGTTTCTCTGTCGAGAGGTTTGATTGTTGTAATTTCAACAATTCGTACACCGTCGCCCATAATTTCACGTATTTCCGACGCAGTATTCAGCATTCGCCCGGTGGCATATACCGTGATTTCATTTCCGTCAGCTATAATACTTGCTTTACCTGGTATAAAGCTTCCATTTTCAAACTGCGCTGAGCCTC
Source organism: Clostridia bacterium (assembly GCA_045648165.1). Classification (GTDB taxonomy): domain Bacteria; phylum Bacillota; class Clostridia; order UBA1381; family UBA1381; genus RGIG9115. Next base: position 12,981 of record JAZRNL010000053.1, on the reverse strand, counting down.
TGGGGTACCTTATTGCAACAGGTCCGCTGCAACCGTTTACTGCATAGTCAACCATCTGTTCAAGCTCAGTATAGTTACAAGGCGAAAGAATTGTCATATTAGGCATTGAATTCATAAACGCAATATCATATATACCCTGATGCGTTTCACCGTCGGCACCAACTACTCCTGCTCTGTCTACTCCGAAAACCACATGGAGCTTCTGGAGGCAGACATCGTGTAAAATCTGGTCGTATGCTCTTTGCAAAAACGAAGAGTACACAGGGAACACAGGAATATATCCACCTGCGGCAAATCCTGCCGCCATAGTAACACCGTGCTGCTCTGCAATCCCCACATCAAAAAAGCGGTCTTTGAAATATCTTGAGAACATTTCCATTCCGGTACTGACAGGCATAGCCGCCGTGATACCAACCACCTTGTTATTTTCTGCGGCGACATCAAATAATGCACCTCCAAAAGTTGCAGAATAATCACGTTCCGATGCATAGGTTTTTCCTGTTTCGGCACAGAAAGGGCCTATGCCGTGAAATGTATCAGGACGATGCTCTGCGGGAGCATATCCCTTACCTTTTTTTGTTCGAACATGAACAAAAACAGGCTTTTGTTTTGTTTTTGCAAGCTTAAAAACATTTATAAGGGTATTAATATCATGTCCGTCAATAGGACCAAAGTATTCAAATCCAAAATTTTCAAATATCGTCGGTCTCAGTACAATTCCCTGTATTTTGTTCTTCAAACCTGACAGAAGGTTGTACAAATGATTACCAACAACGGGTATTTTGCTGAGGAACGTTGTAGCTCTGCGTTTTAACGTTGAATAAGCCGGCTTAATTCTGAGCGCACGCAGGTATTTTGAGATAGAGCCTACATTTTTTGAAATAGACATATTGTTGTCGTTAAGGATAAGTATAAGCGGCTTTTTGTACCTGCCGGCATCATTCATCGCCTCATACATCATTCCGCCCGTAAGGGCACCGTCACCGAAAATTGCTCCGACGCAATATGCATCTTTTTCAAGGTCTCTCGCCCTTGCAAGACCAAGAGCTGCTGAAATTGAGGTAGAGCTATGACCCGTATCAAAAACGTCCGCAGGAGATTCGGAACGTTTCGGAAAACCACTCATACCATCTAATTTACGAAGATTTTCAAAGCCTGACATTCTTCCCGTAAGGATTTTATTCACATATGATTGATGTCCCACATCCCATACAAATTTATCTCCGGGTATATCAAACACTGTGTGAAGAGCCACAGTAAGTTCTACAACTCCGAGATTAGATGCAAGATGTCCGCCGGTTTTTGAAACTGCGTCCACCAAAAATCTTCTTATTTCTTTGCATAGTAGCTTTCTTTGTTCTGAATTCAGCTTTTTGATATCACCGGATGATGAAATCTGTTCCAGCAAGGTCATTATTTTCTCCTATCTCTGCCAAACTGATTTGGCAAAATTAATTTAAAAGGGCTGTGCTACTCCGACTGCTTTTTTGTCGGATACCGTGCAACAGCCCCGTATATTACATATTTTCTTCTATGTATTCTACTACATCGCCCACGGTTTTAAGTGCATTGTTGATTTCAACAGCTATGCCGAATTCATCTTCAATCGCCATGGCAAGGTCTAAAAGATCTATCTCATCCAGTTCAAGATCTTCAAATGTACTGTCATACTTAATATCATCCGGAAAAAGGTCCGAATAGTCTGTTATCATATCAACCACTTGTTCAAAAATCATAATTCCACTCCTATTTAATGTAAAATTTATATGCCGTCGTAAAACTATATTTTTCTCCCTTCTTCAGCACAGGGCTTGGGAAATGGGAATATTTCATGGGATTTGGATAATACTGTGTTTTAAGACAAAATCCGCCATGCAACCCGTAATCTGCTCCGTCTTTACCGCAGGGAAAATCAAGAAAGTTTCCCGTATAGAGCTGAACGGCCGGCTTTGTATAATTCTCCCGCACTTTCAAACCCACCACATTCAAGGCGGTTTGCATATCTGCCGATTGCAGAGCCTATATATCCGTGATTCTCAATATAATCATCAGGATCTCCAAGAGCCAGTGCCACATCTGTGGGGTTGCCGTTTTTATCAGGTACGGTTATACTTCGTATTATACCGCCAAGATCAAGAACACTGACACTAATACCGTTTTTGTTTTCCATAACAAAGTCGGTTATCCAAGCTCCGTTACACGTCCCAAAATGCTTTGATGCTATTGCCAATTGTAATCTCTCCTTTAATGCAATTTGTTACGTAAATATGATAGCATATTATTTTGTAAAATTCAATACTTTTGGTGTAACTTTCTTTTTTACATTTTAGTTACCGGAAACGAGAACTCGTTTCCACTTACTGTCCCAAATCACCTCTGCACCTAAATTTTCTGCTATAAATCTAACAGGGATATAGGTTCTGTCGCTGTATATAAACACCTCACCGGGAAGCTTTTGCTCTTCGCCGTTCACATCTGCAACCGACGAATTTACCCGGAGATTAATTTTTGTATCTTTTTGAGATATAATGGCCTTCTTATCCTCTCCATCCCAGCTAACCTCTGCTCCCAAAGCCTCCGCACCACAACGCAAGGGTACATACGTGCTTCCGTCTATTATAAAAATCTTCTCATTTACCCCTATTCTTTTTCCGTTCACGTAAAGCTTTGTATTCTCAAACAAATCCCTGAGAATTTGTTCGGCATCCATATTTCTGTAGCCATCCGCGTCAGCCAGAATTCCTGTAGGAATAGAAATTTTGTCGTAGGTGGTAAGATAAGATGTCCCTCTCGAACAGTTGGGATATTTTTTATAGCACTCATAGAAATATTCTTTCATATATTTTTGTGCCAGATAAATCGCCTGACTATTCTTTTTCCCGCCGGGAGTATATGTTCCGCAAAGAGAAATATTTGGAGGCGATGCATGCATAAACACAACACTGCCGTCACTGCAAGAGCCCAACACTATATAAACATGCCCCGCCTTACTCATTATATCACCGCATTTAAAGTCTTTTACTCCGGATGCCGGCGCTATAGTTGCACCGAATAGATTTTTATAGCCCTCTGCCATGTCTTTTGAAGCGTACACATACCCTGAATTACTGTACGTATTTCCATAGAGCTGATACATACACCATCCTACATATCCGGTGCAGTCAAGACCGTTATGTATCTGATACTTTGTTTTAGTATAGTCGTAGGCGCTGTTATTTTTGTTATAGAACTCTATCCATCCGGGACTTATACCATAGTTTAAAGCTTCTTTTCCGGCGGCGGTATCTTCCTCGTTCCAGCCTCCGCCGTAAACATAGAGGCACTTACCTATTGGCTCTGCAGCTATGCGCATAAGTTCACCCACATCAGCCGCGTGAACCGGATGCACGAGGAAAAAGCTTATAAAAAGAGCTAAGCTAAAGCATAATTTTTTCACCGGAGAGCCCCTCCGTCAACTGACATATTCCCTGTTTTTTCAAGCACATTCCATTCATACCTGAATATTTTACCTATTTCATCAAACGAAATAAAGGTGTAGCCCGGAACTACATACACATTTTCCATGAAGATTTTTTCTTCCCCTCTTACAACTGCAACCTTTACACTGTGATCTTTTACTATATCAAAGGCTTTTACTCCACCTTTATTCCTGTAATAATCCATAGGAACAGGGGAATATTCCTTCTCTGCGTTATATTCAAGATAAAGAGTATGCTCCGCCTCATTCCACTGAGTGTCGAAGCCGTATGCCGCAAGGTCATCGGCCACCACAAGAGTATAGGGCTCACACACAAATGTAGGCACCTCAAATCCGTTTATAAAGGAGCGCATATTTGTGAAATACAAAGTTTCAAAACGGTCCCGCGCAGCCATAAACCCAAAATCCAGAAGCCTTGCCGTATCAATAAAGCGCTGACCTGTAGATGCGGAGCTCATTGTAACTGAAATCATCCGTCGACCGCCACGTACTGCCGTTCCGCAGAAGCAATAGCCAGATAGCGACGTAGTGCCTGTTTTTAATCCGTCGGCACCCTGATAATAATATGTGTCGAGAAGGTGATTTGTGGTTCTTAAGGTTCTGCCGTGGAAATATACCGATTTCTTTGCGCTTCTTGTTAAAATATCGGGGTAATCTTTTATAATATTCCTTGCAAGGTTTGCCATAGCAATAGGCGAAACCTGATTGCCTGCTATGCCGCAGCTATCGTAATAAGTGGCATTTATACCCATTTTCTTTGCCATCGAATTCATTCTTTCTACAAACGCCGCTTCACTGCCTCCGCCTACCAACTCCGCAAGTGCAACAGCAGCACCGCTTGCAGAATATGTTATAACTGCACCCATAAGCTCATCCACGGTATAGGTTTCGTTATAATTAAGAGGTAGAACACTCTGATAAAGAGAGTTTCTTGATTTGTTATATACGTTTTTACTTATGGGCACTACGGTATCCGGTGTGATTTCACCATTTTTAAGTGCTTCATACACACAGTACAAATTCATTATCTTAGTCATACTTGCGGGAACTCTCGGCACATTCCCATTATGATGATACAAAACCTCACCGGTTTCATAGTCCATAACACAAGCACCTGCGGATGAGATAGATGTGTTTCCTATTTTTGCGGCATTTACTCCGCCCGCAAAAACTGATTGTATGAGCATAATTACACTGATTATTAATGTAAGCTTTTTCATAGGTATCTCCTCTTTTAACAAAAAAACTGACCGCAGTCAGTTTTTTGTATTTATTTCTCTATTTTTAAAATCCTAAATACTTCCACACCATCCAGGGCCTTTACTTCCACTTCTTCTCCTGCCTTTTTATTAAGAAGCGCCGCACCCAGGGGTGATTCATAAGAGAGCTTACCCTTTTCAAGGTCTGCTTCCATAGAACCTACAAGAGTAAATGCAAGCTCCTCTTCCATTTCGACGTCATAAACTGTAACCTTTGTTCCGGGTGTGATTGCATCGGTCTTTGTTTTGTCCTCATCCACTACCTTAGCGAATTTTATCATTTCTTCCAAGCGGCTGATTTCTGCTTCAACCTCTGCCTGTTCATTCCTTGCTTCATCGTATTCTGCATTTTCTGAGAGGTCGCCAAAAGAACGGGCTTCTTTGATTTTTTCCGTTACTTCTTTTCTTGTTTTAACCTTTAATATTTCAAGCTTTTCTTTTGCTTCTTCAAGTCCTTGTTTGGTAAATTCATAAACCTTCTCTGTATTCATTTGAAAAAAACTCCTTTTCTTTACTAAATAAATATTATATACCTATTTTCAAAAAAAATCAATAGGTAAACGGATATTTTTTTAAAATCCGCATTTTTAATAAAGAAACTTGTTATTTTTGTAAAAAACAACACGGTGCACCCTTACGGATGCCCGTGTTGTTGCATTATCATTTTCTGTATATGGACGGTGTGAGCCCTGTTCTTGATTTAAATTTTCTATTAAAGTTATTTATATCATTATACCCAACAGTTCTTACAATATCCTTTACAGGTGCATCAGTTTCTGTAAGAAGTTTTTTTGCATTTGATAAGCGTATTTCATCGATATATGCAAAGAGAGTCACTCCCATTTTCTCCTTAAAATACCGGCTGAGATAAGAGGTAGATATTCCAAGCCTATCAGCAAGCATCGTTACCGACAAATGCGGATTGCTAAATTCATTTTCCACCATTCGAACAACCTCATGCTTAAGGCATTCGGAATTGCTCCCCGGAAAACAGAGCTTCTCAAAATATTTATCTGCCAAGCTTTCCGCTATTTCAAAAGCTTCCTCCGCAGTTGCAGGAGAAATCTCAAAATACGGTTCGATAAAATCCTCGCCAAGATACCTTGAAAAACTTTGCACAAGATTTATGTACACCAATCTGAACACATCAGGCGCAACTATATCCGTTATACTTTTTTTCATTTCGTGAAGATTGTACATAACAAGCTCACAGTTACCTACTTTAATTCCATTATAAAAGGCAAAAAAGCAAGCAAAAAATCCCTCCGGAATAGTTCCGTCAAATTTATTTACCTTTTCTGAATTAGGTGAGGATGAAATATCACTGGTTTTAGTAATTCCCTTATTTAGTTTCATATAATCCCCCCGGGAGAACATTTACCAAGAACTCCCTATATTTAATAGCCTTTAATTAATCTAAGAAACTATTGTTTTTATAAAGAGCAAGCTCTATCATCTGGTATGTTGCCATCTTATCCCACAATGTAGGATCATCACAAAGATTAACCGCAGTGATTTTGTTATAGCCGTATTTTATAAGGTCAACAGGCACCTTGTAGCACTTAACATATTCACGGGGCGGAAGTGCCTCGTCAGAGATTGGAGCAAAAAGCTCTCCCAGCCATGTTATAGGCTCGAGCTCAACGCCGTTGAGCTGTGCTGAAATTTCGAGAGGCTGGCACGGATTTTCAGTTTTAATTCTGAGTATTGCGTGCCTAAAATCTTCTGACGGATTTTTGTCTGCAACATACATATCAAGGTCAAGCTTATTTTCCATAGGCAAACAACTGAAGTTAGGGCCTACGAAATAATGCTTGTCATGCTTTGCAAGCTCGTCTTTGTTGGTAATACCATCGAATGCTTCAAGAGGTGGCTGTCCGTCCTTAAGATGCAAGCGACGCGCCTCGTTAAAGAAGTGATGCCTTGTATAGTCGATGTTAAAGAAGGAAAGTCCGTCGAAACCGCGGTCAAGGTAATTTGCCGCAAGACCTCTGTACATTTCCTTAGTCATTTTACGAGCTACATTGTTACAGAAACCGTTATAAATCTTACCCTTATCAAGGATAAAATGCATTTCGCCGTAGCAAGATGAATTTTTAACCCATGCCTTGTAGCCCTCAACATCTACCTGAGGTGTGCTTATGAAATAGCTTGAAACATTGACCATATCAATGAGTCCAAGCTCGTCCCATTCGCCCACTTCAAGACCGATTTCCTTTGCCCACTCAACAGTGTGTGGAACTCTTACACAAAGCTTAAGATGCTTGCCTCTTTCTTCGCCGTATTTATCCAGCATTGTACGAATGCGACGAACAAATTCTGTCATAATGGGACGTCCCTTTTCAATGTCGTTGGGATGGAAGTATTTAGGTGTACGCATAAAGTCAAGCTCAAGGCCAGCTATATCGTAGTTAGCAGTGAGTTCTTCAAGAAGGCTGAAATAGTAATCTCTAACTTCGCGATTTATATAGCTAAAATGACGGTCGCCATCTCCAATCCAGAACTGAGGATTATTCTTCCAGAAATCAGGATGAATAAATGCTTTTTCCTGATTAAGATAGTGATGATCGTTCATTCTGTAAGAAATAAAGGGCTCAATACCCACTTCCTTTGCTGCGTCAACTGCAATTTTTACAGGATCGTAGCCCGCTTTTATAAACTCCCTGAGACGGAAATATGCCTTCTCATGGTACTTAAGGTCAGATGTGAAATGAGGCTGAGGAATAGAATCTGCCTCTTTTTCCCAATGCGGGTCTACCTTTGAACGCCAAAGAGGTCTTTTCCATGCAGTGGGGCAAAGCATAACTGTATCTACATCAGTGTCTTTAAGTTGCTGCACGTATTTTACTGCAGTTTCCGGCTTTATAGGCTCATTATAGTCCTGCCAGGGTGTTTTCGCTGTCCCCAGTATCAAAAGTTCAATATTATATAAGCATTTATTCATTGTCAATCACCTTTTATAATTAATATGAAACATTTAAATATCTGCGAGGAGCGAAAAGCCTTCGCTCCTCAACATTTGATTTATTAAAACGTTCTTCTTATCTTAAATGTACGGTTTATGGGAGCGTTTGTTTCTGCATCCCAAAGATAGATTTCTGCATATGAACCAAGTTCTTTAAGAACCACTTCAATTCTTGTTGTGGCTTTTGTTACTTCTATAGTTTGTGTATCCACAGACACAACTCGTTCATTCCCGAATTCATCAGGCTTTCTTACGATTGCAGAATATCTTATATTTCGTGTGATGTCGTCCTTAGTTGAAATTTCAAACACTCCGTGTGTATTATATTCCAGAACAACGCCGTTCAGATTATCACCAATAGATTTAACTTCTCTCAGTTCAAAATTATCCAGATATACATCACAAGCTGTATCTGTTTTAAATCTGATGTCTACACCGCCTACCTGACCGGTGGGACTTACTGTAAATCTTGTGTATACCTTTGTCCATTCATCGGAAAGTGCTGCAGTTCCGTTAAAATCAGTAGTAAAACTCATGTTTTTTCCTGTATATGCTCTTGAGGTGTCTTTTTTACCATTAGAGTCTGCTACATCTATAGGTTTTTGAACAACTATAGCTCCGGTAGCAGTTACACCGCTGTCAATCTTAGCCCAGCAAGAAGCCTCATAAGTTTTTCCATTTTCAACAGGCAAAAATCTGTACCACACGCCCTCTTCACCGTTACTGCGATTTGTAAGCTTAAGACTGTCACCCGTAACATCTGATGACTGTGAATGTGCTCTATCAAACACTGTTGTTGTTTCATTAGCGGATTGAGCCAAAGTTTTGCCTGCATAGTCCTTACTCCATATTCCATCAAAGCCTGCGGAATAGTCCATAAGAAGTCCATCAAGAAAGCTTGGGTTTCTGCCTTCCATAAGATTTGTAGACTGCAAGGAGGAATGGAGATTATGGTCTGTTCCCGAAAGAGTAAAGCCTTTTACGCGACATTCAGTTTTTGTGCCGTCGGCACTTGTTGCAAACACCCCTGCCGTCATAGGCTCAAAGAATACTTCCGTACTTCCAAGCTCTGTCCAGTTAACTCCATTTGTTGATATAAAAGCTGTGACACGGTTATTTTTAAATGAGAGCCTCATATATTGCGGCGTATTACCTTCATATTCTCTAAAATGCATAGCCTTATCAGTTTTCTCACGTTTTCCTAAGCGTAATCCCTTTTCATCACTATATGAAAGTGTAACAGATGCAGCATTTGAATAAAGATCCTCACGTACCATAATTCCGAATTCGCCCGTTTCGGAACTAACCTGTGCAACTATGTCAAAATCGTCGTTTGTTACATATTTGTATACATAGCCTGCCTCATCCTGACCCGCATTTATGTCGTCCTTAGTGTATGTATTTATACCTTCACCATATGTGGTAATTGTAAAATCTTTTTCAGTACCTTTTGCACTGTCGAAAGATACACGGCTTCCGAGTCCCATACCTGTCATTCCGTCAACATTAAATCTGGAAACGCTTTGTGTATTATCTCCGTAAACCTCCATAACTACCCAGTTATCAAGCTCCGGAATAGTTATAGTTGTTGTACCACCTGCACCCTTAGAAATTTCTTTTGTATATGTATTATTTCTTGGAGAGTGGAACTTAACCGTGAAGGTATCACCCTCCGGGAGATAGTTATTGTTTACCAAAATATTTGTATTCTTTTTATTTACGCTTGCAAAGTTCACTGCATGAACTATAACAGGTGCATTTTTGTAAATAGAATTCTTTCGAAGCACTGCAAAGCAATCATCAGGCATGCCCTCAACCTTTGCCGTCCAGTATTCACTTTCCGGAGTAAGCACATCCATTTGTGATGAAGAGCTATATGAATAAGATACAGGAGTAATTCCCGAAGCTTTTATAACATCAGACTGAGCGCTTGTGCTATTGTTTACAATAACAAGAGATTTGAGCCCATCAAGGTCTTCTTCATCAACTGTAAGATAAGGCTTTGTTCCGCTTCTCACACCGATAACTCGTGAAGCTACGCCCTTCTTACCGAGAGAAAGTGCATATTCCATTATTTGTTCATTTGTTAGTTCAACGCTGCTATCATCTTCTAAGCTAAGTATATATCCCACCTCTTCAGGTGCTTCGTAGTTATCAAAAAGGTCGGAATTTTCACGCACGAAGGTATAGTTACCTGCAAGCTCTTCGGGTGTGCAATAAAAACGTGTGTCATTATATACCCAGTCATCCCAAGGCACAAGTCCGAACTGGCCTGTTGCATACATAAGAGGAATTGCTGATTCCCAAAGCTGCATAGTAGTCTTGCCCTGCTTTACCCAGAGTGAGTTTACAAATGGTGCATCAAATGCCTGCTCACTAAATCTTGAAGCATAAATACCGGCAGCGCCTGTTACATCGGGATTTGATTCACCTATACCGCCATCCATAAGGTAATACATACCTGAAGTTGTTTTAACCGCACCGCCTACACCACCGTTGTTACAGGACATAAATATCTTAAGTCCTTTTTCCTCAGCATAAGCATCCATAGCAGCACGGAGGTTTTCGTGGAATTCCATAACCTTTTGAGAGCTGAACTCCTTATAAGCCTTACCAAGTCTTGTACCGTTTGAGTAATAGGACAACGCCTGACCATTTATTGTTACGTTGTTTTTTGTTTCTGTAAAGCCTTCAACGTCCTTAAGGTAGGTCAGGTAATTGAATTCTTTTATAGAGGTCTCACATATATCATTATATACAGTGTATCCCATGTACGAGTACTTCCAGTTTTTCATTCTATCCAAAATACCGGTATATAAATTTCCTGCATCATAATTATCTGTCAAATCCTTGTATGTTGTAAATCCCTTTTCTTCCTGAAGCCACTGAGTAAAGCCATCTAAACAGTCTTTACAATAACATCCGTAATCAGAGTTTAAGGCCTGGTCATCGAATTGCCACAAATACTGACCCATATCAATGCCCTTTTTTGCTTTTTCAATAAGGTCTTGAAGATACTGCTTGTTATTTGTGCAGCCCCAGCCGTGGAGTTTATCATTGGGACGAACTCTTACCGTGCCGTCAAAATCGATGGAGCTCGCCACATACCAAGGTTCAATACAACCGGTAGCATGGTTACATGTCAATTCTATGCCTGTTTCTTCATCCACCTTAATTGTAACAGGTACCGCATTAAGACCGCTTTGCACCATACTGCCAAGGTCTCTGAAGCGCTTTATGTTCTTTTCGTCTGTATGATATGTCCAGCGGTTTGATGTGGACATAAATCTTTTTGTTGCGTCATAGCTGCTGTATCTGCCTTTTCGATCTTCATAACCGCTTTGCCAGCTTCTGGAGCAGAAAAGGACTTCGGATTTTACACCCTCACCAAATATAGCAGAATTATTACGAAGCTCATAAAGAAGCGAGCGTATAACCGGCTCACCGGGAGAGTTGCTTATGCCGATTATCGCCATACCACGGTCATCTACAAATGCAGATCTTCCGAAATATGTTGCCAGAGTATTGGTTACGGGGATATAAAGCTCATCCCCCACCATAACAGGGGCCTTTTCACAAAGATCAGAGGTCATGCCCTCTGCAAATGCAAAAGATTTTCCGCCAGCTGTAATTGTTCCATCTGAATATGTACCGCCAAGAGCTTTGGCTACATAACTTGCAGGTGCAAAAACAGTTCCGTCATATAACACGGGAGCAAGATGTTCATCGTCGGATACCTGCTCATATTTACCTGCTGAATATCCGTAGGTGTAGCCTTCAAACATTGCATAAGCATCAGGAAGAGCATTTTTTACAGTTATCCATGATGTTGTAATGTCTGTAAGAGGCTTTTCCGCATTTTTAGCAATCGCTTCCATGTATTCGTTAGGTGCCTCGGTAGGAGCGTAGTCACCTATATACGCTCTTAAATTCGCCACTCCAAACTTTTTCATTTTTAATCCGTCACGGTTCATGAAAAGCGATATACTGTCTACACTATTAATACGATTATAATCTCTGAATTTTGCATCATCAATTATCCTTGCTCCGTCAACATATAGGTCATAATTCTGATTAGTAATACTGATAACCGCTGTTATATCATGCCAGTAGCCCCATGTAATTCCGCCTTTTGCACTATACTCCGAATAACTGGTTTGCCCCTCAACATTATAATAGCCGTTGGGACTGGGTCCAAGCCGCACATTAATAGTATTTCCGCAGTAAAAATGTGCACCTTGAGTAAAGCCATGTTCCATCTTGTAATTAAACTTTACTGTTATAACATCGGTACCGCTGATTCCGGGTAATGATATACCGACCTCGGAAAATCCGTCAGCTGTACCGGTATAAGCAGAACCGTCAAAACACAGGTACTTTCCTACTTCTTCGTCGTATTGAACAGTACATACGTTTCTGGTTCCGTTTGTATTTTTTTGATATTTACCAACCTCGACATAATCCGCACCTACTTCAAGATTTTCAAGGTCATCCGAAACTACGGGATTAGGTTCCGTTTTTGTGGTAAATGTAAGAGTCGAAACAGCGAGAGTTGCATACATATCTTGTACATTAACGAGGCTTACAGTGTAATCTGTATCTTTCACAAGACCTGAAAGTGTAACTGTATACTGCATATCGTTAACCTTTGCAACTCTAACCGTTGCAGCGGGGCTTACTGATATATTTTCTTCTTCTACTTTATAAGGCTTGTTGCCTGTGAAGTTATATGTGATAACTGCACCGTCTATAGCTTTGACTGTTGCACCATTTTCAACGCCTGAAGTTGTAACAGTTATATCACCTGTGTACTTTCTTATAACGATGTCTTTAACTTGAACAGAATTCTTGCTGGGGAGGTTGAAACCTATATGGATAGCCCCGATTGCAGCGCCGTCTGCTGCATTCGCTACACCTGATTTGGTAGTACCTCTGAATACAAAAGTCTTCCATTCACCGGAAATATTTCCGCCTGAAATATACTCACCTGTACCACCGGCACCTGCTGAGCCTTCAATACTGAGGGCAGGAGCGCCATTTCTGTCTTCTCCGTCCGCATACTTTAACTTAGCTTCTATATAATATGTCTCATTATGTTTGAACTGTCCCTGGTCTATAAATCTTACAAGAGCTCTACCGGTGAATTGCTCTGCAGTTGTAGTCCATACTTTGGTTTCTGCATTATAATCTACCAAAGCATTATTTGATGAATCATATACGAGATTTATTTTGCCTTCTACCAGGTTCGGCATGGCCGTGGGTATAGCTTCCTCAGCTGC
>JAZRNL010000052.1:0-52593 GCA_045648165.1 Clostridia bacterium | reverse complement strand
GGGATATGAAATATTCTGAAATTCTTGAATGGATAAATAAATTTAAGAAGTAAATTTTGCTCTTAACTTGATACGAAGAATATGGATATGACGAATTTTGGCGAAAGGAGAAATGACTATGGAGAATATAGAAAAATTAATTCAAGATACTTTAAAGCTTTTTCCTGAAGCAACAGACAAACCAAAATCAACAACATCTGCATTGGTGCAATTCATTTTTATTCCTTCTGCTCCCAAAAATGTTAGCATTACATATACACCTATTCTCTTATTACCATCAATAAAAGCATGATTGGATATCAATGAAAACCCGAGACTTGCTGCTTTTTCCTCTTTTGTTTTATAAAGTTCTTCTCCGCCAAATGTAGCATACGCATTGTTAATAGCACTTTCTAAAAGTCCAATATCTCTTACGCCGACACCACCACCCGTTTCTTCTGCTATTAACTGATGCAAAAGTAAAACTTTTTCTTTACTCAACTTAATCATTTTGCCAGCTCCTCTAAAGCAGGTTTGAATCTGTTCATAATTCTTTTTGCCGCCACATCTATTTTTTCATCATCAGTAATATCAAAGTAGAAGTCCGAGTCAACATCAATAAGCAAAAATTTCGGTTTGTTATTTTTGAAGATAACTGCCTGACCATTATTTTCTGCAACTTTAGCCACTTTTGAGAAATTCTGATTCGCTTCCGACATAGTTGTAATTGTTTCAGTATTTATATTCATAACTACCTCCTATTATTTATACAATAAATATATCCTACAATTTATATTATATACAAATTGTAGGATATTGTCAACCTATAATTTTCGACAACATTCAACAATCTTGCTATGCGTGACAGACGGTTTAGATGCAAGCCTTTTTTCAATTTACAACCATCATACTAGTTCTATTGCATTAATACAATCCTCTAATTCGCCTTCAATTATTTCTGAATCATACATGTTTTTCATCAACACTTATCTCATATACTTTTGTTGGAGGATTTACATTGTATTTTTTACACGAATATCTACACATTTTATCATCACCTATAAATTTAAACGCTATCTGAAGATTTTATATAATAATTCGGTATTTCTCCAAGAAATTTACCTTGTTTTGTAAATACTGCCATCCATTTTTCTTTTTTATTGCCATCAAAAATCCTGTAAGAAAAAGTTTCAAAATGTACAAGTTTCAGGATATTTTTTACAGGCTCATCTTTTAACGCACCAAACACATCGTCCGGATTTTCCTCAATCACTTCAACGCGTCTTTTATGAAACTCCGTATCATATCCGTCTTTTGACCAAAGCGGTGTCGAAGCATTTACAGTTGTTGTAAAATAATCAAATTTAAGTATGTCCCAAAACTCAAGAGGCACGCCTTTATATTCCGCAAAATCACAAAGTATTTTATAAAGACTTTCACGTGAATGTTTTATATCAAATAATCCATTATCTTCAAAATAATCTGTAAGCCCTGAAAACAATTTCCATGGAGAGCCTGAAACTTCCATAAGATATTCAAGTCCGCCTTTAAACGCCCCACTATTATAAAATCTGTCAAGAAGTTCCTCGAGTTTTTTAAGACGCAAAAGTTCCATTGCCGTCATACTGCCGCTTTGTATAACCTCGTATGGCGGATAATCTCTGTAAACATAGCCATACTCTTTTGCTCTTTTTCTGATTTCAGTACCTTTAAGAAGCTTTAAAAATCCCAGCTGAAGCACATGAGGTTTCAGTGAAATAGCATCATTAAAAGATTTTTCAAAAGTATGAATATTTTCGTGAGGCAAGCCCGCAATCAAATCAAGATGAACATGTATGTTCCCCATATCGGTTATACGGCGGACGTTTTCAAAAAGCTTTTCCGTATTACCCATACGGTTTATGGCATGCAAGGTTTCAGAATTTGTGGACTGAAGCCCTATTTCAAATCTGAACATACCCTGGGGTGCATCCTTTATTGCTTCAAAAAAAACTTCGTTTAATGTATGGGCTTCGATTTCAAAATGAAACGTAATCCCTCGGCCTTCTTTTTTCATAAATTCAATAAGTTCAGTTGTTCTTGACTTATCTGCATTAAATGTTCTGTCTACAAACTTTACCGTCCCGGGCCTTGCTTCAATAATTTTCAAGAGCTCGCCTTTAACCTTATCCATACTTTTAAAACGCACACCGTGAACCGTGGATGAAAGACAATAGCTACAGCAGTAAGGGCAGCCACGGGAACTTTCGTAGTATATGAGCTTGTTGCTATTAGTCCTGAGGTCATCATCTGTGTAAGGAAAAGCGAGTGAATCAAGATTTTCAACCAAAGGCCTGGGTGGATTTTGAATTGTCTCTTTATCCCGGTATGCCACACCCCTTACACCTTCAAATATAAAACCGTTTTCTGAAAGCTCTTTAAAAGTTTCTTCTCCTTCGCCGATAATTACACAATCTACGAAATTGTGATTTTCAAGAATTTCAGCTGCGCAAAAGCTTACTTCAGGTCCGCCAAACGCAATTTTTACAGACGGGATAATCTTTTTAATGTCTGAGGCAAGCTTAAGTATACATTCTATGTTCCATATATAACAAGCAAAACACAACACATCGGGTTTTTTTTCGATAATTGATGATACAACCGCCGAAATGTCCTCATTTATAGTATATTCTGCAAATTCCGCACCCAACGAGTTTGCGCAAAGAGTTCGCACCGAAAGAGATGTGTGTGAATATTTGGAATTAACCGCCACAAGAAGGACTTTCAACCATCCTCCCACCTTTCAAATTATTCATATATAATTATACAACATTTTAAGGTATATGTCTACATATTTTAAAAAAAAACCAATTGGGGAAAATATAAGAATTTTTTTGATTTTCTTCTATATTAATGTTAAATAAGACAAATCCTCTTACCATATATTGTGTGTTGATTTTATGCATAAAATCGTGTATTATAGCAAGCGTGGTTGACATATTATTTATTATGTTAACCAATGTAGGTGTAGGATGGACGAAAGTCCAAAATATTTTAAGGAGGTAAATCTATGAAGGATTTAAAGAAAAATCTGCTTTGCGCGGCAATATCCGCAGCAACACTTTTTTCATCTGTATCCGCATTTGCATCAGTTCCCTCTGATGTTGTAGGTACAGGCTTCGAGGAGCCTATTCAGGTTCTTGCAGCTCTTGACATTATGGTTGGTGACGGGAACGGTGAATTCCGCCCCAAAGACAATCTTACAAGAGCAGAAGTAACAAAAATCGCAATTCATGCAATGGGACTTGAGGATGCAGCAGCATCAACATCAGGTCAGTCAAAATTCCCCGATGTAAGCACAGATTTCTGGGCTAACGGTTATATTAACCTTGCTACTTCAAACGGAATAATCATCGGCGACGACGAAGGTAAATTCAGACCTCTCGATCCCATAACCTATGCAGAAGCTGTGACCATTATGGTACGAGCAATCGGTTTTGAGCCTTCTGCACTTCAAAAAGGCGGTTTCCCCCACGGTTATATTCTTGTGGGTTCCGAAAACGGCCTTAACAAACAGGTAAGCGGTTCAACCCATCAGCCTATTACCAGAGGAAATATGGCATATCTCACACTTAACTCAATCAAAACAAAAATGATGGAGCAAACAAGCTTCGGTGAAAACCCCAAGTATGAGATTGTTGATAAAACGCTTCTTAAAGACAGATTAAACGTAACAGAACACACAGGTCAGATAACTGCAATTCCCACATCTGCCATTGACGGAACAAGCGGACTTGTTGACGGGCAGGTAAAAATCGGAACAGAGATTTATGACACTGAATATAATGTAAACAAACTACTTGGATACAATGTAAACTACTATGTAAGAAAAGACCGTCTCGGTAATGAAACACTTATTCTTGCACTTCCTATCCAGAATAAAAATTCAACTCTTACAATCAGTGCAGAGCAGTTCGATAAAATCAGCACAAAGAACTCAAATAAAGCTATAAGCTATTTCAAGTCAGAAACATCTCAGAAAACTGAGCTTGCTGAGCTTGCATCCAATGCAAAGCTTATTTACAACGGTAAATACAACGAGCTTACAGATGAGCTTATTAATATGACAGATAAAGCCGGCGAAATCAGCCTTCTTGACACTGATAAAGACGGAAAATATGACATCGTTTTTGTTTCAAGCTACTACAATATGGTAGTTGATACTGTTTCAAGCCTTGGCAAAATTAATGATAAGTACGATGCGAAATCAATCACTCTTGATGACGAAGTAACCTATACTATTACGAGAGGTTTGGAAAATCTTAAGGTTTCTGACCTTAAGGAATTTGACGTGCTTTCAGTTGCAGAAAGTAAGGATGGAGAGCTTTTTGAAATAATTGTATCGAACAAAACCGTTACAGGTAAGATTTCATCAATTTCAAATGACGAATATACTATTGACGGCAAAGCATATAAAATTGCCAAGAACTATAAAAGCGAGCTCAAAATAGGAACAGAAGCAACATTCTATCTTGACTTTGAAGATAAAATTGCTGCAACAGATACTGCATTTCTCCTTAGTTCAAACTATGGCTATATGTCAAAAGCATATGGTGTAGACGGCGATGAAATCGTAAAATTCAGAATTTTCACAAAAGAAGGCAAAGAAGAAACTTACGAAGGTGCAGAAAAAATCAAGCTTAATGGCGCAGGCGCTCAGAAATCACAGACAGTTCTTGCCGCTCTTCAGAAAGAAGGCAGCGTTCCTGCTCAGCTTGTAACATTCAAGCTAAATAGCGACGGAAAGGTTTCAGAAATTAACACTGCTCTCGACAACAGCGCAACAGGCGAAGTTAACAAGAGCAAATTCACCCTTAACTATAAGCTTATCGATGCAGAGTTCAATGCAACACTTAATAAGCTTGGAAATGTTAAGATAGACAAAAACACTGTAGTATTTGATATTCCATCCGATAGTGCCGAAGACTTCCAGATGGCAGATATTTCAATGTTTGAAGACGACCAGAAGTATGACGTATTTGTATACGATATGACAGAAGACTTTACTGCAAAGGCTATTATCGTAACAAATGCACGCCTTAACACAAATGCAGAGTCAAGCATTGCAGTAGTTAAAGAAGTTGCTAAGGGACAGAATTCAGATGAAGAAGTAACCGATGTACTCGTAGCATTTATGGACGGTAAAGAAGTTGAACTTTTTGCAGAGGATGAAACAGTTCTCGTAAAGGGTGAAGGTTCAGCGCTTGAAACAGGTGATATAATCCAGATCAAGCAAAATGCCGATAAGGAAATTGTAAGCATCAGAGTTCTCTTCGATGTTGATACAAAGGGAACTGAAGCTACAGCTAACCCTGCAGAACACCTCAGTACTGTTTATGGTAAGGTAACAAAGAAATTCACAAACTCAATCAATGTAACAGTCAATGGCGGAAGCGCAGTAAACTATGCCCTTTCAGATGAGGTTAAAGTTTACAAAGTCGACACAACCGTTTCAAAGAACAATATTACTGTTGCAGAAACAGGCGACATCCAGGTATTTGATGCAGATGAAAACAACAGAGTATTCATCAAGCTCTACAAGGATGAGGTTAAGGAAATAGTGATTATAAAATAATCCTGCCAATAAAACTTATACCACAGACAATCTTCTCTGATATTCCCTCTCTGACACCCCCGCAAAGACAGTTGCGGGGGTGTTGTTTAACTTATTATACTTTCTATAAATTCAGCCCTGCGATTAAGCCTCTCCCCCATCCTCTCAGCAATACGCGCAAAAAAGGCCGTTATATACGTATCATATCTCATCCTCATTACAATATAAAGCAATGCCTCATATACGATTGCCTCTATATAAAATATAACAGAAATAAATATCAACTTCATAACATAATCCTCAACATATAAAAACTACTTTAATATTATTATCATATGCCTGTGGATTTAATTGTTGAAAAAAATGGAATATGCTTTCAATTTTTAAAATGGAAAATTAGAAAACAAGAGAAAACCGAAGAATAAAGGAGAATATGAGAGATTATAAAATAATTTTAAAAAAAATAATAAAAAGGTATTGACAAAGCTTTCAAACTGTAGTAGAATAGTGCCTGCAGGTCGAAAGCAAACAGTTTTCGGCGATTAATACTTTGAACAGGAGGAATTTCAAATGAACAGTAGTTATTTGGCAAAGCCCGCTGAAATTGAAAGAAAATGGTATATAATTGACGCAGCAGACAAGCCTCTCGGCCGTGTTGCAGCTCAGGCTGCCGCTATCCTCAGAGGTAAGCATCTTCCCACTTTTACTCCCAACGTTGACTGTGGCGATCATGTTATCATTATCAACGCTGCTAAGGCAGTTCTCACAGGTAACAAAATCAACCAGAAGGTTAGATATTACCACACAGGCTGGGTAGGCGGTCTCAAGGAGGTTCCCTACAACAAGCTCATGGTTGAGAACCCTGAAAAGGCAATGATGTATGCTGTAAACGGCATGCTCCCCAACAACTCAATCGGAAGAAAGTCAATCGCAAGACTCCGTGTATTCAAGGATGCAGAGCACAATCATGCAGCTCAGAATCCTGTACTCTGGACAGGCGAGATTAAATAAGAAGGAGGATATTACTAATGGCAACAGAACAGTTTTACGGCACAGGAAGAAGAAAGTCTTCAGTTGCAAGAGTACGTCTTGTTCCCGGTAACGGCAACATCACAATAAACGGTAGAACAATCGATGATTATTTCGGTCTTGAAACTCTCAAGGTTATCGTTCGCCAGCCTCTGGTACTTACTAAGACTCTCGAAAAGTTCGATATAATAGTTAAGGTTGAAGGCGGTGGCTTCACAGGCCAGGCAGGTGCTATCCGTCACGGTATTTCAAGAGCACTTCTTGAAGTTGATACAGATGCATTCAGAGCAGACCTCAAAGCAGCAGGTTTCCTTACACGTGACTCAAGAATGAAGGAAAGAAAGAAGTACGGTTTAAAAGCCGCACGTCGTGCTCCCCAGTTCTCAAAGAGATAATTATTATCTACTACAAATCCCACAACCACTGTTTGTGGGATTTTCTTTTTATTATAACATAAATTTCCTATTACAACATATAAGGTAATTTATGTTGCAATGAACGCTACCTATTGTGTTTTATAGCATGCGTTCATTATATTACCACAAGTTGTAATAACTGATAAACAAGGATATTTATAAAAATGAATAATGCAATTATAAAACACATAGTAAAAAAAGAAGACGACGGTAGAACTGTTGAATTTATATGTCGGCGGAGGATGGGAATGTCGGCAGGGGTGCTTACTGAAACAAAACTTAATTATGGTATTTTTATTTCAGGAAAACCTTGCAGAACAATTGACAAGGTGTCCGAAAATGATATTATAACTGCAGATGTAACAGAAAATATTCCTTCATCTTCTGCTATGCCTTGCGAAATTGATATTGAAGTTTTATACGACGATGCATTTTATACAGTTGTGAACAAGCCGCGAAAAATGAGCGTTCATCAAAGCCAAGGAAATTACGGGAACACTCTTTCAGATGCTGTGGCATATTACTGGCAGAAAAATGGTGAACACCATAAAATACACCCAGTAAACCGCCTCGACAAAGATACTGCCGGTATATGCATTGTAGCAAAAAACCGTTTCGCACATTCTGCTATACCCCACAAAGAGATTTTAAAAGAGTATATGGCAGTTGTTCACGGTACACTTACAAATAAAAAACAAACGCTTACCTCCCCCATTAAACGCGCAGAGGGCAGTACCATAAAACGGGTTACCGCACCCGACGGAAAGCCTGCCGTTACACACTATGAAGTGATAAGCGAAAACAAAAAATATTCACTTTTAAAAATCAGAACTGAAACCGGTAGAACTCATCAGATCCGTGTTCATATGTCGTCAGCAGGTCATCCTCTCGTAGGGGACTGGTTGTATGGAACAGGCGACAACGAACGCAACATTGCAAGCGGTCATTTACTTCTGGCATACAAAATAAGCTTTACACATCCCGTTACAAAAGAGAACCTTGTGTTTACAGTTCCCTTGCCAACAGATATGGAAAAACTAATAAACATTTAAGAAAACACTTTTCTCCAAAAATCGATTATGCTTTCAAAAAGGGATTTTTCTTTTACGTATTCCCCCCCTGCCAGCAAGTCGATTTTTTTAATTTTTCGTCCGTCATACAACACATCAAACTCTCCGATTTTTTCGCCGGCTTCAACGGAGCTTTCAATGTGAGGCAATGTATGAAGAACTATTTCAGTTTTTCTCCTCCCGCCCTTTACAAGTGGTAATTCCAACTCTTCTTTTGAAACCGCTGATATTTCGCCACCTGATGTTACAGGCACTGTTGTAAGTGCTTCACCCTCCTTTACTATTTGGGTTATAGAAAGCTCGCCAAATCCATAGTCCAGGAGCTTTTTATGGTCGTTCCAATCGTCAGGTGCCCGAAGAGTTACACACACAAGCCTTACTCCATCACGTTCTGCAGCCGACACAAGGCAACGTCCTGTTTTTTTTGTAAAGCCTGTTTTTACTCCTATACATCCATTATAGCTTTTTAAAAGCTTATTATGGTTTGAAAAACAAAGCCTTCCCCCTGAATAGTCAACCTCTTTATATGATGTGGAAACTATTTCCCTGAAATCGGGATTATTAAGCGCAGCAACAGCTATTCTTGCAAGGTCCACCGCAGTTGTATAGTGCCCTTCACTATCCAAGCCGCTGGCATTTTTAAAGGAGGTGTTAAACGCACCAAGGGATTTTGCACGGTTTGTCATTAAATCGGCAAATGCACTTTCACTTCCCGAAATATGCTCCGCTACGGCAACTGCGGCATCGTTTCCGGAATTTAGCATCAGTCCGTATAACAAATCCTTCATAGAAATCACTTCATTTTGCGCAAGGTAAGCACTTGACCCCTCCTGATAAGCAGCATTGCGGCTTATGGTGACAGAAGCTTTGGTATCACAATTTTCAAGGGCTATGAGAGCTGTCATAATTTTTGTGGTGCTTGCCATAGAATGTTCCATTTCGCCATTATATTCAAATATAACCTCTCCCGTTTCAGCTTCCATTACACATGCATACTCCGCAGATATTTCAGGCGCCGCCTTTGCGAAAGCAGGAGTTAAAATTATAAGCGATGCAATAATAATTATTTTTTTCATATCATTCACCGATTAAATTATATTCAAAAACCAATTCTGTTATACATAATAATCAGGGATGAAAACCTCACGCATATCAATATATCCCATAAAATTCTTCTGCCGTATACCATCTATCAGAAATTCAACTCTCGACACACCTTCCACGGATGCAACAGAATTTACGAGCTGATACACAATTAACATTTCATAGTTTCTATTTATCTCTGCATCTTTAAAATATTCAGTTATTATATTAACCGTTGCAACTTCGTCTTTCACCTTTACTGTCACCGCTTCTTCCGGAATAAGCCGTCTGATGTTAGAGTTATAACCTCTGTCGTATGTAAGTTCTTCAATTATTTTATCACACTGCTTTTGAGGCTTTGCAGTCTCTATATTGTAGCTTACAGGCACAAGCCTCATCATCTGCCTGTCCGCATAAAAAACCGTTATATTTGCAGGCTCAGAAGCGCCCGAAAACCAATTTATACAACCTACCACCGTAATTACGATAAGATACAAAAAATATATAATACGTATTTTCCTCAAAATAAAAAACCTCCATATCCTGTATATTATATGAAGGTTTATAAATATTATTACTTTTAGTTTTATTTATCAAGAATATTCTGCTTTATGGCTTTTGCAAGCTGATCAGGGCAAGATGTACCACGTCCGTTACAATCGGTGCCGAGAAGCCTATCCACAAGCTCCTCAGCTCTCATACCATCTGCAAGAGCTGCAATCCCCTGTGTATTCCCGTTACATCCTCCTCGAAATCTTATATTTTTTACAATTTCTCCATCAGATTCAAAGGTTATTTCTGCACTGCATACTCCCCTTGTTTTATATGTGTATTTATCCATTTGAGTTCTGCTCCTTCAGCCATTTCTTAACTTTTTCTGCCGCAACTTCAGTTATATTTTCATAAGGGCTCAGCATACACAAATCATTGTTACGTCTGAACCAAGTAAGTTGGCGTTTCGCATACCTACGGGAGTTCTGTTTTATGCTTTCTATTGCCTCATCTATGCTTAAATTGCCGTCAAAGTATTCAAAAAGCTCTTTGTAACCGATAGCACACATAGAAGTAAGGCTTCTGTCGTACCCAATATCGTATATCCTACGGGCTTCATCTAAAAGACCCGAATCAACCATTATATCAACCCGTTTATTAATGCGCTTGTAAAGCTCCTCTCTGTCCCAATCAATAAATAGGATAAGAGGATTGTATCGACTATCTCTCCCAGCGGCTTTTTTCTTATATTCAGAAAACTTTTCACCTGTTAGTTCTATATGCTCGAGAGCTCTAATAACACGTTTCACATTATTCATATGGATTGTTTCCGCAGCTTCCGGGTCTTTTAATTCAAGCATTTCATAAAGCTCTGATGGTGAATATCCCGAAAACATTTCACGAACATCCCTTCGGCTTTCGCCGGAATTAAAATCAATGTCGTTAAGGAGGGAATCAACATACAGACCGGTTCCACCTGCAATCACAGGAAGCTTGCCCCTGTTATGAATATCTCCTATAATTCTATGCGCCATATCACAGTAGTCGCTTACACTGAAATTACAGTCAATTTCAATTACATCAAGCATATGATGCACAACGCCCTGCTTTTCTTCCTCAGTAGGCTTTGCAGTTCCGATATTCATATCCTTATATATCTGCATACTGTCTGACGAAACAACCTCACCGTCAAAACGCTTTGCAAGTTCAACCGCCAGAGTCGTTTTCCCAGATGCTGTGGGCCCGCAAACCGCTAAAACAGGTATTTTCATCATTCTGACCTCTCCCATCTGCCGCTAATCCCACAGGGCAGTGGCAGTTTTGATGCTTCAATCGGAAGCCCGATTTCGTCGGCAGAAACCCTTCCGCCGAACTTTCTGCCCACAGTGAGCTTAAGAACATTTTCAAGTATGCATGCAGAAAGCCCCGTTGTATAGGAATTTATGAGAAAAAACAAAGGCTCGTCCGACATAATTTCCATACAGTCGCATACAAGAGGATAAAGCTCATCCTCAATTTTCCATACCTCACCGCCGGGGCCTCTGCCATATGATGGGGGGTCCATAATTATTCCGTCATACTTATTCCCGCGACGGATTTCACGTTTTACAAACTTTTTAACATCGTCAACCATATAGCGTATGCTTCTATCCCCAAGTCCTGAGGATACAACATTCTCTTTTGCCCAAGTTACCATACCCTTTGATGCATCTACATGAACAACATCTGCACCTGCAGAAAGAGCCGCAACGCTCGCACCACCTGTATAGGCAAAAAGGTTAAGCACCTTAATCGGTTTATTTGCATTTTTTATAAGCGACGAAAACCAGTCCCAGTTAACTGCCTGTTCGGGGAAAAGACCGGTGTGCTTAAAGCCCATAGGCTTAATATTGAATGTGAGATTTTGATAATTAACCGTCCAGCGCTCGGGAAGCTTTTTATTGAAAAATTCCCAGCTGCCGCCGCCGCTTTTTGAGCGGTGATATGTTGCATCGGTTTCATTCCAAAGCTTTTTTTCGGATTTAAGAGTCCATACCGCCTGAGGATCGGGACGTCTTAACAGGTAATCACCCCAAAATTCAAGTTTTTCTCCGTCTGCGCTGTCAATAAGGCGGTAATCCGCCCATTTATCTGCAAGCCACATATATATTAATATCCTTCCTGTAAATCATATATACACAAGTATAACCCGAAACAGCCCGTTTGTCAAGACTTTCCAAGCTGAAGCATAGCATCTATAGATGCCTTTGCCTTTGTTATAATATCATCAGAAAGGATTATTTCTTCACCCTTTAAATCCTTTACGCATTTATAAACATCAACTAAGGTAGTCAGTCGCATATCGTTACAGATACATCTCTTTGAAAGCGGATAAAAGTTCTTATCCGGATATTCAAATTGAAGATGTTGAACAATACTGTTGTCGGTTCCGATAATAAAAGACTTATTGTCGCTGTTTTTTACAAATTTAAGTATACCCGTTGTACTTCCTGCGTAGTCGGCACTCTCAGTTACTTCTTTAATGCACTCGGGATGAACAAGCAAAAGTGCATCAGGATAAGCCTCTTTTGCTTTTTTAACATCATCAGAAGTTATTTGCATATGTACAGGACATCCGCCCTTTATAAAATGGAAATTCTTTTCCGGAACCTTTTTTTGGAGCCATGAACCAAGATTGCAATCAGGAATAAAAAGGATGTCTTTATTCGGAATATTCTTAACAACTGACAGAGCAGAGGCAGAGGTTACACACACATCGCAAAGAGTTTTGAGCTCTGCAGTTGTGTTAATATATGCAACAACGGCACATCCTGGATGCTTTTCTTTAAGCTCTATGAGTTCTGAAACCGTAAGCTGCTCCGCCATGGGGCATCCTGCCCGGGGATGCGACACAAACACTCTCTTATGCGGCGATAGTATTTTTGCAGTTTCTGCCATAAACCTTACTCCGCACATAAGAACATTTTTATGAGGAGCAGACGCCGCCTGCTCACTTAAGCCGAAAGAATCCCCAACGTAGTCTGCAACTTCAAGAATATCATGAGTCTGATATGCATGTGCGAGGATACAAATATCGTTTTGTTTTTTTAGTTTTATTATTTCGCTTTGCAAAAGTTGTATATTAAACATAATTATTCCTCCAATATACACCCATTATAAATTATTATTACACAAAAGTCAACAAAAGTTGACACAAAAGTTTACAGCTGTATTGAAATGTGTAAACTTTTGTGTTATAATCCTGATGTAACCATAAAATTTACTGCATTTTGACGGAGGAAGTATGAATACTGATATACTTATAGCGGGAACCGGTTGTTCAGGTCTGTACTGCGCACTTCACCTGCCTGCCGACAAAAAAATTACAATAATCACAAAATCCACCGCAATCAAAAGCGATTCATGGCTTGCACAGGGCGGGATATGTGTTTTGAGAGACGAAAATGATTTTCAAGCCTTCTTTGATGATACTATGAAAGCAGGGCATTTCGAAAACGATAAAAAAAGTGTGGAAATTATGATTAATTCCTCACAGGATGTAATTTCAGACCTTATAAGCTACGGTACAGATTTTACCAGAAATTCCGACGGCAGTTTCCACTTCACAAAGGAAGGTGCACATTCAAATCCTCGTATACTCTTCCATCAGGACGTTACAGGCAAAGAGATTACTCAAAAGCTTTTGAACGAAGCGAATAGCCGTAACAACATTACCATTATGGAGAACACCACACTTCTTGATATAATCAGCGAGGAAAATGAATGTTACGGAGCTGTTATTGCACTCCCTGACGGGCACATCGAAACGGTGTGTGCGGAATATACAGTGCTTGCCTGCGGAGGAATAGGCGGGCTATTCAAGCACTCCACTAACTACAAGCACCTGACCGGAGATTCTGTTGCAATTGCCCTTAAACATAATATTGAAACTCAAAATTTAGACTACATACAAATCCACCCCACCACACTGTATTCCGACAACTCAGACGAGCGAAGTTTTCTTATATCGGAGTCGGTGAGAGGCGAGGGCGCAAAGCTTTACAACAAAAATTACCAAAGATTTGTAAATGAGCTTTTGCCGAGAGACCGTCTTACCGCCGCCATTCATGAACAAATGGAAAAGGACGGAACGGACTATGTATGGGAGGACCTTCGCACAATACCAGACGAAGAGCTGACCAGCCACTTTCCCAATATCGTAAATCACTGCGCAGAAAAAAACTTTGATGTAAGAAAAGAGTGTATCCCTGTAGTTCCTGCTCAGCATTATTTTATGGGAGGAATAAAGGTTGACCACAGTAGCAGAACATCAATGGAAAGACTCTATGCTGTAGGAGAAAATGCCTGCAATGGCGTTCATGGAAAGAACAGACTTGCAAGCAATTCACTTCTTGAAAGCTTGGTTTTTGCAAAACGTGCCGCAATTGAAATAACTGAAAATCCCAAAGGCAAAAAAACCTTGCCGGTAACTGACCTAAAACCTTATGCAAACAGGAAAAAGCTTGAAGAAGAATATAAAAAACTCGTACTTGAAGAGATAAGGAGGAAAAATAAAAATGTTTGATAAAGCAACTCTTAAATTAAAGGTAGATCCATTAATCCTCGGTGCACTTGACGAAGACATCACAAGTGAGGATGTATCCACAAACAGTGTTATGCCTGAAGAGAAAGCAGGCGAGGTTGACCTTATATGCAAAGAAGACGGAGTACTTTGCGGAATTCAGGTTTTTGAAAGAGTTTTCAAGCTTCTTGATGAAAAAACTGAAATCACTTTCTATGCCGAAGATGGTAAGGATATTAAAAAAGGTGAACTTATTGCAAAAATCCGTGGCGATATACGTGTTCTTCTTTCAGGTGAGCGTACTGCCCTTAATTATCTTCAGAGAATGAGTGGTATCGCAACCTATACACGAAATGTAGCAAAACTTCTTGAGGGATGTAAAACCACTCTCCTCGACACAAGAAAAACAACACCTAACAACAGAATTTTTGAAAAGTACTCAGTAAGAGTGGGCGGAGGATGCAATCATCGCTACAATCTTTCAGACGGTGTACTTCTTAAGGATAATCACATAGGTGCCGCAGGCGGAGTAAAAGAAGCTGTTACAATGGCAAAGTCATATGCACCATTCGTCAGAAAAATTGAAGTTGAGGTTGAAAACTTTGATATGGTTGTTGAAGCAGTTGAAGCCGGAGCGGATATTATTATGCTTGATAATATGAGCCATGAGGAAATAAAAAAAGCTATGGACTATATAAACGGCCGTGCAGAGGTTGAGGTTTCGGGCAATGTTACAAAAGAAAATATTGCCGCACTTACTGACCTTGGTGTTGACTACATTTCAAGCGGAGCACTTACACACTCATCACCCATTCTTGACCTTTCACTTAAAAATCTCCACAGCATATAAGGAGGCAGGTCTATGAAATGTGAAAACAGACGAAAGGGAATTATGGATTTTCTTTCATCCGCAGAAAGACCCGTACCTGCTGCTATCCTTGCAGAAAAATTTGGTGTGAGCCGTCAGATTATTGTAAAAGATGTAGCAAAACTCCGTGAGGACGGAATTAAAATCACGCCCCTTTCAAAAGGTTATGTACTCGAAGGTATAAACCCCTTTGAGCGTGTTTTTAAGGTGATACATTCTGACGAGGATGTAGAGCGGGAGCTTAACCTGATTATAGACCTCGGCGGCGTGGTTGAAGATGTTTTTATAAACCATAAGCTATATGGAATTGTAACCGGCAGAATGGATATAAGAACGCGTAACGATATTCAGATTTTTCTTAAAAATCTCGCCGCAGGAAAATCAACACTTCTAAAAAATGTAACATCAGGCTACCACTATCATACAGTAACTGCAAACGATTCAGAAACCATAGAGAGAATCGCAAAAAAGCTTAAAGAAGAAGGATTTCTTGCACCACTTACAAAGTATGAACCTGATAAGCTTAAGACATAAAAAAATGAGGTTAACCCTCATTTTTTTAGTATTCTATACCCTTTCGTGCGGATGTTCCTTTATCGAATGGGTGCTTTATTTTTTTCATTTCCGTCACATAGTCCGCAAGTTCAAGAAGTTCAGGCGAAGGGTCGCGCCCCGTAAGCACCACTTCAAGTCCCGCCGGTTTATTTTTAAGAAATTCCAAAACGGATTTTTCATTAACAATTTCAAGATTGCAGGAAGAAACTATCTCATCTAAAACAAGCATATCTGCTCCGCATCTTGCCATAGTGAGAGATTTATTCAAAAGCTCACTGAAATCGCATTTAGTTTCTTCCCTCTCCAGGTCCGACATATTTATGACAAATCCGTGTGGTTTGCAACAAACGCAGATTTCTATATTGTCGATTTTTTTTAAAACTCCGATTTCAGAAGAACAACCATCTTTTAAAAACTGAGCAAAAACCACCTTTTTCCCGGAACCTGCACATCTTACTGCAAGACCTGTAGCAGCAGTGGTTTTACCCTTGCCGTCGCCGCAATAAATATGAATAAGGCCACTCATACCCATACCTCCTGAAGGATTTATTTTAATTATTCCAACAAATTTGCTGCTGCCATTCCTGCAAGATAACCTGTGGACCATGCAATCTGGAGATTATATCCCCCTGTATATGCATCTACATCTATCATTTCACCTGCAAAATACAAGTTTTTATATATTTTAGATTCCATAGTTGATGGATTGATTTCTTTAACATTAACTCCACCGGATGTGATTATTGCTTCACTTACGGGACGGAAGCCGGAAGGAATTATCTGGAGAGCTTTTATTGTTTTTACAAGCGAAGCTCTTTCATCTTTTGTTATGCTATTAATCTTTTTTCGTTCATCAATCCCGGATTTTGAAATCACCACAGGAATTAAAGCTTTTGGAAGAAGCTTATCCAGACCGTTTATAATATCCTTATTTTGCTCTTCCTCAAAATCACGGAGAATTCTTGCATCAAGCTTAGATTTATCAAGACCGGGCTTCAAATCAATACACATCCTATAGCTATGGTCTTTTATATTCCGCATATGTGACGATGCAGAGAGTACAAGGGGACCGCTTACACCAAAATGGGTAAAAAGCATTTCTCCGAGCTCGGAAAATATTTCTTTTTTGCCGTCATACACTGTGAGATTAACGTTTCTAAGCGAAAGACCCGACAGAGGACGAATCCAAGACTCGTTACTGGTTACAGGCACAAGCGAAGCTTTAAGCTCTGTTATGGTATGTCCAAGCTTTTCTGCCATCTTAAGGCCTTTTCCGTCAGAGCCCGTTATGGGATAAGATACACCGCCTGTGGCAAGAATAACCTTGCCCGGGTATTCCTTTCCGGATTTAACTTTAACACCCGTTACTTCCCCCTGAGAAGCATAAACTTCTGTTACCTCGTCCCTTATAATATCCACATTCTTTTTTTTAAGGATTGTTGAGAGGGCATCAGCAACATGATTGGCATTATCGGAAACGGGGAAAACTCTTCCGCCTCTCTCCACTTTTGTTTTAACGCCATAGTTTTCCAGAAGTTCTATTATACTGTCATTTGTAAAGGAATAAAGAGCAGAATAAAGAAACTTTGAATTTACAGGTATGTTTTTAAAAAAGTCGGCAATATCGGCAGAATTTGTAATGTTACATCTTCCTTTACCCGTTATCCTGAGCTTTCTGCCAAGAAATTTATTTTTTTCAATAATTATAACATTATCACAATTATCTGCAGCATAAATCCCTGCCAACATACCTGCTGGGCCTCCGCCTACGATAACTATACTATCATTTTTTGAAGTCATACACTTCGTAGTCCTTCCATATATTTTCAAGCTCATCAAATATAGCTTTTGTTGTAGTTTTCATAGAATATCCTACTGCGAATATAAGGGCGTTCAGCACACTCATAGGTGCAACCAGTGAATCGGCAAAAGAATCCATATCACTCTCTGCCAGAAGCACGCAAGATGAATGGTCCGCCATAGGAGAACGCTCACTATCGGTAAGAGAAATGACAAATGCACCTCTGTTTTTGGAAAATTCCATCGCCTTTACCATACCTGCCGAATAACGCGGGAAACTTATTCCAAGTACCACATCCCCCTCACCTGCATGGAAAAGCTGCTCTGTTATATCCTCACCACCGGCACCGGTTATAGCCCGGCAATTACCAAACAACAGATTGAAATAAAAGCCTGCAAAAGTAACAAGCGCCGCAGAACTGCGCACACCTGCAATATATATATTCTTCGCATTCACAAGGGCATCTACCGCAGTATTGAAGTTATCATAGTTCAAATCTGTCATGGTTTTCTCGATTTTTTCCATATCGGCTTTGAAAACTCTTTTGATCACATCACTGCCTTTACCCTTTTCGGAAAGAAGCTCCATACGCTCAACTGCAGTAAGTTGATTTTTAGCCTGAACGGTCAAGCTTTTCTGAAAGTGATGATAGCCGTCAAAGCCAAGACTCATTGCAAATCTCACAACCGTAGCCTCACTTACTTCTGCTGCCTTTGCAAGCTCCGCGGCGGTGAGAGCAAACGCCTGTTTTTCATGAGAAAGTATATAGTCTGCAATTTTTTGCTGGCTTTTTGAAAACCGTCCATTCTTTATATTTTCAAACACGTTATCAGCCAAAAAAATCACTCTCCAAGTACACGTTTATAAGTACAGAAACTGAATTCAACTCCGTTTTCAGAAACCGGTTCAGACTTATTTTCAAGTATCCAATTATCATCTTCATCAAGATTTGGCATAAAGCTATCGGCAGGCACAACCGCGGAAACCTTTGTTACAAGGGCAGTATCTGCATAGGGCAAAAGAAGTTTATACACACTTGCGCCACCTATAATAAACACCTCATCATCTATACCTTTTAAAACTTCCATAAGTTCGTCCACTCCACGCACAACTGTGTATCCCTCACCTTGGGGAAGGTTTTTTGACAAAACAATATTCAATCTGTTCTTAAGAGGTTTACCGCCGGGAAATGATTCGAGAGTTTTTCTGCCCATCACAACTGTATGACCCTTTGTTGTTTCTCTGAAAAACTTCATATCGGTTGGAATTGAAAAGAGCAAGTCGTTATCCTTACCTATTCCCCAGTTCTCCGAAACTGCAACAATCAATTTCATAGTGTACTCCTTTCTATTGACACCAAAACAAACTTATGATATACTTGTTTTAAAATTTAATTCTGAGGTGCAATGATGAACATATTATCACTTTTCTCAAAAAAGAGCTTTGCTCTTTGTTTTTCCTTATTATGCGGGCTTGCATATTTTGGAATAATTTCTGCTTTTGTGCTTAATAACACAGATAACGGAAGTCTGCTTCTATTGTTCTTTTTCCCCGCAATAATATGCGGCGGTGCTTTAATAATTCTAAAGTCAATCAAAAACTATTTAGACTCAGAGGAAACAAAGCCCCTGCACTTTATGCTTTGGGGCCATGTTGTTGTATTTTTATTTTCTATTGCCACTTTTATAGAAGCTGTGTTATTCTGACTTATCTACTACATCGCCCCAGGTAAACTTTTCAAGATCATCATTATCAAAGCTGCCTGTATCAGCTCCCGGTGCAACCATTGTGCCGGGTTTATTTTTTTTGAAAGCTTCACTTTCAGCTTCAGCAGCTTCTATAGTGCGAATATTCTTAGCACTCCAGTCGGTGATGATTTTGTCCATATATGGGAAAGAAAGCTTGTTTGTTCTTAAAATGCAATACTCATATGCAAGAGCTATCATCTCTTCACTCATTTTAAGGTCATCGTGCCACTTCTGAAGATAGTCTTCTTCAATAGTAGTAAGATTTCGGTCATATATTCCAAACAAGGCTTTAAGGCCGTTTTTGTAGTTCTTTGTGCGCTCTTCCTGTGCAAGGAATTTTTCCACTTCTTCCATGGAGTTTATTCCCTTGCTATGCCATGCAGTAGCAACACGTTCTATATACTGCATACTTTTTTTGCCTATCGACACGCAATATTCAAGAAGCATAAGAACAACTTCGGGAGAAAATCCAAGCTCATCATAAATCCAGTACAATGTTTTAGTTTCAGATGTGCTGATAGGTTTGCCAAGCACCTCCTGAGCAAGTTGCAGCATTTCGGAGAGAATGGAGTTGCCTTCAATTTCAGATGTAATATCTCCAAACTCCTGGGACTCAGAACTATCAACAGGTTCTGTAGCCTCACTAACGCTTAATTTACTTTCTTTCGATGTACCCCCGTCGGATAATACATGGATAGCTCCATGAGCTTCCCAAAAACGAATCGCCTGATGAACATCACTTTCCAAAAGCTGTAAATCTGATGCAACCTGTGAAAGGTCTATATCAGTGCCTTTTGCACCAAGCATAAGAATATGAGTATAAACCTTAATAAACGTAGCATTGGTTGAAGGGAAAACCTCTTCAACCAATTTTACGGGCAATACTATATAATCGTTTTTTATTGATATTTTAGGCATAGCCATTACCTCTTCCTTTTAAGCAAGACGAATTGTTTTAATAACGCAATCGCTGATAGGTCTGTCGGAGAAGTCTGTTCTTTCATCAGCTATGGAATCCACAACATCCATTCCGTCTGTTACCTGACCGAAGGCCGCGTACTGACCATCCAGATGAGGTGCATCCATATGCATAATAAAGAACTGGCTTGAAGCAGAATCGGGAATCATCGTACGAGCCATTGAAAGCACTCCTCTAACGTGAAGGAGCTTATTTTCAACTCCGTTTGAAGCAAATTCGCCTTTGATTGAAGCGGTGTGCTTCTGGTTTCCGTTTGCGTCAAGACCGCCGCCCTGAATCATAAACCCTTTGATTACACGATGGAATATAAGTCCGTCAAAGAAGTTTTCACCTATAAGCTTTACAAAGTTTTCAACTGTTATGGGCGCAATTTCAGGATAAAGCTCTGCCTTAATAACTCCTTTGTTTTCTACTTCGATTTCTATATTGATTTTTTCCATATTTTATTCCTCACTTTCAAATTCGGAAGAAGGTTCGTCCTGAATATCTTCCGCGATTTCAACATCCGGCTCCGAGATTTCTTCATTATCGGGAGCTTCAGTTTTTTCACCATCATCATAACCGGTAATCGCCATGCCAACAACACAAACATCCTCTGCCAGCCTCATAAGGCGCACACCCTGAGTATTTCTTCCGATTGTGCTTATTTCGTTAGCATGCATTCTGATTACAACTCCATCGGATGTGATAAGCAGCATATCGTTTTCATCTGTTACTGCCGTCATACCAATGAGAGCGCCGGTTTTCTCAGTTATTTTATAGGTTTTAACACCCATACCGCCTCGGCTCTGAGCTTTATATTCATCAAACTCTGTCTTTTTACCATAGCCTTTTTCTGTTACTACGAGGCATTTTGAATCCTCAGTAATAACTGCGCCGCCTACAACATAGTCGCCACCTTTAAGCCTGATGCCACGAACGCCTCGTGCTGTTCTTCCTACGCCTCTTACATCGTTTTCTTTGAAACGGATAGCCATACCCTTATTTGTTGTGAGCATAATATCATTATCCGCTTCAGATATAAGAACGTCGATAAGAACATCATCCTCATCCAGATTAATAGCGCGAAGTCCGACTTTACGGATTTTTGAATAGTCGGTGAGGCAGGTCTTTTTAACTACACCCTTACGTGTAATGAACACAAGGTCTTTATAGCTTGTAAATTCTCTTATGGGGATAATAGCAGTTACCTTTTCATCCGCCTCAAGAGGAAGAAGATTAACAATAGCGGTTCCCTTTGCAGTTCTGCCGGCTTCAGGAATCTGATATCCCTTCAAGCGATATACAACACCTCTTGTTGTAAAGAACATAATATGGTCGTGAGTTGAAGTGCTGAACATATTTTCTACATAGTCCTCTTCCCTGGTAGACATACCAAAAATACCTCGTCCGCCGCGATGCTGAGATTTATATGTGTCAACAGGCACCCTCTTTATATAGCCGTTATGAGACATTGTAAGAACTACGTCTTCTTCTTCGATTAAGTCTTCATCCTCAATTTCGTCAGTGACCATAGTTATTTCTGAACGTCTTTCGTCACCGAACTTGTCCTTCATAGCTATAAGGTCATTCTTGACGATTTCAAGCACCTTGGCTTCGTCGCCGAGAATAGCTGTGTATTCCTCAATCTTTGCCATTGTTTCGGAATAGTCTTCTTCGATTTTATTTCTTTCAAGACCTGACAAACGTCCCAACTGCATCTGAACGATAGCAGTTGCCTGTATTTCGGAAAGTCCGAAACGCTCAATAAGATTTGCTTTGGAGTCGGCAATGCTTTGTGAAGAACGGATTATATTAATAACTTCATCAATATAGTCGATAGCAATTTTATAGCCTTCAAGCAAATGAGCGTGTTCTTTTGCCTTTTTAAGGTCGAACTGTACACGGCGTCTGATAACGTCTTCCTGATGAGTGATATACGCGTCAATCATCTCACGGAGGTTAAGGCACTTGGGCTGACCGTCTACAAGAGCAACAAAAATTATTCCGAAAGTTTCCTGCATAGGAGTGAGCTTATAGAGGTTGTTAAGTACAACATTTGCATTGGCATCCTTCTTAAGCTCAATAATAAGATTAATGTTTGTGTCAGACTCGTCACGTGTTGATGAAATACCTTCAATTCTACCGTCACGTGCAAGCTCATTTATCTGCGTTTCCAGCTTCGCCTTATTAACCTGATAAGGAAGCTCTGTAACAACTATACGGCTTCTTCCGTTATGCTCTTCAATTTCGGCTCTGGCACGCATTATAACTCTGCCACGACCTGTTGAATAAGCCTTTCTTATGCCGCTTCTGCCCATAATAAGACCGCCTGTCGGGAAATCAGGGCCCTGAATATGAGCCATAAGCTCATCAAGAGTAATGTATGGATCGTCAATAACTGCAACAATACCGTCTACAACCTCACAAAGATTATGCGGAGGAATATTTGTTGCCATACCAACTGCAATACCGCTTGAACCGTTTACAAGAAGGTTTGGAAAACGTGAAGGAAGCACACTTGGCTCTTTTAACTTATCGTCGTAGTTCGAAACGAAATCAACAGTTTCCTTTTCGATGTCACTAAGCATATGAGCTGCTATCTTTGACATTTTAGCTTCCGTGTATCGGTATGCTGCAGGAGGATCACCGTCGATTGAACCAAAATTACCCTTACCCTGAACAAGGGGATATCTGAGAGAGAAATCCTGAGCAAGACGAACCATTGCCATATAAACTGAACTATCACCATGTGGATGGTATTTACCGAGAACGTCACCCACGGTAGCCGCAGATTTACGGAAATCTGCTTCGTAGAGAAGATTAGACTCGTACATATCGTAAAGAATACGTCTGTGAACAGGCTTCATACCATCTCTTACATCCGGCAAAGCACGGCTGACTATAACACTCATTGCATAGTCAATATAGGATTTTTTCATTTCGTTATTAAGCTCGACATCAATAACTTTTGAATTTTCAATAGCTTCTAAATCGAACTGCTTATCGGCCTTTTTACGCGCCATTTATATTCACTCCCGTACAAAAGTTTTTATACAAAAATAGTTATAAATATTGTACCACAATTTACCCGCAAAATCAAGCTTTTTTTAAGGATTTTGCGTAGGTTTTTTATCTTTTTACAAGCAAGCATACGGCAGTAGTTGAAATGCCTTCTCCTACACCTTCAAAGCCCAGCTTTTCTGTGGTTGTGGCTTTCACGCTTACACATTCGGCGCCACATCTTAAGGCCTTTGCAACATTTTCTCTCATATGCTCAATATAAGGCGCAAGTTTCGGCATTTGTGCAACAATCGTTACATCGATATTTCCAACCTCATAGCCTTTATCCCTTACAAGTCCTGCTACATTTTCAAGAAGAAGCATACTGGAGATTCCCTTATATTTTTCATCCGAATCGGGAAAATGCTTTCCTATATCACCAAGAGCAAGAGCGCCCAAAAGCGCATCGCTTACAGCGTGAAGTGCAACATCTGCATCGGAGTGGCCAAGAAGGCCTTTGTCGAAAGGAATATCCACACCGCATAAAATAAGCTTTCTGCCCTCCACAAGCCTATGAACATCGTATCCGTGACCAATTCTGAACATATCAATTCCTCCGTTTTCTAAAAATGCGACACCGGATAAGTGTCGCATCTTGTATTATGAATTTTTCCGGGAGTTTAAGACTGCCTCTGCAATCAGAACATCCTCAGGTGTTGTTAATTTAATATTAATCGGGCTCCCCTCCACTGCCGTAACAGTTTCACCAAACCATTCGAAAAGCGAGCAATCGTCCGTAACAATAATACCTGCTTCTTTTGCTTTTATGTGCAGTTCAAGGAGCTGATTACGGTTAAAACCCTGAGGAGTATAAATTTTAAAAAGGCTTTCTCTATCCACTGTTGAAAGAATTTTTCCGTCTTTGCACACCTTCATTGTATCAACACAGGGAACACCTATTGCTCCGTTTCCGGTTTTTATAACCGCCTCTGCCACTTTATCAATTTCTTCAGGAGTTATAAGAGCTCGCGCTCCGTCGTGAATGAGAACATACTCCGACTCTGCAGCAGCAACACCTTTATATGACGATTCCTGGCGGGTAGCTCCGCCGGGGATTACGGAAATCAGTTTATTACAATTTCCTAAAATCTCCCTACATTCATTTATATCATCTTTTCCTGTTACAACAATTATGCCCTGAACCTTGCTGCTCTTTTCAAAGGCTTCAACAGTATGCAGAAGCATAGGCTTGCCGCATAGAGGTAAAAACACCTTGTTCTTACCGGCTTTCATTCTGCTTCCTGTACCTGCCGCCATTATTATTGCAACCAAAGCAATCAACCTTTCTTGCCTTCAATAAGACCGTCAATTATGGTATCCATAATAAGCTCAATATCCTCGTCACTGGCAAATCCGCTCATAATAAGCTCGCTTATAACAATCTGTTTTGCACTTCCGAGAACCTTTCTCTCACTGGTAGAAAGGCCTTTAAGCCTGTCACGGTACAGAAGGTCTTTCAGTACATCAAGAACCTTATATATATCACCGGACTTGATTTTATTCATATTTTCACGCTGACGTCTGTTCCAGTTATCATCATCATAGAGAGGTTCTGTTTTAAAATATTCGATAACCTTTTTAGCCTCTGATTTATCAATAACGTTTCTCACACCGATTTCCTCACAGTTATCCACCGGTATAAGGAGTGTCATATTCCCAGAATAGACTCTCATAACGTAATATTTCTTTTTACATCCTAAAATTTCTTTTTCTTCAACAGCCTCCACAGTACCTGCGCCGTGAAGGGGATATACTATTTTCTCACCGATTGCAAACATCTTCTGCATCCGACCTTTCAGCAAGTTAATACTGCTCATAATATGGTATGATTATACCATATTTGCATAAAAAAGTCAAAGGGATTTTCCTTATTTCTCGCCACTTCTATGATATTGTAATTTTTTGTTAAAATTCGGCATAAAAATTAGCTAATTTTACAAATGAAAACAGTTTTAAAGGTGCACATTTCCGTTTTAGCGGCATATTGTAATACTAACAGCTGAGGCTGAATTATTTATGGAAGGAAGATTACAATGAGTGAAATTTGCAATAACGACCGCAACTTCAAAGAAGCGGTATGCATACATACAGATAAGGTATACGACAGTTGCCGTGATAAGGATTGTATCGAAAATGTACGGGTTTACCTTACAGCATGCGGCCAGTCCGTTATCGACAGAGCAATAAGCGTAAAATGTACAAAGGCAGAAATAATCTGGATTTTCACAGATGTAGAATCTGTGCCATTCAATAGAGGTTACTATTCAGTGGATCTTAAGTATTTCTTCAAAATTAAGCTTGCAGTTTATACCGGCGTGGGCAAACCCACAGAGGTTGAAGGTCTTGCAACATTTGAGAAAAAGGTTATACTTTTCGGCTCCGAGGGCAACGCAAAAACCTTCTCATCGCGCTATAAAGAGGATGCATTTGATCCACAGCTCTGGAAAAAGACAAACATGCCCAAAGCGGTTGTAGAAGTAGTTGAGCCAATAGCACTGGGTGCAAAGGTTGTTGACATTAAAGACCCCTGTTGCTGTTGCTGTGACGACAATCTCGACATCTCCAGTATTCCTGACTCTGTTTGCAGAGTATTTGACGATAGCCTTATACTGGGAGGAGAAGAAAAACGCGTTCTTGTTTCACTTGGTATATTCTCAATTGTTAAGCTTGAAAGAAGAGTACAACTGCTCATTCCCTCATATGACTTCTGCATACCAAACAAAGAATGTGTCGGTGCAACAGACGACAATCCCTGTGATCTATTCGAACGAATCAGTTTCCCTGTTGATGAATTTTTTCCTCCGGAAAAATGTGATCTCGATCCT
Source organism: Clostridia bacterium (assembly GCA_045648165.1). Classification (GTDB taxonomy): domain Bacteria; phylum Bacillota; class Clostridia; order UBA1381; family UBA1381; genus RGIG9115. Next base: position 26,552 of record JAZRNL010000052.1, on the reverse strand, counting down.
GACAATCCCGGTTGTAACTGCTGCTGTGACTGATAATTTTCCCGAAAAATCCTGTGAGTTATCACAGGATTTTTTTGGTATTTTATTTTTCAGTAATATAAAATTCCCTTTCAGGTAAAATTATAGTCAGAATACTTAAAGGCGGGTGAAAAAATGGTTGATGAAAATCTTAAAAAAATCCTTGAAAGCGAAGATAAAGCAAAGCAAATAATAAGCCGTGCAGAGGAAATGGCTAAAAAATCAATGTCCGACACAATTGCCCGTAAAAAAGAGGATTTTAAAAGAGAAGAACAACAACTCCAAAGGAATACAGACCATTACCTTAAAAGCTTAAAAAAAGATGCAGACGAACAAGTACAAGCCCTTATCAGAGGAACAGACGAAATTATCAGCAAGACCAAAGCATCTCTTGAAAAGCACAAATCGGAAATGTCAACACTGGTTATTGAATATATAACAGGAAAGGAGAAAATGTAATTGGCACTTGCAAAGATTTCAAAATTCCGACTTTTTACTCTTACTTCTCTTATTGACTTAAGTATGAAACGACTTCAAGCATTAAAAATCGCAGAAATTGAAAATTCGTCCCGTGAGGAAGAGTTTTCAACCGCCGAGATTGACAGGATAAACATAAAAATCGGTCAGATATACGACGCTCTTAAGATTTCAGAAAAATATCCGGCTCATAAACCAGAAGAACAAAAAGCGCCTCACAATCTTGAGGCAAGAATCATAGAGGCAGATAAAAAACTACAGGATTTAATGGCAGACAACAGAGAAGCAGAGAAAGAGATTAATGATATTCTTCCCTTCGAAGCTTCAAATTATCCTTTAAGCAACACGGAAACACAAAATGTGTCTGCCTGCCATGGGTATATTACCGGCGAACTCCCTGAAGATAATGAAAATATATTCATACAGATTTTAAAAAAAGATAAAAGTAAAACCTATGTGTGGATGCTTAAAAAACGTACAGCTCCTCAAATTCCAAACTTTAATGATTTTCAAAAACCCGTAAATCTTCCGCCAAGAGAATTTCTTCAAAAGCTACGGTTAAAAATCGAAACAAACAATAAGGAAATAAAACTTCTTGAAAACAAGCTTTCAGAGCTCTGCGCCTACAAACAGTGGTTCAGGCTCAAAAAACTTTTAAAGCAAAAGGAACTTGCCGAAGAGAAGCAGAAACTTTTAAAAACAGGAAAAGTATCCGTAATCTCAGGATATATTCTGAGCAAAAACTCAAAACTTTTAAAAAAAGAATTCCCTGAAGCTTTTATTGAATTTATGGATGCAGGACCGGATGCACCGGTTGCATTTACAAACAATCCCGTTGTTTCACCTGTTGAGGGTATTACAGAATCATATACGATGCCATCGTCCCATGACATTGACCCAAATCCCGTTATGGCATTTTTTTATTATCTTTTTTTCGGAATGATGTTTTCCGATGCCGGTTATGGACTTCTTATGATACTCGTATGCGGATATGCCGGCTTTTTTATGAAAACAAAAATCAAAAAAATGCTTCAGATGTTCTTTTTCTGCGGCATATCAACTTTTTTCTGGGGCCTTATGTATGGCGGATTTTTCGGAAATGCTATAACATCAGTGGGAGAAATTTTCTTTGGCCGAACTCTCATCTTAAGACCTCTTTGGATAAACCCCACGCAGGAACCTCTTACACTGCTTATTTTCAGCATTGCCCTTGGATTTTTGCAGATTATAACAGGTCTTTGTATAAAACTTTTTATCGAGATAAAAAGCGGAAGAATAAAAGATGGGATATTCGATACAGGAAGCTGGATTTTAACCCTTTCAGGGCTTGGAATACTATCTGCCGGGATTGCCGTTAGACCTCTTTTGCCTACCGGAATATTCATCTCTATCACAGGCGTTTTAATGCTTATCGCAACTCAGGGACGAAATAAGAAAAACATATTTCTTAAAATTTCCGGTGGTGTTTTAAGTCTATACAATATAACAAGCTATATAAGCGATATCCTCTCATACTCAAGGCTTATGGCACTGGGTCTCGCTACAGGAGTTATTGCCGAAGTTGTTAATATTCTCGGAGGTCTGGGAGGAAATTCGGCAGTTGGGGTTATAATGTATATTCTTATTTTCACAGTGGGTCACTGCCTTAATTTTGCAATCAATATGTTAGGTGCATATGTTCACACAAACAGGCTTCAATACGTTGAATTCTACAGCAAGTTTTATGAAGGCGGAGGAAGGGCTTTTACCCCATTCGGAAGCCGTTATTAAGAAAGGAAAATTTATATGGATTACGGATTATTTATAGCACTTACAGGGGCAGCATTAGCCGTTGCAGTTGCAGGTATGGGTTCTGCAAGAGGTGTAGGAACAGCCAGCGAAGCGGCAGCAGGTGTGGTATCTGAGGAGCCTGAAAAATTCGGAAAACTCCTCGTTCTTCAGCTTCTTCCGGGCACACAGGGACTATACGGCCTTATAATAGGAGTAATGGTACTTTTAAACACAGGTATACTGGGAGGAACTCCCCCCCAGTCTATTGCGCAAGGTCTCAGCTACTTTGCAGCCTGCCTGCCTATGGCAATCGGCGGATATTTTTCTGCAGCAGCACAAGGAAGAGTTTGCGTCACAGGTGTGCATATTATAGCAAAAAAGCCTGAGGAAAGTTCAAAAGCTATTGTTTCTGCATCACTTGTTGAGCTTTACGCCTTGCTTGCATTTATTGTATCTTTTCTTATGGTAATAAATATCGGAGGTTAATCAAGTGGCAACAATCGAAGAAATAGCCCAAAGCATAATAAAAGAAGCAGAGGAAAAGGCAGACGAAATTTCAAAATCATATGCCGCAGAAACTAAAGCAGCATTAGAAATTTTAGAAAAAGAGCATATAGAAACTGTTTCAAAAATCAACCTCAAAAAAGCAGAGGCGGAAAATGCTATTAAGAAAAAGCTGGGATACGACTATGCCACTATAACCTCAAATGCGGAAAGTAAAGGGAAGTTTGAATTTTTTGAAGAAGTAATAGATGCTGCATCAGAGGGTATTATTGCTATGCCGATAAAAGATTACTCTTTGTTCCTATTCAGAATTATCACAAAAAAAGCACCTCCTCAAGGTGCGGAAATTTATTTAGGCAAAAATGACACAAAACGTCTTGGGAAAGAGTTTTTACAAAATATTTTAAAAAGCTATGATATAAAAATCAAAGAAGGCAATGAACTGTACGGATTTATAATACAAACTCCAAACTACATTGACAAAGTCACACCGAAAACAATTGTAGACGATATGAAGCCTGAGCTTATGCAAATTTTAGGAAGATACGAGGCATCTCTATGAAAGACGATTATTTATTCGCAGTATCAAGGGTTCGAGTGTTTGAAAAGAAAATGCTTACCTACAGCGACTTTTTGAGCCTTGCCTCAAAAAAAACTTATACCGAGGTTGTTGATGAACTTGTGAAACGTGGATATTTAAAGCCCGGCGTCAGCCCCAAAGAAACTCTTTCCCAAAAAGAAATTGAGCTTGGGAAAGCACTTAAAAGTTCGGGCATTTATATACCCAATGTATTTTTTCTTGAGAACGATTTTTTTAATATTGAAGCCACCGCAAAGGCGGTATACAAAGGCATTAATCCTGAGCCGCTTTTAAAAAATCCGTCATCAGAAAAAAGCAGAAACCTCCACCATAAAAACAAACGCGCAAGCAATGACAAATACACAGTCTTTTTTAAAAAAGCGCTTCAGCTCCTGACAATGGGTGAAAGCTGCGAGGAATATATAAAAAACAAGCTTACCGAAACAGGTGTTGAAAATTCCAAAAACAAATATTTCGTTGATTGGTTCAGTCTTATTCACAGGTTAAAAACACCCGATGTAAAGAACGAAAATATAAAAATTGATTACCTTAAAAGTCACAAATACGATACCTTCAGTATAGCTCCCATATTTGGCTTTTATTACGGAAGTCTGATTGAGTTCAGGAATATCCGCACGGTTCTTTCGGGCAAAAAAGCAGGAGCAACGAAGGCAGATATAACAGAAAGGTTGTGCAACACCTATGTTTAAAGCAGGTGTTATCGGAGAATATGAAAAAATATGCGCTTTCTCCGTGCTTGGATTTGATACAGTTATTGTACAAAGCGAAACAGAAGCAAAAGAAGCACTGATTAAAATGTTGGAAGAAAATTATTGCATAATATACGTTTCTACAGATTTTTTCATGGAGGTTAAAAGCAGTAAAACAGTTGTACTACCAATTCCTGACAACAGTTCTTCCCTTGGAACCGACAGACTTGACAAATTTGCAGAAAAAGCAGTTGGCAGTAAAATATAAGCATTAAGCCTTCGGGCAGAAAGGTGATATAACATATGGACGGAATCATAAAAAAAATTTCAGGCCCCCTTGTTATAGCTAAAAATATGCAAGGTGCAGATATGTTTGACGTGGTATATGCAGGGGAAAAAGAGCTTACAGGGGAAATTATCGAAATGCACGGTGATGAAGCTTCAATACAGGTATATGAAGAAACATCAGGAATAAAACCCGGAGAAAAAGTAATAACCCTCCACCACCCCTTGAGCGTTGAGCTTGCACCGGGGCTTATAGGGAGTATTTTTGATGGCATCCAAAGACCTTTGTATTCACTTCAAAAACTCAGCGGTGACAGACTTCTCCGAGGCGTTCATACAAGTGCACTTGACAAATTCAAAAAATGGAGCTTTATTCCCGCTGTCAAGCCGGGAGATTACGTTACATCAGGGGATATTATCGGCGAGGTCAAAGAAACCGATGCGGTTATTCACAAAATTATGGTACCGTTGGGGTTTGAAGGTAAAGTTTCAGATATACGCGACGGCGAATTTACAATTGAAGAAGAAATTGCAAAGATAGACGGCAAAGGTGTTTGTATGCTTCAGAGATGGCCTGTTCGAAAAGGCAGACCATATAAAGAAAAAATACCCCCCTCCCTGCCATTGCCCACAGGTCAGAGAGTTATCGACACCTTTTTCCCAATTGCAAAAGGCGGCGTTGCAACTGTTCCGGGGCCATTCGGAAGCGGAAAAACAGTAGTTCAGCATCAGCTTGCAAAATGGTGCGATGCAGATATTGTGGTTTATATAGGGTGCGGAGAACGCGGAAATGAAATGACTGATGTTTTAAACGAATTTCCTGAAATCAAGGATCCCAAAACCGGAAAAACCCTTATGGAGCGAACAGTGCTTATCGCCAACACCTCGGATATGCCCGTTGCCGCGCGTGAAGCATCTATTTATACAGGTGTTACAATTGCAGAATACTTCCGTGATATGGGATATTCGGTAGTTCTCCTGGCAGACTCCACATCACGTTGGGCAGAGGCGCTAAGAGAAATGTCAGGGCGCCTTGAAGAAATGCCGGGCGAAGAAGGATATCCTGCTTATCTGGGAAGTAGACTTGCAGGATTTTACGAACGGGCAGGGCGAATTATCACAACCGGAAGCGGCTCAAGGGAAGGCTCCCTTACAATGATTGGAGCGGTTTCACCCCCGGGCGGTGATATTTCAGAGCCTGTTGCCCAGGCAACATTGCGTATAGTAAAAGTTTTTTGGGGTCTTGATTCGTCACTTGCTTACAAAAGACACTTCCCCGCCATTAATTGGCTTACAAGCTATTCGTTATATATAGACCGCCTGGAGAACTGGTTTTTAAAAAATATCGGAGAGGATTTCAACCATTGCCGAAACAGGCTGATAACATTACTTCAGGAAGAGGCAAAGCTTGAAGAAATTGTAAGACTTGTGGGAATTGATGCTTTAAATAACACGGATCGTCTTAAAATGGAAATTGCACGTATAATAAGGGAAGACTTTCTTCATCAGAACGCTTTTCACGAAACAGACACATATACTTCATACGAAAAGCAATTTTTAATGATGAAAATAATTCTTTTTTATTACGACACCGGGGTTAAGGCATTAGACAGAGGGGTAACCCCTGAACAGATTATGAAAATAGATGCAAAGGAACATCTTGGCAGACTGAAATATGTTAAAGAAGCAGAAACACAAAATGCATATCATAAACTTAAAGAAAACATACAAAATGAACTTGAAGCATTAAACAGCGAAGAGAACAGTGGCATTTTTACAAACAACATCTAAAGGAGAGCTATGAATTGAGAGAATATAAAACAATTAAAGAAGTAGCAGGTCCGCTTATGGTTGCAACAGGGCTTAAGGATGTAGCTTACGACGAGCTTGGTGAAATTATGCTTCAAAACGGAGAAACAAGAAAATGCCGTGTTCTGGAAATTGAGGGTGATACCGCACTTGTTCAGCTTTTTGAAAGCAGCAGCGGAATAAACCTTGAAAATAGCACTATACGCTTTACGGGGCACAGTATGAGGCTTAGTCTTTCTCCTAAAATGACAGGCAGGATTTTTGACGGGCTCGGAAACCCTATAGACAAAGGCCCTGAAATTATACCTCTCAAATATGAGGACATTAACGGTAGTCCTATAAATCCGGCGTCCAGAATATACCCTGATGAGTTTATACAAACAGGAATTTCTGCAATAGACGGTTTGAACACCCTTGTCAGAGGTCAGAAATTGCCGATTTTTTCAGGAAGCGGTCTTCCTCACGCACGCCTTGCCGCACAAATAGCAAGACAGGCAACAGTGCGCGGCTCGGAAGAAAGCTTTGCAGTTGTTTTCGCGGCAGTAGGTATTACGTTTGAAGAAGCAGACTTTTTTATTGAAGATTTTAAAAAAACAGGGGCAATAGAGCGAACCGTAATGTTTATAAACCTCGCAAACGACCCTGCAATCGAAAGAATAGCCACTCCCCGTATGGCACTTACCGCGGCTGAATATCTTGCATTTGAGCTTGATATGCACGTACTTGTAATCATTACCGACATAACCAACTATGCAGATGCACTGCGTGAAGTTTCAGCAGCAAGAAAAGAAATCCCCGGAAGGCGCGGATACCCCGGTTATATGTATACGGACCTGGCATCACTTTATGAACGCGCAGGCAGAATTAAAAATAAAAAAGGAAGCATTACTCTTATTCCAATTCTTTCAATGCCTGAAGATGACAAAACTCATCCGATACCCGACCTTACCGGGTATATCACAGAAGGGCAGATAATTCTGAGCCGTGATTTATATAAAAGGAACATACTTCCGCCTATTGACGTGCTACCCTCCCTATCACGTCTAAAAGACAAAGGAATAGGCGAGGGAAAAACAAGAGCAGACCATTCAAGCACAATGAATCAGCTATTCTCAGCATATGCAAACGGAAAAAATGCAAAGGAACTGATGGCAATCCTGGGAGACAGTGCGGTATCGCCTATTGACAGGCAATATGCCAAGTTCGCAGAAATGTTTGAAAAAAAATATATATCTCAGGGATTCAGCCACAACAGGAACATTGAAGAAACTCTTAACACAGGATGGGAGCTTTTGAGCAGTTTACCAAAGAGTGAACTAAAACGTATAGATGAAAAATATATTGAGATGTATTATAGAAGGGATAAGTATGATTCTGAAGGTTAATGCAACGAGAATGGAGCTTACAAGGCTCAAAAAAGAGCTCCAGATTGCACTTGGGGGCCATAAGCTTTTAAAAGACAAACGCGACGAAATGATGCGACGCTTTATCGACCTTAAAAAGGAAGCTGCCAGGCTCAGAACAAATCTTGAAGATGAAATAAGCAAAGCTTCGACATTTTTTGCATTTGCATCCGCCGCTGTTGGTGAACAGGAATTTAACAACTATTTTATTACTTCCCACACAGTACTGAATATAGAAAAGAGCAGCAAAAATATAATGAGCGTAGCCGTGCCGAAATACAAATCCGAAGCCTCTCAAGAACCAAAAATTTCACCCTATGCAACAGAGGATTTTATTAATGGCACGGAAATTATGAAAAATCAGCAAGCGAAGCTTATAAAGCTTGCAGAACTGGAAATGAGTATAAAGCTTTTAGCATCAGAGCTTGAGAAAACAAGACGGCACGTTAATTCTCTCGAATATGTTACAATACCAAATTACAGAGAAACTATACACTATATAAGAATGAGGATTGAAGAAAACACAAGAAGCAACACCGCACGGCTTATAAAAGTGAAGGATATGGTGCTTGCAGAAAAAATCAGCAACAAAAAATAGCTACTTCCGTAGCTATTTTTTGTATTTAAAATTAACCAACTATAAGATCTATATATGAAACGTCGGTCCATTTCTCAGTCATTACATCGTCAATACGTGTGAAGTCGTGAGTATTGGTTGCTTCGATAACATCAGCATAGTACCAGTCTGATGTTGAAATGTCAGGCCAGTTGATAAAATCACCTATAAAGCTGTTGTTATTTGAGCGACGAACTGTAATTCTGTTGATTACCGCCATTGCCTCTGCTCTTGTGATATATGCATCAGGTCTGAATGTTCCGTCTTCATACCCGTTGAATAAGCCCATAACTTCTGCCTTTATGATATTTTCTTCTGCCCAGTGCCCATCTATATCGATGAAGTTTTCTCCGCCTGTAATTGCGTCAGTATTAGCAAAGAATCTAAGCACGAGCGTTGCAAATTCAGCTCTTGTTATATCATTTGCAGGTCTGAATGTACCATCTTCATAGCCCTTGATATAACCGCCTTTTGTCATTGAAGAAATAGATGTATTTGACCATCTGTCAACATTCACATCACAATAATTATTAGATGTTGTTGTAATATCTTCTACTGCAGAATGCTTAAGAAGTCTGTAAAGAGCAGTTGTTATCTCTTCACGGGTGATAAGACCCATAGGCTGAACTGTTCCGTCGGGGTAACCCTTGATATATGCCTTATGTGCATCGTCGAACACTGCCGGTGCAGTTGTTATAATATATCTTCCGTATACTACAAGGCTTGTGGCAACTGATTCTTTACCTGTAAGCTTTGTTGTAAATCCGGGGTCGAGATACCATCCGTCAAAAGTTAATCCTTCAATTGCAGGAGGAACTGTTTTGTCGTAGTCAACAGGTACGGCAGTAACTCCCTCAATAGGAGCAACAAGCGTTCTGTTGCCGTTTACATCAAATTCAACCTTAATCTGCTTTTCAGGTAATGGTGTTACAATGCCGCCTGATCCGCCCATACCGCCGCCACTGCTATCTGTTGTATCTTCTTCTTTTTTCTCAATCTTAACGGTAGCATTCAGAGTTTCATTGCTGTCAGTACCCTTTTGAACTGCATTGTATGCAACTGTAGCAATTGTGTTTCCAATCTGAACCTGACCTGTTACTTCACCGCTTACTGTGTAAGTTCCGTAAGCCTGCGGCTGAACTCCTTCACAAACAAGTTCAAAGTCTTCCGCAGTTGAATAATCAGGATACAAGCCAATAAGCTGACCGCAAGTCATATTATCTTTAACTTTAACTTTAATAGTTAGAACGTTCTTGTTTGATACATGCTCTACACTTCTTATTTCTGAATAAGACTCATCAAATGATGCTTTTGCAGCATCGTTAAATCCGTACATATTTTCTCCGTAAAGAAAAGCATCGGGAATCACAAGGTTTTCGGGATATGTAATCTTAACCTCAAAAGTACCTGTTACAGGAACTGCCTTAAGGTCTGCTTCAGCTGAGGAGTTAGATAACGTAAGCCATTCTTTGCCTTTTTCAATGTATTCGTACATAAACTGCCACACAGGCTTCATATTGAAAGATGCTTTAAAATCAAACTTAGGATAACCTTGTAAAGCTGTTTTTTTAACAGTTATAGGCCCGTCAACAAATTCAGAGCTGGTGGATTTTTTTACAGTGATATCAGCCTGAACTTTCTGTTCAAATTCTGTGATTATTGCGTTCTGTTGTTCTACTGTAAGCCCCAATGCACCCAAAACATCTGCTTTGGTGTTATAAGCTGCGCTTGCTACCGTTGCAGAAAACATAGCCGCAGATAAAATAAGCGATACAATTTTTTTCATTTTGAACACTCCTTTTTCTTATATTCAGCAAGCAATTTCTCGAAAAAAGTACAAATAATGCTTACAAAACATCTAATTATAATTATCATTATTATACAACAAACAAGTAAACTTGTCAACAAGATTTATAAAAATATTTATTAAAAAGTCAAAAATGTTTTTTTTACAAATTAGTCATAAATAGGTTTAGTTTTTTGGCATAATTGCATATTGCAAAAAATGTCATATCGTGGTATAGTTTTCATATCTATTTTTTTACGAAAGGACTTTTATTATGAACAAAAAGACAAAACACATCTTTAGTTGCTTCGTAGTTGTTCTTATGATGCTTATGTATGCAATGCCCTTTACTGCATTTGCTACAGAAGCTCCCGGAGCACCGGAAGTTGCTATAACCACAGAAGCCGAAGCTCCTGCAGAAGTGGAAGCTATTGCGGAGATTGCAGAAGAAGCGCCTGTTTCTGAAGAAGCAGAGGAAGCTGCTCCCGTGAGCAAGCATTTCGGAACATGGCTTGCACTCCTCCCCCCGGTTATCGCTATTGCACTTGCGCTTATAACAAAAGAGGTTTATTCTTCACTGTTTATCGGGCTTGTTGCAGGCGGTCTTCTCCATGCAAACTTCAATCCTATTGTTGCACTTGACGGAATTCTCAGCGACGGTATTATATCAGCCGTTTCCGGAACTGCCGGCATATTCGTATTCCTCGTTGTTCTGGGAGTTTTAGTTGCACTTGTTAACAAAGCAGGCGGCAGCCAGGCATTCGGAAGATGGGCTGAAAAGAACATAAAATCAAGAGTAGGTGCAATGCTTGCTACCTTCCTCCTCGGCGTACTTATATTTATTGACGACTATTTCAATTGCCTTACAGTTGGATCAGTTATGAGACCTGTAACAGACACACACAAAATTTCCAGAGCAAAGCTTTCATATCTCATAGATGCAACCGCAGCTCCTATCTGCATGATAGCTCCAATTTCTTCATGGGCTGCAGCGGTTTCAGACTTTGCTCCGGAAGGTCAGGGACTTTCACTATTTATTAAGGCTATTCCTTATAACTTCTATTCACTTCTTACCCTCGTGTTCATCATCGCAATAGCCCTTATGAAGTTTGACTTCGGCCCTATGCGCACGCACGAAGAAAGAGCAATTAAAGAAGGTAAGCTTTTTGTGAGAGAAATTAAGGACGAAACTGAGAATGTTCAGGCATGATCCAAGGGTAAGGTTATTGACCTTATTCTTCCCATAGTTCTTCTTGTAGGTATCTGTGTATTTGCCCTTGTATATGTTGGCGGAATGTTTGACGGTCTTTCATTTGTAGATGCTTTTGCAAACACGGATGCAACCATCGGCCTCCCATGGGGTGCTATAATCGCTCTTGTTATCACAATCATTTATCTTATAGCAAGACGTCTTGTAACATTCAAAGAAGCAATGGAGTGTGTACCTGCCGGATTTAACGCAATGGTTCCTGCAATACTTATTCTCACATTTGCAACAGCTCTTAAAAACATCACAACAATGCTCGGCTCTGCAGAATTTGTTGAAGCCTTTATTTCACAATATGCAGCAGGCTTTGCAAATCTCCTTCCCGCAATAATATTCTTAGTTGCTTGCTTTATCGCATTTTCAACAGGAACATCGTGGGGAACATTCGGTATACTTATTCCTATAGTTGTTGCAGTATTCCCCGAGGGAAGCGAGCTTCTTATTATCGGCATGTCAGCTTGCCTTGCAGGTGCAGTTTGCGGTGACCACGTATCTCCCATTTCAGACACAACTATTATGGCATCTGCCGGCGGTAAGTGTGACCACATTGACCACGTATCAACCCAGATTCCTTATGCAATAACAGTTGCTGCAATTTCATTTGTATCATACATAATTGCAGGTTTTGTACAGAATGTTTATATCGTACTGCCCCTTGCAATAGTGCTTACAATTGCTACACTGTTCGTAATCAAAAAAGTTACAAACAAATAAATTTTTTAATAGGATATTTAAGACTGTTCAATAGCTTTAAAGCAGTATTATAAGCATCCACAAGGTGAAAAGTTATAAATCATTGCAGAAATCCGCAAACTTGCGGATTTCTTTTCATTTTATGCCATTTAACGGTCTGTAGATTTTTAAACGTCCTATTTTTACATAAACAAATGCTGAAAAAAACATATTACTTTGAAAAAATTAACAATATTGCTTTTTTAGGTTGAAATCGTGTGGTATATATGATATAATGCAAATTACAATTATTTTACGGAGATTACACTATGCCATATAAAATTATAAAAAAGAAAAATCTTAACAAACAGGTGTTTCTTATGGAAATAGAAGCGCCTAAAATAGCAAAAAAAGCGGAACCCGGGCAATTCATAATCCTCCGGATTGACGAACAAGGCGAGAGAGTGCCCTTTACTATTGCCGACTTTGACAGAGCAAAAGGTACTGTTACGATAATCGTTCAGGTGGTTGGAAAAACCACAAGAGACCTTGAACAATATAAAGAGGGTATGTCCATACTGGATTTTGCCGGGCCTCTTGGTATGCCGACAAACCTTGAAGGCAAAAGCAAGGTTGCAGTTATAGGCGGAGGTCTTGGCACTGCAATTGCTTACCCTCAGGCAAAAAAACTCCATTCTATAGGATGTGAGGTACATATGATTGCAGGCTTCAGAAACGAAGAGCTTATTATCCTGGAAAATGAAATGAAAGATGTCTCCCACAAGCTCATTATAACTACTGATGACGGCTCAAACGGTATTAAAGGATTTGTAACCGACGTTCTCAGAAATCTTATAGATAGCGGCGAGAAGTACGATGAGGTTATCGCAATCGGTCCGCTTGTTATGATGAGAGCAGTTTGCGATGTTACAAAAGAATATAACATACCCACAACAGTGAGTATGAATCCCGTTATGATTGACGGAACAGGAATGTGTGGCGGATGCCGCGTTATCGTCGGCGGAGAGACAAAGTTTGCTTGTGTAGACGGCCCGGATTTTGACGGCCATCTTATAGACTGGGATATTGCCCTTAACCGCCAAAGAATGTTCAAAGACTTGGAAAACCACTCTTTTGCAAGCGGAAGTTGCCGTCTTGCTAATAAATAAACGAGGTGTAATTTACTTTATGATTAACAACTCACTCACAAAAACTCCAATGCCCGAGCAATGCCCCAACGAAAGAAACAAAAACTTTCTTGAGGTTACAAAGGGATACACTCCCGAAATGGCAATTAACGAAGCTAAAAGATGCTTAAATTGTAAGAACAAACCATGTATTTCAGGATGCCCTGTCGGGGTTAAAATTCCCGAATTTATTGCTTTGGTAGCTGAAGGAAAATTCGAAGAAGCCTATATTAAAATAAAAGAAACAAACTCTCTCCCTGCAGTGTGCGGAAGAGTATGCCCCCAGGAAAAACAGTGTGAGTCGAGATGCGTCCGGGGCATTAAAGGAGAGAGCGTTGCAATCGGCCGCCTGGAAAGGTTTGTAGCTGATTATCACATGGAAAACTCAAACGACATAGTATGTACTATACCATCAAATGGTAGAAAGGTTGCAGTTGTAGGCTCAGGTCCATCAGGGCTGACCGCAGCCGGTGATCTTGCAAAAAGAGGTTATGAAGTAACGGTTTTTGAAGCCTTTCACACACCAGGAGGAGTTCTTATGTACGGAATTCCTGAATTCAGGCTTCCTAAAGCGATAGTCCGGAAAGAAATCGAAACCTTAACAAAAGCTGGAGTTAAAATAGAAACCAATACCGTTATAGGTAAAACCGTTATGGTGGATGAGCTTATTGAAGAATATGGATTTGAGGCAGTATATATCGGCTCAGGCGCAGGTCTTCCCTCTTTCCTTGGAATTGAAGGCGAATGTTTGAACGGCGTATATTCTGCTAACGAATTTTTAACCAGAATAAACCTTATGAAGGGATATAAGTTCCCTGAATACGACACTCCGGTTTACATCGGCAAGAACGTGGCTGTTTTTGGCGGCGGAAACGTAGCAATGGACGCTGCAAGATGTGCAAAACGTCTTGGCGCAGAGAATGTTTATATAATTTATCGAAGGGGCAAGGAAGAACTTCCTGCAAGAGCAGAAGAAATTATGCATGCCGAAGAAGAAGGAATACAGTTCCTGCTTCTTACCAATCCCAAAAGATTTATTGGGAATGATAACGGATGGCTTACAGGTGTTGAAGCCGTAAGCATGGAGCTTGGTGAAGCCGATGCAAGCGGCAGACGGAAACCGGTAGAAATTAAAGGTTCCGAACATATAATAGATATTGACACCGCAGTTATAGCAATAGGTCAGACTCCAAACCCATTAATCAAAAAAACCACCGTTGGACTTGAAACAAATGCAAAAGGCTGCATTGTGGCAGATGAGGCAACCGGTAAAACCAGCAAATACAGGGTTTATGCCGGCGGTGATGTTGTAACAGGCGCGGCAACAGTTATCCTTGCAATGGGCGCCGGGAAAGCCGCCGCCGAAGCTATTGACAATGATTTAAAATAAGAGGCTTTATATGGTTTATAATAATATTTTAGAAGCAATGGGCAACACGCCCATCATCAGGCTCAAAAAGCTTCCAAAACCCGGAAGTGCCGAAATCCTCGTTAAGTTTGAAGGCCTTAATGTTGGAGGTTCAATTAAAACAAGAACTGCATACAATATGATATGTGATGCAGAAAAAAAAGGAATAATCAATAAAAACACAATTATTGTAGAACCCACCAGCGGAAATCAAGGTATAGGTCTTGCTTTGGTGGGTGCAGTAAAGGGTTATACTACAAAAATCATCATGCCAGACTCCGTAAGCGAAGAACGAAGAAAGCTGGTTGAGCACTACGGTGCAGAAGTTATTCTTATTCACGATGCCGGAAACATTGGAGCCTGTATTGAGGAATGCTTACAGACTGCACTCCGTATGCAAAAAGAAGATCCCAATGTATTTGTTCCTCAGCAATTTGAAAATCCGGCAAACACCGAAATTCAACGGTCACAGACTGCTGTTGAGATTTTAAACTCAATTGACGGCCCCATACACGGTTTCTGTTCAGGAATAGGTACAGGCGGAACAATAACAGGCATCGGAGAAACATTAAAATCTGAAAACCCGGATATTGAAATATGGGCAGTCGAGCCGGAGCACGCGGCGATTTTGTCGGGAGGCTCAATCGGAACACACATCCAGATGGGTATTGGCGACGGGCTTATCCCTGCAATTCTTAACCGTGATATAATCGATGACATTTGCATTATTAAAGATGATGAAGCAATAGAAACCTCTAAAAGGCTGGCATACGAAGAAGGAATAATGTGCGGTATATCAAGCGGCACAAACGTGGCAGCTGCGCTTAAGCTTGCCAAAAAGCTCGGCGAAGGAAAAACGGTTGTAACGGTACTTCCTGACACCGCAGAAAGATATTTCTCAACGCCACTTTTCGATTAATACAATGGGTTGGTAGTTTTGCACAAACTGCCAATCCGTTTTTATTTTTTTTTCAAAATATTAATAAATTATAAAAAAAATGTTGACACTAACATAGTCTTATGCTATAATAAATGTCGTTGCAGATGATTATTGCGGAATAGTGTAAGGGTAGCACTAGTGACTCTGACTCACTCTGTTCGGGTTCGAATCCTGATTCCGCAGCCAAATCCTATTGCCTTACGGCAATAGGATTTTTTGTTATTACTTAATAAAATCATAGGGTGGTACATAATGATAGGACTTGGAACTTTAATTAACACATTAGGTGTTGTACTTGGAGGCTTTATCGGTCTTTTCTTAAGAAAAGGAATAAAGCCGACTTTGCAGGAAGGACTTATGAAGGCTTGCGGAATCGCAAGCCTGTTTATAGGAGCAGCAGGTACAATGTGTGGTATGCTTAAATTTGAAAATGGTGTATTTTCAACCAAAGGAAGTATGCTACTTATATTTTCTTTAGTAATCGGGACTTTTATAGGCGAACTTATTAAAATTGAAAATAGAATGGATGCTGTAGGTAACAAAATAAAAACTCTCATTCATCACGAAAATGATAACAAATTCTCGGAAGGCTTTGTGGGAGCTTCGCTTATAATGTGTGTGGGTGCAATGACTATAGTCGGTGCGATACAAGACGGTATTAGCGGTGATATATCAATGCTCACAGCAAAAACAGTTCTTGACTTTATAATAGCGATAGTACTTTCATCTACTTACGGCATAGGAGTTATTTTCTCTGCCGCAACAATTTTTGTTTATCAGGGATTAATTACCGGCGTCGCCTTTTTTGCAGGAAGCTTTATGAGTGAATTACTTATATCTAATCTTTCTTACATCGGCTCATCACTGATTTTCTGTGTAGGTATTAATCTTGCTTTTGGCAAAAAGATAGCAATAGGTAATATGCTCCCCTCGTTGTTGGTTCCGTGTATCTACTCAATAATTTTTTAAACTCCGAATAATGAATTCATAAAAACGGCAGACCATTGTCTGCCGTTTTTGCATATTCAGTTTTAAAGAACTTTACTTAAGAAAGATTGTGTACGGGGATTCTGAGGATTTGTAAATATATCCTCAGGAGAGCCTTCTTCTACGATTAGTCCTTCATCCATAAACAAAACTCTATCGGCAACCTCACGGGCAAATCCCATTTCGTGAGTTACAACTGCCATTGTTATTCCTGACTTTGCAAGGTCTTTCATAACCTCAAGCACTTCACCCACCATTTCAGGGTCAAGTGCCGATGTAGGCTCATCGAAAAGCATCACATCAGGCTCCATGCAAAGAGCTCTGACAATTGCGATTCTCTGTTTCTGTCCGCCTGAAAGCTGTGAGGGATAAGAATTTGCACGGTCTGCTAATCCGACTCTTTCAAGAAGAGCCATGGCTTTTTTTTCTGCTTCCTCTTTTGACAATTTAAGAAGCTTCATAGGTGCAACTGTCATATTCCTTAAGATAGTCATATGCGGAAAAAGATTAAAGTGCTGAAAAACCATTCCCATTTTCTGGCGATGAATATTGATATTAACCTTCGGGTCAGTTATTTCGTTACCATCAAAAATAATTTTTCCGGAGGTTGGTTCCTCAAGCAAGTTGAGAGAACGAAGAAATGTTGATTTTCCGGATCCTGAAGGTCCAATAATAACAACAACCTCACCTTTTTTAATTTCGGCGCTCACATTATTTAATGCTTTTATATCTCCGCCTTTATAAAATTTGCAGAGATTTTCTGTTTTTATGATAACATCAGCGTTCACTCTTACGCAACCTCCTTTCAATAAGGGCTACAAGCTTAGTAAAGCCTATTACCATAACAAGATAAATACCTGCTACTGCGAGAAGCGGAAAAAATGCATCATAAGTTCTGCCGCGGATGATATCACCGCCACGGGTAAGGTCCTGAAGAGCAACGTAACCACTGACAGATGTTTCCTTAAGTAATACAATAAATTCATTCGCAAGAGCCGGAAGTACATTCTTGAACGCCTGTGGAAGAACGATATAAAACATAGTCTGTACATAGTTAAAACCAAGGCTTCTGCCGGCTTCAGTCTGTCCTTCGTCAATACTCATTATGCCTGAACGCACAATTTCAGCAACATATGCACCAGAGTTAATACCAAACGCAAGCACTGCCACCAAAATCTTATTGTTTGAAGTAACAAAAATTATGTAGTATGCAATCATAAGCTGAACTGTAACAGGCGTACCCCTTATTACCGTCAAATAAACATTGGCAATCATATTTAAAAACTTAAGTATCAGTTTCGCAAACTTTGACCTTGTTCTTTCAATCAGTTTATCATGTGTTGATCGAATTCCGGCAACCACAACACCGATTACAATACCAATGAGCACCGCAAAAAATGTAACCTGAAGTGTTACCAAAAGGCCATCTGTAAGATAATGCCAACGCGAATCTTTTATGAAATTAAGAAAAAATCTTTCCTTAAACGTCATATCTGTTAATTCCTTTCAACATTAAAATGTAAATCAGAAAAGAGGTAGATAGATGCCTACCTCTTTTACAAGTTCAATAATTTCAAATGGTATATTATTCTTCAATATACTTAGCTATAATTGTATCAATTGTGCCGTCTGCAAGAAGTTCTTCAAGAGCACCGTTGATTTTGTCAAGAAGCTCTGTGTTACCCTTCTGAAGAGCAATTGCATATTCTTCAATTGAGTATGCATCAGCGATGATTTCAAGGCCTTCATTTGCATCTACAAGAGCTTTTGCAACTTCGCCGTCAATAACAACGCAATCAATCTTGCCATTCTTAAGGCTTTCTACAGCAAGAGCACCATTCTGGTAACGATCTACAGCTTCGTCACCGAATTCTTCTGTAACCTGTGTATCACCTGTTGTGTTAATCTGAACACCGATTTTCTTACCTTCAAGATCAGCTTTCTTTGTGATTTCACTACCTGCAACTACTATGATTGACTGAGTAGTTGATGTGTAAGGAATTGTGAAATTAACCATATTCTTTCTGTCTTCAGTAATTGTGATACCGCTCATAGCGATGTCAGCCTTACCTGTCTGTGCAGCACCGATAACTGAGTCAAAGCTCATATCTTCAGGCTTAAGCTCCATACCGATTTTTTCGCAAACTGCATTCATAATATCAATATCAATACCTACGATTTCATCATTTTCATAATACTCGTAAGGCTCGAAGTCGGCACTTGTTGCCATTGTGATAACTTTGCTATCTGTTTCCGGTGCATCACCTGTTCCGCCACAACCTGCAAGAGCTGTAACACAAATACCTGCACATAAAATTAAACTAAGAATTTTTTTCATTTTAAATACCTCTTTTCAGTTTTTTAATGAAGCAATTATACCACTCTTACTCAAAAAAATCAAGTCTTTTTGCATAAATTTTTATTTTTCAACACATTTATGCTATTTTTTGGTCAAATTTACGTATAAATATACAAAAACATCATCATACATATAAATATAAAAAATTAAAATGTTTTTTGTACAAAACAAAGAATTTATATAAAAAGGCTTTAATATTTATGTAGTTTATGTTAGAATATATAATGATAACTATGAAAGGATTTTTACATATGAAAAAAATAATTTTTCTTTTATTTTCGTTTATATCCCTAAACTTGTTCTTCGGAGCAGTATATGCCGAGGAGGCAACTCTTTGCAACAAGGTTGACGTTGTATTTGACATTACACAAAGCATCGGAAATGTTGATTTTAATGCCCGGCTGAAACTTTCGGATGATACCGCTACATACGAAGCCGAAATGTCCGTAAGTGCAGAAAATTCCGTTGCAGTAGCAAGTTTTAATGTCCCTGAATTCAGTACAGGAAAGAAATTTACTCTAATGGTAGAAACCGGTTTTGACGCAGTTCAGTATTACGAAACTACATACAAAGCAGGAGATAGCATTGAGCTTCAAACATATACATATCTGGAAAACGAAGTTCCGGTAAATGTAAGCACTTTCCATCTCCACGGAATTCCTTCCGAAACAAAGCCAGTTGAATTCTACAGAGATTATAAGCCAATCAACCTGTATCCCACTCCCCGTTACTACGACGGTGTACTGTATGTTCCTGCCGCTGCAGGAGCCAACAGCATGGATATATCGCATATAGAATATGATGTTGAAACAGGCAAAATAACCTACTGGATTTTAGAAACTCCTTTAGTTTTGTATGTCGGTTCGAAAGAAATGACCGCCTTTGGAAGCAGTCACACTCTTGAGGGCCCTGTAATAACCTTTGACGAAATACCCTACATCCCCCTAACTTCATTTGCAGATGTTGTTGGCGCATGGTATCTTATTCAGAACGAGCCTGACCATATCAATGCAGTAGTTTCCGGTTCAGAAGCTGTCAAACGCGAAATCCGGAACTTTGAAAAAACTCAGCATATTAACACCCTTAACCTTAGCAGCGATACCGAGTATCTGATATGGGTTTCAAAGGCAGATTATACGCTTAGAGTTTATAAGGGTTCAACCAACAACTGGAGTCTTGTTCGTGACATTACCTGCGCTGTAGGTAAAACATACACCCCAACCTGTGTGGGTACTTTCAAATACTATGAAAGAGTTGCAATATGGCCATATGCAAAATACTATGTGGGTCCCATAATGAGATTTAATGGTGGATATGCTATCCACACAACCTTAATAAAATACGACGGCACCCCCTATGACGACAGAGTTGGTATGAACCTTTCAGCCGGTTGCGTAAGGCTTCAACCCAAGGATATGCACTGGCTCATAGACCTTATCCCTATGTATACAACAGTTCACATAACAAACTACTGACACAAAAAAAGCTGTGAATTTCACAGCTTTTTTTGTGTCAGAATATATCTTTTTTATTCTTAATATGCCTATAAATCAAAATCCCCACAGAGAGCAGTATGCATCCAACCATAAATATAGGTACAAGCCAGGGGTTCTGATTATTCTCTTCGCTGGACTTCATCTCTGTCCACTTTTCCTGCATAATGCGGTTAGCATCATTAGAAAGGTTTGTGTAAACCTCGGTTTTGGCATCAAGATAATCTTTGCTGAGGTAGGATATTCCGTCGTTTTTAACCTCGTCATCAACCATAGCGAGAGCACCGTCATTCGGCGTGGAATAACCTATATACGATGTGGTGGAATATGCAACATCAGGCTCACACATAAAATTTATATACATCTCTGCCGCTTCTTTATTACGAGCGCCTTTTGGCACACACATTGCATCTATAAACAAATTTGTTCCGCTTTCAGGGATTACAAAACCAAGATGGTCATATTCATCCATAAGGGTTATTGCATCACCTGCATAGTAAGGCGCAAGTAATGCTTCTCCAGCTCCCATTTTATCAAAAATCTCATCCATCACGTATGCCTGAACGAGAGATTTTTGCTCTTTAAGAATCTCTGCCGCACGGGAGAGTTGTTCTGGCTCTTCGGTATTCAGAGAATAGCCAAGATAAAGCTCCGCCACTGCAAACGCGTCTCTGGGATTGTCAAACATTAGTATCTGGTCTTTATATTTTTCGTCCCAGAGAATTTCCCAGCCGAAGTCATCGCTTGATATAGCCGTGTTATCATAAATAATGCCAACAGTTCCCCATGTGTAGGGCACAGAGTATTTATTTCCGGGATCATAGTCAAGATTAGTAAATGTTGAAGTGATATTTTTAAAGTTGGGGATATTGTTCATGTCAAGGGGCAGAAGCATATCCTCACTTATCATCCTGGAAATCATATATTCAGAAGGGATTATGATATCATAGTTTGAGCCGCCGCCTTTCAGCTTTGCGTAAAGTTCCTCATTTGTGGCATAAGTACTGTAGTTTACCTTAATTCCCGTAAGCTTTGTAAATTCGGAATTTACATCAAGAATTCCATCATCACTTCCATCAGCAATATATTCGCCCCAGTTATACACGTTAATTGAAATATTATCGTCCTTAAAACGTTCATAATATCCTATATCGGAAACGCTCAGGGTGGCAATCTCCGCTTCTTCAACTGTATCTTCCGAGCAAGCTGTAAGCGCAAAAAGAGCACACAGGAATAAAATCAGTTTTTTCATCATTTACCCTCCCTCTTTGCAGCTCTTGTTTCAATAACATTTTTTGTAATCAGCACTATCACAACAACAATAAATATTATGGTTGAAAGAGCATTGATTTCAGGGCTTATTTTACGCCTTGTCATAGAATAAATCGTTACAGGCAAGGTCTGGCTAGTAGCTCCGCTTGTAAAATAGCTAACGATAAAATCGTCAAGAGAGAACGTAAACGACATAAGAAATCCCGAAAACACTCCCGGCAATATCTCAGGAAGAATTACCTTAAAAAAGCCTTTTACAGGATTACATCCAAGATCCTGAGCCGCTTCATATAAATAGGGATTCATCTGCCTGAAACGAGGCATAACATTTAGTATTACATATGGCACATTAAAGGTTATATGTGCAATAATCAAAGTCACAAACCCAAACTCAAAGTTCATCCTCGCTGCAAAAAACACAAAAAGGAGCATAAGAGAAACACCTGTTACAATTTCAGGGTTTATGATGGGAAGGTTAGTGATTTGCATTACTGTTAACTTAACAGGCTTGCGCATCGCATTTATACCAACCGCCGCAACCGTTCCAAGAATTGTGGCAATCACCGCCGCAAGCACTGATACAATAATGGTATTGCGAAGTGATGTAAGAATAAGCTCGTTCTGGAAAAGCTTTGCATACCAATCAAGAGTAAATCCCGAGAACACCGAACGGCTCTTTGTTTCGTTAAAAGAAAACACTATAAGTACAAATATCGGCACATAGAAGAACAAAAGAACGAGTGCAAGATATAGTTTTGATAATTTCTTCATTCTTAATAAACGATAACTCCTTTCATATCCTTTAGTCTAAAAAAAACTGCTCAAATTACTAAGCTGTTTCGGCACAGGATACTATTTGTGCATAAGCCGGAACAGACACGGAATATTGGCAATTCAATTCAAACTTACCTCCTTACATAAGAACTTTGTCGTCATCTGCATCAAACTGATTCATAATTGTCATTATAAGCAGAATGATTACCATAAGAACAAGTGATATTCCGGCGCCAAGATTTGGATTATAGGATGTGCCTAAAAACTGCATTTCTATAAGGTCGCCTATAAGAAGGTTCCCACCGCCCCCAAGCATTCTTGAAATTATGAATGTACTGATAGCAGGCACAAAAACCATGGTAATCCCCGACATCATACCGGGAATACTCAGTGGCACAACTATTTTTGCAGTTGTAAGAATATTGTTACAACCAAGGTCTGCCGCAGCTTCAAGAAGGGAATTGTCGATCTTGCTCATAACGGTGTAAAGAGGCAGTATCATATAAGGAAGATAGTTATATACCATTCCAAGAACCACCGCACCCTGGGTATTCAGCATTTTGAAGGGTCCAATACCAAAAATCCCTAAGAACTGGTTTATAAGACCATTGTTTCCAAGCAATGTCATCCATGCATAGGTCCGAAGAAGAAAGTTCATCCACATAGGAAGCATAACTATCATAAGCATAGTTCCCCTTACACTTTTATCCATACGTGCAAGAATAAATGACACAGGATATGCAATCACAAGACAAATAACCGTGGCAATTGCCGCAAGCCAAATGGAGCGAACAAAAATATTGCTGTACTGAGCTACATTTGCTATATAATCAAGGGTAAAATTACCGTTTCCGTCGGTAAAAGCAAAATAGGCTACCATTATAAGCGGCACAATAATAAAAACTACCATCCATACAAGGTACGGAGCTGCAAGTAACTTACTTTTCATTTCCGTCCTCCTTATTGAGCCATTTTGTACATAATATGGATATCATCAGGAGTAAATCCTATGCCCACAGTCATACCCTCTTCTGCTGCCTTTGTTGAATGAACAAGCCAGTTAAAATCGTAGGCTTCAATAACCATTTCATAATGCACGCCCTTGAAGGTTACAGTTTTAACAACACCTGTAATTTCCGCCTTATCTTCTGGGATAATTGTTATATCCTCCGGCCGGATTACCACATCCACAGGGGTATTCTGCCCAAAGCCACTATCAACACATTTGAATTGCCTGCCGCTTATTTCTACGAGAAAATCATCTCTCATAATTCCATTTAAAATATTACTTTCGCCTATAAAATCTGCAACGAAGGCATTTTTAGGCTCATTATATATATCAACGGGAGTTCCTACCTGGAGGATATCTCCGTCCTTCATTACAACAACTGTATCGCTCATAGTAAGAGCTTCTTCCTGGTCGTGAGTTACGTATACAAAGGTTATTTCCAGACTTTGTTGGATGCGCTTCAGTTCACGCTGCATTTCCTTTCTGAGCTTAAGGTCAAGAGCTCCCAAAGGCTCATCCAGTAAAAGTACTTTCGGACGATTTACAAGAGCGCGTGCTATTGCCACACGTTGCTGCTGACCGCCTGAAAGCCTGTTTACAGAACGTTTCTCAAAACCCGTAAGGTTTACGAGTTTAAGCATTTCTGAAACCCTTGTTCGTATTTCTTTTTCCGAAAGCTTTGCAACCTTTAGTCCGAATGCTATATTTTCATATACATTCAGGTGGGGAAACAACGCATACCGTTGAAATACGGTGTTTACATTTCTTTTATACGGAGGAACATCATTAATTCTCTCACCCTCAAAAAACACATCTCCCATAGTTGGCTTCTGAAATCCGCCAATAATACGAAGTGTTGTAGTCTTTCCGCAGCCGGAAGGACCGAGAAGTGTTACAAACTCTTTGTCGCGTATATCAAGATTTATTCCGCTTAATATAACATCTTCGTCAAACGCAACACCAATGTTTTGCAAACTGATAATATTCTCCAATTCTCTACCCCCAATAACAAAAAAATTATGATGCAATTGTATCACAAAACATGTCGAATTACAATAGTTTTTGAAAAATTTTTAGACTTTGATTTTATCCTTCAAAAAGCCTGCCCTGAAATGTTTCTCTTAGTTTCATTTCACGATCTATTGCATTTAAAACCTCAAACTTTTTAAGGCTCCATAAAGGAGCTACGAGCTCGCTTCTTTTCCCATCTCCTGTAAGCCTTGCAATAACGGTTTCCGGCGAAAAAAGTTCAAGCTGTTTTATAATAATATCAATATACCCATCCATAGAAAGTGTTTCAAACTCACAGCGTTCATACTCGGCGGCGAGCTTTGTTCCTTTTATGACATGAAGGAGATGGAGTTTTACAAAATCCGGAGAAAGAGCCGCCGTCTGCCTGGCGCTTTCCAGCATCATTTCGGGAGTTTCACCGGGAAGTCCGTCAATCAGGTGCACACAAACCTTTATTCCCCGCTCTTTAAGAACCTTATATCCTCTTAAGTATTCATCATAAGACATACAACGGTTTATACGTTTCCCCGTTTCATCAAAAACGGTCTGAAGTCCGAGTTCTACTATAAGGTCTGTTCTTTTATTTATATCACAAAGATATTCAATAACTTCATCACTCAAAGCATCTGACCTTGTCGCAATGTCAAGCCCCACTACACCCTCTTTTCCAATAAACGGTTCAAAGACCTGTTTAAGACGGGATACCGGTGCATATGTATTTGTATGAGCCTGGAAATAAGGCATATAAAGCGAAACATTTTTCCATTTCCGGTGCATAACTTCTACTATATTTTTAAACTGAATTTCAAGGCTCTCAGACGGATTGCCTGCAAAGTCTCCACTTCCGGATGACGAGCAATAAGTACAACCGCCAAAGCCTTTTGTGCCGTCAATATTCGGGCATGTAAACCCCGCATTTAAAGAAACCTTAAAAACCTTAGCACCATACCTTTTTTTAAAATAATTATCAAGAGAATAGTACATCTTCCCATCTTCATACACATTATGCACCATATTTCAAAAAACTCCTTAAAACATATAATCAATCTTCATTACAATTTTCTTCCTCAATAAGGCCATCAGGAGTTTCAACCATATCATGGCGCTTCAACAAGAAACGTCTTACTGCAAAAAGAATTGCTATGGCTATAACTGTTATAAGATTTTCCCATGAAGCCGCATGGCAAACAATAAGCTGACGTGCCAGTGCAAAAGCAAGAACTTCTATTACTGTTTCGGGAGTGTGCTTACAAAGCATTTTTATAAGTTCTGCTCCGATTGCGAGAATTATTGCATTATCAAGTATTTCAACCAAAGCATCAACACCTCCGGCAAACACTGAACCTTTAAAAATATCCGCAACAAACCTAACAGACAAAATGAGTATGGAAATACCAACGATTACTGAAACTATAAGCTCAAACAAATAACTCGCTTCAAACATTACATCTTGCAACTTTTTTCTCATAAATGTAATCTCCTGTAAACATTTTCTTTAATAATACCACAATTTCTCCATTTTGCCAAGACTTTTAGAAATATATTTAAACTTTCATTATAGAACACAAATAAAAAGCTATTTTAATATTGCAAATGCCGAATAAAATACCGATATACAGTTAAAAATAGTGGTGTTATGTGTAAAATATATGCAATAAGCATTGTTTGAAACTAAAACAATAAACAATTTGACTAAAACTAAAAAAAAGTGTTGACAATCTATCCATCCTTTGCTATAATAATCATCGTCAGTTGTGAGCTGACGTTTGATATGCGGGTGTAGTTCAATGGTAGAATTCCAGCCTTCCAAGCTGGCCGCGTGGGTTCGATTCCCATCACCCGCTCCAATTATGCGCCTGTAGCTCAGTCGGATAGAGCAACTGCCTTCTAAGCAGTGGGTCAGGAGTTCGAATCTCTTCAGGCGCGCCATTTTTTTATATGGTGGATATAGTTCAGTTGGTTAGAGCGTCAGTTTGTGGCACTGAATGTCGTGGGTTCGAATCCCACTATCCACCCCACTTTAATCTATTAACCCAAGCGGTTGATATATATTAGCAGGATAACCCCTGATGTATAGGGATATAGCCAAGCGGTAAGGCACCGGATTTTGATTCCGGCATTTCGTAGGTTCGAATCCTGCTATCCCTGCCAGGGCCATTAGCTCAGTTGGCAGAGCACTTGACTTTTAATCAAGTTGTCCGGAGTTCGAATCTCC
>JAZRNL010000051.1:0-20036 GCA_045648165.1 Clostridia bacterium | reverse complement strand
GGATGTCTTTTTTCAGTTATATTTGTTCCTTGCGGAACAAGTGATATTTACTTCGTAAGTTATATTGCCCTCTTGCAGTGATATTCGCCTTACAGCAAATGATGTCGTTTCACTAATGATGACGCTGACACTAATGATGTGTGCCTTGCGGCACATCCCCGAATTGCAGCAGTAGAATACAGAGGGAACATACAGGACATTTATTAAAAATAAACGAAATTCATATGTTGAGTATTTTCTCTGAAAACACATACACGCCCTCGCTTGCTTTGGTCATGGTGAGGGCGATTTTTTTGTTTTCCGGAGTGGTAACAACACAAATAAATCCTGTATCAGTTTTTTCAAGGTTTGTAAATCGGGAATGGGGATGATGTGTATTTATATACCGCTTTGCGGCTTCGTATTCTTTTTTGTATACGAATTTGTCAACTATCCCCGCGTCTTTAACGGCTTTTGCGCCAAGTATTGCAATGGCAGATAAAGCAATTATTTTTAAGGGCTTTTTCATATTTATATTCCTCTCTCAATCCCGTGGTATTGGTCATATATTTCACGCTTCGGCAGACCTCTGTCGGTTGCGGCAAGCTTTATTGCTTCCTTATCGGATTTGCCTTGGTTTACATAATATTCTACATGCTCACAAACAGTCATATTGTCCCAGAAGTTTTCTACCTCTTTCGGTTCTGATGCACCCTCTATTACAATAACATATTCACCGCGGGGATTTTCCGTTTCAAAATGCTTCGCAGCATCTTCAAGAGTTGTGCGCATAACCTCTTCATGAAGCTTTGTAAGCTCGCGGACTAAAGC
This sequence comes from Clostridia bacterium, assembly GCA_045648165.1. Lineage (GTDB taxonomy): Bacteria > Bacillota > Clostridia > UBA1381 > UBA1381 > RGIG9115. The sequence goes on along the minus strand of JAZRNL010000051.1, from coordinate 19,226 downwards.
GATTTTTCGATTTCCCAGTATTTCAAGCATATCGTTTATTGTATACTTGAGCTTATGGGGAGCCTCATAGAAAATAAGAGTATGTGTATCATGGGCTACTGATTTGAGATGCTCTGTTCTGTGGCGCTTGTTAACAGATAAAAAACCTTCAAAGGCAAACCTCTTTGTGGAAAGCCCTGAAAGTATAAGGGCATTAATAAGGGCGACGGGTCCGGGTATGGATGTTACGTGAAGGTTCTTTTCTATACACATACGTACTAAATCCTCGCCGGGGTCAGATATTGCAGGAGTCCCTGCATCGGATACAAGTGCAACATTTTTTCCTTCTTCCAGAAGAGAGCATATATATTCGCCCTTTTCAAGCTTGTTATGCTCGTGATAGCTTGTAAGCTGTTTTTTTATATCAAAATAATTAAGCAGCTTCAGGGTTTGACGTGTATCCTCTGCTGCAATCAGGTCAACGCTTCTGAACACCTCAAGAAATCTGGCAGAAACATCTCCAAGATTTCCTATTGGTGTGGCACACAGATATAATGTACCTTTTTCACTCAAAATACTCAATCCTCTCTTCCGTAGATTTGTTTAAGTTCCTCGCTCTCACCGCCGCCTTCTCCGGTCATAATAAGAGGAGGGAGAATTTTCAATTCCTCACCGCCGTGAAGAGTTCCATCCACAAGAAACAGCGACGGTTCTTTGTTTGGCGTGGAATGAACCATCCGAAGTCTTTTGGGTTCAATTCCGTATTTCCGCATTGTACAGATTGCATCTGCAAGGCGGGAGGGGCGGTGTACCATTACAAAATGCCCTTTGTCACGGAGCATCTCACTTGCTGCTTTTACCACATCGTCCAGAGTACAAAGTGCTTCGTGGCGCGATATTGTTACGGTATCAAATTCGTTTGTTATGCCTTTTCCCGCTTTCATATAGGGCGGGTTCACCGTCACAAGGTCGAAGCTGTGCTTCGGGAGTGTGAGGCTTTTAAGATCTTCGCATATGATTTCCACTCTGTCGCCGATATTATTTTGCTCAACCGACCGTTTTGCCATATCTGCGATATCTTTTTGTATCTCCACACCGCATATATATTCTGCATTTGTTTTGGCATAAAGGAGTATGGGAACTATTCCGCTTCCGGAACATAAATCCAGAGTACGTCTGCTTCGGATGTTCTTACTGAAGTCCGAGAGAAGAACTGCATCTGTACCGAACCGGAACCCGTCTTTTTTTTGGATTATAACAAGTCCGTCCCTTTGGAGGTCGGATATAAATTCATTTTCCATAATCAATAAAGCCTCAAAAAATTAAATACTATAACAAAAAATATAAAATATGCAATTCCCAGTGTGTACATAGTTTTGGAAGCTGGCATAAAGCTCCATTCACTCCGCATTGCTTCATAGGTTAGAACCACGTTCAGCGCAATCCCCGTAAGAAGAAGCATAACACTTGACGGGCTTGCAAAAAAGCTAAGTACCGCACCCAAAAGTGCAAAAAGCATAAGAGGGATAAGAGCGGCTGCGGGACGCATTGCAAATGTCATAAAATTAACTCTTCTTTTCAGCATAAAGCGGTTTACAAGATAGAGTACAAGAATAAATAAAAATTCAAGCATAACGCCTGAAAGAGTTCCCCAAAGGGCGTATTTCAAAAGATTTTTTATGTTGTATATAACAGGCATAAACCGTGCGCCTATAAAAAATCCGCAAAGGGATACAAAGAGTGCGGTTGCAATTATAATAAGAATAATTTGTACAGGCTTTAAAAATCCCGGGTTTGAAACGCAGTTTACAGGGTCGTGAATAAACCGCTTTGTAAATCCTGTTACTTGTTTTGCGTTCTTTTTAAATTCCGGTTTTTTGAAATTGGGTTTTTTAAAGCTGAATTTTTTCTTTTTATTTGTGTACCCTGTGCGGTAGGTGCTTTCCTGCCAATCTCCGGTGTTTGTGCCCGCAGTAGTATAGGCATCAGTTTCAGGTCCCTCTTTGGCACGGCGTGCATTCACGGCGCCGGGGCAACTGCATTTTTCATCCTTTTCAAGGTCGCGTCCGCAGTATATACAACTTCTCATATATGTTACTCCTTCCGGATTATAATTCTTTATTTATTCTATCATTTAACCTAAGTTCCGTCAATGGGTTTTTGTAAATATTGTGTAAACAATAAAAATCCTTTTATCGATAATTGCTTGTCTGTATTTAGAAGAGAATTCGAGTGATAAATGCACAGATAAGGTTTAAGAAATTGCTTAACAATATAAAAAAATAGTGTTTTTGTGGCAGATTTGCAGTGTTATATAGGTAAAAACGACGAATTTTATGATAATAATTACCTATAAACCAAAAATATTTCAAAAATGCTTGACAAGCTCTCCCCCTGATGTTATAATTATTTGTGCGTTAAGGCTCTTTTTTTTGTGTGTAAAAAAAGAGCGTTAGAATATTTAATGATAGCAAGGTTATGGAGGTGTAACTAATGAGAGTAAAAATCACACTTGCTTGTACAGAGTGTAAGCAGAGAAACTACGACACAATGAAGAACAAGAAGAATGACCCCGACAGACTGGAGATGAACAAATACTGCAGATTCTGCAAGAAGCATACGCTCCATAAGGAAACAAAATAATCCCGTTTGATGAAATTTTAAAAGTAAGGATGTGTTATCATGGCTGAAACAACAAAGAAAAATAAGAAGTTCGGCAATTTCTTTAAAGAAACCAAGTCTGAGCTTGCAAAGGCTACATGGCCTACAAAGTCACAGTTAATCCGTAACACAGGCGTTATTATAGTATTCATCGCGGTAGTTGCCGTTATCCTGTCAGCACTTGACATCGGATTTGGTAAGCTCTTCGAACTTATAACAAATCAGTTATAAGAGTAAAGGGAGGAGAACTTTATGGCAGCGGACGCAAAGTGGTACGTGGCTCACACGTATTCCGGATACGAAAATAAGGTTAAAGCAAATATCGAAAAATCTGTTGAAAACCGTGGTCTTCAGCATCTTATTCACAGCGTGGAAGTCCCCGTAGAGGATGTGGAAGAAACAACAAGTGAAACAACGAAAACCGTTAAGCACAAGCTTTTCCCCGGTTATGTTGTAATCAAAATGGTTATGACGGATGAAAGCTGGTATATTGTAAGAAACACAAGAGGTGTTACCGGATTTGTCGGCCCCGGCTCCAAACCGGTTCCGCTAAGCGACGAGGAAGTTCGTAAAATGGGCGTTGAAAAAGTACGCCAGGCTGATATCGGTCTGTCCGCAGGCGACAGAATTACTGTTAAATCCGGACCAATGGAAGGATTTTCAGGTATTGTCGAAACAGTTGATTCCGAAACAAGAAAAGTTACGGCTAAAATCAATATGTTCGACAGAGAGGTTTCTCTCGAAATCGAAGCGAGTCAGGTTACTCGTATCGACTAATTATGTTATAAGCGGAGTAATCCGTTTATATATTTCCCTCTGGTTTTTCAGTGGGAGGGCGAATGCCCGTAATTACCACACGTATTTTTAAGGAGGTGCCATTTATGGCTCAGAAAGTTGCAGGTTATATCAAATTACAAATTCCTGCCGGAAAAGCAACACCGGCTCCCCCTGTTGGTCCCGCTTTGGGTCAGCACGGTGTAAACATTATGCAGTTTACAAAAGAATTCAACGAAAAAACAGCGAAGGACGCAGGTCTTATTATCCCTGTAGTAATTACAGTTTATGCTGACCGTTCATTCTCCTTCATCACAAAGACACCGCCGGCTCCCGTTCTTATTAAGAAGGCATGCGGACTCCAGAAGGCTTCAGGCGTACCTAACAAGACTAAGGTTGCTACACTCAAAAAAGCTGACCTTCAGGCTATTGCAGAACAGAAGATGCCCGACCTTAATGCGGGAAGTCTTGAAGCTGCTATGAGCATGATTGCAGGTACTGCACGCAGCATGGGTGTATTGGTAGAAGAGTAATTTAAACTGCTATTAGAAAGTGGGAGAGGTGAGAATCACCTTGTTTGACCACAAAGGAGGATTTAAAATGTTCAGAGGAAAGAAATATCAGGACAGCACGAAGCTTGTCGACAAAACAAAACAGTACGAGGTTGCAGAAGCACTTGACCTCGTAACAAAAACTGCAAAGGCTAAATTTGACGAAACAATTGAAGTTCATGTAAAGCTCGGTGTTGACTCAAGACATGCTGACCAGCAGGTTAGAGGCGCGATCGTATTGCCTCACGAAACAGGTAAAACATCTAAGGTGCTCGTATTCGCTAAGGGCCCCAAGGCTGACGAAGCAGTAGCTGCCGGTGCAGACTTTGTAGGCGAAATGGATATGGTATCAAAAATCCAGGGCGAAAACTGGTTTGATTTTGACGTTGTTGTTGCAACTCCCGATATGATGGGTGTTGTTGGTCGTCTTGGTAAGGTTCTCGGTCCTAAGGGACTTATGCCTTCACCTAAAGCCGGAACAGTTACAATGGACGTTGAAAAGGCTGTTAAGGAAATCAAAGCAGGTAAAATTGAGTACCGTCTTGATAAGACAAATATCATTCACTGCCCCATCGGTAAGGCTTCATTCGGAGCTGAAAAGCTCGCAGAGAATTTTAACGCTCTCTTGAATGCTATCATTAAGGCGAAGCCCGCTGCAGCAAAGGGACAGTATCTCAGAAGCGTAGTAGTAGCTTCAACAATGGGCCCCGGCATCAAAATAAACGGTGCAAAGCTTGGCTAATTGAAAAAAATTGTATTTAAAAAAACCCGAAAACAAACTTTGTTTTCGGGTTTTTTCGTATAAACTTTTAATTTACCACTATTTATCAGCATTCGTGGTTCGGTATTGCCTTGGTGTCATACCTTCGCTTTTTTTGAAATATCGGATAAAACTGCTTGTGTCGGAGAAGCCGAGATTTTCTGAAATTTTTGCAATCTCAAGGTCTGTTTCCGTAAGGAGCTTCTTTGCATTTGCTATACGCAACGTTCTCATATATTCCACAAACGACATACCTATTTTTTTCTTTATATAGGTTGAAAGATAGCTTGCATTCATACCAAACTTTTGGGCAACAATGTCAAGTGATATGAAGTTATTATAGTTTTCTTTAATATAACGTATTATTTCGTCCTCGTAGTTGTTTTGTGAATCATCGCTTCTGGTGCATAGAATAAGGCAGGTTTCGCAAAATGCATCTTTTAGCTTGTTAAAATCCATAACAGCAAGATTTCCTGAGGAGAGAATATTAAGGAAAGGCAGCTCTTTTGTTTCCGGTTCGCTTATTTGCGTAGAATCTACACGAATAATAAAGTTGTGCAGATATATAAAGAAATTATAGCAATCACCGTAGGAGGCCTCTTGGGTGTTAGTGAAAATCCTGGTGAGTTCATCATTTAACTTTCCGCGATCGCCTGATTTGATAATGTTTATAAATTCAGATTCGCTCTTTACAAAGTTCTCAAGAAGCTTTCTGTCAGATGCAATATCGTTCTTTGTGTAAAGCTTTGAGTTTTGCTTAATATTACGTGTGTTTTTAATTGATGAAATTTGTTCTGTACATTCTGAAATTTTTTCAATTTTATCTACTTCATCAGATATTATTGCGGCAACGCGAACCTCGTTTTTATTCGTGTTATTAATAAATTTCTTGAGCCCTGACTTGATGGTTTCAATTGACCCGTTAAAGTTTATCACTGCAAAAAAGCCATCATCTGATATGAAGCAGAATTCATATCTTGTATTCATTTCCTTAAGTGCAACCGAAAGCCCGGTAGAGAGGCTTTCTTTGAAAGAACCTGTTATAAAGTATGCAAGAACAAACTTATCGTAAGGGAATGAATCACGGAAAAAGTTGCTTTCATATGCGTTGTATTCATTATTATCCTTCTTTGCTGCACTATACAGAATGGCGTTAATCATCATAGCATTAGTGGTTGTATCCTTGGTATATAGAATATAATCACTCATTTCAAAAATCTGTTTATTCATAATGTCCACATAGTCGAGGAGTGCTACAAGCTCGTTCTTCTTACCGGTTCCGGATGCAAGAAGAAAATTCTTGGCGAAGTTTTTAAGCGGAAAAACCCATATTTTGTTGTAGAGTATAATAAAAACTGCGAACATTATAAGGGTTATCAGAAACGCTATTATATAGTAGTTACGTATTGTATTTACATCTTTTCTGATAATATCCTTTGAATATAGAATGTGATACTTAAGACCTATCTGTCCCGAATCTCTTGCAACCAGGTACTCGTTTTCTGAAATCTTATTTATATCAAGCATCTTTGCTCGTTCATAGTCATTTGAAAGTATAAGCTGATCAGTCAGATTTGTAATCATAATCAGCATATCCTGGGAATAGAAGTGTGAAATGTCAAATGCAGATATAAAAGTCTTGGAATCCACAATTATATTCACCCTGTAGTGGTCGGTAATATAGAAGATAACAAGGTTTCTTGTGGCATTATCTGTACTTATATCTTCGGGGTAAAAAATATGTGATTCAAGATAAATAGATTTTTTCTGCTTTGAACCAAAATCTGAAAGTATTGAATATGAAGGATTTGCTTGCTGGTAGTATTCTCTGGAATATAATCCGTTGTGAGTTACCACAATAGGAGCGTCGGGGAATGTAATCACTATATCCTTAATAATATTATTTCCGGCAATTGTTGAACGGAACAAATCAGAAAGCTTGGCAGTTATTGAATAATCAATCTTGCCCTCACGATAAACATTTTTTGATGATAGCATCACAGGGTCTTTTATATATTCGTGCAGAGTGCTGTAGATTGATTTTAGCTCTGTTTCGGTTGAATGCATAACAAAATCCGTGTAATTTTCGCAGGAACGCATAACAGTATTCTGATGTGTTCTTGTGGCCTGGCTTGATGTTATAGATAAAACTGCAATTATCATAATTGCAAGAACTACAACCGAAACGGTGATTATTTTATCAAGCTCAGTATTAAGCCAGAAATTTCTGAGCTTTGTTAATAATTTTTTTCTCATACAATTTTTCTCCGGTATTGTAAAATGTATATTAGTATAAAATATATATTACTTAAATGGTAATTCTATCTTATTATATTATAAATCTAAAAAAAACAGTTGTCAATAGTCTGGCAAGGTAAAAAATTAACATTTTTTTGGATTTATAAAGAGAAATTTTAATGAATACATATAAAAACCCAAAAAAATGTATGCTATATTAAGTCATAAAAAATTGCATATTATATGGCATTTTATTTGAAATGATGTTTTGGCATAAGAAAAATATGTATATTTGCTTTTATAAACATTAAAATTATATTTCAACTATTGACATTGAATATAAATAGTGGTATAATGTAGCCGATTTCTATTGATGGAAGAGAGGAAACATAATAATCATGGATTCAGACGATAGTGATTCTGATACTAAATTATGTATTTATTCGTTATATAAGGCATATTTGCGCAGGGTTCTTTGTTTGCGCAAGTATGCCTTTGTGTGTTTCCAAACTATACGGATATGATTTAGAAACTGCCACAGGAATAAATCATTAGTTTAAGGAGAATTTCAAAATGAGTATAACTCAATACATTGTTATAATAGCGGTGCTTGTCCTTATGTCGGGATACTTTTCTGCAACTGAAACCGCATTTTCATCACTTAATAAAACAAGGCTTAAAACCCTTGCCGAAAAAGGGAATAAGAGAGCTAATCTCGCTCTTAGGCTGTCTGACGATTACGACAAACTTATATCCACAATCCTTGTTGGAAACAACATAGTAAATATCGCAGTTGCCTCTATTGCAACTGTTATGTTCGTGGGAATTTATGGCGAAATCGGCGCTACTATGTCCACTGCTGTAATAACCGTTGTTGTTCTTGTTTTTGGTGAGGTTACACCAAAGAGCATAGCAAAGGATATTCCTGAAAGATTTGCAATGTTTTCTGCACCATTTATACGTATTCTTATATGGATATTAACCCCTGTAAACTTTTTGTTTACATGTTGGAAAAAGCTTATTTCAAAAGTTCTTAAGCTCGAGGATAATTCAAAAATGTCACAGGAAGAGCTTATTATGCTTGTGGAAGAAGTTCAGCAGGATGGAAGTATCGACGACGAAGAAGGAGAGCTTATTAAAAATGCAATTGAGTTCGGCGACCTGAATGCAGAGGATATTCTCACACACCGTGTAGACATTAAGGCTATACCTGTTACGGCGGATAAGTCGGAAATTGCAAAGATGTTTGCAAAAACACGGTTTTCACGTTTGCCGGTTTATGAAGAAACAGTTGATAATATTATAGGTGTTATCCACCTTAAGGATTTCTATACACCCGACGGTATTACTAAAAAAGATATACGCAAGGTTATGACCACACCTCTGTACATACAGAAGTTTGAAATGGTTGATGACCTTCTTAAAATTCTTCAGACTAATAAGTCTCATATGGCTGTGGTTATTGACGAATACGGCGGAACTCTCGGTATTATAACTATGGAGGACGTTTTAGAAGAGCTGGTAGGCGATATCTGGGACGAGCACGACGAGGTTGTTGAGGACTTTGCAAAAATCGGTGATAATACCTATAAAGTTGATTGCACGGTTAATATGGACGATTTTTGCGATTTCTTTGGTGTTGAAATAGAAGAAACCGAAAGCGTATCCGCGGGGGGATGGGCAATGGAGCAGCTTGGGAAAATCCCCGAAAACGGCGATACATTCGAATACGAAAACCTTACCGTAACAGTAACGGGAACCGAATCCCACAGAGTGACGGAAATCACAGTTCAGGTGAAAGAAAAGCTTGACGAAAGGGAAGAAAAAGAAGAAGAATAATAAAAAGAGCCAATACCGTATGTACGATATTGGCTCTTTGTTTTTATAAGCTTTTTCATAAGGATATTCCCGCTCCTTCAAGGTGATTATTCGTCAAGACCGAAGCTTACAGACAGTGCTTCGTCTACTTTTATCATAAGTTCCTTATCAAGCTTTCCTATTTTTTCTCTAAGGCGTTTCTTGTCAAGTGTTCTTATCTGTTCTGTGAGGATAACCGAGTCCTTGCTGAGACCAAAGTCTAAAGCCGGAAGCTCGATGTGTGTGGGCATCTTCGCCTTGTTTATGCGGCTTGTGATTGCCGCGGCGATTACAGTAGGACTGTATTTATTACCCACATCGTTCTGAATAATCAGAACGGGCCTTATGCCGCCTTGTTCTGAGCCTACCACCGGGCTTAGGTCGGCATAATAAATATCTCCTCTTTTTACAATCACCACTACTCACTCTCCATCAGTTTTTCCTCCGAACTGACGAGGGCTTCATTGTCGGATGCAATGCCTTCTTCTGCAAGCTCCTTATTTAACCCCGCCATTTCCGTGTAGCCCTTTCTTAACTGATCCTCAAGAGAGGAAACACGTGAGGCATTTTTTTTCTTTGACAAAGCAATCAGGCCCCCTGTTTCGTTAAAATGATATTTTCATGGCGTTTTTAATTCTCAAGAAAATTAAGCTCCTTCACCGCCTCCCCGTTTTTAATATAAACTCTGGGGATACGTTTCGACACAAGGCAAATTACCTCATAATTGATTGTGTCTGTCCATTTAGCAACATCATCAGCCAGGATTCCTTTGTCAGAGAAGACGATTACTTCGTCACCTACACTGATATTATTGACATCTGAAACGTCAATCATACATTGGTCCATACAAATTCTTCCCAGAATTCTGACTTTTTTGCCGCGAACAAGCATCAAACCCTCTTTTGCAGTCGATCTCACGTATCCGTCAGCATAACCGATGGGAACGGTTGCAACCTTAGTCGGCCCGTCGGTTATGTAATCTTTTCCGTAACTGATGCCTCTTCCTTTTTCAAGAGTTTTGATATGTGTTATTTTTGTTTTAAGTGTCATAACGGGTGTAAGCTTAAGCTTTGATTTATCTACCTCATTTGACGGATACAAGCCGTAAAGAATAATTCCCGGACGCACCATGTCAAGGTGGGTTTCAGGATACATTATTGTGGCGGCGCTGTTGGCAATGTGCCTTATAATATTTGTAAGCCCACGGTTTTTAAGCTCCTCGCAAACAGTGATAAATCGCTTAAATTGCATATGAGTATAGCTTCCATCTTCTTCGTCAGAAGTTGAAAAATGAGAAAATACTCCTTCGATTTCAATTCCGGGGAGTTTGGAGATTTCCATAATTTCATCTATTACACTCTCGTTATTATCGCCTACAACATAACCAAGCCGGGACATACCTGTGTCAAGCTTGATGTGGATTTTTGCGCATTTGCCGAGAGATTCTGCCGCCCGTGAAATTGCAAGGGCAGAGTCCATTGCAAAAACTGTAAGGGATATGTTGTTCTCTACTGCAAGAGTGTACGATTCTTCAGGGATTGCGCCAAGAATAAGAATAGGCTGGTTGAACCCTGTACGCCTTAGCTGAAGTGCTTCTTCGATGAGTGCAACAGCAAAGGCATCGGCGCCTTCTTTTGCAAGAGTTTTTGCAACTTCAAGAAAGCCGTGGCCGTAAGCATCGGCTTTTACAGTTGCAAGAATTTTTGAATTCTTGCTTGTGATTTTACGGATTTCCCTGAAATTTGATATTAATGCATCAATATTGATTTCAGCCCAAGTTCTCATATAAAAAAACCTCTGTTTGCCGGTATATGCATTATTTCGTGTATAAGTATATCACAAAACCGACTTTATTTCTACAAGTAATTTTTGCCTTTTATGTATAGCTAAATCTGCCGACTTAAATTCAAATGCCGTTTGTGTTTATGGTTAAGGCAGATTTAATTGCTTCTGGTAAAAATTTAATAATATCAGTTGCAACAATGCTGTCCTGACCGAGTTTTTCGGCAGCTAAATCTCCGCTTTTGCCATGAAGATAAACAGCCACTGCGGCGGCGATTTCTTCCTTCATATCTCTTGCGGCAAGTGCCGCAACCATTCCGGCAAGCACATCTCCGCTTCCGCCTGTGGCAAGGCCGGGGTTGCCTGTATTATTAATATATTGTGTTCCGTCTGATGCTGTTACAATTGTGTGGTGTCCTTTTAAAATTAATGTTACTCCGTTGTTCTGAGCATAGGATTCAGAAACTAAAATTCTGTTATCTGTAACTTCTGAGAGTTCCAGGCCGCAGAGTCTGCTCATTTCCACCTCGTGAGGTGTGAAAATAAGATTGCAGCTACATCTTTCAAGCAGCTCCGGATGCTTCGCAAGCACGTTAAGCCCGTCTGCATCAATAATCAGGGGAACGGAGCAGTTTTCCATTACCTCTTTAAGAATAATATATATATCGTCGTTAGTGCCGATGCCGGGGCCGAAAAGCACGCTGTCGCATTTTTTAATAAGTTTTTTTACAGTGTTTGCAGCATCTGCCGATAAGTGTCCGTCACATTCCGGCAGAGGACAAGTCATAGCCTCTGTAAGCTTTATTTCAAGAATTGGATTAAGGGAGGAGCAAATACCAACTGTAACAAGTCCCGCACCTGTTTTAAGAGCTGCTTCTGCCGCCATAGACGGTGCACCTGTCATTCCTGCTCTGCCGCCTATTATAAGAATTTTCCCGTAATCGCCCTTCTGGGTATTGTTTTCCCTCTTTTTGAGGTTTTGCTTAACAAAATTACTGTCGGTGCAGAATTTATTTATATTTTCCAGAATACTTTCCGGGGTGCATATATCCCACACCACAATTTCGCCGCAGTAATCGCAACCGGGGAACAGGAACATTCCCTGCTTGTACGCCGCAAAGGTAACGGTTTTGGTAGCTTTCACACAAATTCCGCAAATTTCACCAGTGTCTGCGGCAATTCCGCTTGGTATATCCACGCTGAGAACATATTTACCCGAATTGTTGATTGAATTTATAAGAGCAAAGGTTTCATCATCAACCTCGCCGTACATACCTGTTCCGAATATGGCATCTACAATTATATCGTAGCTATGGATAATATCTCCCGTGTTTTCTGAAATATGGCAAATACTTAAATCCATATGATTGATAATTTCGCGGTTTACCGCGGCATCGCCCCTGTAGCTGTCGCCGTGGGTCAGGAATACGGTAACATCTGCTCCCTTGCGGGAGAGAAGCCGTGCAATGGCAAGGCCGTCACCGCCGTTATTACCTTTTCCGCAAAAGCAGGCAATACGTTTTTCTGAGATGTTGGGAAAATCTTTCAATATTTCTGAGACACAACCCTGTGCCGCATTTTCCATAAGTATAATTCCCGGAATTCCTGCTTTTTCTATGCAGTCACTATCGCTTTTTCTCATCTGTGCGGCAGTTGCAATTCTGTACACAGCGCCCGCTCCTTCCTATGGTAAATAAACCCCGTGAGTGCGTTTTTTACACACTTGTGGGATAATTTCTCAGTCAACGAATATTTTTGAAGGGTTAAATCTTCTTACGTTTTCAATGTATGATACGGGGGGTTCAATAAGAACTCTTGTTTTACCCTTTTCAGTAGAAAGGTCTATGAAATATACATCTTTTGTTCTGTTGCCTGTGCAGTCAATGGTTTTTGCGATAGTCTGAGCCTCCAAAAATGCACTATGGCTTACAGGAGCGCAAATATCAATTTCTGAAAAATTAATTGTTATAAGGCGTTTTCTGTTACTTTTTGCAGTAATTTTATCAATGTCAAGCTCGTTGTTTGTAAGTATATATTCATATTCTATGCTTGTGCGTTTTATAAGGAGAACTGCAAAGAAAACAATTGCAACAGCACTGATAAGCCATATACCTGCTATGGCAGGGAAGATTGATACAATAAAAGTAAGTAGCAGCAAAAGAAAGATTGCACCTGCAATTATTCCTGAAGCTATAAATAAATCTTTACCTGTGCGCTTATGCGGCACAAGATGTTCCATAAATAAATCCATTAGTCTATAACTCCTTTGTTTTTAAGCTCATTGCAAAGATTGGTCAGAGCTCTGCCTCTGTGGCTTATTGAATTTTTTTCCTCCTCTGAAGCGGTACCGAAGGATTTGCTGATTTCAGATGAGTAAAAAATACTGTCGTATCCGAATCCTCCTGTTCCCTCCGGAGATTTGAGAATACTTCCGGGGACGCAGCCGGTAGCGGAAAATTTTCGCCCGTCAGGCATAACAAGCACCATTGAACATTCAAATTTTGCGCTTCTGTCGGTCGCGTTTTCAAGCTCTTTAAGAAGGCAACGTATTTTTTCGGGATAGGGAAGCGTTTCTCCGCCATAGCGTGCGGAATATATTCCGGGCTTCCCGCCCAGTGCGTCAATGCAAAGCCCCGAATCATCTGCAAGAACAGGGGAATCGCAAAGCATTGCAACTGCACGTGCTTTGATTTCTGCATTTTCTTCAAAGGTGGAGCCTGTTTCCAATACCTCCACATCTATTCCGGCATCTTTTTGTGAAATGACATTTATGTTATAGGGTTTAAGTATTTCTGCCATTTCACGTACTTTTCCGGCATTTTTTGTTGCTAAAATAATATCCATATATTACCTCTTAGATATTTTTAAAACGTTGTAATTTCATTCCACTTTAATGTGAGTTAATATTCAATAATCATTTAATCAGTAATTGACCGAAGTATGCAGTGGGAGATAATGTGGCACTATCCAGCATCATCCATTTTACCATGTACGGATTGCTTGTTAATGTGGGGACCGGGAACGCAGTCATTAAGTTAGCCGGTAGGGTGTCAGCTGACAGTTTTTCGCATCCGATGAAATCTCCGTATTTAGAGTAGCCTGCTATAACGATATTTGTCTTTTTATTAATTTCCTTCAAAGTAAGGAGATGTATTTTGGTTTCGCCATTAAGTGTATCCGGCTCTGAAAAAAGTGCATCCGGGGTTTTTAATGTATCATTACGGAGCTTTAAATTAATTGAAGTTGTAGGGGATGTTGTAAAACTGCGATTGAAGTAAATTGATAATTCATCGCGGTATATAGGTTCGCCGATAAAACGATTAAACAAGTATCCTGTTGCAAAATCGTCACTTGTGCAATCGATGGGAGCGACCTCCTCTGCGTATGCTTTCCAGTCGCTTTTTACGCCGTGCTTTTCGTCGGAAAGCATTGCGCTATCGCTAAGGAGAAAATATTTCCTTGAAATTTTGCCCGGTGCATCGGAGTAATACGACCATGTAGAATCTGCATGATACCATTTGTTATCGATTTTTAAGTAGTTCCATGCATGGTTTATATTTTTATTCGGGTTACTGCAGAGATAGCTTTCTATGCCCAGCTTGTCAAGTGCCAGCTTGTAAAGCAAGGCATAGCCTTGGCAAACGCTGTGACCGTTGACTAAAAAGCTATAAGGTGTATAGTTGATGTTCTCAAAAGTATTGCCCGGTGTGTAGAAATAATCAAGTGAAATTTTATCAAAGAGGAAAAGTGCTTTTTCAAGCTCTGTTTTGCCCTTTGAAGCATATTCTGCAAGGTTTGTTGTAAGCTCGTCGAGATCTGCGCGCTTGCTGTCGGCTTCTTCTATTGACGGATAAAGATAAACCGGTTTAAAGGAATAAATATATGAAATTCCATCAACAGTAATATTTCTTATGTCAGTAATTCTGGGACAAACGGGCAAATCTGCATTGCGGAATATAAATGAAAAAATTGTATCTGAAAATGTTTCAGAGGGGATTTCATAATCAGAAACATATATGGTTTCTGTCTGTTTTAAAAACTGCCCTCTTAAAAACTCATCCAGTGACATTTCCGATGTGGAGTTCTCATTTGCAAGAAGCACTATTGATAGGTTATCAGTTTCTCCTGCCCATTCCTCTTCTGTTTTAAAACCGTTGTTCGGAGTAAGGGTTATGAGTTCTGATACGGAATCCGTAAAATTGCAGGATTCAATGCCGAAAGAAAATACGGTAGTGCTGAGCAGAATACTCGTTGCTATCAGCGCAGAAATTATCTTCTTCATATAATACCAATCCTTTCTAAAACACACACATTATACCATATAGTAAAGGAATAATCAAGTGTTTGCCGAAAAAATTGTTTGTATATTTTGCCTACGCAAGGGCTTTTTAACAGAGGTTTGTTGTTCTATCATACAAAAATGACAGAAACATTACAAAAAAAATTCCCCTGTATTGACAAAAATCTTATTTCAGGGTATAATACCTTCGGTTGTCGTTTGTTCGGCGGCTTTTTTAAACGCAGGCAGGGAGGTTGACTTGATATGTTTTCAGATATTGAAAAAACAACTCTTACGGTTGGACTAAAAAAAGTCAGAAAAGCCCTGGCTGAAGGCAGAGCAAAAAAAGTTGTTATCGCAAAGGATTGCGATACGTACCTTTTTGAAAGCCTTACTGAGCTTTGCAAAAGCTCCGGTGTGGAGCCTGAATTTGCAGAAACAATGTCAGAGCTCGGTAAAGATTGCGGCATTGATGTGAAAGCATCTTGTGCTTGCGTATGTTAATCGATTATTTCGCACATTGTGCGTAATAATAAATTTTAAATCTTAAGAAAGAGAGGTGTAAAACGGTATGCCTACATTTAACCAGTTAGTTAGAAAAGGTAGACAGACATCAGTAAAGAAGTCAACTGCTCCTGCACTTCAAAAGAGTCTTAACTCTTTGCAGAAGAAGATGAACGATAAGAGCTCTCCTCAGAAGAGAGGCGTTTGTACTGCTGTAAGAACTTCTACTCCTAAGAAGCCTAACTCAGCGCTCAGAAAGATTGCCAGAGTTCGTCTTACAAACGGTATTGAAGTAACAGCTTACATTCCGGGTATCGGTCATAATCTTCAGGAACACAGCGTTGTTCTTATCAGAGGCGGAAGGGTTCGAGATCTTCCTGGTACAAGATATCACATCATCCGTGGTACTCTTGATGCTCAGGGCGTTGCAAACCGCTTGCAGTCAAGATCTAAATACGGTGCTAAGAAGCCGAAGGAAGCTAAAAAATAATGCTGCGTAAATGATTTGCAGCAGTATCACAAATGTGCATATCGGATTATACTCTTATATACATTCGCTAAGCACAAAACGGAGCAGCAAAGGGCTGCTTTGAGTACCGGTGATATTCATTAAAATTTATGAAGGAGGGAAGTACTGTGCCAAGAAAAGGTTACATTGCGAAAAGAGAGGTTCTGCCCGATCCTATCTATAACAGCATAGTTGTTACAAAGCTTATCAACAACATTATGCTCGACGGTAAAAAGGGTGTAGCACAGAAAATCGTTTATGACGCTTTTGAAATCGTTGCTGAAAAAACAGGCAAGGATGCACTTGAAGCTTTCAATGAGGCTCTTGAGAACATCATGCCCGTGCTTGAAGTAAAAGCAAGACGTGTCGGCGGTGCTACTTATCAGGTTCCGATGGAAGTTCGTCCTGATAGAAGACAGACTCTTGGTCTTCGTTGGCTTACACGTTACTCACGTGAACGTAATGAAAAGACAATGAAAGAAAGACTTGCAAACGAAATCTGCGATGCTCTTAACGGAACAGGCGGTTCATGCAAGAAGAGAGAAGATACTCACAAGATGGCAGAAGCAAACAAGGCATTTGCTCACTATCGTTGGTAATTCGGTTAATACACTACTGTTTGAAAGGAGGAACCAATTATGGGTAGACCATTTTCACTTGAAAATACAAGAAATATTGGTATCATGGCTCATATAGATGCAGGTAAAACAACAACTACCGAAAGAATTTTGTTCTATACAGGCCGTAATCATAAAATGGGTGAAACACACGACGGCGGTGCAACCATGGACTGGATGGCTCAGGAGCAGGAACGTGGTATAACAATCACATCTGCTGCTACAACCTGTCAGTGGAACGGTAAGAGAATTAACATTATCGATACACCGGGTCACGTTGACTTCACCGTTGAGGTTCAGAGATCACTTCGTGTACTTGACGGTTCTGTAACCGTAATGTGCGCAAAGGGTGGTGTTGAACCCCAGTCTGAAACCGTTTGGCGTCAGGCTAATGACTACAACGTACCCCGTATGATCTACGTTAACAAGATGGATATTATGGGTGCTGACTTCTTCAGAGTTGTAGACATGGTCCATGAAAGACTTCATGCAAACGGTGTTCCCATTCAGCTTCCTATAGGAGCTGAAGAAACCTTCAAGGGTATTATCGACCTTATGAAGATGAAAGCTGAGATTTACTATGACGATCTCGGTAAAGACGTAAGAGAAGAGGAAATTCCTGCAGATATGCTCGACATAGCTGAGGAATACAGAGCTAAGATGATTGAAGCTATCGCTGAAACAGACGAGTCAATCATGGAAAAGTTCTTCGCAGAAGAAGAAATTTCTGTTGACGAGCTCAAGGCTGCACTCAGACGTGCTACAATCGCTAATGAAATCGTTCCTGTTACTTGCGGTACAAGTTATAGAAATAAGGGTGTGCAGATGCTCCTCGATGCTATCGTTGATTATATGCCCGCTCCTACAGATATCGAAAACATTAAGGGTGTTATCCCCGGAACAGAAGAAGAGGACGAAAGACCTTCATCAGACGATGCTCCTTTTGCAGCTCTTGCATTCAAGATTGCAACAGACCCGTTTGTTGGTAAAATCTGCTTCTTCCGTGTTTACTCAGGTACACTGGCTTCAGGTTCATACGTGCTCAATGCCTGCAAGGGCAACAAGGAACGTCTCGGACGTATCCTCCTCATGCACGCTAACCACAGAGAAGATATTGATATGGTATACTCAGGTGATATCGCAGCTGCTGTTGGTCTTAAGAACACAACAACAGGTGATACACTCTGTGACGAAAAGAATCCTATCATTCTCGAATCAATGAACTTCCCTGAACCGGTTATCCGTGTTGCTATCGAGCCTAAAACAAAGGCTGGTCAGGAAAAGATGGGTATCGCTCTTCAGAAGCTTGCTGAAGAAGACCCCACATTCAAGACATATACAGACGAAGAAACAGGTCAGACAATCATCGCCGGAATGGGTGAGCTCCATCTTGAAATCATCGTAGACAGACTTCTCCGTGAATTCAAGGTTGAAGCAGATGTTGGTGAACCTCAGGTTTCTTACCGTGAAGCAATCAGAAAACAGGTTGACATTGAGCATAAGTATGCTCGTCAGTCAGGTGGTAAGGGTCAGTACGGACACGTTCTTATGAAGCTCGAGCCTTTAGAAGAAGGTAAGGGTTATGAATTTGTGAACGCTATCGTCGGCGGTGCTATTCCTAAGGAATATATCCCCGCAGTTGATGCCGGTGTTCAGGGCGCAATGCAGAGCGGTGTATTGGCAGGCTACAACGTTGTTGATGTTAAGGTTACACTTTATGATGGTTCATACCACGAAGTTGACTCATCAGAAATGGCGTTTAAGATTGCGGCTTCTATGGCATTTAAGGAAGGTATGAGGAAGGCAGACCCTGTTATCAAGGAGCCTATCATGCTTGTTAACGTAATTATGCCTGATGAATACATGGGTGACGTTATGGGCGACCTTAACTCACGCCGTGGTATGATTCAGAAGATGGAAGCTCGAACAGGAGCTCAGCAGATTACTGCTATGGTTCCGCTTTCTGAGATGTTTGGTTATGCTACACAGCTCCGTTCAATCACACAGGGCCGTGGTCAGTATTCTATGGAACCTTCACACTACTCAGAAGTGCCTAAGTCAATCCAGGAAAAGATTATTGCAGACCGTTCAAAGGGTTAATAATCAGGTTTGACAGTAAATAATTTATAAAAAATACAGCTTTTGAGAAAAAAAATCGGAAAAACACTTGATTTTTTTCTCAAAAGATTGTACAATAAAGTTAATATTTTTAATTAAATAAATTTTCGAGGAGGAAATTAAAATGGCAAAAGCTAAATTCGAAAGAAATAAGCCCCACGTAAACATTGGTACCATCGGTCACGTTGACCACGGTAAAACAACTCTTACAGCTGCAATCACAAAGGTGCTTGCACTTAAGGGACAGGCTGAATTCTCAGCATATGACAACATCGATAAGGCTCCGGAAGAAAGAGAAAGAGGTATCACAATTTCTACAGCTCACGTTGAGTACGAAACAGATTCACGTCACTACGCTCACGTTGACTGCCCCGGACACGCTGACTACGTTAAGAACATGATCACAGGTGCTGCTCAGATGGACGGCGCTATCCTCGTTGTATCAGCTGCTGACGGCCCCATGCCTCAGACAAGAGAACACATCCTTCTTTCAAGACAGGTTGGCGTTCCTTACATCGTTGTATTCATGAACAAGGCTGACCAGGTTGACGACCCCGAACTTCTCGAGCTCGTTGAAATGGAAATCAGAGACCTTCTT
>JAZRNL010000050.1:0-10431 GCA_045648165.1 Clostridia bacterium | reverse complement strand
TAAAATCCCACGAACGGTATGCTCTGTTAATGATGTATTTGCTGTGTTTTCAATGAAGTTGTATTTACGGAGTCATAATAAAAAATAAAGCAGATTTTGTGAAAAATCTGCTTTATTTTATGGTGCCGATGGTGGGGGTCGGACCCACACGGTATCGCTACCACGGGAGTTTGAGTCCCGCGCGTCTGCCAATTCCACCACATCGGCATATTACAACATTAGCATTATATACTAAATTCAAAGTGTTGTCAATACTTTTGAAAAAAAATACCCTATTTTTGCAATATGGAGAAAAAATATTAAATTAATTATTTACAAGTTGTGTAATTTGTGATACAATGGGAAAAATTATATCAGGAGATGTCATATATGGATAACAGATATATCGGTCATCAGCTCCAGATGTACGGAGTTGAAGAATTCAGGCTCGAAGGTGGCAAGGGCGATGGAATGAAGATGTATAACGTACGTAACTGTACTGGTCTTCAGTTCTATGTGTGTCCCGACCGTTGCGCTGATATACCCCGTTTGAGCTTCAAGGGTGATAATATGGGATTTTTTTCTGCCTGCGGGTATGTTGCGCCCCAGTATTATGAACGTCAGGGTATGGGCTTTTTGAAGTCATTCAATGCTGGCTTTCTCACAACCTGTGGTCTTACTTCAACAGGATCACCTTGTGTGGATGATGGTGAAGAAACTGCAATGCATGGCGTAATCGGAAACACTCCCTGTGATAATATTGCACATTGGATTGAAAATGACGAAATACATATTAAAGCTATCGTTCGTGAGGCACAGATTTTCTCTCATCAAATGCTTCTTGAACGAGAGTATATAGTTCCTTTGTACGAAAATGTGATTTACTTAAATGATACAATCCGAAATATCGGCTCAATGACAAGTCCTGTACAGATTTTGTATCATTGCAATCTTGGCTATCCTTTGCTCTCCGAAAATGCGGTTGTGAATATCCCGGCAGTTAAGAGCGTTGCGAGGGATGAGCGCGCAGCAGAAGGTTTTGATAAATGGTCAGAAATGGAAAAACCCCAGCGTGGATTTGCAGAAATGTGCTTTTTCCACACTCTTGAGGGTAAGCCTGAAGTATCTGTGTACAATAAGGATATAAAAAAAGGTATAAAAATTTGTTACGACACAAAGGAACTCCGATTCTTTACTGAGTGGAAGATGATGGGCGAGCACGACTATGCTCTCGGTCTTGAGCCCGGCAACTGTGAGCCAACTGGTCGAGCTGATATGAGGGAAAGAGGTATGCTTGAATTTCTCGAACCGGGAGAAGAAAGAAAACAGAGCCTTAAATTTGTATTTACAGAAGAATAAAACAAAGGGAGGGCGGATTTCTGTTCTGGTCTTCTTTTTTGGAGAATGACGAGAGAAATCTAATAAAATGTCAACTCATCTAAAAAAAAGTCAATTATTTTCCCGGAACTTTCTTATAAAGTAAGGCGATCTTTGCAAAACCTAAAAAAAAGTATACTAAAGGTCAAAAAATGATGATTGACTGGACTGACATAATATAGTATAATAAAATCGTATCATAATGACAGGAGGAAGACAAATGACTAAAAGCAACATTTTTAAGAAGATAGCAGCAGGCGTACTCTCATTAACTATGTTAATCGGTGCGGTGCCTGCTATGGCAGAAGAGTCAACAGATACAGAAGCAGTTTCCGCAGAGGTTAGCTTGCTTAAAGATCATGAGCTCGAGCTGCTTATGAAGCTTAATATAGTTACTGAAGCTATGTCTAAACTTAAACCCGAAGAGATGTCAAGAGGCGTCTTTTCAGAAATGCTTACCGCTATGCTTGGAGTTGGCGGAGGCGATAATGCCATTGAGGAACTTTATAATCTTGGCATTGTAAGCGGCTATGGAAACGGAAAGCTTAAAGAAAATCAGACTATTACATACTACGAAGCAATAAAGATGGTTGTTTGCGCTCTCGGTTATGCAAATTTAGCTGAAGCAAACGGCGGATATCCTTTGGGATATGTTAAGGTGGCATATGACTGTGACCTTATCAGCGGCTCAGTTGAAAACACTAACCTTACTTACGACCAGGGTATGAAGCTTATGCTCGATGCCGGTAATTGTAATATGGCAACTTTGTCAAACGACTATTACCTTAGCGGTATAGAGCTCGGCGGCGATACAATGTTCTATACTTATTTCGACGTTATGCGTGTTGAAGGTCTTATAAGTGCTAACGGCTATACAAGCCTCGACGGAAAAGGCTGTCTCCTTGGCGAGGTTATAATCGGCGGCAACGTAATCGAAACAAACGATACCAATGTCAGCGACTACCTTGGATATTATGTTGAAGCATACTGCTACGATGATAAGGTAATGGATAAGGTTATCGTCTCAGCTCCCCTTGATAAGTACAATAAGGAGCTTACAATCCTTGCCGGCTCATACATAAATGTAACAGGAAATCTCCGTAAATTCAACGTGAAGTACGAAAGAGAAGATGGAAAAATTGACGATATTGATGTAGAAGACTACTACGTAATATACAATGGTAAGCTCTACGGCGGTCTCACACTCGATCAGCTCAACGCTTCTCTTGCAGATGTTACATTCATCGATAACGACAAAGATAATATCTACGAAATAGTTAAAATCGACCGGTATGAAACCTATGTTGTAGAAAGCGTTAATCCTGCTAAGTATGAATTATATGCAAAGTATGGTAAGAGCCTTACACTCGATCCTGACGAGCAGGATGTGTTTATCTTCAAATCATCTGGCAAACCGGGAGAATTCAAGGACATAGTATCAGGTGCAGCACTTTCAGTTCTTATGAGTGAGGACGGCAACCTTGTAAAGGCATATATCCTCGGTGAAGCGGTAAGCGGCGCAATAGATGGTATTGCACAAGCAAATAACCATACAGTGCTCACAATTGGCGGTGAGAAGTACGTTGTATCATATGAGTATGAACAATTAGTGGCAAAACCTCCCTACAGCAAAGTAGAACCTGTTATGAGTGCGGCAGTAAAGGCTTATCTCGACCTTAAGGGCAACATTGTTGAAATGGAAACCACAAGCGGAGTATGGCTCTATGGATGGGTAATGAAGCTTAAGTATGATGTCGCTGAAGAAAAGATTACAACTATTTCAATTTTCTCGCAGACTAATAAAAGAGTTGATCTGACTGTGGGTGATCGTGTGACGGTTGATGGTATAAGCCGCAAGGTAACCGATCTTGATGATGTGGGTGTTATTAGCTATTCAGGAGAAACCCCTAAGGTAGTTCAGCAGCTTGTTCGTTATCGTGAGCAGGGCGGAAAGCTTACTCAGCTTGATACATGGAATGTATATAATAAAGACCTTGAAGATGAAGATGCTCTCGGAGCAACCAAGGATACGGATATGTGTGAAGCAAACGGCAACAGAGCCAGCGGAACATTCAACAGAAATGTTGGCTACTTCTTCGCAGGTAAGCAAGACCTTGATGCAAGCATTGTTAAGGATGTATTGGTAGGTGCAAGTAATGACACAATTACATTTGTTATTCCTACCGATGGTTCTTCAGACGATGAGTTCTACCTTTCAGCTCAAAATGGAGTAGGCCCTTACGCTCATAAGAGTTCATACTCTGTCGATGCATATAATATGGATGAAGCAGGAATTGCTAAGGTTTTGATCAAACCTGCTAAAGACTTGAGACGTTCTCAGCCAAACGATAGACGCTATCAGTTCCTTACAGATGTTTCAACTGTTTTAAATGCCAACGGCGAACCTACGACACAAGTGAAAGCAATAAACCTTATGACGGGTGCTGAGTATGAAAAGGTTGCAACTGTTACAAATACAGACGCAGGATATATTCCTAACGAATTCTTTGCAACAAAGCAGTATGGAGATATATTCTCTGCAAGGGATGTTAATATACCTGAAGAAGGTTCAGTATTGTATTCTGTTTTCTCTGTATTGGACCCCAGCAAAAATTACGGATATATGTCAGGTAATAATTATGTTTCAATGGTTGTATACAGCGGCAACAGAAATGCTTATAATAATAACGTATATTTCTCGGATTATGCCGAGTATTTCGGAAAAATTGAATGGGCAAGCAATACTCATGCAAGACTTGAAGCTGAAGAGGATTACACAATAGGAACAAACACAGGAAGAGAAACACTGATGGTAAGTATATCCGGTGCAAACATCTATCTCGTTGACCTTGCTGAAGAAACAATCGAAAAAATTGACTCAACAAGAGTTGCATCATATATAAGAGATAAGATCGGTGAAGATTGTAAGACATATGTTGTTACAACCTCCGGTAAGGTAGACTTTATGGTAATTTATACAAACCTTAGTGCACGTGATTAATATGTGATAAACAGGGCAGGGGCCACCGCCCCTGTCTATTGTTTATGTAAGAACAAATAATAAAGCTTAATAAATTCTTCCTATTTATTTATAGGATTAATTTATTGGCGGCATAAGCTTAAGGGTTTGTGCCGTGGTGCTGAAATTTTGTTTTTATGGAATATAAATTTATACATCTATGAAAGTGGAGGACTTAATATGAAAAAGAGATTGTTCGGTGCGGTAATTATTTTAGCTATGCTTTTGCAGCTTGTTGTAGTGCCTGTGTCAGCAGAGGATGTTGTTTTACAACTCACCGACGACTTTTCTGCGTTTGAACCCGGTACCGATTACCTTTTGGCAGGCAATGCAAAGTATAAATATGGCTCGACAGAGGGTGTAGTTACCGTTCGAAACGATGGAGATGGTAATGGGAATTATGTTGAGATTGATTCTAAAAATATAATCAAAGGTAATTCTTCCGGCGTAGGATTTCCTATAAATAATCTTACAGGGAAAATCACATATACATTTGATTACAGACGAATCGCAGGCGGTGCACACTGCTATGCTTATTATGGTGGCGCGTATGCGCTTTCGGCAATTCTTGCTACCACTCCATTTTACTATAATTCTAAATCACAAGGTGTTGATATGGAAGGTTTTATAGTTGCCAACAAGTGGTTGAATATAACAATAGTAATTGATTGTGATAATAATAATATAGATGTTTATATTGATGGATATAAAGTTGCGGATAAAATTGCTATGCGATGCGGTACTGCTCAGTATATATCTAATTTGAGAATATTCAACGACGGTCAATCCACCATGAAGTGCAATGTAAAAAATGTAAAGTGTTATAGCGGTGAAAAAATTCCCCCATTAACTCTATATGCTTCTGAGAAATTTGT
The DNA here is from genome assembly GCA_045648165.1 of Clostridia bacterium. Classification (GTDB taxonomy): domain Bacteria; phylum Bacillota; class Clostridia; order UBA1381; family UBA1381; genus RGIG9115. The sequence continues at coordinate 5,181 of JAZRNL010000050.1, read as the reverse complement.
GTATACAGAAGAACAGCTTGTAGATTTTGCTGACGGATTAAAAACGGTGAGTGCTGCATTGCCGGATAGTTATGCAATTTTTGCTGGTTATCCTGTTGCGTATAACGCCGGTGGTTACGACCTTGTTTGTGAGAGTGACCGCTCACTTGCACCTGTTATGAAAAACGGATATATTTATGCTCCTGCCGAATATATGGCAAAGGCTTTTGGCGGCAGCTTCGATACATATAACGGAACTATCGCAAGCGGAGAGATAACAGCTTCCTTTAAGGAAGGGAAAGTGACGGAATTAAGCCCTGTTGCACCTATAGTAATCGGAGAAATTCTTTATGTTCCTGTATGTAATGAGCTTGCAAGCTATTTCGGGAAATCGCTTTATGTAGACGAAAGAGGTCTTGCTATTTTGGGGGTATCGGAAAATCCTGGCGAAAATGTGGTAAAGCCTCTCATAAACGAGCTTCGTTCACGTTCCTCTGTTCTGGGTCTTGGTGTAAATTCTGAAGTCCTTTACTCCTCGCGATCATATAGTGGTCAGAGCGCGGATATGGCAAAGCGTTTTATGGGGACATCAAACAGATGGACTTATACTAATGAAGGCAACGACCGTGAAACAATGGAAGATTTAGGCCATCTTAATCAAAGTACAATAAATGCAGTGCCCACAACTCCCCAAAAAAATAATAAGGGTGAAACTGTTACATATGAGTATAACGGTGATACCTATACTGTCTGGGAGGGCTCCGCATATAATATAGAAGGAAACGTGTATGTCCGCACTGACGGGCAGGTTAACTGGGGCTGTGTTAATAAGGATATTTATTATAAAGACCTCTTAGGCGAATTGAAAGCGGGCATTGACCTTGGTCAGTGGCTCTGGCAGTTTGACGACTATGCTCTTAATGCCAATTATAACGGCGGTTGCTACTGCGAAGAATGTGTAAAAGGCTTTGCCGCGTGGCTTGTGGAAAAGGGTTATACGCTTGAGAGCAAAATCGGTAATAAGCTCACAGACAACGAGGTTAACTGGGTAAAAAATAATGGCGGTCTTGAAAATTTCGATATAAAAAAATATTACAGTGAATGTCGAGGTATTTCTACCTATGCGGACTATTGTAAGTCTGTGAGATTAAGTGACGGAAGCTATGTAATGAAGTGGAGAACCGTACCAATCAGTGATATTTACAATTTGTTCAACAGTGAAAAAGTTCACGAATTTCTTGAAAAACTTCTTGCCGAGGCAAATGCATATGCTAATGAAAAGGGTATTGAGATTTATATGACGGGTAATTCATCCAATTATCCCGGTAGTATAAAGTCAGAATTGAGATATTATGATGTGCTTGATGGCGGTATAGGGGAAACAGATTATAAGAACATAACTCCCGATGCACTTTTTGGAACAATGCTTGCAGAACAGATGTATGGAATGAATTATATAACATCTCTTTGGGTGCGTCAGGGAAGAACAAGTATGCAGCACTGGGCGCATGTTGTGCCTCTCCTGTATGCTACAGGTCAGAATTCTCTTATCCCCTGGGACGATTGGGTATATAACTCAACTCGTTGGTATGCAGATATAGACCAGCTTGAAGGTAATCATGCGTTTGTAAGAGAATACCCTTATCTTTTTGATAATTATGATATTCCTCATCAGTTGGGCTATATCTTTGATATGGACCAGTATGGAGGGCTCAATAATCAACAGATAAGAGATATGGCGCTTGCTTTGGGCAAAAAAGGTATAGCTTTTAAAGGTATAGCGAAAAGAAACGATACAATAGGTCCTCAGTTTACAGTTGACACAGAGGATTTCAAGGGAATAGATACTGCAGTTAATGTAAATAGCGCTCCCCTTACCGGTCCCGAGATTTCTTCAAAGCTTTTAAGGGGTATTGATATAATTGCTCAAAACGGCTACGATGGCGATGAGTTCGGAGGTAAGGATTATGCCGATGGAACGAATGGTGACGGTACTGCAAGCTATAAGCTTGTGACAGACCCGAATGTTGCTTACAGTGGCGATGATTGTTTGAAGATAACGACTTCTGCAAACGGTGTAACAACCCTTCGTTACAATTTCTTAAAGGAAGGTCTTGTTAAAGGCAAGGAATATGAAGTTTCCTTCTATGCAAAAGCAGCTCCCGGTGAAAAGAACTATGCTTCTGCGTTCATATCTGAGTCAACACCAAAAGATAATAGCTATTATCCTTTAAGCGTTACTAATAATAGTCAGAATATAGATGATACAGAGTGGAAAAAAATATCAACCACTATGGTTGTTGCACCTTACAGAGCCGATGATCCCTCTAAGCTGAGATATGCCGAAGAAGTATACCAGGCAGAGCTTGTGGCAACAAATGATGAAGCAAAAGCTCAGGCAAAAAAGGAAGAGTATTTAAATCCTGCAAGCTGGAGCGATACTATCGGTTTACATGTGGGAGTTAAAATATCCAATCCCGGAACTGTGTATATCGATAAGATTGAAATGAAGGAAAAGGCAGATGTCCTTATAGATAACGGTTACGACGGTCAGTTCGAAATCGGAACCGAATATACTATGGGTGATAAGGCGGCAACGTATTCAATAGATTTGATTGAAAAAGCTCCTTCAGGAGGACGTGTAATAAATATTACAAACACCTTGGGGAACAGTTTACCGGTACTAAGATTTAATGATTTGTCAAACGGAATAGAAATTGGAAAAACATATGAGATTTCATATGATGCAAAGGCCATATCAGGAAAGCCTAAAACAGCTCCGTTTGCTTATAATGCAGCGCCGGAATCAAATACTCTTTACCCCGGCTCTGTAAATATTTCTTCTGTTGAGCTTAGTACCGACCAGTTTAAAAAAGTGACCGGAACATTCAAGATTTTGGCACACACTCCCGATGATGGATATAAAACTGCGGCGGCAGACAGTGCATATAAAAAGGCTATATATGAAGATGGGAAAACAGTAGAAGAAGCGGAAGCTATAAAGGCAGGAATTCTAAACCCTGCAAACTGGAATGCTAATCATATACATGCAGGTATTCTTCTCTCCGGCGGACAGGCATATATAGATAATGTACAGATAAGAGAGGTTCCTGCATCATATACATATGATGCGAATACGCTGCTTCAGTATCAGTATTATGAGCAGAACTATTGGACCGCACGTATAAAAGATATGCCGGAAGATTGCTTCGCAGTTCTTCGAAAGCATACATTAGAGGAGAATGCTCCGGTTGTAGTGCATGCAGTGAGCTATGCTACTGCAACCAAAGAAAATGTGGAAGTTGAAATAAACAATAAATATCTCCCCAAAGGCGACAATTTCACAGTTAAGGTGTATGCTCCCCGTAAAAATCCCTATACAATAGATGTATCAAAAGCCGAGGGCGGTGTAACAACAGTAACTATTGATGAACTTGATAACTGGGCAGTTCTTGAAATCTTTGGAAGTGATACAAAGAGTGTTGCACGCTTTGATGTGGACGGATGGTCAGGAATCGGTCTTGGAAGCCGGGTTTCATATGATAGTGCAACCGGAACGGGCGATAGCTTTACCATAACCACATATAGCGAGGGAATAAACCGTTATACATACCTCGATAAAAATGCCGGTCAGGATGAAACCGCTTTTGTTTACAGACGGGTGGAAACAGACGATTTTGAGATTTCAGGCCGGATTGATGGAACAGGTCAAAGCGGTCTTATGTTCAGAGAGGATGTTCATTCAAATTCACCGGCAATTGCAGTGATATACGATTCACAAAACGGACTTAGATTAGCTTGGAGACATACAACGAACATTGCTTATAAATATGTGGATTTGTGTAAGGAAATGCCTTCATATTTGAAGCTATCTCACAAAAACGGCGTTGTTACGGCATATAGCTCCGACGATGGCGTGAAATGGACAAAGCTTGGTTCGGAGAACGTTGCCTTTAAGATTGGTGTTGCAGGTGTGTTTGCATCAAGCCCCGACGGTAATATAGCACTGTGCGATGTTAATAATCTTACGCTTACAGGATATAATTCTGAGCTTGAACTGGATATAAGTGCAATTAACCTTATGAAGGAACGTAATCCTTCCTTTGTAAAGGGTGATTTTGTAGACTATGTTGCAGGCTATAACGGTTTATATAAAGGCACTGCAGAAGTAGTAGTATCAGACGAAAGTGCAGATGGTGACCGTAACTCTCTAAAGCTTACGGAAAGAAGCGAAGGAAATGCTGGATTGTGGTATAGATATCTCCCTGTAGAAAACGGAAAAACCTATGAGGCATCCGTATGGATGAAGGTTGATAAGGGGGTTTCGGAAACAGGCTCAATCATAGTGGAACTTCCTGCAGCAGGAGAATCTCTTAATGGTATAACCTATGATGGAACTATAACCGAAACAGATATATCTTCTTTATCTCCTGAGCTCTCAACAGAGTGGAAGAGAGCTTATGTAAGATTCAAGGTTTCCGAAACCGGACTTGCAAGAGGTATAAACATTCGAGTTGCCACAAACGGTAATAATGATGTGTATGTGGACAACTTCGAGCTTAAAGAAGTTCATTCTATAGGCAATATCAATGCTTCGTTGGTGCAATATCCCAATAAAGCAGTTCTTGACCTTTCCACAAACGATAGAGGCGAAAGAAAGATTACATATTCCTATGCAATAAAGAAAACCAATGATGGTGCTTCTGAACGTATTTCAAATACAGACCTTAAGCATATTACAATTAATGGTGATACAACATCAGTAGAAATAGATTTGCAGGACTTTTATTCTGTGTTTGAAATATATTTATGGGAAACGGAGACGATGTCGCCTGTTATGAGGCAGCTTAAAGTCAGACCTTGATTACCAACAGTATTATTTCACATGAATAAAGGAAAGGAGAGATCTTTTTGAAAAAAATAATAAGCTTTATAACATTTTTGGCAATACTATCTCAATTTGCTTTTACAGTATCGGCAGCAGAGGAAGCTATACCCACGGCCATGCCGAACCTGGTAGAAGGCATAACAAATCTCGTATATGATTTATCAAATGCTCAAGTAGATTATAATGCAGAAACCAAAGTATGGACTACAACTGCAGAGCAATTCACCCGTAGAGTTCTTGTAAGATTTATAAACCAGGCACAGTTCAAACATAATGAAACATATTATGTAGAAGCTAAATTGAGATATGCTGAC
>JAZRNL010000049.1:0-3391 GCA_045648165.1 Clostridia bacterium | reverse complement strand
GCCATCTTACCCACAATATTTCCGCCTACCTGATTTATAAGCTTCTCCATTGCAGCGAGGGACTCGCCTGTACTTATCACATCGTCAACAATAAGGACTCTTTTTCCCTTTATCTTGTCGATATCATCCTGACCGATACAAAGAACCTGTTGATGCTCTGTAGTTATTGAGTCTACATTTGTATATACCACATTTTTCATATATACCTTAGGGCCTTTGCGTGCCACAACATATGTATTTTCCCCACTCTGCCTTGCCATTTCGCATATGAGAGGAATACTCTTTGCCTCGGCTGTGAACATTATATCGTGCTCAGGGGCAATTTTTAAAAGTTCTTTTGCGCAGGCACAGGTAATTTCAACATCGCCAAACATAATAAAAGCGGCTATTTTCAAATCGTCTGTTACTTTAAATAAAGGAAGCTGTCTTGTAAGACCTGCTATTTGCATCTCATAATATTCTTTCATCCAAAACAATCCTTTCCAAAGAATTATATTTTTATTTTACTACAACATATTTGAAAACTCAAGTTTTTTTTGAAAATTATACATAATTGTAACAAAACCAAATGTTACCTATAAAATATACTCCCATATATTGGTCGTTGAACAGATGAATAAACTGTGGTATAGTTATTATGACACCTACAATTATTTCTACCTTGAAAGGAATGTTTTTAATGAAGAAATTATTATTGGCATGTGCGGCAGTTTTCCTCACTGCAGGAGCCGCCAAAGCCTCTGAGGTGCCGGTTGATATCCGTGTTAACGGTGAATACATTATTACCGATACAGAGCCTGTTATAAATTCGGGCAGAACATATGCTCCCATCAGAGCAATAGCAGATTCTTTGGGTGCAGAGCGTGTGGAATGGGATAATGGGACTGCGAAAGTGGAAATTGACAACAAAACCGTAACTGTGAGCATTGGCTCAAAAACAGCGTATGTAAATGGTGAAGCCGTTACGATGAAGGGATCTGCTTTCCTGCATAACGACAGAACTCTTATACCCGTACGTGCTATGTCAGACATTTTCGGTGCAAAAGTGGGATGGGACGACGAATATAAAAACGTAGAGCTTAGCAAGCCATCCGTAAATGTTGCAAAGAATATGATTGATTACACTTTTACTCACGACGAGCTTTACTGGCTTTCCAGAATTATTAATGCAGAAAGCCGGGGTGAAAGTATGCGAGGCAAAATTGCTGTAGGGGATGTTATTCTGAACCGCGTAAAAAGTCCTTTGTTTCCAAATACAATATATGGGGTAATTTTTGACAGACAGTATGCAGTGCAATTTGAACCTGTGATTAACGGAAGCATTTACCATTCACCTACCACCGAATCGGTGGGCGCTGCAAAGCTTAGCCTGTCAAACCCGTCCTCTGTAGGAGAATGTCTCTACTTTTTTAATCCAATCACTGCATCTAACTCCTGGATTGCTCAGAACAGGCCATACTATACAACAATCGGCGGTCATGTGTTTTATCTATGAACTCAGGGCTGTAGCAAAATGTTACAGCCCTACATACCAGGAAAAATTCCTGTAATATTACGGAAAGCCCAAATTTCATTAAATTTGTACCAGTTATACAGTTATAGCAGACATTTGTTTAGCACCTTGCACAATTTAATGGTGTTTCAGGGTGTATTTTAAGCCCTATTTTGTTACAAAAACTAAGCTAAAATTACAGAAATGTTACAAAAAATTTGACAAATGAAAGAAAATGGTGTATAATAAACCTGTTGTTTGTCGGACAAAACTATCCGACCTAACTTAGGAGGTTTTATTTTTATGAAGAATGCAAAGCATACGGTTGTGGGACTTCTTGCAATCGTTATGATTGGCACTATGTCAGTTAAACAAGCAATAGACTTTAAAGCAAGCAACAGGCTTGCAGCATTGCTGAACAAAACCGAAGAGGTTACAACAGTTATTAATCCTGAGGTTATAAAAATCAGCGCTGAAGAAGCTGCAGAAGCTTTAAACGAAGCTTATACAGAAGAAGAATTAAACTCAATTGAAGAAAAGAAAAGTTCACATACAAATAGTTATGTGCTCCTTACATTCGGAACTCTGAACGTATACGAAAGCCCATCAGATGAGGGTGCCGTTATTGATACTCTTCCCCACTCAACAGAAGTTAAAATACTGGAATCAACAGACGGATGGTACAAAATATCCTACGGTGACGGCAAGTTCGGATTTGTTTCAAAAAGCAATATAACAGAAAGCAAGGCAGAGGCTGAATATGCCGCAATGCACTACGACAACTACAAAAAAGCGGTTGTTAAAACGGATGGCTCAAAAGCGAACATCAGACGCTCTGCATCATCTAATGCTTCGATTATTGGTCAGCTTGAAAACGGCAGTGAACTTGTTCTTGTATATGACGAAAACGGATATACAAAGGTATTTTACGGAAAAGATTTGGATGCCGGATACGTTGTTTCAACGGCAATCGAAATAAAAGTAGATGAATGGATGCCTAAAACTCAGGTTGCTTCAATCCAGAAAGCCGCTGCTGACAGGAGAGCTGCAGAAGCAAAGGCAAGAGCTGAAGCCGCTGCAAGAGAAAAGGCGGCAAAGGCAAGGACATCAAAGGTTAAATCAACCTATACAACACCTGCCGCAAGCTCAAAAGGTCAGGCTATTGTGAACACTGCAAGAAAGTATATGGGCGTGCGTTATGTATGGGGCGGTTCATCACCAAAAGGATTTGACTGTTCCGGTCTTGTACAATATGTATGCAGGTCATTAGGAATAAGCGTTAACCGTACAGCTGCTGCTCAGTTCAGCAACGGACGGGCAGTTAACAAAGCTGATCTCCAACCGGGAGACCTTGTATTCTTTGCAAAAAGCAAGAGAATAAGTCACGTTGGTATTTATATTGGTAACGGTCAGATGATTCACGCTCCCCACACAGGCGATGTTGTAAGAATTGCATCAATTAACAGTGCTTACTATTCAAGAACATATGTAGGTGCAAGACGAGTATATTAACAAATTAAAGGTTCTGCCAATCTGGCAGAACCTTTTTATTCATTATGCAACTTTTACTATCCCTATTATTTTTGTAAACACTAAGAACATAATCACTATCGCAATCAAAGACACCCAACCGCCCTATTATGTTTATACAAAAAACCCTACCTTGTTTGATTATAACAAGGTAGGGTTTTTATTTAATTTTATCTCTTGTGTGATAAGTGGCTTTGCCACAAATCAGAACATTTAATAATTATTTGTTTTCCTTAATAGCAGCCTGAGCAGCAGCGAGTCTTGCGATGGGCACACGGAAAGGTGAACATGAAACGTAGTCAAGTCCGATTGTGTGGCAGAACTCTACTGATACAGGGTCGCCGCCGTGCTCACCGCAGATACCGCAGT
>JAZRNL010000048.1:0-11959 GCA_045648165.1 Clostridia bacterium | reverse complement strand
CTCGAGGAGCAACAGTATGAGGCATATACGGGGGCATTGAAAGGTGCAGATATTGTTCTTACAATAGATGAAACAATCCAGCATTATCTGGAAAAGCATCTTGAAAATGCAGTGGAAGAAAACATGCTTAAAGAGGGTGCCGCAGGAATTGTAATGAATCCTAAAACAGGTGAAATTCTTGCTATGGCAACAAAGCCCGACTTTGATGCAAACGAGCCTTACGATGTTACACGTTTTGAAAAATACAGTGTAGGATTTGAATACCAGTCAGAAATACTGGGCAAAGTTCTGACGGTTGAAGACCAAAAGAAGATTTTTAACCGTTCAGATGATGACAAAGCGAATAGATCACAGAATGATGATCAAGCCGATGATGAACTTGATTTATCGCTGCTCACAGAAGATGAGGTAAAAAAACTCGAAGAAGAACGCACTGTTGCAATGCGAAATAAAATGTGGCGGAATAAAGCTATTTCTGACGCATATGAACCTGGCTCAACTTTCAAAATTATAACTGCAGCCGCTGCTTTGGAAGAAGGCGTTGTTAACCGTGACACTGCATTTGTTTGTAACGGTTCAAAAAAGCTTGGAGTTCACGATATACACTGTCACGTATCATCAGGACATGGTGAACAGTCTTTTGTAGACGGCGTTAAACACTCATGCAATGTTGTATTTATGGAAACAGGCCTTAAGCTTGGAGCTATAAAGTTCAAAGACTATTTTGAAGCTTTCGGTCTTACTAAAAAGACAAATATAGATCTGGTGGGTGAGTCGAAGGGTATTTTTTACGACAAAGAACGGCTCAGTGATACCGATATAGCTACAAGTTCTTTCGGACAGGGTTTTAACGTTACCCCTATCCAGCTTATAACTGCAATATCATCAGTAATTAATGGCGGTAATCTTCTCAAACCCCAGATTGTTAAAGAAATCCGTAACGATACCGGTGTACTTAAAACATATCAGACAGAAATTGTAAATAAAGTTATATCGGAAGAAACATCAGCTATAATGCGTGATATGTTGGAGCAGGTTGTATCCGCCCCCGACGGAACAGGTAAGAATGCATATGTTGCAGGCTATAGAATAGGCGGAAAAACAGGTACTTCACAGAAAGGTGACCGTTCGGGCACAAAGCGAATAGCATCATTTGTAGGTTTCGCACCTGCGGACGACCCCCAGATTATATGTCTTATAATGCTTGATGAACCACAGACTGCAAATAAGTTTGGAGGCACTATTGCCGCACCCGTGGCGGGTGCAGTAATTGAAGATGCTCTTGAATATCTTGGTGTTGACCGTCAGTTCACAGGCGAAGCAGAAATTGAACAGAGATCTATTGTACGTGATGTGAGAAATCTTGATGTTGCAAAAGCAAAATCAGAGCTTAGTGATATTGGATTTAAGGTAAAGGTTTCCGGAAAAGGCTCAAAGGTTATCGACCAACTTCCCAAACCGGGTATGAGACTTTCAAAGAATTCTGTAGTTTTGTTATACACGGAAGAGGACACAGAGGTGAAGATGGTAAAAGTTCCTGATGTAACCGGCGAGACTATTGCCAATGCAAGAAACATCTTGCGTGATTACGGATTGAACTTTGAAACCATAGGTGCCGGTCAAAACACTGTGGGAGGAGCATATGCAGTAAAGCAAAGCATTGCCCCGGGAACAGAAGTTCCTCCGGCTACAGTTGTGGGTGTTCAGTTCCGGCACGCCGCCAGTGATTAATGATAAAAGGGGATAAGTAATGTTAGCAAGTGTATTGTTGAATAAAGAATGGAATTGCGGTGTAGATACAGAAATATCAGGCATTGCATATGATTCACGGCTTGTAATGCCCGGATATGCTTTTGTTTGCATAAAAGGCTTTGAAACAGACGGTCATAAATATGTTGATGCTGCTTTAAAAAACGGAGCTTCTCTTATTGTCGCAGAAGATAAAGTAGAAGTAAGTGTTCCCGTTTGCTATGTAAAAGACACGAGAAAAACCCTTGCAGATATGGCGTGTGAATTTTATGGGAATCCGTCAAAGAATTTTAAGCTTATAGGTATCACCGGAACAAATGGAAAAACTACTGTTACTTATCTTATAAAAAGTATACTTGACCAGGCAGGATGCCGGGTTGGTATTATAGGAACTAATCAGAATATTATAGGAGATAAGGTACTTCTTACCAAAAGTACCACTCCGACAACGCCAAACTCCCTTGAACTTCAGAAGATTTTTTCCGAAATGACGGAAAGCGGTGCAGAGTATGTGGTAATGGAGGTTTCAAGCCATGCCCTTGAACTGCAACGTGTGAGAGGTTGTCATTTTGATGTAGGTGTGTTCACTAACCTCACAAGAGACCATCTGGATTTTCATAAAACTATGAGAAACTATATGCTTGCAAAAGCAAAGCTTTTTGACAAATCAGCTACGGGTGCTATCAACACCGATGATGAGTATGGCAGGCAGATTTATGAACTTCATACAGATGAGAATATCCTTACCTATGGTTTGAACGATGGTTGCGATATTTGCGCAAAGGATATAAAAATCACACCAAGAGGAGTAAATTTCACAGTAACCTATAAAGAAGCAGATTACCCTATGTTTTTGTGTATACCGGGAATGTTCAGTGTATACAATGCAATGAGCGCTATTTGTGCTTGCATAAATCTTGGTATAGATATGGAAACCATAACATTGGGACTTAAGGCTGCAGTAGGAGTTCTGGGAAGGGTTGAAGTTGTCCCTACAGATACAGAATATACGGTTATAATTGACTATGCCCATACTCCTGACGGGCTTGAAAATATAATCCGTGCAATGAAGAGTTTTGCTAAAGGCAATGTTATTACATTATTTGGATGCGGCGGTGACCGCGACAATTCAAAACGTGCACCTATGGGTGAAATTGCAGGTAAATTATCAGATTTTACAATCATCACTTCTGATAATCCACGTACTGAGGAACCGTTGTCAATAATCAGCATGATAGAAGAAGGAATGAAAACTACTAACGGCGAGTATATTGTTATCCCTGACAGACGTGAGGCGATTGCATATGCTCTTGACAATGCACAGCCGGATGATGTGATTATCCTTGCAGGTAAAGGTCAGGAAACATATCAGATAATCGGAAAAGAGAAATTTGACTTTGATGAAAGAGTTGTAGTGTTCAATCATTTAAACAAAGAAAGCGATAAGTAATTGTCGCTTTCTTAAGTTTATTAAAGGAAGGAAGATTTTTTTGCAACCGTTTCGTATAAAAGATGTAATAATAGCCACAGGCGGAAAACTGATATGCGGCGATGAAAATGAAATCATAAAAGCAGTATCAACAGATAGCCGTACACTCGACGAATCTACTCTTTTTATACCAATCAAGGGTGAACGGTTTGATGGACATGATTTCGTTGATAAAGCAGTAATCTACATAACTCAGAAAGATGAGAATCCGATATCTGGGAAGCATATAATTAAGGTTTTTGATACATTGGATGCTTTCGGGAAAATTGCGGCTTACTACAAAAAGCTTTATAATATACCAACTGTTTCTGTGGTAGGAAGTGTGGGAAAAACCACCACTCGTGATTTTATAGCCGGGGTTTTGTCGCAAAAATATAATACCCTTAAAACAGATAAAAACTTTAATAACAACATCGGCGTACCCATCATGATTTTTCGTATGGAGTCTTATCACGAGGCAGCAGTGCTTGAAATGGGAATGAGTGCCCCCGGTGAAATCAGATACCTTGCAGATATTGTTTGTCCGGACACAGTGGTTATGACTAATATAGGAATGAGTCATATAGAAAATCTCGGTTCCCAGGAAAATATATTCAAAGCAAAAATGGAAGCTGTTGAGAAGCTTGGCAGAAATAAAGTTGTTGTTGCAAATGCAGACGATAAGTTTTTGTGTGAGGTTGACGGTTTTGGAGATTATAAAGTAATTTTTTACGGAATAGAAAGCAGTAAAGCGCATATAACTGCAAAGAATATAAAAGACTGCGGGTTAGATGGAGTGGAGTTTACAATTTGCTTTGAAGGCAGTGAGTATTTCGTAAAGCTTCCCGTGCCGGGAGTACATAATGTTTATAATGCTCTTGCGGCCTTTGGTGCCGGTATAGTTCACGGAGTATTACCGGAAGCGGCGGTTAAAGGACTACATAATCCCGAACTCACAGCTATGCGAATGGAAATAACAGAGAATTTCGGTATCAAAATAATAAACGATTGCTATAATGCAGCACCCAGCTCTGTTAAAGCTGCCCTTGATGTTCTGGCTACTCAAACTCATAGCAGAAGAGTGGCGGTGCTTGGTGATATCCTTGAAATGGGTGGATTTGCAAAGGATGCACATACAGAACTTGGAGGCGTTGCTGCCTTGAAAGCTGATGTGCTTGTGTGCGTAGGTACAAACGGTGCGTATATAGCTGAAGGTGCAGAGGGTATGAAGCATATATTTACCTTTAAAACAACTGATGAAGCCGCTCTCGCCATAAAATCAATTGTTATGCCCGGTGATACTGTTTTGCTTAAAGCTTCAAGGGGTATGCACTTCGAAAAGCTTTTTAAAGAGATAACGGAAGGATGAATAATATGAATATAATACGTATGGGGTTATTGCCCGTTCTTTGCGCTTTTGCAATAACTGCGCTTACCGGCCCTGTATTTATCCCTTGGCTTCGTAAACTTAAATTCGGACAGGAAATAAGGGAAGAAGGACCTGCGTGGCATCAAAAAAAGTCAGGAACTCCAACTATGGGCGGACTTATGTTTATCCTTGGAATAACTGTAGCCGTTTTAGTTGTTTTTCTGATGGGGATTTTTGCTGAAAAACCCGGTAATATGTACAAATCCTTGATTATTCTGGCGGTTGCATTAGGATTTGGTGCTATAGGCTTTATTGATGATTTTATAAAAGTTGTAAAAAAGAGAAATCTTGGACTCAGGGCGCTTCCTAAATTTCTTTTGCAAATGCTCATAACGGTTTTATATCTTGTTGCCTTGATGGTAACAGGTGATTTAACACCTGAAATAGCAATACCGTTTACAAGTATTTCTTTGGCTATGCCGTTGTGGCTATACTTCATATTCGTTATGTTTGTGGTTACGGGAACGGTTAACGCAGTCAATCTCACAGACGGAATTGACGGTTTAGCCAGCAGTGTTACTATTCCTGTGGTCTTATTGTTTGCAATGTGTGGCTGGAGAATGGGCGAAATCGGCATATTCTCATTTGGATATGCTGTAGCGGGAGGTCTTTTGGGATTTTTGATTTTCAATAAATATCCTGCACGGGTGTTTATGGGTGATACCGGTTCATTATTCTTGGGCGGTACGGTGGTTGCTATGGCAGTTGCACTCCAGATGCATCTATATCTTATTATAGCCGGATTTATATACTTTGCAGAAACTCTTTCTGTTATCCTTCAGGTTGCTTCTTTTAAGCTTACGGGAAAACGAATATTCAAAATGACTCCTATCCATCATCATTTTGAAATGTGCAATTGGAATGAAATAAAAATTGTTGCAGTGTTTGGAGCAGTGACAGTTATTCTGTGTGCAGTATCATATTTTGTATGAATTCTGATTTGAGGTGAAAAAATTGGCTAAGAAAAAATCAACAAAAACAGGGCTTTTAGACAAGCTTGGTATGCGTACTGTGCCCGGACAAAGGGGTATTGATTATGCATTTTTATTTCTTATCATGCTTCTTTTGTCTATAGGTCTTGTTATGCTCTTATCTGCATCTGCACCTCCGGGAGCTGCAAAATATAACGACTCCTACTACTTTTTCAAAAAACAGTTGTTGTTTGTAGCAGTTGGTCTTACAGGAATGGTAGTTGTGTCGAAGATTGATTATAGAATATATAAGAAATATTCAACCCTGTTCTTCGGGATTTGTGTTATACTCCTTTGTTTGGTTGCAATACCCGGCATAGGAGTTTCGCTAAATGGTTCGAGGCGTTGGCTTCAGCTTCCCGGATTTCAGCTTCAGCCCTCTGAATTTATGAAACTCGCAATAGCAATGTTTTTTGCTGAACGAATTTCAACAGGCAGGTTTAATGTTGCAAAGCTTCACGATTTTGGCTTTTTTGCAGTAACCCTGGGGATCGTTGCATTACTTATGCTTATAGAGCCTCATCTTAGCGGAACTATAGTTATAGTCGGTATCGGACTTTGGATTTTGATCGCATCTGGAACAAAGGTTAAGCCTTTTATCATTGGTGCCCCTGTTGCAGGTATAATAGGTTTTTTTGCAATATATTTTCTGGATGCAAATAGATATGCTCGTATAATGCGCTTTATAAGTCCTTTTGAAGATATGCAGTACACCGGATACCAGATTGCACAGGCGCTCTATGCTATGGGCTCCGGAGGATTATTCGGGAGAGGTCTCGGGCAGAGTGTTCAGAAATACTCATATCTCCCCGAACCTTACAATGATTTTATATTCTCTGTTGCCTGCGAGGAACTGGGATTGATTGGTGGGGCTATAATAATTATAATATTTGCCCTTTTAATCCTACGTGGTTTCCGAATTGCACTTAATGCTCCCGATACTTTTGGAACACTTCTTGCAACCGGAATTATGGCGCAAATAGCAATACAGACGACTCTTAATATAGCGGTGGCAACTTCCAGTGTGCCAAATACAGGCGTTTCTTTGCCGTTTTTCAGTTATGGCGGAACGGCCATACTTGTAATTCTGATTGAAATGGGAATACTTCTTAATATATCCCGCGCCTCTGTAAATGAGCATGGGAGCCTTGGAAAGTGAGTGGTTAAATGAGAGTAATATTTGCCGGCGGAGGCACTGGAGGTCATATAAATCCCGCATTGTCCATTGCCGGATATGCAGGTGAACACGACGATAATTTTGAAGCTCTTTTTATTGGTACAAAGCGTGGGTTGGAAACAAAGCTTGTTCCTGAGGCGGGATATAACATAGAGTACATAGAGGTTATGGGTTTTAACCGTAAAAATCTTTTTAAAAATTTTAAAGTGCTTAAAAAACTCTATGAGTCTAAAAATAAATGTAAGAGAATAATGGAAGAATTTAAACCTGATTGCGTTGTTTGCACAGGAGGATATGTAAGCGGACCTGTGGCTATGGCGGCAGGCAAGCTTGGTATCCCTGCTCTTATTCATGAACAGAATGTATATCCCGGACTCACAGTAACCGCAAGCGAAAAATATGTGGATTATGTGGCAGTGAGCTTTGAAGAAACCGTAAATCATATGAAATCATCTTCCAAATGCGTATTTACGGGAAACCCTGTCAGGGGAGAAATTGTAAATAGCAATAAGGAAGAGTCAAGAAAGATATTGGGAATAAAAGACGATAAACCGTTTGTTCTCATATTTGGCGGAAGCTTGGGTGCCGACAGAATAAATGATGCGGTGGTTGATATGCTTCCCGAACTTTGCAAGGAGAAAAAGTTCAGAATTCTTTTTGGTACAGGAGACCGTAATTTTGAAAAAACATCCCAAAAAATTTCAGAGCTTGGAATTGAATTGCATGATGATATACAGATAGTACCTTATATCAATAATATGGATAAGGTTATGTCTGCAGCAGACCTTGTGGTTTGCAGGTCAGGAGCTATAACGGTTGCGGAACTGGCGGTTTTGCTTAAACCATCAATTATGATACCGTCACCAAATGTTGTAAGAAATCATCAAGAGCAAAATGCCAGGGAGGTTGAGGCAAAGGGAGGATGTATCGTTCTCCCTGAGAGCGAACTTTCAGGCTCTGAGCTCTATAATCGTATCACAGATATGGTGTCTCAAAAAGAAAAGCTTGAAATAATGAGCGAAAATCTTAAGAAGCTGAAAAAGGACGATGCCTGTGCTGCAATATTTGAACTGATGAAGAAAATGAAAAAAAGTTTATGATATTTAATATTTTTTTGAAAAAGATATTGATAAATCAGAACAGATGTGATAAAATACAAATATTGTGTCTTGCTGGATATGCGGACTTATGAACTTATGAAGGAGTAGATATTTTGAATACTAGAAGTCAGATACATATTAATTTAACAGGGCTGGCATTTTTATCATTTGTTTTTGGTGTGGTGTATATGGTTGGCCATACCCGGGAAATGCTGGATATTATCACATCCTATGTGCAATATAATCAAAGAAGCTATCTTAATGTTTCCAATCTTGCATACTGCCTGGTTGGTGTTGTGCATGTAATGTTGTCGGTTGGAATTATGTATCCTCATAAGAATATGATGGTAAAGAAGGATATGCTTAAATTTACTTGCTATGCAATGTCAGTAATCTATCTGCTTGCCAATGTGTGGGTTTTTCAGTGGTTTTTCAGCAACCTTGTAACGGGAAACTGGTCATTTGATGTTGCGCAGTTTTTAAAAGTTGAGAATATGATGTTTAACCATATGCAATGGGTGTCACGTAATGCGGAAACTCTTTTTTATAACCATATTGCGGCGATTTGTTGGTTCTTGATGGGATATTATATTGACAGAGACCGTAAGATTACATGTAAGCTGATGTTTGCGCAAATGTTGGTTGTGTTCATAGTGCCATTGGTTGTGTATTATTTCCTTTATGGAAAAATGGCTCCCGATTGGTGGATGAAGAAAACAATTCCTTTGTTTTGCTCAGATATTATATTAACATTTGCATTAATATATATGTCACGCAGCAGGGAAGCCTGGATAAAGTATATTTCACCTTTGAGAAGGTCAAGGCGTAAACGTCGTCATCATAGTCATACCTCAGAAAATACTGATGATGCAAACAAAAGTGAAGTAGTGCAGCAGGAAGTTGAAACTGCAGATAATACTGCTGTTCAGGAAAATTCAATAAACGACTAAAACCGGAGACTATCAATATGGATTTTAAACAACAAATTATTGAACAACTTGCAATTATCACAGAGCTCGAAACCGATAAGGTGGCGAGCTCTGTTGAAATACCGCCAAATCCAGAAATGGGTGACCTTGCATTCCCTTGCTTTCCTCTTGCAAAGGTTATGAGAAAGGCACCTCCTGTTATTGCTAAGGAGCTTTCAGAAAAATTCCCCAAGCTGGATTTTGTTGATAAAATTGATGTGGCAGGGGGTTACCTTAATTTCTTTTTCTCAAGAAGCAGCTTTGTAAAGGAAGAGCTTACAGAGGTGTTTGCAAAAGGTGAGGATTATGGGAAATCACAAGAAGGTAATGGCAAAAGAGTTATAGTTGAGTTTTCATCACCCAATATAGCAAAGCCTTTTCATATAGGACACTTGTTTTCAACTGCAGTTGGTAACAGTCTTGACAAGATTTATTCTTTCCTGGGTTACGACACAATAAAGATTAATCATCTTGGCGACTGGGGAACGCAGTTTGGTAAGCTGATCAGTGCTTATAAAAGATGGGGAGACCCTTCTGTTATTGAAAAAGACCCAATAAACGAGCTTCTTAAGTTATACGTTCATTTCCACGAGGTTGCAAAAGAACAGCCGGAGCTTGATGACGAAGCAAGAGAGTTTTTCCGGCTTCTTGAAGCGGGAGATGAAGAAACAACGAATCTCTGGAAATATTTTAGAGAGGTAAGTCTCGTTGAATTCAAGAGAGTTTATGATATGCTTAATATTTCATTCGACTCCTATAATGGCGAGAGTTTTTATAGCGACAAAATGGATGAGGTTGTTGACATACTAAAGAAAAAGGAGCTTCTGGTAGAGAGCGAAGGCGCTATGGTTGTGGATTTATCCGCAGAAGATATGCCTCCTTGTATGATTCTCAAATCAAATGGAACAACGATTTATGCAACCCGTGATATTGCAGCAGCTCTTTACCGTCACAGAACTTATGATTTCCATAAGAACATATACGTTGTAGGAATGCCTCAGGCGCTTCATTTCAAGCAGATATTCTCTGTTGTTGAAAAGATGTGCGGTGAATGGGCCAAATCCTGTGTTCACGTAGGTTTTGGGCTTGTAAAATTCCCCGATAAAAAGCTTTCAACCCGTGACGGTGACGTTGTTTTTCTTGAAGATGTACTAAATGAGTCTATATCAAAAACTCTGGGAATAATGAAAGAAAGCAGTCCCGACCTTGAAAAGCCTGAAGAAGTTGCGAAGAAGGTTGGCATAGGTGCAATACTCTATGCGTTCCTTAAAAATAACAGAGAAAAGGATATAGTGTTCTCGTGGGATACAATGCTTGATTTTGAGGGCGAAAGCGGTCCTTATGTTCAGTATAGTTATGCAAGAGGAAGAAGTATTCTGAGAAGGAGCGAAACCGACTATAGTGATGCGGATTATTCACTTCTGACAACCGATGAAGAGTATGAGCTTGTAAAGCACATTTCAAAATTCTACGAATCTGTTTATGCAGCGGCAGAAAAGAATGAACCTTTCTATGTAAACAGATACGTTACAACTCTTGCAAAGCTTTTTAATAAGTTCTATAATGTAAGTCCTATTCTGAAAAACGATGTTGACCCTAAAATCCGTAAGGCAAGACTTGCTCTTGTTGAGGCAACTACAATCGTTATAAAATCAGCCCTTGGGCTTCTGGGAATAGAAACAGTAGAGAAAATGTGATTGATAAAACAGCAGAGATTTTTTTCTGCTGTTTTAATATTTGGGAGGTATGTAAGTGTTTGAAACATTAATGGGAAACATACAGCTTATTGCACGGATAATTGTAGCAGGTATATGTGGCATAGCAATCGGATACGAAAGAAAAAACCGTGCAAAGGATGCGGGCGTGAGAACTCACTGCATTGTTGCCTGCGCAGCTGCGCTTATGATGGTTATTTCAAAGTACGGATTTTTCGATTTTTTTGAAACAGGTGTTTTTCCCGGAGAAGTGAGGCTTGATCCGTCACGGATGGCACAGGGCATAGTTACAGGAGTGGGATTTTTAGGCTCAGGGATGATTTTTGTTCAGCGTGGGTCCACAAAAGGTCTTACCACTGCTGCGGGGATTTGGGCCACTTCCGGAATAGGTATGGCATTAGGTGCCGGTATGTACTTTGTGGGAATTATGTCGACTGTTATAATTCTTGCAGTCCAGTTCATTTTTCATTTCAAAAGTAAGCTTATGATAGCTCATAAAGCAAAAAGGCTTACAATAACAGGCGTAACAGAGGAAGGATTTGAGGAAAAGACAGTAGCAAGGCTCACCGATATGGGAATATCTGTTACAGATATTTCAGCCTCAAAAAATGCAGAGGGTACATTCGATTATAAATTCTATATAGAAGTACTTGAAAACATAAGCGAAGAAAAGCTTCTTATGAAATTTGAGTATCCCTGTGCCATAGATTCTGTTAAATAATTATGCTCACTTTGTTACATTTACGTACTAAAAAATCTCAGCATTTGCTGAGATTTTTTAGTATTACATATGCTACCAAATAGGTGCCGAGAACAAAAGAAGTAAATTCAGCGTTAAGACCATCAAAGAGAATATCCCATCCTTTTCTGCCATCGTTAAGCATAGCAAATTCATGGCTATGGTTATGATATGTAAAGCGTTCACCCAACGGGGCAAGCTTTTCGCCGATACTGTTCGATACTTTGACGAGCTCTACATATTCAGCTGCAGTATCTTTGCCGAATCCGCCAATACCATATACATTGTACCCAGTGCTTGATGATTTTTCAGTGCAGTTTCAAAATCATCACACATCATCTGAAAATTGTCGTGTGTGCCAACAATTTCAATGTCTTCTTCTTTGGCAATCTGCTCGAAAACTTCGTAGGGAATAGTGCAACCTGCTGTTTGAGTTTGTTCATATCTTAAAGCCTTAAGCTTTTTTAATATATCGCAAACATCTTCTTCAGTCTGCATATAATCGCGAACAGTAAATAGCTGAACGCCTAACTTTTTGATTTTTTTCATTAATATCTTTGCTTTCTTTTACAGTTGGAAAAACAGATACAAGTAACACTCTGAAATTACCTGATTATCCGAAAAGAATTATAACATTTATTTT
>JAZRNL010000047.1:0-29324 GCA_045648165.1 Clostridia bacterium | reverse complement strand
ATACTAAGATTTCGGGCTTTGTATAATTCTTTTTCATAATCATATACCTCCCTTATTCAACGGTTACGCCTGTAAGCGTTACAGTTACACCGGCAGGAACATTTGCAACTTCAAGACCGAATGTAAATTCGCCATAAGCACTGGGGATACGACCGAGGAGCTGCTCTACCAAAGCATCGTTGTTTGTTGCAACTGTAGCAGATGATTCATAGAGAGCACCATCATGGCCTAGTGATTCAAGCTCAAACTTAATTGCACTTATTGATCCACCGTTAAACTGGTATGTTCCGTCGAAACCAAATCTTCTTTCAGCATCATCTTCATCGGGAGCTATTGTATTAATAGTAACATCCTGAAGCTTCTGAATGTAATAAGTTTCATATGTGTCTTTGTCGTTTCCGCCTACGCGAACCTCAGTTGTTGCAGGCACAAAATTGACGTTATTAACAAGAAGTTCAACTCCGTTGTTAAGCAAATCGCCAATATTAGCAGCTGTGTCCTGGTTTACGTAGTAAATGTCTTCAACACTATAAGTGTCATTTTCACCGAAACGTGAATCAACAACTGCAACAGTTGTCTGAGCTTCGCCGATGAAGTCATTTTCTACAGAAACAGAGCCATCGCTATAAATAGCGTCAGCAGCCATAGCTGAAGATGCCATTGCAATCGCTGTTAATGCGACAGCAAAAGCAAAAACTTTCTTAAAAACCTTCATTTTTAAAAGTACTCCTTTCAAAATTTAAATAAAATGGAAATAAAATTTTGATCGGGCTATATGTAAATGAGATTTTAAGAACCGGGCAATTCCAAAACCTACTACATATGTAATAAATTTTATACCATTTAACATTAACATTATAACGCAAGCGTAATATTTTTGCAACCCTTTTTTTCTCTTTTTAAGATTTTCGTCATTTAGTACATTCTCTGGAACTCCACTTTGTTATTATTGAACAACAAGTACAAAAAACTTCTATAAATCCAACAAAAACCGTGCTTTTTTGCACGGTTTTTATGTTAAAATACAACAATTATTTAAAGAAATTTTTCGCCTTATCCATAAAGGATTTTTTCTGCTTATAATTTACTCCTTCATCGAACTCACGAAGTAAATCTTTCTGCTTCTGGGACAGATTTGACGGAACTTCTACACGTACTCTTACATACTGGTCGCCCCTTGATTTGCTGCGAAGATAGGGTATTCCCTTTCCTCTAAGCTTAAATGTGGTTTCACTCTGAGTTCCTTCGGGAATATCGTATTCCACCGCACCGTCAAGGGTGGGAACTTTTACAGTTGCACCAAGAGCCGCCTGAACAAAGGTTATGGGCATATCTATAAACACGTTATAACCATCTCTTTCAAACAAAGGATGGGGTTTAACACGTACAGTCACAAGCAAGTCGCCATTGGGGCCGCCTCTTTCGCCGGGCTCGCCCTTACCGCTTATCTGAATAGTCTGACCGTTATCTATACCTGCCGGGATATCGAATTCTATCACGGAGTTTTTGCGTACCTTTCCCGTACCTCTGCACTCACGGCAAGGGTCTTTTATTATTTTACCCTTTCCGCCACATTCGGGACATGTACCGATATTCGTCATATAACCCAATGGTGTGCGAACCTGATTTTTTACCTGGCCTGTTCCGCCGCAGCGTCCGCAGGTTGCAGGTGATGTACCCGGTTTTGCACCGCTTCCGCCACAAACAGAGCAGTTCTCCATTTTGGTTATACTAAGCTTTTTCTGAACTCCGAATGCCGCTTCTTCAAAAGTTATGTCAACCACCTGGCGAACATCGTTACCTCTAACGGGACCGTTTCGCCTTGCTCCGCCGCCAAAACCGCCGAAGCCACCACCGAAAAAGTCGCCGAATATATCACCAAAATCAAAACCGCCGAAGCCACCCGCACCGCCTCCGGCTCCAAAGTTAGGATCAACTCCGGCATGGCCGAACTGGTCGTAACGAGAGCGTTTTTCCGAGTCGCTGAGGACTGCATAGGCTTCGTTTACTTCTTTAAATTTCTCTTCTGCCTCTTTATCGTTAGGGTGAAGGTCGGGATGATATTTTTTCGCAACCTTACGGTATGCTTTTTTCAGTTCATCATCACTCGCACCTTTACTAACACCGAGGACTTCGTAATAATCTCTTTTATCTGCCATTATTGTTCTCCCTGTCCGATTGATATTCAATCGCAATAAATAATTAACAATGAAAAATGAGCGATAAGACTCGTTAGGGATGAAGAAAAATAGTGCAGAACAAACGGAACGAAGTTTTATGTGCCTAAGCACATAAAACCCTGCCCGAAGGCGTACATTAGTACGTCGACGGTGAGTTACGCTTGTAGTTCAATGGCAACCAAACAGTAAGAAACCCGCATTTTTGCGGGTTTCAACCAAAACCACAATTACTTAGCAGATTTATTTTAGGTGTTACATAAACTGCCATTGAACGGTCTGTGCATTTTTATGCATCCCCTTAGTTGTTATCGTCGTTTACTTCCCTGTAGTCTGCTTCGTATACATTATCACCGCCGGGTGCTGCGCCCTGTGTGGGGTCTGCGCCGGGTGCTCCCTGAGGATTAGCCTGACTGTAGAGCTTTTCTGAAAGGGCATAGAATTTCTGTGAGAGAGCTTCACTTGCCGCCTTTATAGCATCGCTGTCTGTTCCCTTAAGAGCTTCTTTAACCTTTTCGATTTCTGCCTTTACGCCATCGATTTCAGCAGCATCTACCTTATCGCCAATTTCACCGATAGCCTTTTCTGACTGATAAACAAGAGTTTCGGCATTATTCTTAATTTCAACCTCTTCTTTTCTCTTCTTATCTTCTTCGGCATACTTTTCAGCTTCCTGAACTGCTCTTTCTATATCCTCATCCGAAAGGTTTGAAGAAGCAGTAATTGTGATGTTCTGCTCGTTACCTGTACCAAGGTCTTTTGCCGATACTTTAACAATACCATTTGCATCTATATCAAATGTTACTTCAATCTGGGGTACACCTCTGGGAGCCGGAGCTATGCCTGTGAGGTTGAAACGGCCGAGAGTTTTATTATACTGAGCCATTTCTCTTTCACCCTGAAGCACGTGAACTTCAACACTTGTCTGACCATCTGCAGCGGTTGAGAAAATCTGAGATTTGCTTGCAGGGATTGTTGTGTTTCTTTCAATAAGCTTTGTAAATACGCCGCCCATTGTTTCGATACCAAGCGAAAGAGGTGTTACGTCGAGAAGAAGAACGCCTGTTTCTTCGCCGCCGAGAACTGCCGCCTGACGTGCCGCACCAACAGCTACACATTCGTCGGGGTTAATTCCCTTATGAGGCTCTTTGTTCATTTCTCTCTTAACTGCTTCCTGAACCGCAGGAATACGTGAAGAACCGCCCACAAGAAGAACTTCGCTGATGTCTGATGCAGATACGTTTGCATCACGCATAGCGTTTCTTATGCATGTGATTGTTCTGTCTACAAGGTCTGATGTAAGCTCATCAAACTTAGCCTTTGTAAGAGTTATATCCATATGCTTCGGACCTGTCTGGTCTGCTGTGATAAAGGGAAGATTGATGCTTGAAGTAGTCATTGTTGAAAGCTCAATCTTTGACTTTTCTGCAGCTTCTTTTAGTCTTTGCATTGCAACCTTATCTGTTGAAAGGTCTACACCATCTGTTTTCTTGAACTCGGAAACAAGGTATTCCATAATTCTGTTATCAAAGTCGTCACCGCCGAGGCGTGTGTCGCCGTTTGTTGAAAGAACTTCAAAAACTCCGTCGCCGATTTCGAGGATTGATACGTCGAATGTACCGCCGCCAAGGTCGTATACAAGGATTGTCTGGTCCTTATCGCTCATACCATATGCAAGTGCTGCAGCTGTAGGCTCGTTGATTATACGAAGAACTTCAAGACCTGCGATTTTACCTGCGTCCTTTGTTGCCTGACGCTGTGAGTCGTTAAAGTATGCAGGAACGGTGATAACTGCCTGAGTTACTGTTTCGCCGAGATAAGCCTCTGCATCAGCTTTGAGCTTTGAAAGCACCATAGCTGAGATTTCCTGAGGTGTGTATGCCTTATCGTCGATGTTTACCTTATAGTTTGTTCCCATTTCTCTTTTAATAGAAATGATTGTGCGGTCTGCATTTGTTACAGCCTGTCTTTTTGCGACCTGACCAACTATTCTCTCGCCGTCTTTAAGGAATGCAACAACAGACGGAGTTGTTCTTGCACCTTCTGAGTTTGTGATAACTGTGGGGTTACCGCCTTCCATAACGGCAACACAAGAGTTTGTTGTACCAAGGTCAATACCAATAATTTTTCCCATTTTTTATTCTTCCTTTCTCAATTAAAAACATTTCATAAGCCCTAAATCCACGGAAAAATCGTTCAGATTCCGTAACTGCACGGGCGCAGTGTACTTCGTTAAGTGATACCCAAAATCTTTGATTTTGTTGGTAGAACTTATGCAGTTTATTGTAGTACATAAGCCGGGGCAGGTGCGGGATATGAGCAATTTTAACCGGATTTAATTTGCTACTTTTACCATTGAATGTCTTACAACCCTTGAATTGTTGTAAATGTAACCCTTCATAAATTCCTCAACAACTGTATTATCGTCAATTGTTTCGTCTTCTATGTGCATTACTGCATTATGAAGGTTAGGATCAAACTGCTCACCCAGAGCTTTGATTTCAGTTACTCCAAGTTTTGCAAGGGTTTCCTGAAGCTGCTTATAAACCATAGCTACTCCATCACGTACCTTTACCGCTTCTTCATCAGTTACCTCAAGAGCAAGAGCACGCTCAAGATTGTCGGCAACGGTAAGAATTTCTGTAACGGTATCAATAACCGCGTCGCCATATCGGGCATCCTTTTCTCGTTGTGAGCGCTTTTTGAAATTGTCAAACTCTGCATAGAGCCTGATATACTTATCCTCCCACTCCTTTGCTTTAGAAGCTTCGGGTTCGATGGGTTCCGCAATCTTTTCTTCTGCTTCAGAAGTAATTTCTTCTTCCTGAACCTGCTGCTCGGTTTCTTTATTGTCCTCCATAAAGTATCTCCTTTCTATTCAGATTCCCCACGATACAAATTAAGTATCCGGTCTATATGTGTCGATATAAGGTCAAGACTTGCAAACACCTTTGCATAGTCCATCCGTTTAGGTCCTATAACTCCGATTTTGCCGCCTTTTTTGTCGCCCAACGAATAATTAACCGTAACAAGACTGCAATTTTTGAGAGGTCCCTCATCGTTCTCATCTCCGATTGTGACAGTGATATCATCACGGTCGCGGTCACGGACTGCAAGGCGCTTGAGATCGTCTTTATTCTCAAGAAAACCAAGCATCTCTCTTGCCTTTTCAATATCCCTGTATTCAGGATAGTTGAAAATTGATTTTGCATTATCAACAAAAATATCGGTGGTTGAAAACTCGGAAATGGTTTCGTATACAAAATCGAGAATATTTACAAGAAGACGCGGGCTTATTTCCATATCTCTTGAAATTGCAGATTCAATTTCACGGATTTTTTCAAAATCAATCTCGTCAACAGAAAGCCCTACAAGCTTTGAAGTGAGAATAGCACCAAAGCGAGCAGCTTTATCTGCACCAAGGCTCACACGAAGCGTTCTGTTTTTCACAAGTCCGTCACGGGTTACTGCTATAATAAGAGTTTTTCCGTCGCCAAGGTCGATTATATCTATTTTATTTATCTGAGACAAATTCTGCTGAGGCGTGGTGATGAATGTGGTATATTGGGTAAGGGCTGCAGTTATCATTCCCGCTTTCTTTATAACCTTATCCAATTGACTTACTCTTTTTTCAAGCTCCAGATGAAGCCCTTCTATTGCCTCCATTCCAAGGCGATACCGGGCCATTAGAGAATCTACATAAAATCTGTATCCCTCATCCGACGGGACACGGCCTGCTGAGGTGTGGGGCTGAATAAGATACCCCATTTCTTCAAGGTCTGCCATTTCGTTACGGATTGTTGCACTGGAGAGCCCCAATTCCTTAATTTTTGAAATAGCTCTTGAACCCACCGGTTCAGCCGTTCCGATGTATTCGTCAATGATAGCATGAAGGATTTTACGCTTTCTATCATTTAAATCCATAGTGCCACCTTCCGGGTTATTAGCACTCGACTGAGATGAGTGCTAATATTTTTCATTACTTAAAATACCACTATTACCCCCCTTTGTCAAGAGTTATTTCAACAATTTATAATTTATTAACATTTTATACTAATATATCTCCTTTCTGCCCGTTTTTTTGTATGACAATTAAAATTTACTTCCTATTATGTATAAAAGGATTTAAAAATCATCCGTGACAGGGGACGGTTCTGCGTCCAGATATTATGTAAACCAAAAGTTGCAAAAAGCGGCACGTCCCCATTACAAGTAAAGTTATGACCACCGGCAAAACGGTGGTCATAACTTTACTATACAATTAACATATATTTTACCATTCTATCTGATTATGTGTGACATACTCACCTCTGGATATTTCAGTTTCAGCAATATCTATACTCTTCTTTTCAGATGGTGTAAGTTTTGTAAAATCAGGATCCCATGCAAGCACCATTTTCTTTATAAGCTCATATGCCAAATTCTGATCCTGTTCCGGCAGCATATCAACGAGATATGCAATCTCTCTTGTTGTATTGCTCATAATATAACACACTCCTTTTATTTGTAAATATCTCCTCTGTTGCCAATATCCAATATATTAAGTATCATAAGTCTATTTTCTTCTGTGTATTTATATATTACTCTAAACTTACCCACTCTTAAACGATAACGAACATCAGAATATCCGTGAAGCTGCTTTATATCACCTTCGGGAGGTGTAAGAATAAGCTTTTCGATTCCTGTTTTTATCCGTAGTTTATTATTCTTATCCAGTGAATTTATAAATTTTACTGCTAATTTACTATATCTTATTTCCACAGTTTCACCACCTGTTTCTCAATTATGTTCTCCCACCTGATTAACTGTTCAATAATATTATATCCAAAAACCACAACAAAGTCAATACCAAAAAGGAAATTGCTGAGCAGCGTTTAATTCACAGCAGCATTGCCTCAAACTGTTTAGCTTAGTGCGAAGTACAAAATACTACTGATATAAAAAAGCGGCTCCTTTTCGGGAACCGCTTTTTTGGTTTATATTATTCCTGTTCTGCAAGCTTTGCGAGCTTTTCGTACTTAGCTTCTGCGTTTGCAACTGCCTTTTCAAAGAGTTCTTTTGCTCTTTCGGGGTTAGAACGTGCAAGTGAGTTGTAACGAACTTCGCCCATAAGGAATTCTTCATAGCTTGCTGTTGGCTTCTTAGAATCGAGCTGGAACGGATTCTTGCCTTCGAGCTCAAGTCTGGGGTCGAAACGGAAGAGGTGCCAGTAACCTGCCTGAACAGCTTTCTTCTCTTCTGTCTGAGCAATGCTCATACCGCCCTTGATACCGTGGTTGATACAGGGAGCGTATGCAATGATAAGTGAAGGTCCGTTGTAGCTTTCTGCTTCGTGGAACGCCTTGAGACACTGGTTATAGTCAGCACCCTGAGCAACCTGCGCTACGTATACATAGCCATAGCTCATTGCGATTGCAGCGAGATCCTTCTTCTTAACTTCCTTACCTGCTGCTGCAAACTGAGCGATTGCACCTGTAGGAGTTGATTTTGAAGACTGACCGCCTGTATTTGAATAAACTTCTGTATCGAATACGAGAACGTTTACATCTTCGCCTGATGCGAGAACGTGGTCAACACCGCCGAAGCCGATGTCATATGCCCAACCATCACCGCCGAATACCCATACTGATTTCTTAGCGAGGTACTCTTTGTCGGCAAGAACGTCTTTTGCTTCCTGTGAGTTAACTGCAGCAACTGCCTTTAAAAGTTCGTCTGCTGCTACCTTGTTGCAGCTTCCGCAATCCTTTGTTTCCATAAACTTATCGAATGCAGGCTTAACTGCAGGGTTAGCTTCAGCTACTGCTGCTGCCTTTGAAATTGCTGATTCACGGAGTGCATCCTGAGCGAGGAACATACCGTAACCAAATTCAGCATTATCTTCAAAGAGTGAGTTTGCCCAAGCAGGACCGCGACCGTTTTTATCTGCACAGTAGGGTGTAGAAGGAGCAGAACCACCCCAGATTGAAGAACAACCTGTTGCGTTTGCAATATACATTCTGTCGCCGAAGAGCTGAGTTACAAGCTTAGCGTAGGGTGTTTCACCACAACCTGCGCAAGCTCCTGAGAACTCGAGGTAGGGCTTTCTAAACTGTGAACCCTTAACAGTTGTATCCTTGAACTTTTCAAGAACTTCAGGCTTTTCGTCCAGTGTCATAGCATAGTTATAGCTATTCTGTTCGTTAAGATTTGCATCGAGGCTTTCCATAACGAGTGCCTTTTCGCCCTTGAATCCGGGACATACGTTAGCACATGAGCCACAGCCTGTACAGTCAAGAACTGATACTGCCATAGCGAAGTAGAGACCGTCCATCTGCTTCATACCAACATACTTCATACCTTCAGGAGCATTGTTTGCTTCTGCTTCTGTAAGAACTACAGGACGGATACAAGCATGAGGACATACATATGAACAGATACCGCACTGGATACAGTTTTCGGGCTTCCATACAGGAACGTCGATTGCGATACCTCTCTTTTCAAATGCTGATGAACCGAGGGGCACCTGACCTGTAACATACTTTTCAAATGTTGAAACAGGGAGCTGCATACCCTTGAATGAGTTAACGGGTACGAGCACGTTGTTTACGTAATCAATAAGATCGCCGTTGCCATCAAATGCAATTGTCAGATCTTCATCGGCAGCGTTCTTCCAGCTTTCAGGAACTTCTACCTTAACAACCTGCTCTGCACCTGCATCAATAGCATCGTGGTTCATCTTAACAATTGCATCACCCTTCTTTGAGTAAGAAGCGGTAGCTGCGTCCTTCATATACTTGATTGCATCATCAGCAGGGATGATGTCCGCAAGTTTGAAGAATGCAGACTGGAGAACTGTGTTAATTCTGTTGCCAAGACCGATTTCCTTACCGATTTTAACACCGTCGATTGTATAGAACTGAATATTGTTTTCAGCAATATATCTCTTAACCTGACCGGGGATATGAGCTTCGAGCTCTTCTGCATTCCATCCGCAGTTGAGGAGGAATACACCGCCGGGCTTAATGTCACTTACCATATCGTACTGTCTGATATATGAAGCTTTGTGACAAGCAACAAAGTCAGCCTTGTTGATAAGGTATGTTGAAGTAATCTTTGAATCACCGAAACGGAGATGTGAAACTGTAAGACCGCCTGACTTCTTTGAGTCATAATCGAAGTAAGCCTGAACATACATATCTGTATGGTCACCGATAATCTTTACAGAGTTCTTGTTAGCACCAACTGTACCGTCAGCGCCAAGACCCCAGAACTTACAGCTTGTTGTACCGGCAGGAGTTGTATCGGGGTTTTCAACTATATCAAGTGAAAGGTTTGTTACATCGTCCTTGATACCGATTGTAAACTGCTTCTTGGAATCGTTATTGTAAACTGCAACGATCTGAGCAGGAGTTGTATCCTTTGAACCAAGACCGTAACGTCCGCCAAAGATTTCGATGTTTGCAAATTCTGTACCTGCAAGAGCTGCAACAACATCAAGATAAAGAGGCTCGCCAACTGAACCGGATTCCTTTGTTCTGTCAAGAACACTGATTCTCTTAACAGTTTTGGGAATAGCATTAACAAAAGCTTCTGTTGAGAAAGGTCTGTAAAGACGAACCTTTATAAGACCAACCTTAGCGCCGTTAGCGTTGAGGTAATCAACAGTTTCCTGGATTGTGTCACAAGCTGAACCCATAGCAACGATTACGTGCTCTGCGTCTGCTGCACCGTAGTAGTTGAAGAGTTTATAGTCTGTGCCGATTTCGCTATTTACCTTGTCCATATATTCCTGACAAAGAGCAGGGATTGCAGCATAGTACTTGTTAACAGCTTCCTTAGCCTGGAAGAAGATATCCGGGTTCTGAGCTGTACCGCGCTGAGCGGGGTGTTCGGGGTTGTGCGAACCGCGTCTGAATTCGTCGATTGCATCCCAATCTACGAGCTTTGCGAGCTGGTCGTAGTCCCAGCACTCAACCTTCTGATATTCATGAGAAGTTCTGAATCCGTCAAAGAAGTGAAGGAAAGGAACTTTTCCTTTAATTGTTGTAAGATGAGCAACTGCACCAAGGTCCATTGCTTCCTGGGGGTTTGAAGAAGCGAGCATAGCGAAACCTGTCTGACGGCAAGCCATAACGTCCTGATGATCGCCGAAAATTGAAAGTGCATGAGATGCAAGAGCACGTGCTGATACGTTGAATACGCAGGGGAGAAGCTCGCCGGCAATCTTATACATATTAGGAATCATAAGGAGCAAGCCCTGTGATGCTGTATAAGTTGTTGTAAGAGCACCTGCTGTAAGTGAACCGTGAACGGTACCTGCAGCACCTGCTTCGGACTGCATTTCTGCAACCTTAACAGTTCTTCCGAAAATATTTTTTGTTCCGGCAGCTGACCACTTATCTGTGATTTCTGCCATGTTTGATGATGGTGTGATTGGGTAGATAGCGGCAACATCTGTAAACGCATATGAAGCATAAGCGGCAGCGGTGTTACCGTCCATTGTCTTTTTCTTTCTAGCCATCGATTTTCGCCTCCTAAAAAATTAATTCGCCTTATCGGCATGCAAAACAAGCCGACAACGGCTCATATGTGGTTATCATAACACTTTTAAAACAAAAAATCAAGTAATTAGAAGAATTTTATCATCTTTTTTATTTTTTAGGTCTTTTATTACATAAATGTAACATTAGTATTGTATAAATTGTATATCCTATTAAATATGCAATTGTGCCCATATTGGTAAAAAAGGTGTTATTCCTTGTTTTATGTGGTTTTCATAGTATTATACCTCCCTTTCATATTAAAAATACAGAGGATATGCGGATAAAAACACAACATTTTTGCTCAAAAACAAAGATAAAACTGAAAAAACCAAAACAAAAAACAACAAAAATGCTTAAAAATCAAAAAAAACTATTGACTTATTCGAAGTTTTGTATATAATATAAATGTATTGTTGTATTGTTGTTACAAACAAGGAGGTAAATTTTAATGTTAGTTAATATGAACGAAGTTCTCAGACCGGCTAAGCAAGGCAAATATGCCGTTGGTCTGTTCAACGCCGTTAACCTTGAGCTTGCACGCGGTATTATCGCAGCAGCAGAAGCTACAAGATCACCGGTTATTATGGGTACAGCGGAAATTCTTCTTCCCTACGGACCTTTAGATGAGGTTTCTTACTACCTCATACCTATGGCAAAGAAAGCATCAGTTCCTGTGGTTGTTCACCTTGACCATGGTCTTACATACGACACATGTATAAAAGCTCTTAAGCTTGGTTTCAGCTCAATTATGTATGACTGCTCAACAGATTCATACGAAGAAAACGTTCGCAAAGTTAAGGAAATGGCAGACATTGCTCATTCCTACGGTGCGACAATCGAAGGAGAGCTCGGTCACGTTGGCGACAACGAAGGCTCAGCAGAAGGAAGCCATCACCTTACAGACCCATCTGAATTCTTTACAGATCCCAAGCTTGCAAAGGATTTCGTAGACAAAACAGGTGTTGACGCTCTTGCAATTGCTGTAGGTAACGCTCACGGCGCTTACAAGCTCCCCCCGAAACTTGACTTTGAAAGAATTCGCACAATCGCAAAAACAGTTGATGTACCCCTCGTACTTCACGGCGGTTCAGGTCTTTCTGACAACGACTTCAAGCAGGCTATTCACGACGGTATCAGCAAGGTTAACATCTTCACTGATATTAACGTAGCAGCGGTTGAAGCGGAATTCAAGAAGTTCTCAACAATGGACAAGGGTATTATCGACCTTATCCCTGCAGCAGTTGAGGCAGTTAAGCAAGCCACATCTGCAAAGATGGAGCTCTTCGGCAGCGTTGGCACAGCAGGCGGCGGCATCAGCACAGAAACTGATATTGAAAAAATCACAAAGCTCGTTGCAGCTGAAGTTGCTAAGTATCTTAATAAATAAACCATATAACGATGGGGTGTTGCGTTTGCAACACCCCATTTTTTTTGATTATCTTGAGCATACAACATTGCTGACAAAAACCGCAGAGACAGGGGACGGTTCTGTATCTCCTAAAAGGCATAATTTGATAGAAGCGAAAAATTTTTTTTAAAAACTATTGACAAATTGAAATTTATACTGTATTATATGTATTAGTACAGTTAATACAGATTGGAGGGATAAAATGCTACAACTTGATTTTGGAGATCACAGACCTTTATACGAACAGATATGTGACAAACTCAAAGATCTGATCATAAGCGGTATGCTTTTGGAAAACGAAAAGATTCCGTCGGTACGTGAAATGGCATCTACTCTTGCCATTAACCCCAACACAATTCAAAAGGCATACAAAGAGTTGGAAAATGAAGGGTATATCTATTCCCTCAAGGCAAAGGGGTATTTTGTGAGCTCCCGTAAAGGAACAGACTATTCGCCTAGAGCGACAGAGCTTACAGAAGCCGTTGTCCAACAAGTCAGAGAGCTACGGTTTATGGGAATTGAGGAAAAAGCTCTTCAGTCTCTCATTTCACAAATTTATAAGGAGGAACAACTATGATTAAAGCGGAAAAGGTTACAAAAACATTCAGCGGCTTCAAAGCACTTGACAATTTATCGCTGAACGTTAAAAAAGGCTCCGTTTACGGACTTATAGGTCCCAACGGCGCCGGAAAAACCACCATCATAAAAAACCTTACAGGCATTTATACTCCCGATTCGGGAACTCTTGAGATTGACGGTAAGCCGGTTTATGAAAACCCGGAGGTGAAACAAGAACTTATATATATTGGCGACGATTTATACTTTTTCCCGTCCTACTCCATACTTGACACTGCAAAATTCTATGCAGGGATTTATAGAAACTGGAGCTGGGAAAGGTTTGAAAGCCTTAAAGAAGTTTTCAAAATTGACATAAAAAGAAAAGTACGCCGGCTTTCAAAAGGTATGCAGAAGCAGGTGGCCTTCTGGCTTGGAATATGCGCATGCCCGAAAGTGATGATACTGGACGAGCCGGTAGATGGACTTGACCCGGTTATGCGTAAAAATGTGTGGAAAATAGTGCTTCAGGATGTAGCGGAGAACGAAACCACTGTGCTTGTTTCAAGCCATAATCTGCGTGAGCTTGAGGATGTGTGCGACCACGTGGGAATTATGCACAAAGGACAAGTGGTTTTGGAAAAAGCACTTGACGACGTGAAAGGCAACATCCATAAAATTCAGCTTGCATTCAAAGGCAGTTTCCCCACAGAGCTTGAAAGGGAAATTAATATTCTTCATACCGAGAGCATTGGAAGAGTACATATGATCATCGCAAAGGGTGACAGCGAGAAAATTAAAAATACAATATCAGAATACAGTCCCCTTATATGCGACCTTATCCCCCTTACACTGGAGGAAGTATTTATTTATGAATTAGGAGGTATGGGCTATGAGTTTGAAAACATCATTCTTTAATAAAAGCATATTCCGCTCAGACCTTAAAAGGTTTTGGTGGATTTCACTGCTTGAAACACTGATACTTATAATGATATGTGTAGTTCCGGTATACGAAAGATATACAAATAATTATTTGGGATACTCACTCCGGAATATGATTACCTGGATGAACGGCTCTGTTACAATTTTATTTGCATTTTCAATCGGAGTAGCTATTCTCCTGTTTTCCTATCTCCACAATGGCTCTTCCGTTTCAGGGTATCACTGCCTGCCGGTTAAAAGAAAGAATATTTTTGCAACTAAACTTTTATCAGGCGCAGTGATTACCCTGACTCCCATTATAATCAGCGGAATTATACTCATTTGTATGCTTATAAACCCTGACATAAGCGGTCAGTATAGTATACTTCATGTTCTTAAATGGATAGCCTGCGGAATAATTTACACCTGCACTTTGTTTTCTCTTACAACTGTTATTAATCAGTTTACGGGAAACTCTATCGGAACATTGATTTTTACCGGCGGAATACTTATACTCCCCGCCTTAATATGGAGCTTTTTTGACAGCTTCTTTTATAAGGAGCTATACGGATATGTTCACTACTCCGGCAAAGCAATGGATTACATATATGCAAGTGAAAAAATCCTTATGACTGCTCCCGGCTTTGCATTATATGCGGCTTTCATCTTTATATTTACAGCTTTTGCTTATTACCTTTATAAAAAACGCAAGCTTGAGGTTCACGGCGAAGTTATCGCCTTTTCATGGCTTACCCCCGTGTTTATAGGAATAGTTGCCATGCTGTCGGGTATGCTGAGCTATGTTTATTTTACAGAGATACTCCATATCCCCGGTGTGTGGACGATTATCCCTCTTGGAATTCTGGGCACGGCAATCTCGTATATGATTTCACGTAAAAGCCTTAGTCCCAAGGGAATTTTCAAACCTTTATCCATATATATTGCGGCTGCACTTTGCTTTTGCGCCGTTATTGAATTCGACCTTACAGGGTTTGAAACCCGGGTACCGGATGCTGATAATATAGCTTCAGCAAGAATTACATACCAAAACACTGCTCACTATTATCATTACGACGGATATGAGCTGACCTACACACTCCCCGGTCAGATTGACACGTCTTTCACCGAGGAAGCCGACATAAAAAATGTCATATCACTCCATGAGCATTGCATCAAAAACAGAAACAGATTTAATTCAGACAATCAAATCCCTGTGGAGTATACTCTTAAAAATGGCAAAACATTCAAAAGAAGATACAATATTTCATATACAGAGGATGCAGAATTTTTAAAGCCTCTGTATGAAACTAAGCAAATGCGTGCAGATATGTACGAGCTTGCAAACGGAGGCTACAGAGAGTTTACATCTGTTACAATCCGTGACCGCAGATTAAAAGAAAATGTAACTTACTATCCCGATAATTCTGCTATGAATCGCATAACAGAGGCACTTATAAAAGACCTTTCAGAGATGCCATATAACAGAATGGTTATTGACACCGGAGGCTCCGTAATGATTAACGTTGCATACAACAACAAATTTGTATACAACACAAAGCCTCCCGAAGAGTTTAATGCTGAAAATATACAAAAGTCAGAAAGTACATATATGATTAATTCTGACTACAAAAACACTGCTCAGGTTCTGACGGAGCTTGGATTTTACTCCTCACTGCCCACAGCATCGGATATTGAGGGAGCCACGATCTCTGTATGGGAGTCTGACCTATCCCAATATAGCGCAAAAGAAGCTAATACCGAGGAATTATTGGCGCAGGAAAATGCAGTAAGTGTAACAGATCCTGAAGAAATCAAAAAACTTTACAGTGTTTATGACAGTATGATTGAAGGTAAAAAGTTTACAGACTACAATAAAAGGCTTAACATTTTGATTTCCTACAGGGTTCGGGGTTCAGGCCACGTATTCGAAGTTTCCTGCTCCTATGACAAGGACAAAATCCCGGAAGAACTTATGAAGTATTTTGAAGAAAAGATTTAAACATAAAAAACGTCTCCTACGAGACGTTTTTTTTATTTAGTCTTTTTTAAGTATTCTCTGATAAAACCTTGCGTACATTACGAAAGATGCCACAATCATTGCAATACAGGTAAGTGACAACAGGTTTACCACAGAAACCGGGATTCCGGGGAACATTATGATTAACACTATTGTGCTGTAAATTATTACAGTGTTAAGCTTTCCGTACCATTTTGCACTGTTAACAGAGTCTTTACGCTTCATTGCAATATAGCCCAGAGTTATCATTATGTATTCCTTAAGGGCAAATACAACCACAAGCAGAATTATTATTTTATACTTCACTGCGAGGCATATAAGCAAAACTCCCTGAGTGAGCTTATCGGCAATAGGGTCCAGAATTTTACCTAAATCTGAAACCATATTAAACTTCCGTGCAATAAATCCGTCCACTATGTCTGTAAGCCCCGAAAGAATAAGGAGTGCTATTGCGGCAGTATAATCATGCTTTACACCATATAGCCATACTATAACCGGAAGAAGCAATAATCTGAATAAGCTAAGCAAATTCGGAACTGTTAAAACCTCCGATTTTTTAAATAATCTCTTCAACTTCAAAACATCCCTTTCTGTACACCATGGGCACAAAATACAAATCTGAAAATCAGGTTATTTGTTAAGATTAGTCTCTTCTTTACATATATCCTCAACAGTTTTAGAAACAGTATGCTCAATAGGTGTCCATTCCACTTTGCGGAAAAGGGCAATAAATGAAATGGGGATGTATGTAAGCATAAACACCGGGAAAGTGATAAGATACATAAGCTTTTTATACCATTTACTGTGTATCTGCTTCCATTCGGTAACGGTTGTTAGAAGCCCCAGTATAAAAAACATACCAAAAATATATCCCAGCGTCTGGAGAACAGGTATAATAGCACCTGCAAAACCTATCATACTATGATTTATTATTCCCATAGGAATTGCTGCAAGATTTACACATACGCTTGCAAAGGTAAGAAGTACAGCGGGCATAAGGGTCATAAGCATATCGTAGCAGGCAAAGCTGCCTTTAAAAATTCCCTTAACCAGCTTTACCCCGTATTTTTTAAACACCTGATAAAAGCCCTTTGCCCAACGCAATCGCTGAGCATATGACTGCTGAAATTTTACAGGCTGCTCGTCGTAGAGCATTGCATCTGCGCAGTAACCTATTCTTTCGCCTTTTATTATGCAATCGGTTGTAAATTCAATATCTTCTGTAAGAAGATGATGTATCCAACCTCCGTTTTCACGGAAAATTTCTGAGCTTACCAAAAATCCCGTACCTGAAATTGCACAGCTTGTACCAAGTTGCATTCTTACATTATTGAGATATCTGGCCTCTCTTATAAACCATAGCGAATACCCCGATGTTATCCAGTTCTCTCCATAATTTTTGGAATTACGGTAGCTTGTTACAACTCGGTAGCCATTATCAAAAACCCCGTTCATTTCCGCTACGAACTTTCTATCCAGCACATTGTCCGCATCTATTATTATATAGCCGTCGTAAAGCTCGTCTTTACCTTCGCTTTTAAGCATATTGAAAAACCAGTCAAGAGCATAACCCTTGCCTACAAGCTCATTGTTATAACGTTCAAGAACATTTGCTCCGGCAGCTCTTGCAACGTCTGCAGTAGAGTCTGTACAATTATCTGCAATCACATAAGTATCTATAAGCTCTGAGGGGTAATCCTGGTCTTTAATACTTTCTATAAGATTTGCTATTACATTTTCTTCATTTCTTGCAGAAATAACCGCCGCATAACGGTGGTTCGTTTTAGCGGTATACTTCCGGGGCTTTCTGAACATTCCTATAAGCACATAGATAAACTGATAGGAATAGCACACTGCGAAAAGCACCGATATAATATAATTAATTATTGCTATTACATTCATTATATCTGCCCTCAATATCTGAAAGCTCAGATATTCTATAACACTTTTGTTTCATTATTAATAATTCCTTTGCTCTCAAAAAATAATACTGTACACAAAAAAATACAGTCCCCCAATAGTCACACGGGGTATTATATCACACAAAGCAGAATAATGCAACAATTAATTTGATTAAATTTACGTTACCGCAAAGTGAATTTAATAAGCTTATTATACAAAATCACTTAGTATGATTACAGTATTATAACAAAATACAGTGCATAGCACAGAAGCATGATTATTCCGGCAGGTCTTGTAAGGCGCTGGTATCTGAAGCAACAAAGCAGGAGAAGCACTGAAGTTGCAGCACATACACCTGTGTCGAACATAAAGTTTGACGCAAAAGGAACAGGGATTATCATAGCTGAAAGACCTACTACAAACAAAATATTGAATATATTACTTCCTACTACGTTTCCGATTGCAATATCCGCATTATTCTTACGCGCCGCAGCAACAGATGTGAATAGCTCAGGTAATGATGTTCCGAGAGCCACTATAGTAAGGCCGATAAAACGTTCGCTAAGTCCCATAGCCTTAGCTATATAGCTTGCTGAGCTAACTGTAAAACGGCTTCCCATAATGACTACACCAAGACCGATAACAGTAAAAATTACAGCCTTTAACAATGGCATTTGTTTGATTTCTTCTCCATCTCCGTCTTTATTCTTAATAGCAACTACAATTGTATATGCAAGATAAAGTACAAACAATACAAGAAGAACAAGACTTGAAATTCTGCCAATTAATCCGTTTCTGCCCAGAAGGGCAAGAATAATTGTTATTAAAATCATAAACGGGATTTCTATCCGGACAGTGGACTTAGCTACCGCAAGTGGAGCTATAACTGCAGATAATCCCAGAATTATAAGAATATTCAAGATATTACTGCCCACAATATTTCCGATTGTTATTTCTGCACTTCCTGCCATAGCGGCTGAAATACTAACCGCCGCCTCCGGCGCACTCGTTCCCATAGCAACCACCGTAAGCCCGATTACAAGCTGAGGTATGCCAAACTTTGCCGCAACGCTTGCCGCACCGTCAACAAACCAATCGGCGCCTTTAACAAGCATAGCAAACCCCACTACCAACAACAAAACCTGTAAAACCATTACCATTTTTATCTCTTCCTTTCGTATGCAGAAGCCGCAAAAAAACAGCGATCTTTTCTGCATTAAAATAATACAGAAAAGTCTCGCTGCAAAAGTTACATAACCGGGTTTTTTACTCAAAAACCGTATTGACGGCAATGTAAACATCGAAAAATCCGATGCCAACTACTCCCTAATCTGAGAGAATTATACACCATATTTTTTATTTTGTCAAGCTTTTTCTACAACCTTATACCCCTCTGCCTCAACTGTTGCTTTTAACGCGTCGTAAGGGATTTCCTTTGTGAGGGTTATAATTGCATTATTGGTTTCGTGACTGACGATTGCCGTCTCTACTCCGTCCATAGCTTCCAGAGCAGATTTTACTCTGCCTGAGCAGTGCATACACATCATGCCTTCTATTTTAAGTTCTTTTTTCACTTTCTTAATCCCCTTTACATTTTTATTTTTTTTGAAGGTGCTAATTCTGAGAGCATTGGATACAACACAGAAGCTGGATAAACTCATTGCCGCGGCCCCAAGCATAGGACTGAGCTCTATTCCAAAAGGAACAAGTGCTCCCGCCGCAATGGGAATTCCGATTACATTGTATATAAATGCCCAAAACAGATTTTCATATATATTCCTAAGGGTTTTACGACTCAGAGCAATTGCCGATACCGCATCGGAAAGACTGCTGTTCATAAGCACAATATCCGCCGCATCAATAGCAATATCTGTTCCGGCTCCGATTGCAATGCCCGTATCTGCGAGAGTAAGAGCGGGAGCGTCATTTATACCATCCCCCACCATCGCAACCTTACCTTTTTGCTTAAGCTTTTTAATGGCGTCTGCCTTGCCCTCGGGCAGAACGTCTGCTATTATCCTATCTACTCCGCATTTTTCTCCGATGGCATTTGCAGTTTTTTCGTTGTCACCTGTTATCATAACAACTTCCATTCCCATTTTTTTAAACGCTTTTATTGCATCTTTACTATCGTCCTTTATTTCATCCGCAACTCCTATAATCCCAAGAACAGTGTCGTTTTTCTTGAAAATAAGAGGTGTTTTCCCCTGCTCTGCAAGAAGCTTTGACATATCCAAAATCCTATCACAGGGGTTTATGAATTTTACACTTCCCCCTATAAGTTTTGCACCATTTACAATGCCTGAAAGACCATTGCCCGGAAAAATTTCAAAATCTGTAATATCAAACGGCTTCATTCCAAGATTTTCACAATGACGGATTACTGCCTTTGCAAGAGGATGCTCACTCTTACTCTCTAAAGCCAGCGCTATGGTAAGCAGCTCTTTTTCTTCAATTTCGGGTTCAGGTATAACATCTGTTACCGTGGGCTCTCCCTTTGTGATTGTTCCTGTTTTATCAAGGGCAACGATTTTTGCTCTGCCTGCCTCCTCAAGGCTGGCGGCATTTTTAAAAAGAACACCCATTTTCGCACCCACGCCGCTTCCTACGGTTACCGCAACGGGAGTTGCAAGCCCGAGAGCGCAGGGGCAACTGATAACAAGCACAGATATACCACGGGCTATAGAGAATCCGATTTCTCTGCCCAATAAAAGCCAGATTACAGTTGTAACTGCAGCAATAGATATTACACAAGGCACAAAAATTCCCGATACCTTATCAGCAACCTTTGCAATTGGAGCCTTGGTGGAAGATGCTTCATTCACCGCTTTGATTATACGGGCAAGTCCTGTATCCTCTCCCACAAATGTTGCCCGGCATTTTATAAACCCTGACCGATTTACAGTTGCGGCAAATACCTTATCCCCGTCTTCTTTATCCATCGGAATACTTTCGCCCGTAAGGGCAGATTCATCCACCGCACTGGCACCCTCAATTACAATACCGTCAGCAGGAATACTCTCTCCCGGCTTTACTATAAATATATCTCCAACACATACATCTTCTGCTGCTATGATTTTTTCTGCACCATCCACAATAACCGTAGCAGTTTTAGGAGCCAGATCCGCAAGACTCATCAAAGCATCGGTTGTTTTTCCCTTTGCCCTTGCCTCAAGAAGCTTTCCCACGGTTATAAGAGTTACTATCATAGCTGCAGACTCAAAATATAATCCATGAAGCAAGGAGTGACCGTCCGGGGAAGCAGTCATTGCAAAAAGCAGACAGATGCTATATACAAATGCTGCACCTGAACCAAGCGCTACAAGAGTATCCATGTTGGGAGCACCTTTAAACGCCGCATTTATACCTTTTATAAAAAAATCCCTGTTTATTACAAGCACTGAAACTGTGAGCAAAAGCTCTGCTATGCCCGTTGCAATATGATTTCCTTCTAAAAAGCGAGGCAAAGGCCATCCCCACATAATATGACCCATAGAAATATACATTAAAATCAGAAGAAACATAAGTGAAGAAGCAAGCCTTTTTCCCAGATGGGTAACATCACTCATTTTTGGAGTTTCATAGGAAAATGCTTTTTTACTTGCATTTTTAATCTCCACTCCGTAGCCTGCTTTTTCAACTGCAGATATTATTTCGTCCCTCGCTCCACCTTCCACAGACATTGCGCCTGTGAGCAAATTGACGGAAACCGAGCTCACTCCGTCAACACTGCCGACAGCCTTTTCAACTCTTGCACTGCAGGCAGCGCAACTCATACCTGTAACCCTGAACTGTTCCATATTCCCATCTCCCTAAAAAATCAGAAGAAATTAATCTTCTGATTTTTGTATGCTTTTTTCATTGTAATCTTCTTCAATACGTATTCCCATCGGTGCTACAAATACTAAAATGATACCCACTATATGGAAAACAGCAGCAGACATAAAGTTTGAGTTTATATACGGTGGCAAATACTTAAATAATTTTGTAAGTGCAAAAATACCTGTATAAACATACTGTGAAAGTTCACCTCTTGTGAAATATACAAAAAGGAACAAAAGTGCATTTACACATATAAAAATAAGATATGCTATAAGGTTCAGTTTAAAATGTGATTTATCACCCTTAAGGTCGTAATAACAGTCTCTCATCTGACGAATATTAACTACCCAGAAAAATAAAGAAAATATACTGAGTAAAATCATAAGTCCGTATGCTGTTTCAATCACGTTCATAATATTCAGCACCATTGCAACCAAAGATAGAACAAAGCATGAAAGCATAAGCTCCCTAAGGCGCCTGAATACCACACCTTTTTTATTTATTTCCATACCTCCATCATCCTTTTCACAAATTTAAGTGAGTCGGTAATATGTCATAGGAAGAGCCTCAAAGGCTCTTCCTATGATTAATTAACCTTCTATAAGTCTTTTTGTATCAATAGCTATCATAAGCTCTTCATTTGTGGGGATTACAAGGGTTTTAACTGTTGCATCAGGAGCTGAAATGTCCATTCTGCCTCTGTTCTTGTTCATTTCCTTATCAATCTTAATCCCCATAAATTCAAGACCTTCTACTATTGATTCACGTGTCTGGCTATCGTTTTCACCAACGCCTGCAGTAAATACAACTGCATCAACACCGCCCATAGCTGCTGCATATGAACCGATGTATTTCTTAACACCGTATGTGAACATATCAAGGGCAAGCTGAGCTCTCTCATTGCCATTATCTGCAGCAGCAGAAAGGTCTCTAAAATCGCTTGAAATGCCTGAAACACCATATACGCCTGACTCTTTGTTAACAACAGTGTTAATCTGTGAAGATGTAAGTCCCATATCATCCATCATATAAAGAATAACCGCAGGGTCCATAGTACCTGTTCTTGTACCCATAATAGTACCGTCGAGGGGAGTGAAGCCCATTGTTGTGTCAACAGATTTTCCACCGTCAACCGCTGTTATTGATGAGCCATTACCAAGATGGCAGGTGATGATTTTGAGGTCTTCAGGAGCTTTGCCAAGCATCTTTGCAGCCTCTGCTGCAACATACTTATGGCTTGTTCCGTGGAAGCCGTATTTTCTGATTTTGTGCTCCTCATACAACTGATAAGGAAGACCGTACATAAATGCCTTGGGAGGCATTGTCTGATGAAAAGCTGTGTCGAATACTGCCACTTGCTTAACTCCGGGCATAATCTTTTCACAAGCCTCAATACCTGTAATGTTTGCAGGGTTATGAAGAGGTGCAAGAGGAGTACAAGCCTGAAGCGCTTCCATTACCTCGTCGGTTATAACGAATGAGTCTGCAAATATTTCTGAACCATGCACCACTCTGTGGCCAACTGCACCGATTTCAGACATATCCTTAATAACGCCGTGGTCTGGGTTAACAAGCGCATCAACAACGAGCTTAATTCCGTCTGCGTGATTAGCCATTTTACTTTCAATACGTACTTTTTTATCTAAGCTTACGTTTGTGTGCTGAAGATTGGCACCGTCAAGGCCTATACGTTCACAAAGACCTTTTGCCAAAA
The DNA here is from genome assembly GCA_045648165.1 of Clostridia bacterium. Classification (GTDB taxonomy): domain Bacteria; phylum Bacillota; class Clostridia; order UBA1381; family UBA1381; genus RGIG9115. The sequence continues at coordinate 6,286 of JAZRNL010000047.1, read as the reverse complement.
CCTGCTCACTGTCCATATCAATGAGCTGATATTTAAGAGACGAGCTTCCTGCATTTATAACTAAAACTTTCATTTAATTCTACTCCCTTTGCAAATTATTAATTCTTCTGTGCCTGAACACAAGTAATTGCTACAACACCAACAATATCGTCAGCACTGCATCCACGTGATAAGTCATTAATCGGCATTGCAATACCCTGGGTTACAGGGCCGTAAGCCTCTGCCTTTGCCAAACGCTGTGCCAGCTTGTAGCCGATATTTCCTGCATCAAGATCAGGGAATACAAGAACGTTTGCATGACCTGCAACAGCACTTCCCGGCGCCTTTGATTCACCGATTTCGGGAACGATTGCCGCATCGAGCTGAAGTTCACCGTCAACCTTAAGGTTAGGATTTTCTTCCTTACAAATTCTTGTCGCTTCAACCACCTTAGTAACATCATCGTGCTTTGCACTGCCCATTGACGAGTGTGAAAGCATTGCAACAATTGCCTCCTCTTGAACAAGAAGTTCAAAAGATTCTGCAGAGCAAGCAGCAATTGCCGCCAACTCTTCCGGGTTGGGGTTCTGTACAAGTCCACTGTCGCCGAAGATAAATGTTCCGTTTGAACCGTATTCGCAATCAGGAACAACTATAACAAAGAAAGCAGAAACAAGCTTTGTTCCGGGCTTAGTCTTGATAATCTGAAGGCTGGGTCTTAGAGTATTTGCAGTTGAGTGGCAAGCGCCTGATACAACACCATCAGCATCGCCCGCTTTAACCATCAGGCAGGCGTAATACATATAATCTCCGAGAGCCGTTGCCTTCGCTTCTTCATATGTGAGACCCTTAGACTTTCTGAGTTCGACAAAAAGGTTAAGGTACTCTTCTGTTTTTTCATATGTGAAGGGGTCGATAATTGTAGCGCCTGTAATATCATAGCCTTTGCTATATTTTTCAACCTCTTCAGGAGTACCTACGATAATAATATCAGCAAAGTCCTCCTTAAGAATTTTTTCTGCCGCTTCATAAATTCTGGCATCCATCGATTCGGGAAGAACAATTGTCTTTTTATCTGTTTTTGCTCTTTCCTTTATTGTGTCCAAAAACTTACTCATTAGAATTCCCCTTTTTTTAGTCTTTTTGTAAAAAGTCACTATCATGACTGTTGTTTTAACAGTTCACTTCCATAGATAGACTTTTTTATAATTTAGGAAACTACAACTTAAAAGTAATAATTTCCAATTACATTACCCAATAATTATACTACTTTTTTTGTCTATTTTCAAGTGAAAAAGTAAAATTTATTACAATTTTTTTTAAAATATATAAAAAGTACAAAAAAGGCTTGAAATTTCCACTCAATAATAGTATAATGGCAAGGTATGGCGGAAGCTAATAAACAAAAAAGGAGATATATGTATGTTCACATTTTCAACAGTAGCATATGCTGAGGCAGCCGTACCGGCTGAAGGCGCAGGTATGCTTGGAATGATGCCTTCCTTGATTTCTATGATTATGGTTTTTGTACTTATGTACATTATAATGATCAGACCTCAAAAGAAGAAGGAAAAAGCACTGAGAGAAAAAATCAACAATATGAAGGTTGGCGACAAGGTTGTAACAATCGGCGGTATTGCAGGTAAGGTTTCAAAAATCAAAGACGAATTTGTTATTATTGAAACCGGCAATATCGGTACACAGGACGAAAAGTCTTTTATAAAGTTTGAAAAAACTGCAATCAAAGATATTCAGTCAAAGCTTACAAACTAATAATTAAAAAGCTTTCACAATTTGAAGTGAAAGCTTTTTAATTTACCTATTTTATCCCATATCTTCTTGTTATTACCTTGTTGTCAAGCTTTTGATTTGAAAGCTTTTCTTCTTCAAGTTGGAGAGCGAGAGGGTTTTTCAGATTGTTGAAATCATACTCCTGCATATATAAAAGACTTCTTGGTATCAGAATGTTTTCTCTCTCCCATGCATCCATTGCCTCTTTATATGCCATTTGTTCACTGTCATATTTCTGCTTATAATCAAAGTCACGGCCATCAATATATGACTGATAATTAAAGTTTCGATTTTCAATATCTCTGTTATAATCCTGAAGCAAAGCATTATATATTGAATCTATGTCTTCCCCGCCGGCTTTTGCAGCAATATTATATCGGTCAACCGGCGTACCGTATGCTTCGAGACCTCTCCAGAGCCTGTCGTATTCATCGGCATACCTTTTATATGCATTCGACGCAAGCTCCGGTATGCGGTCATTAAGCTCTGACATATGATTGTAGTATGCTTGGTTTGCCGAAGTAATGGCAGCACTGTTACCATATCCCCCGGTTTTTGCATTGTTCATATGAAGGATATCCTCGTGAGCCCTCTTTGCATTGCGTTCATACATAGCCGCATACGCCTTATACACCGGGTCATTTTCAGGGTCATACGCAAATGGTGCATAATTATTTATCTTATCCATATACTTATCTGCCGAATTCTCTGTGCGTGAAAGATAATCCCGGGCAAGTTCTGAATGTGTGGTATAACCGGTGCTCTCTTTAAGCTTTTTAACCGCCGCCTCAATGGCGCTTTTGGGTGCATATGAATTTCCATCAATTATAACCGCATTTTCAATAGGTATTCCTCCCAGGGTAACAGTGCCGTTTTGATTGTACTTTACAGAATTGGGAAGCTTGCTTTCCATAGCCGCATAGGATGTTACATCAACTACATAATCGTCCTTACCCTTCTTCTTGTTATAGTTATTCACACCGCTTATGAGACCATTTGTATCAGTTTTTGTTACCCCATTCACATTATCTGTTGGTGTTACTATACTCATCCCGTTGTAAGTTACATCATTACCGTTATAACCAATGCCGTCATTTTCAAACCCCAACGCATTAAGAGCACTTCTTACACCAATATCATTTGAACTGAAATTGTTTTTGTGCATCTGAAGGGGATTTATATCCGGAAGCTCTGCCGTTGTCTCAGGCGCAACGGTCATTTTTTCCTTATCCTGATTATTTGCCATTTATTATTCCTCCTTTACAAACTGTTTTTACTAATCAACCGGGCTACGGTTTCATTCACGGGAACAAGCTCGTCCGGATTTTTGGTATTATCTTCCATAGATACCGGTTGAGGCGTTGTGAGCCTCGCGGCCTTTCGAAGTTCCTCAATAATTTTCTCTTTTCCGTCAAAGCTCATAGCCTCGAGAGCAACAGCCGCCATTTCAACATTCTGAGGATTGAAAAATCCTGCCTGCCAAAGCTGAATGATAGTGGTGTTATTACTTTCTCTCTGGAAAGGATTTTGCTTTTGAGGTATAATGTCTATATCAAACTCAACAGGTTCTTTTTTGTCCCAGGATTTATACATAAGCTTAGACGAAAATTCTGCAAATTGCGGTTCCCCGTTTTCCCCTGCAACCCTGAAAATCTGCGGTTTGGAAAAAAATTCCCTCATAAGCTCTATAACCATCAGTACAATCTGTCTGTACTTGTCATAGGCATCGTCAATAGACGAACGGGAGAGCTTATTACCCGTTTCCTGAAGAATGGATATAGCACTTGCCGCCGTAACGCCGTTATTTGTTCCGCCTTGCTGAAAATCACGGTTCCCGGCTATTTCTTTGAGCTCTTCAATCTTTTTGGTACGGTGGTTCATAACGTATCCCGGAAGTCCAGATACCTTAAGCTCACGTATTGAATCGGTATCAACTGAGCCTGCAACATGAATAATATCATTTTCGCAGTCAATTACCTCTTCTTCGTTTACGGCTCCGCTGTCTTTAATAAGAAATCTTATTTTACTTGACAAAACTGCATTTTTTATAATAGCCCCGTCAAGACGGTCTATATAAATTTGCGGATTTTTACAAATGTCAATCACTCCGAAGCCAAAGGGGCAATCCTCCTCAGGATAAAGGGTGTCGAATACCACCGGATACATTCCGTGACGATAAATTCCATCGGGATAATTGCCCTCCTCGGTTGATGCAATCACCTCGCCGCGGCAAAGCTTCATACAATGAACTTTTCCTGATTTTTTGTAGTAGCAGTCCACTATCTCTGTTCTGTCCTCCGCCTCATGAGATCCATCAAAGGTTTCCACCGTAGCGCTCCCCGTAAACTTTTCAAAATGGTCCGGATACATTGCCTTTAGTTCCTCGTTATCCACTGCATTTACAATAAACAAAAACTTGCTGTCCTGAATATTGTCTACGTGCATATCGCAATATACATTGAGAATGGAAAGAGAACGTATTTTTATTTTTTTATTTTCGTAAAAAACTCCGTATATGCCGGTTCCGTGCTTCAATTTACGCCGCCAATTAGTTTTGTAAGCCGTTTTGAAATCCGCAAGGTCAAGCTGAACAGGAAGAATTTTTGATAAAAGCTCAGTGAGCGGTTTATCTGACGGTTCGCGTTCAAGAATATTTGGAGTGGGAAAGTTATCAACTGCATCGGCAAACTTGTTTTCGATTGCAGAGAATATAAACGCAGTTACCGGCTCAGTTTCGTTGCTGAGAGGATTTATCAGCTTTCCGTACCTGGCCTTGTACCAGTAGTCATTTTCCCGAACACGGCGGTTTAATAAATCCTTATCGCTTTTGTATTTATCAAAAGCAGAAAGAGCCTTTGATAAAAATTCTCCTGATATTTTATTCTGTGTCATTTTCAAGCCTCCTTTTGAATGTATATTCAAGCTCGTCCTGAAGTTCGGCAATATGATCCCGGAGAGCTTTTAAGTCCTCCTCTGTATCTCCGGTGAGCTCAGGAGGTGTTTCCATAATAAACTCCATAAAAATTCACTTCCTTTCTAATACCAGTTTTTAAACCGGCTTTTTATTCTCGGCGTGTTGCGGGTGATATACATACGATAGTCTTTCATTTTTTCATTGTACTGTTCCATAAAGCTCCTGTATGCGGTATTATCTCCCTGATACATAGCTACCTTTGCATTAACAAAATCAATATACGCCGTATCATATGGCGCAGGCATCAGGGTTTTTTCCGTGATTTCACGGCAGAAGCAGACCTTTCTTTCGCCGTTCGGGATTTCTGCACCGCCGTAAAAAAACACATCGTTCTCCATATCTGTAATATGTACTGTGTATTCCTTACCGCCGTCTGTAATTTTTACAGTATCCCCGGTGAGGAAAGGTTTGCCGCAAGTAAAGCGGTTTCCTGAAAAAACAGCTATCCCCTCCTCATTTATGTAACGCGTAGGGTAATGTGGTACTGCATAAATGATTTCAAACTCCGACGGTATACCGTCTGCCTTTTTAATTGTGCGTCCCTCTTCGCTGTATTCATATATAAATCCAAAGTCACGAAGGTCGGTTTTCTTAAGCTCCTTTCCGTCTGCTATGATTTTTGCAATCTCATTTACGGAAATCTCCTCCGGAAGCAAAACTTCCGAAGAATTAACCGTAAATTTATCATATACAATATCATAGTTTTTCCTGATATCTGCGGAGAGCTCATCGCACCATTTAAGGTATTCCTGTGCGGTGTATTCCGACGGAAAAAGAGCTTTTGCCTGTTCAATTACGTCTGATATATACACAATCATTCACCGCCTGATCTGTTTTTTAAAATCTCTATGGCTTTTTTTATAGTTTCCGGGAGAGGTATTCCCATAAGCCCAGCATTTTCAACTATGGATATAGCTTCATTCAGAATAAAACCTATAACCGTTGCGGCTCTTATATAGTCAACTCCAAGAAGCATGTCCAGCCTGCAGGCAATAAGAACAAACAGGAGCATCACACACTTTTTGCAAAGCCCCTTAAAACTTGCCTTACTGTTTAAAGTTCCGCTCTTTGTTTTCCCGGAAGTTTTGAAAACTCCGGCAACTATAAGCCCCATTATAAAGTCTACTGCCATAAATATGATGAGTGTTATCATATCATCCGACCAGCCTCCGAATATTTTAGTAAATAAGCTTCCCGCAACCCCTGCAAAAGTGCAAATAAAAATCTTAACATCATTCATAAAATTTCACCTTCTTTCAGTTTTTGATTTTTACATTTAATTCAGAAATCTCTTTGCCCATAATATTAATAATATTCTGAAGGCTGGCAATTTCCTTGCCCATAGCATTTATAATGTTGCTTGTATGCTCCACATATTCTGAATACTCTTTTTTGAATTTGTTAAGCTCGTCCATATCAATATCATCTCCTTCAAGTCTTTTTTTAAAGTTCTGCCATTTATTCTCATCAACAAACGGCTTAGGGCAATGCTTTCCTGTAACGTCAAAATGACGGATAACATTTTCAGACGGTATGCCATAT
>JAZRNL010000046.1:0-12955 GCA_045648165.1 Clostridia bacterium | reverse complement strand
TTATGAGCTATCCTAATACAATAGGTGATTTTGTTCTGAGAGACTACATCAGGAAGTTTGCATAATATATAATGCCTATGTATTTGGTGGGTAACGAGATAAATGGAGTATGATTGAATCATGCTCCATTTTTTGTGTTTATGGACTAATGAATTTCTAAAGTAGTGATACTCTATGTCAGTATATAAGTTGTACGAATTTTTTATTTGGTTTATTGGTTCTTTTGAGACCAAAAGAACCAAAAGTCGTGGGGCTGATTTCCAAAGCCGCCCCACCCCCCGCATGGCTCCTGCGGAGGGCTTTTTATAGTTTATTGGTTGTTCATAGCATACGTTGTTTTGGTTTGTTTTCCCTCTCTCTTTAAGGCCGCACTTGAACATTGCACTCAGCAATGCAAGTGCTAAAATTGTGAATTAGAATAGGAAATTGATATTCACAATTTTCCTCCGTTCGGGAAAACAAACCAAAACGCCAAGCTTGTTCGTAGCCATAATAAATAATTATGAGTATTCTAAACAATGTAATTATTGGTACAAAATTCCCGTCGCCTGTGCTTTTTTTGCGGGAAAAATTACGGACATCAGTTCCCTTATCAGTCCGTAATTTTAGTGACTGCATCGCTGATTGCGATGTTCAGTCACGGTCGGAAAGCCAAGAAAGCACAGGTGACAACGCCGAATACCGAGTGTTCTTAAGGATTTTTTAAAAAGTTGAAACCTCCCAATCCGCATATTATGCGAATTAGGAGGTTTTGATATATGTTTGTTTCACAAACGCGATATATTTGTCTGTCGACAAATGCGATATAATTTGTTACGCAAATTGTGACCATGTGACCTTTAGGTTATATGATATAAATCCCTTTTTCTACGTCCCGAAGGGACATATCGCGACTAAGTGCATCTCGCAAATTGCACCGGAATTTATATCGCTGCCGCGTGTTCTTAAGGACACTCCGCATATGCAGCTTTTTTATTAAATATCAAGATTGGATACATACTTCGCATGCTTTTCAATAAACTCACGTCGTGGCTCTACTTTCTCTCCCATAAGGATTGTAAATGTCTCATCTGCAAGCTGTGCATCTTCCACTTCCACGCGGAGCATTGTACGCTTTTCGGGGTCCATAGTGGTTTCCCAGAGCTCTTCAGGGTCCATTTCACCAAGACCTTTATATCTCTGTACCTTTGCACCTGCTCCCATTTCAGCTAAAAGCATATCTCTTTCTTCATCAGAGAAAGCAAAGCGTTCTTCGTAATTTTTGTTCTTGCCCTTGAACACCTTAAAGAGAGGCGGCTGAGCAATATAAACGTGCCCCTGGTCTATAAGGGGGCGCATATGACGGAAGAAGAATGTAAGAAGCAGAGTTCTTATATGCTGACCGTCAACGTCGGCATCCGCCATAATAACAACTTTGCCGTAGCGGAGCTTCGACATATCCATATCGTTTCCGATGCCGGCACCTAAAGCCTGAATAATCGGCAAAAGCTTTTCGTTTGAATAAACCTTGTCTATTCTTGACTTTTCAACGTTCAGCATTTTACCCCAAAGAGGAAGAATTGCCTGGAAACGTCTGTTTCTGCCTTGCTTTGCGGAACCTCCCGCTGAGTCACCCTCGACGATATATAATTCTGCATAGTCGGTGTTTTCATCAGTACAACGTGCAAGCTTACCAAGGAGTGATGAGCTGGTTGCGTTCTTCTCGTTTCTCGCGCTTTCTCTTGCTCTCTTTGCCGCTTCTCTCGCTCTTGATGCCATAAGAATTTTTTCTATTATTGTTTTAGCAAGCTTGGGATTTTCTTCGAGGTATGCCGCAAGCTTGTCGTTAAGCGCATTTTCAACAAGAGTTCTTGCACCGCTGTTGCCCAACTTGGTTTTGGTCTGCCCTTCAAACTGAGCTTCAGTAACTTTAACGCTTATTACCGCGGTGAGGCCTTCTCTTGTATCCTCGCCTGTTAAATTCTGATCCTTTTCTTTAAGGAAGTTATATTTACGGGCATAATCGTTTATAACACGGGTAAGACCTGATTTAAATCCGGTTTCGTGCATACCTCCGTCGATGGTATGGATATTGTTTGCAAAGCTCATTATTGTTTCGTTGTATGCAGTTGTGTACTGCATTGCAACCTCAACCTCCATATCCTTGCGCTTTGCTTCAAAGTATATAACGTCGTCGTGGAGAGAGTCTTTTGCTTTGTTAAGGTAGGTAACATACTCTGTTATACCACCCTCGGCATGAAGTGTAACAGGTTCCCTGTCGGGGTCACGCAAATCGGTGAAAATAATTTTTACGCCGCGGTTAAGATATGCCTGTTCACGGAGGCGTTTGTGAAGAACGTCGTATTCAAAAACAAGAGTTTCGAAAATTTCCGGGTCCGGTTTAAAGGTAATTTTTGTGCCTGTAGCCGTAGTATCGCCAATGACTTTGAGACTACATGTAGGCTTACCTCTTTCATAGCTCTGATAGTGAATATGTTCACCATCGGAAACTTCAACCTCAAGCTTTTCGGAGAGGGCATTAACAACAGATGAACCAACGCCGTGCAAACCGCCTGATACCTTGTATCCGCCGCCGCCAAATTTACCGCCGGCGTGGAGAATGGTAAGAACAACTTCAACAGTTGGAATACCTTGCTGAGGATGGATACCAACGGGTATGCCTCGGCCGTTATCGGTTACTGTAACAGAGTTGTCGGGATTAATATCAACCTTTATTTCCGTGCAGTATCCGGCCAATGCTTCGTCGATTGAGTTATCCACAATCTCGTACACGAGATGATGCAGACCTGCCGCTGAGGTCGAGCCGATATACATACCCGGCCGCTTTCTTACAGCGTCAAGACCTTCAAGCACCTGAATTTGATTTTCGTCGTACTTTGTTTCAATTTTTTCCATACTCATATCAATATCTGTTCCTTTCATTGAACTAATTCATCTATTATCTTTGCCGATTTCGTACGTTTGTAGAGCGTTTGGGTGGAAATCGACGAAATATATACTTTATCATTGGTTATTATAAATGATTTTGGTAAGTCCTCAGAGGCATTGATAACAATCTTTTTTCGCTCCGCATCGGGAAGAAAGCTCCTGCCTCGTTTGGAAACAGTGGTATTATCCATATCAAATATGCCGATGATATCGTCGGTATTGACGGTAAAATTATTACCTAAATGAAGATACAAAAAAGCTCGCCTCCTTAAATTGATTTCTCAACTACAGTGCCGTCTGCAACACTGAATAGCTTTGCACCGTTGGTGTTTTCAAAAAAATCGGTATCGGTACAGGTTATAATCACCTGCTTGTTCACTATCCTTTGCCAAAGATACATTCGTCTTTGCACATCAAGCTCCGAAAATATATCATCCAGAAGAAGCACAGGGTATTCACCCGTTTTTTCAAATATATAATCTGCTTCGGCAATTCTCATAGACAATGCGGTTGTGCGCTGCTGACCCTGTGAGGCAAATTGCCGGGCATCAAGGTCGCCTATATAAAGAGAAATATCGTCTCGCTGAATTCCCCAACACATTGCACCGTTATCTATTTCCCGTTTTTGCCCATCCTCCAAAAATTTAAGTATCTCTTCTGCCGAGCTTATTTTAAGGCTTGGCTCATAAGCGGCTTTAAGCACCTCTCCTGAGATTTCTTTCTGGATTTTTGCAGCAAATACTGCAATCTCTTCACAAAAAGTTTTGCGGTAGTTCATTATCTTTTCACAGACATATGCAATGCGCTCGTTCCATACCGACAAATAATCGTCTGAGCTTTTTCCTTTTTTTCTTAGCTGGCGGAGCAGGTTGTTCTTTTCAGTTGCTAAAGTCCGGAACTCGGAAAGTGCTCCAAAATAGGCAGGATAAAGCCTGCATAGTGATGCATCCATAAACCTACGCCGTGCAGATGGGGAGCCTTTAACCAAAACAAGGTCTTCAGGCGAAAACAACACCGCATGGAAATAGCTCATAAGCCGGCTCAGTTTTTTTATGGGCACGTTATTTACCTTAACGGTTTTTTTGCCGTTTGAGGAAAGTATAATCTCGCCCGTAAAATCACGGCCTTTGTTTTCAAAGCCTATTGTGAGCCGTGCCGCATCTTCTCCGAACCGTATCATTTCGGTATCGCTTTTGCAGCGGTGGCTTTTGCCGTATCCGAAAAGATACACGGCTTCCAGAATGTTGGTTTTGCCATTTGCGTTGTTACCGCACAGAATATTTGTATTCTTTGAAAACTCTATTTCCTGATTCTTATAGTTTCTAAAATTTTGAAGCTTAACGGTTTTTACATACATAATTACAGAACCTTTATGTTTATTGTTTCGTCCTCAAACTCGACCTCAACAATATCGCCGCTGCGGATTTTTTTGCCCCTCATAGTGCAAACTTCCCCGTTTACACTTACAATTTCGTCACAAATCATTTCCTTTGCCATACCGCCGCTTTCTGCGACGTTGGCAAATTTCAAAAGCTGGTCAAGCTTTATAAACTCACCTGTTATACTAATTTCCATAAGGTCTGACTCCTTTTAATTTGAAATACGTGATACTCCTACAACGTCGGGTAGCTGACTGAGCCTTCTTTGAACTACAGAAAGCTCTTCTTTGTTTGTGATTTCCACACCTACCTGAACAACTGCCATATTCTTTTTGTTTACAAATGCATTGATTGTTTTGCAGGAAATATGCATATCGTTAAGCACTGCAGAAACGTCGTACATAATGCCTGCACGTTCGTGGGCTTCAATCTGTATGTGAGCTACGTAGGAGCTTCGGGGCTCGATGCTCCATGTAACGTCTATAAGCCGCGCCTTGTCCTCTTCCGAGAGGTTTGCAGGGTTCATATTGGGGCAGTCACGTCTGTGAACAGAGACGCCTCTTCCCTTTGTTATAAAGCCTACAATATCATCACCGGGAACAGGGCCGCAGCAGCCTGCAATCCTCACTAAGCAGTTATCAATATCCTTGACGATTATACCCTTGCCTGTAGGAATTTTTCTTTTGTTGGGAGAATCGGGCTCTGCTACTAATGGAGTTTCTCTTTTCTGAAGCTCTGCAAGCTCTGTGTTAAGGTCGTCACGTAGTCTTAAAAGTATTTTCTGGGGCGTTACAGCACCGTAGCCAACACCTGCATAAAGGTCGTCCATATTCATATATCCGTAACGCTTGAGAAGGCGGTTAACCCACTCTTCTCTAAAGAGCTGGGCATGGGTATATCCCATTCGTCTGAGCTCTTTTTCTATCATTTCTTTTCCGTGGATTATATTGTCTTCGCGGTTTTGTTTTTTAAACCACTGATTGATTTTGCTCTTTGCTTGGCTTGTTCGTACGATTTTAAGCCAGTCAAGGCTTGGTCCGTGGGTGTTGTTTGCAAGAATTTCAACTATTTCGCCGTTTTTAAGTATATAGTTATTCTGTACTATCTTACCATTTACCTTTGCACCGCTCATTTTGTAACCTACCTGAGAGTGGATTGCAAATGCAAAGTCTATAACGGTGCTTTGCGCAGGCAGGCATATAACCTTGCCGTTGGGGGTAAATACAAATACTTCGTCTGCAAAAAGGTCTATTTTAAGGGTACTTAAAAAGTCGTCACTGTCTACATTATTCATTTGGGTTTCAAGAAGCTGACGTACCCATTCAAGCTTGGAGTCTATAGCAGTTTCACCGGAAACACCTTCTTTGTATTTCCAGTGTGCCGCGATACCTTCTTCTGCCACCTTGTGCATTTCCCATGTGCGTATCTGGATTTCAAAGGGTGTACCGCTTGTTCCGATTACTGTGGTGTGGAGTGACTGATACATATTAGGCTTTGGCATAGCGATATAGTCTTTAACACGCATGGGAACGGGCGTGTACATCTCGTGTACCATTCCAAGCACCGCATAGCAGTCTGCCACTGAGTCCACAATAACTCTTACTGCAAACAAGTCATAAATTTCGTCAATTGTTTTGTTCTGAGTATACATTTTGCGGAAAATGGAGTAGAAGTGCTTTGCTCTGCCCTTTACTTCGCCTTTAATTCCCGCCTCGGTTACCTTTGCGCGGATATCGTCCATTATGTTTTTGATATACTCTTCCCTTTCGCTTCGCTTGTGCTTTATGCTTTCGCGGATTTCATCATATGCTACAGGGTCTAAGTACTTAAGAGCCAGGTCCTCCAGCTCCACCTTAATTTTTGACATACCAAGGCGGTGTGCAAGAGGTGCGTATACTTCAAGGGTTTCACGGGCTTTTTCAAGCTGCTTTTCAGGCTTCATGGAAGCCAATGTCCGCATATTATGCAGGCGGTCTATAAGCTTTACTATAACCACACGTATATCTTTTGCCATAGCAAGGAACATTTTACGCAGGTTTTCTACCTGTTGCTCCTCCAGAGTTGAATACTGGAGCTTGGTAAGCTTTGTAACGCCGTCTACCAGTTCTGCAACTTCAGCACCGAAAAGTGCTTTTATATCATCCGTTTTATAGTATGTGTCCTCTACAACATCGTGGAGGAGACAGGCGGTAATTGCTACTGCATCCATCGACATACTTGCGGCAATAAATGCAATCTGTACAGGATGGTATACGTAAGGTTCACCGCTTTTTCGGAACTGATTTTTGTGGGCATGCCGGGCAAGACGGTATGCAATATAAATCATATCAGTATTTGCAGACGGGTTATTTTTCTTAACCATTTCTATTATCTGCTGAATAATTTCGCTTGCTCCATCGGCTGTTTGGGGGAATTTCTCATATGCAAAAATGCTATTTTCCACAAAAATCACTCCTTTCAAAAATAATTCTCATTTTGTCAGATATTTATGTCTGCCAGGCGAAGCTGAACACTGCGCCGTCCGTTATATGTGTTAATTTCGGGTGTGAAAGCAATATCCACTGTTTTGCCGGGCGAAAGCTGAGGGCAAAGCTCACCCATCCGGAATGCCACACAGGATAGGTTGCATCCGTCCTTTGTAAGCTGAAGCCTCAGATGTGCTCCTTCCTCACCCATTTGCATTGCTGATGCAACGGTTGCACCCATTATTGCAAAAACGGGGGTGCTATTCCCTTCCCCAAAGGGTTTCATGGATGAAAGTATGTTTATATTATGCTCTGTCAATGCAGATGCACTGATGGTACAATCTATATTAAGTGAAGGTATAAGTGCATCCTGGGGCATATTCTTTTTGCCGTAGATGTTTATCTTTTTTGAAAATTCATCAAAATTACTTTCCCTTAAAGAAAGCCCTGCCGCCATAGCATGACCTCCGAACTTTTCCAGAAGATCGTCGCAGTGGTTAAGCGCCTCGAATATGTTGAAGCCATCAATACTTCTGCAGGAGCCGTGACCTTTTCCGTCCTCAAATGATACGAGGACAACAGGCTTATAGTATTTTTCCGAAAGTCGTGATGCAACTATGCCCACTACTCCCTGATGCCACATATCTCCGCCTACAACAAGTATAGGCTTTGAAAGAAGAGAGGGGCTGGCAGAGATTATAGCTTCAGCTTCGTACATTATTTTTTTCTCGCATACTCTCCGTCGCTGATTTTCAGTATTAAGCCGTGATGCAATTTCTGAAGCCGTACCCTTACTTTCGCAGATAAGAAGCTCAGCCGCAAGGTTCGCATTTCCCATCCTGCCGGCTGCATTTATCCGGGGTGCAATGGCGTATGCAACAGAGCTTGTGTTAAGCTCGTTTATGCCGGAAATCTCCATAAGAGCCGAAATCCCGGGAGTTGGGTTTTCTGCTGCTGATAAAATACCTCTGTGGGTAATTACTCTGTTTTCATCTGTAAGGGAAACCACATCTGCAACAGTACCTATAGCGGCATAGGGTGCATATTTACTGAATGTTGCTTTTGTATCTTCCCCAAGCTTAATTGCAAGGGCAAGTACGGTTTTAAATGTAACACCTACGCCGGCGAGATCGGGAAATGGATACTCTGAATCCTCTCTTTTTGGATTAATAACCGCGAGAGCATTTGGAATTTTTTCTTTACAGGTGTGATGGTCTGTGATAATCACGTCCATACCCTGAGCCTTTGCAAGCTCCGTTTCACCTCCGGAAGTTATTCCGCAGTCAACGGTGATTATTAGCTTGCAGCCTGTTTTTGAAATTTTATTTATGGCTTTTATGTTTATGCCGTAGCCTTCGGTTATCCGGTCAGGTATGTAGTATTCTACGTCGGCACCGTGGGCAAGAAGATATTTATATAAAAGCACTGTGGACGTTATTCCATCCACGTCGTAGTCGCCGTAAATATAAATTTTTTCATTCTTTTCAATTGCTTCTGCAATACGGGTTACGGCTTTTTCCATATCAGGAAGAAGCATAGGGTTATGAACCGTTTGCATAGACTTTGAAAGAAAAGCGGTTATTTCCTTATCCGAGGTTATTCCCCGATTAAAAAGAAGAGTGATTATAACAGGTGAAACGGACAGCCTCTCAGCAGTTGCCATAATTAAATTTCTGTCGTGTTCTTTGTTAAGAAAAACCCAGCGTTTAGCCTGCATAAATTCACCCCTGTCCAAAAGATAATAATATTATATCCATTATACCATTTTTTTCGCATAATTTCAAGTGTTTTTCTGATTTTTTTGTTATATTTTTCTTCAAATTTATCATAGGATTAAATGGAGGTGGCGGAATTGAAAAAAATAGTGCTGACGGCGTGTATTTACGTGATTTTTATAACGATAATCATACCCTTTTTTGCAGTTTATTTTACAGGGGGATTGGGGCTTAAAAAGGGGGAGCCTTTTAAAACCGTAAAGGTTTATGTGAAAGAAGATGATAAAGTGGTTGAAATGGATACATCCCAGTATCTTAAAGAGGTGGTCGGGGCGGAAATGCCTGCATCTTTTGGAGAGGAGGCATTAAAGGCCCAGGCTGTGGCGGCACGTACATACCTGTGCTCAAAAAAGAAAAACGGCGGCGATGCGCCGGAGCACAAAGGTGCTCCTGTTTGTACAGACTATGCCCACTGTAAGGCATGGCTCAGCGAGGCAGACAGAAAAGAAAAATGGGAGGAGGATAAAAGGGAAGAATATTGGAAAAAGATTTCAAGGGCGGTGGAAGAAACCGCAGGGGAAATCGTTACATATGAAGGTGAGCCCATAAGTGCACTTTTTCATTCCACATCCTCAGGACGGACAGAAAATGCAGGTGATGTTTGGAGCAAGGATGTGCCTTACCTTGTGAGTGTAGAGAGCCGTGGAGATGAGCTTTCACCTAAGTTTTATTCTGAGCTTATCTGCACGGAATATGAGTTTAAAACAAAGATTTCAGAAAAAATAGAGAATACCGATTGGAATAGTATGTTATTTGAAAATATCATAAGAAGCGAGGCAGGAGGAATAAAAAAAATAACCCTTGGAGGGGTGGAAGTAAAGGGAACGGTTTTCCGTGAAATTTTTGGTTTACGGTCTACAAATGCGGAAATAGAGCAAAACGGAGAGCAAATAATAATAAAGGTAAAGGGGAATGGTCACGGAGTGGGAATGAGCCAGTACGGAGCAGAGTTTATGGCATCAAACGGCAGCACCTATGAAGAAATTCTAAAGTATTATTATACAGGTACAACAGTAGAAAAAGCACCCTAAGGTGCTTTTTCAAGTTTCATCCGTAAAAATAAACAATTCATTTGGCGTACATTCTAAAATTTGACAAAGAGCATCAATATTTTCATATTGTATGGACTTGGTTACGTTATTTATCATTTTGCTGAAATTCTGATAACTCATACCAAGTTGCTTGTAGAGCCAGTATTTTGTTTTACCCTTTTTGTTTAGCAAAGTTAATGCATTAAGCTTAACCATAAACACACCTCATTACTAATGTATTAGTATTATATTAATACATCAGATAAAAATACATATAGACTATTTCATTATATAATGAAAACATATATAATGTTTTTGAGGTGATTATATATGACAGTAACTTTTTGTGGACACAGAGAAATTTTTAACAGTGAATATGTCAGAGAACAATTGAAGCAAATTATTAGCATACTTATAAAAGAAGGAGCAGACAGATTTTTGATTGGTGGATATGGTGGATTTGATTATTTGGTTGCTAAATCGGTAGCAGAGCTTAAAGAAGAGCATTATCATATACAATCAATTCTGGCAATCCCGTATCCTGACAGGGAATATGATTTATCTTTCTATGACTTCACTTTATATCCGCCATTAGAAAAAGTACCCGCAAAACTTGCAATAGTAGAAAGAAATAGATGGATGGTAGAAAATAGTGATATAGTAATTACGTATGTAAATCACAGCTGGGGCGGAGCTGCGATGATGCTTGAATACGCTAAAAAGAAGAAAAAACCAATTATCAATATCGTTGACAAAAAATTTATGCCGTGATATAATTAGTTTATAGAATAAAGAAATGGTGTTCCTATGACATTTGATATACATTAAAACAGGAGAATTAATAATGAACAAGAAACTTATGATTTTTACGTTAACGGCGGTAATGGCTTTAACCTTTACGGGGTGCAGCAAGGTAAATAATACGGTGGAAGAGCTTACCCCTACTGATATAACGGAAGAAGTTGAGCCAATAGCACCTGAAATCAAGAATTATCTTGACAGTTACATAAATACTAATGAAAGACCAATTGCCGTGATGATTGACAACGACAATAAAGATGCAAGACCCCAGGCAGGTCTTGATGAGGCATATCTTATATACGAAATGCCGGTTGAAGGCGGCTCCACAAGATTTATGGCACTCTTCCGCAATGTAAACACAGAAAAAATCGGGCCTGTTCGCTCATCAAGGCATTATTTTCTTGATTTTGTGAAAGAAAATGACGCAATATATACCCATTACGGCTGGAGCCCCAGAGCAAGTCAGGATATTTCAAAATTCGGTGTTAACAATATAAACGGGGTTAGCGGCTCCGATGGAAATGTATTCTGGCGAGAGAGGAAATTTAAAGGCGATTGGCACAGCGCTTATACAAGTATTGAAAGAATTAAACAAAGCGCCGCAAACAAAGGATATAAATCAGAGACTGGCGCAAAAAATGAAATCAAATACGGAACAGAGTATATAACTATGCCCGCAGATAATATAGCAACAGAAATTATATTACCTTACGCGGGGATGTATAAAACAGGATATAAGTATAATGCAGAAACAGGGCTTTACGAAAAACAGATTAATAATGCGCCCCATACTATGCAAAACGGAAATGTGTTGTCATTTAAAAACATCATTGTTGAGCTTATTGCGGATACGTCACTTGGAGATGGAAGCGCAAGGCGTGAAATTATAACAACCGGCACAGGGAAAGGTTATTATTTCACAAACGGAGCATATGAAGAAATCACCTGGTCAAAAGAGTCCAGAACCGAACCCACAGTTTATAAAAAATCCGATGGGGAAGAGCTTCTTATAAACACGGGAAATACAATGATAAATATTATAAGTCCGGCTCTTGGCGTTATTATAAAGTGATTTTGAATATAAAAGGTGGGAATGAAATGGAATACATAATAATTGCACTCCTTACGGCGGTTATAATACTCCTTGCAGTGCTTATTTCTAAAAAAGGAGGAGGCGGTAGTTCAAAGGAGCTGTATGACGTGCTCTCTGAAAATCAGAAAGCAATGGGTGAGCTGCAGATTACACGCCTTGACGAAATCCGCAAAACCGTTGCAGACGGTCAGAAATCAGGCTCGGAAAGCCTAAAAAATCAGCTTTTAACTATGGAAGAGCGGCTTCGCTCTCTTGAAAAATCCAATGAGCAGAAGCTTGATAATCTCAGAACAACTGTTTCTGCAAGTCTTGAAACAATTCGTAAAGATAATAACGAAAAGCTTGAATCAATGCGTAAAACCGTAGACGAAAAGCTGGAAAAAACTCTTGAAACCAAAATGACAGAATCTTTCAAGCTTGTGAGCGAAAGGCTTGAACAGGTGTATAAAGGACTGGGAGAAATGCAGACTTTGGCATCAGGGGTAGGAGACCTTAAAAAAGTGCTTTCAAATGTTAAAACAAGAGGAATACTGGGCGAAATTCAGCTTGGTGCAATTCTTGAAGAAATTCTGCCTCCCGAACGCTACGAAACAAACTTTGCAACGGTTCAGGGAAGCAGTGCAGTTGTAGAATTTGCAATAAAACTTCCGGGCGATGGTGAAAAGCCTGTATATCTTCCTGTGGATTCAAAATTCCCTGCCGACTGCTATTTCAATTTGCAGACTGCATATGATAAAGGGGACGCGGAAGAAATTAAAAAATGCCGCAACGAGCTTATAACACGTATGAAATCATTTGCAAAAGATATTCGCACAAAGTATATTGCACCTCCCGATACAACGGATTTTGCAATTATGTTTCTGCCCTTTGAAGGATTGTATGCAGAGGCAGTGCGCTGCGGAATGGTGGAGCTTTTGCAAAGGGACTATCATATTAATATAGCAGGCCCCGGCACTATGGCGGCACTTCTCAACAGTTTGCAGATGGGATTTAAAACTCTTGCAATCCAGAAGCGCAGTGCAGAGGTATGGAAAATTCTGGGCGCAGTTAAAACAGAGTTTGATAAGTTCTCTGATATCCTTGAAAAAACAAAGAAAAAGCTTAATCAGATTGATTCTGACCTTGACTCTTTAATTGGAACGAGAACGGCGGCAATCCGCCGTAAGCTCCGGGATGTTGAAAGCATAACAGATGGAGAAAGTCAGGCGCTATTAGAGAGTGAAGAAATAATTTAACAAATTAATAGGGGCTGTTTATAAAGTCAACCACAATCCAGGGGATGGTTAAAAATAGTGCAGAACGGACGGAACGAAGTATTATGCGGCTTAGCCGCATAATACCTTGCTCGTACGGTGAAGTCCAAATCTATGATTTGGTGAACGACACCCATGCAACAGTGTTCCAAATTTTTAATTTGGGTAACACTACTGCTTTCAATGGCATAAAATGAAAAGAAATCCGCAAATTTGCGGATTTCTACAAT
>JAZRNL010000045.1:0-2311 GCA_045648165.1 Clostridia bacterium | reverse complement strand
AAAAATGCTGATCACCAAACGGCAATCAGCATTTTATCAGTTCTATCAGTCACTGCTAATATTAAGCAGCTTTAGCTTTAGCAACAATAGCCTTGAAAGCTTCAGGATGATTCATTGCTAAATCAGCCAAAACTTTACGATTGATTTCAATACCAGCTTTGTGCAATGCACCCATCAACTTAGAATAAGACATACCTTCCAAACGTGCAGCAGCGTTGATACGTTGAATCCACAATGCACGGAAGTTTCTTTTCTTGTTCTTACGGTCACGGAACGCATAAGTAAGACCTTTTTCCCAAGTATTCTTGGCAACTGTCCAAACGTTCTTTCTTGCACCAAAGTAACCTCTGGTCAATTTCAAAATTTTCTTTCTTCTTGCTCTTGAAGCAACATGATTTACTGATCTTGGCATAGTTTTCTTTTTTTTGAATGTTAGCGCCGTTTTTCAACGGTCTTTAGGCTAAAAACATTCGGTTAATAATTAATTACTTAGCGCAGAGCCAACAACTCTTTAACACTCTTTACGTTAGAAGAATCGAGAACTGCAAACTTAACGAGGTTGCGTTTCTGCTTCTTTGTTTTCTTTGTCAGAATGTGGCTGTGATAAGCATGTTTTCTCTTGATTTTACCCGTTCCGGTAAGAGCGAATCTTTTTTTGGCACCGGAGTTAGTCTTAACTTTTGGCATTTCTTAAAAATTAAAATGTTAATATATATACGGTAATGTACTATCCAACATTACTCGCTTTTTGTTTCTGTCTTCTGTTCGGGCTTTGCCTCTTTCGCAGGAGCCTGTGCCTTTTTGGGAGCCTGAGCCTTTTTGGGCGAGAGCATTATTGTCATGCGCTTTCCTTCGAGTACAGGCATCATATCTACCTTGCCATACTCCTCAAGGTCGTTTGCGAAACGGAGCAGAAGCACTTCGCCTTGCTCTTTGAAGAGAATCGAGCGACCTTTGAAGAAGACATAAGCCTTCACCTTGTCGCCGTCCTGAAGGAAGCTGATGGCATGTTTCAGTTTGAAGTTATAGTCGTGCTCATCGGTCTGAGGTCCGAAACGAATCTCCTTCACCTCTATCTTCACCTGCTTTGCCTTCTGCTCCTTGGCACGTTTCTTCAACTGATAAAGGAACTTTGAATACTCTATCAATCGGCAAACAGGAGGAGTTGCATTGGGAGATATCTCCACAAGGTCAAGCTCTTTTTCCTCGGCTAATGCCAACGCCTTGTTCAAGGGCATTACTATAGACTCTACATCTTCACCGACAATACGTACTTCGCGTGCACGGATCTGCTCATTTACGCGGTACTGGTTTTTAAGGTTGTCGTTCTTCATTAATTAAGTTATAAGTTCCTTATATGTTTAGTGATTATTTTTCAGCGTGCAAATTTACCACTTATTTATTATATAATCACACAATTGAGCCACTTTTTTTGCAAAATTTTCGAAATTCATTTGCTATACGCCCATTTAGAAGCGGGTTATTTATATTTTCGCACTCCATAAAACTGTTTATTAACAGATTACACCTTATATATAAACACAACAGAAGCCTCCGTTTGGAGGCTTCTGTGTATTTATATGAGAAGTAGGGAATTACTTCTTGTCGAGGCTCTTGATACGTACATTACGAATCCAAAGCTCTGAACCGTGTCCGAGGAATCCGATGTAGCCCTTCTTGTTGAGCAAACCGGGGTGCTGCAGACCGTCGCGTGTCTTTGTACCATTCTCAGATGCTTCGCGGATGTTACCCTCTGTGATAACAATGCCGTTTACAGTGATGCGGATGTAGTCACCCTTAGCATATACTTCCTCTGTATTCCACTCGCCAACGGGTTTGCAAGCGTCGAATACCTTAGGAGCGATAACACCGTAAACTGAACCGTGGTGCTGGTAGGGCTTCAACCATGATGTGTAGATGGGGTTGAAGTGGTCAAGAATCTGAAGCTCCATTCCGTGGTAAGCTGCATCCTTGCCCATGGGGGTACGGATACCTACACCGTTGTTAGCACCGGGAGTGAGTTTGAACTCGAAGCGGAAGATGAAGTCGCCGTACTCCTCTTTTGTATAGAGGTTACCGAAACCGCTACCACGCTTGCGAACTGCGATTGTACCGTTCTCTGTAGCGTAGTTTGTCTTGTCGCCCTGCCACTCATTGAGTGATGTACCGTCGAAGAGGAGTTTGAAGCCCTCTTTCTTCTCCTGTGCCGAGAGCTGATAAGGCTCTGCCTGAGGAAGTTCCTTGATGTAGAGGTTGCGATAAGCTACCTTGCTACCGTGTGCCTGAAGCTCAATCTGCTCCTTGAGGATGA
>JAZRNL010000044.1:0-1612 GCA_045648165.1 Clostridia bacterium | reverse complement strand
TAATCCAAAAGTTATTCCTGCCACGTCGATTATAAACGAAATCATCGGAAGCATCGCAAAAGCTGAAAGCATTTTTTCTTTTTTATCGTCCTTTGCAATACGAATGGCAAGAAGAACGCTCATCACAATGCAAATCACACTCTGCACAGACACCCATACAGGTAATGTATCATAGAACTTTACATCGGAAACTGACGGTGAAAGCATAATTGCCAGATTTGAGAATAAAGCAAGAATGGTAAGACTATTGCTTAATTTTCTAAACTTGTCCTCAAACATACCTGCAATAAAAGCAGTTACACAGAGCATATAAAGCATCATAGAGCCTATAACCATACGGGTATTGAATTTAATTATTTCGCTAAAGAACATAACGCCGTGTGCCTTAAATAAGAAGTATATTCCGGCAGAGAAAATTCCAAATCCCGCAAGCCACAGATTTTTACTTCCTTTGATATGAATGAGCATAGAGAATATCGCCGTACCCAAAATCATAAATGCAAACAAAATAAATGCAATACCCAAAATTCTATCCGCACTGCCTCTGTTTAATGTATCTCTCTCAAAATCTGTTCCGCCGTAGGTGCTTAAGTTGTTAAGAAAATCGTCAATGGCTCCCGGGTTTCCGAATTTATGAGGGTTCTTCAGCCTGATTGTAATTTCTTCATCACCTTTGCATTCATATCCGATATACATTTTACCGCACAGATCCTCGCCGATAAGAACACTCTCGGCATCAAAGGGGCGGAAAGTTTTTCCGTCTTCCGAAATTTCACCGCCAATATGGTTAAAATAAAACGCAAGAACGACGCCTTCATCTGCAATTCCTACAACCTCTCCCGTGGTAGGAACAAATAACTGAAAATGCCCTTTCAATGTTACATCGCCTTTATTGGCAGGAATATGCTCACCTTTGACATAAGGGTGCCAATTGCCGTCCGCCACTTTATACTCACCCTGAAATTCTGCGGAAAGATACAAAGCATTCATTGCCTGACTTCCATATTGTCTTCCTGTATATACAAAGGTACAAAGAACAATGGCAAGCAAAGAGATACATAAGCTTATAAATATTCTGTTTTTTAGTTTTTCTTTATTAGATTTCATAATAATCACTCTCCGCAATCAGTATCTCTATCCGCTTATAATAAATACAACAATGCTAAAACCGTTGCCAATAAAAATCCCCCTCCGATTGCAATATAAGAGAATACGCGTTTTGTATTCCAGAATGAAACCGCCTCACATACGCAGACAACTAATATAGCTATGCTTGTAATAAGATCTGCAGACACTACCTTGCCTGCTCTTTGCAACTCATGGAATATTAAATATACTAAAAATGCAATTCCGGAAATAATGTCCATAACCTTTTGCAATGTAGTTTTTTCGCTCCATTTTTGATTCATACTTAATCCCTCTTTCGTATGTTCAAACTGCCATTGCAGTTAGAACATTATTTATATTTTATCAGATTTTCTTATTTTTTTCAATAAATCTGTGAAGAATTACGGCAATTTCTGCTCTTGTTGCATTATCTTCTGGATTTACCGTACCAATTGTTTTTCCGTTGATAATACCTGCACCGATGACATACTGCATAGCAGGGATT
>JAZRNL010000043.1:0-39460 GCA_045648165.1 Clostridia bacterium | reverse complement strand
AAATATATCTTCTGCCTCAGCCAAATTTTCCTGTATATAATCTATTTTAACTTCAAGGAAATAAATCCTCTTGAGTTCGCTTTTTATAAGATTTTCAATATCAGTGCCAAGCTTTTCGGCAAAAGTAAGCCACACCCGTCGCCTGTGCTTTGAAATGCTCATTTTTTCTACCTGTATGTCTTTAATACGGGCGTCTTTTAATAAATCAAATATTACGCCTAATTTCGGCTTCATACCAAAAGCTCCTTTCGTTTATTCCCCCTCATCAAACAAAGCTTTAGCGAAAGACGGAGCGTCAAACACCTGCAGGTCGTCTACCTGCTCGCCTACTCCAACAAATTTTACGGGGATTTCCTGCTCTTTCGATATTGCAACCACGATTCCGCCTTTTGCGGTGCCGTCAAGCTTTGTGAGAATAATGCCGCTTATTTTTGCAACCTCACCAAAGAGCTGTGCCTGACTTACTGCGTTCTGACCTGTCGTTGCATCAAGAACGAGCAAGATTTCTTTATCTGCACCTGGGAGTTCACGGTCGATAACTCTTCCGATTTTTTCAAGCTCCGCCATAAGATTTTTTTTGTTGTGCAATCTTCCTGCGGTATCGCAAATGAGAAGGTCGGCTCCTCTTGCCTTTGCCGCATTGCATGCATCAAACACCACCGCCGCAGGGTCGCTGTTTTCCTTATGCTTTACAATGTCGCAGCCTGCTCTTTCAGCCCATACGTCAAGCTGGTCGATAGCGGCTGCACGGAAGGTATCTGCTGCCGCAAGCAACACTTTTTTGCCTCGGGATTTATAGTATGTGGCAAGCTTTCCAATGCTTGTGGTTTTCCCCACACCGTTTACGCCGATAACAAGTACAACTGACGGTGATGTTTCTATGTGCATAGACGTATCCACACTGCAAAGGATTTCGGAAATTACATTTTTCAGTTCTTCCTTAACTTCGTTTCCGTCTTCAATCCGCTTAGTTTTTACACGGTCACGAAGCTCTTCAATTATAAATGTGGAGGTTTCAACACCGAGATCCGCCATTATAAGAGCCTCTTCAAGGTTTTCAAAGAGTTCTTCGTCAACCTTTACAAAAGCCTTGAATACGTTGTTTACCTGCTGAGAAATGGCATCTCTTGTTTTACCGAGGCCACTCCTTAATTTATCAAAAAATCCCATTAGGTTACTCCTTTAATTAATTTGCCATTGTTTCATCCACGTCGTCCATATGAAGTGAAAGAAGTTTAGACACACCCTTTTCCTGCATTGTTACACCATATAGTATGTTTGCAGCTTCCATAGTGCCTCGTCTGTGAGTTATAACTATGAACTGGGACTGGTCAAGATAGTTTTTGAGGTACGTTGCAAATCTTGATACATTTACATCATCAAGAGCCGCATCTATTTCGTCAAGAATGCAGAAAGGTGCGGGCTTAACTCTTAAAATTGCAAACAAAAGTGCAATTGCTATAAATGATTTTTCACCGCCTGAATAAAGGTTAATGTTCTGAAGTCCTTTGCCCGGGAGCTGGACTTCGATTTCTATACCGCTTTCCAGAACGTTGTCGGGATCGCTGAGATAAAGCTTACCCTTACCGCCGCCAAAGAGTTCCTTGAACACGTAAGCAAAGCTTTCACTTATAGCTGAAAACTGGTCTGTAAAGTGCTCCTTCATAAGCTCTTCCATAGATTCTATAATCTTTTCAAGGTTCTTCTTTGACTCTTCAAGGTCAGTTTTCTGCTTTGACAGAAATTCGTATCTTTCCGACACTGATTTATATTCTTCGATAGCGTCCATATTAACGTGACCAAGAGCTTTGATTTTACCCTTAAGTTCTGCAAGACGGGCCGTATCCTCTTTCTCATTTTCAGGCTGAACAAATCTCTCTTCCGCATCGGATATAGTAAGCTCATACTCATCCCACAAACGATTTACTATATTTTCTCTCTCTGATGCAAGCTTTTCTTGCTTCGCTTCTATTCTTGAAAGCTCCTGCTGAAGTGTAATAAGCCTGTCGGTAAGCTCTTTATTTGAGCTTTGAATTTCTTTAAGCCTTGCCACCACACGCTCTTTTAACTTCACAAGTTCTTCAAGACGAAGCTTTATTTTTTCACCCTCGTCTTCAAGGGATTTCGCATTCTGAAGCTTTTCCTCAACGGAAGCACGAAGAGTGTCGTTAGTTAACATAATATTTTCAATATCAGCATTTTTACGTTCTGCTTCATCGATAGCACGCTCTGCCTCTCCAAGGAGTTCCTCGTGGCGTCTCATAAGCTCGTCAATATCACGCCTTACATTTGTAAGCTTAAGAGTGATATCCATATTATCGGAAGCTGACTGTTCTTTCTTTTCCTGAAGCTCGGACTTTTTCTCTTCAAGCCGCTCTGCCTCTTCCCTCGCTTCTTTTTCTTTATTTTCAAAGCTTCTGACCTGGGAGAGGGCAATTGCGATTTCTTCCCCAGATTTCGCGATTTTTTCTTCAAGATCGGAAAGCTCTGCTTCAAATCCGCCTTCGGCACCGCTTCTGTTATCAATCGCCTCACCAAGGCGTTTCAGAGCTTCGTCGGTTTTTATAATGTCGTTTTCATACTCGCGCTTCATTTGGAGGTAGGAGTCAAGGCGTTCCTTCATTGAGTCTATCTGCCTGTTTTCTTCCTCGATCTTTTCAAGACGGAGCTTCATAGTACGCTCAAGCTCTGCAATTTCGCTATGGAGAGCTTTAATCTCTGCGGCACGAGATAAAAAGCCACCTGTTTTACCTGTACTTCCGCCCGACATTGAGCCACCTGCATTCAAAGTATCGCCCAAGAGGGTTACTATACGGAACTTGTATGAAAACTTCTTTGCCATACTGATAGCATTATCCATATTATCAACAACTACTACCCTGCCAAGAAGTGACTTCATTATTCCGTCATACTTAGAATTATATTTTACAAGGTCTGACCCAAGACCTATAAAACCGCTTAAAACCTTTACCTCGTTAATATTTTCAATAGTTCTGCCCTTCACAGAGGAAATAGGCAGGAATGTAGCACGTCCTGCGTTTGTGCGGCGCAAAAACTCAATCGCCGCCTTAGCATCTTCTTCAGTTTCGGTAATTATATTCTGGGATGATGAGCCGAGAGCTGTTTCTATTGCCACTGCATATTTTTTGTCCGCTTCAACAAGGCCGGCAACCGTTCCGTAAAGAGCATATTTTTTCATATCGTCTGAACGGAGAACTGCTTTTACACTCTTTGCATAGCCTTCGTATTCGTTTTCCATATCCTCCAGGATTCGCTTTTTTGAAGTTTTTGAACGGTATTCAATCTGTGCTCCGTTTTGCTCTTCGGTAAGCTGCCGGACTTCTTCTCTCTTTTCAAAAAGTGAGGCATTATGCTTTGTAACCAGTTCACCAAGACGTGCATCTTTTTCGAGCAAACTTTCTCTCTGCTCACGAAGTTGTGATACCTCGCTTCTGGTGTTCTCCATGTTTTGACGTAGGCTTTCCTGTTCGGTTTGTATAGCTTCACGCCTTGCAAGATAGCTTGCTCTTAAAGCCTCAATACCACTGATTTTTGCCTTTTGTGATGACGCTTCGCTCAAATACTGAGCCGCTTTATTCTGACATTCAAAAATCTCTTTCTCTGTTTTTGAAATTTCCTCGTTTATTCCTTTTTCCCCCGTCTGGGCTCCTGACAGTTCTTCGCCGAGAGAAATGAGCTCCAATTTTTTGCTTTCGGTTTCTTCTGCAACCAGTGCGGCATTTTTCTTGCACTGCTCGCTTTTTTCTTTGGCAAATTTAATTTCTGCTTTTAGGCGTTCTGCCATCTCAAGGTTGTTTTTTACAGTATTCTCTGCAATTACAGCTTCGTTTCTGCACTCCATAATTGAGGCATTATTCTGTACAAGTTGCTCATTCTTTGCAGACTGTTCTTCTTCAAGCTTTCCATTTTCTTCGTAACATGATGAAATGGCCTCCTCTGTTTCGCTTTCCTGCTCACGGATTTCTTCAATTTCGCCTTTTACAAGCTCTGCATTTTTGTTAACCTCTGCCGTCTGCTCTTCGTTACGATTAAAAATGAGCATAGAAAGATTAATATCGAGAAGCTTGAATTCATCATACAAAAGGAGATACTTTCTTGCTTTTTCCGATTGGTTTTTAAGAGGTGTTAATTGGCCTTCAAGCTCTGTTGTGATATCGCCTATTCGCACAAGGTTATCTTCAACCTGGAGAAGCTTTCTTGAAGATTCTTCTTTTTTGTATTTATACTTTGAAACGCCTGCCGCTTCTTCAAAAAGGTTTCGTCTGTCTTCTGCCTTTGTTGAAAGAATCTGGGCAACGC
This sequence comes from Clostridia bacterium, assembly GCA_045648165.1. Lineage (GTDB taxonomy): Bacteria > Bacillota > Clostridia > UBA1381 > UBA1381 > RGIG9115. Next base: position 35,140 of record JAZRNL010000043.1, on the reverse strand, counting down.
TTCCCTGACCGATTATAGAATAGCCGTCACGTCCGAGACCTGTATCCATAAAAAGCTCGTGAATATCCTTAAGACGGCAATTTGCCCGGTTTATCTGATATGCAGTTTCACCGGATCGGAAAACACGTCTTGTTACTATAACCTCATTATAATCTACATTAAAAATACGGTCTGTGTTGTCAAGAACAAGGCTTACCTCGGCATAATTCAAGGGTTTTCTTTTTTCTGTCCCCGCAAAAATAACATCCTGCATGTTAGAACCACGGAGTGACTTGGCACTCATTTCACCCATAACCCATCTAATGGCATCAGAAATATTACTTTTACCACTGCCGTTGGGGCCTACAACAGAGGTTACTCCGTTTCCGAAATCAAGAACTGTTTTATCAGCAAAGGACTTAAATCCCTGCAACTCCAATCTTTTTAAAAACACTGGTTTTCACCTCAATAATCCAAGCTCCCCCTCAGGAATATTTCTATCGGGGAAAAGCTTTATTTTTATCTTATACTCTTTGTATATCTTCTGCGCATTAGAGCGCTTATGTCCTATAACCTTTGAAATGTCTGACGGATTACACAAAACCTTTGCCTCATCCTCCGGATATCCGTCCAAGATGTGCAATAGCTTTTTATAAAAAATCCTATTTTCTGCAAGCTCCCCTATTGCAGCATGATACGGACCTGCCACAACTGCCGCACCCGGCGAAATTTCGTCCGTAGTTTGCAGACCCATTCTTATAATGCGAACACCTTCGGCATCAAAGATTTGTTTTATATCTGCAAGAAGCTCTACAGTTTCTTCAAGACTAAATGGTGTGTACAATCCGTTTTCAAGCATTGTACAAAGGGCAGTATCACGTATTACCAATGTGGGATATACACGCACTGTATCAGGTTTAAGGTCTGCTATTTCACGGGCTGTTTTCAATGATTTTTCATATGTATCCCCAGGTAACCCCGTCATCATCTGGAGCCCGAGTTCAAAGGGGTATTTTCGTATAAGTTCCACAGCATCTCTTACATCCATCGACAAATGACCTCTTCCACTTCTGGTAAGAACATCGTCGTCCATAGACTGAACGCCAAGCTCAATAGCCGTCACTCCGTACTCCTTAAGCTCATCTAAAATTTCAGAAGATATGCAGTCGGGCCTTGTTGAAAGCCTTATTCCGTCAACATCACCTTTATTTATATACTCATTTGCCACTTTAAGAAGAGCACGCCTTTCACTACCCTCAATAGCCGTGAAGCTACCGCCAAAAAACGCAATTTCTGTATATCCCTTGGGGTTCACTTCCCTCAAGTATCTTTCGATTTCGGCTCTTGCCTTTTCAGGAGTCATCCCGTCGTTTACGCCAGTTATTTTTTTCTGACTGCAAAACACACAGTCGTGAGGGCATCCCAGATGAGGCACAAAAACCGGTATATTATAATGCTTCATTTGCTAACCTGTTGACCGCGGCTTTAGCGGCTTTCTGTTCGGCTTCTTTTTTACTGGTACCTGAGCCCCTTCCGATTTCTTTCCCATTAAGGATTGCAGAAACCGAAAATTCCTTCATATGCTCTTTACCTGTTTCGCTTATAACAACGTATTCAGCTCTTGGCTTACCCTTGCTTTGAAGGATTTCCTGAAGCTGGGTTTTAAAATCTCCGAAGTATCTGTCGTTACCAATTTTTTTTATTTCATTATTCATAAGGTTAAGAACCCATTCCCTGGCAATATCAAGATTACTGTCAAGATAAATAGCGGCAATAAGTGCTTCAAATGCATCTGAAATAACGGAGGCTCTTGTTCTTCCCCCTGTTCTTTCTTCACCTTTTCCAAGAAAAATTAGCTCGCCAAGAGAAATCTTTCGTGCAATATCTTCAAGAGATTGCTCACAAACAAGTCGCGCTCTCATCTTTGACAAAATCCCCTCATTTGTGTTACCGTAAAGCCCGAAAAGCTTATCACTTATAATAACGCTGAGCACAGAATCGCCGAGAAATTCAAGCCTCTCATTATCACTGCATCCATGCTCATTTGCATAAGAACTGTGAGTGAGGGCATTTTGTAAAAGCCCGGGGTCAGAAAATTCGTATCCGATTTTTTCGTAAATCAATTTAAGGTTATCCATACTAACACCTCATTATTTACTTCCGGAATTTTGAATTACCTCCCAAAGTGAAGGAAATTCAAAAGACCGGAAATCTTTTTTTCATAGCAACTGCCCCCTTAGGGGGCGTGCAAATATTATTTATTACTTTTTTTATTAAGTAGCAGAAGCATTATAACGAAAATTGCCGGAAATACCGCCGATACAAGTATTCCTGCCTTAAGATTTCCTGAAAAAGCATCCGCTACAAAGCCAAGTACACCGGGTCCGCCTGTGCAACCCAGGTCACCTGCAAATGCGAGATATGCAAAAAGTCCCGTACCTCCGTACTTGATTGTTTCTGTTGAAATACTGTAAATGCCCGGCCACATAATACCTACCGTTGTACCGCAGAGAATACAGGCAATAAGAGATACAACAGGAGATGCAGAAACTGCCGCACCTACATAGCATATAAAGCACAAACTGCCGCTTAAAAGCATAAACCGTTTAAGATTAAGCTTTGTGCAGAACTTTCCATAAAGAAGCCTTGACGAGCCCATAAGGACTGCAAACATACAGGTACCGAGAATATCACCGGTTGCTTTGTCTATACCAAGACCTGCTTCTGCAAACGTGGAAATCCACTGACTTATTCCCTGCTCACAAGCACCAGAACAGAACATAAGTACAATTAGTATCCAGAAAACAGGCATTTTTATAAGGCCTCTGCCCCCAACCGCACTATCGCCGGTAACAAGGGAAAGCATAGGTGCTTTGAAGAAAAAGAACATTACCACAAAGGGAATGAGAGACCATAAAAATGCTAACAATCTCCAGTTTTCAATACCGAGCAATGCAAAAAATACACTTGAACCAATAACTACCAACACGTGCCCCCAGCAGTAATTTGAATGGAGAAGTGTCATTTCGCCGTCTTTATTGGGAATGGGGCATGCCTGAACTATAGGACTTGCCACGGTTTCAATAAGCCCGCTACCTATTGCATAGAACAAAATACAAATAATAATTCCTATGTACGGACCAGAAACAATCGACGGAATAATCCCGAGACCTGCAAGACCTGCAAAAGATAATAACTGGCTTGCAATAATACATTTTCGGTAGCCGAAGTAATCTACCCATTTTGCGCTAAGGTAATCTACCGCCATTTGCACTCCGAAATTAATCACTATCAGAAAAGAAATCTGATTAAATGAAAAGTCGAATTCTCCCACAAATTGGAGAAATAACAAAGGCAGAAAGTTATTGAGAATTCCCTGAACAAGGTATGTAAGTCTGCATATACGAACGGTAAGATAGTATTTATTTTGTGATTTCATACTTCCTCCGAAATGGAAGAAACGGCGTGTATTACTACACGCCCTTTCTTATTCTCCATCATGCTTGTGGCACTTCTTGCAACAGAAATCACACGCGCTTGAATCAGGCTTTATACCTCTCTTTTTATTGTAATCCTCAATTGCACTTCTTATAGCTTCTTCTGCAAGCACTGAACAATGTATTTTTTCGGGGGGAAGTCCGTCAAGAGCATCCATAACTGCCTTGTTTGTAAGGGCAAGCGCCTCTTCGACGGTTTTACCCTTTACCATTTCGGTAGCCATAGAACTTGTGGCAATTGCGGCTCCGCAACCAAATGTTTTGAACTTCACATCTTTTATGATGTCATCTTCTATATCCATATATATCTTCATTATATCGCCGCATTTTGCATTGCCTACTTCGCCCACTGCATTGGCATTTTCTATTTCACCAACGTTGCGGGGGTTTGCAAAATGGTCCATTACTTTTTCACTGTACATATCATTCAATTCCTTTCATAACCTTTTCATAAAGGGGTGACATCTCACGAAGTCTCTGAACAATTCCGGGGAGAACCTCAAGCACGTAATCAATTTCCTCTTCCGTTGTTTCATTGCTTACGCTGAATCGGATTGAACCATGTGCAATTTCGTGAGGCAATCCTATAGCGAGCAAAACATGGGAAGGGTCAAGAGAGCCGGATGCACAAGCGCTTCCGCTTGAAGCGGCAATCCCATACATACTAAGCATCATAAGTATTGACTCACCCTCAATAAATCTGAATGAGAAGTTTATATTGCTTGAGGCTCTGTTTGTTCTTGAGCCGTTAAGACGTGTATAGGGAATATTTTTTTCAATACCCTCAATAAGCTTTTTCTGAAGCATTTGGCAGTGGGTATGGTTCTTTTCCATATCATTCACTGCGATTTCAAGAGCTTTCGCAAGCCCAACTATTCCGGCAACATTTTCTGTTGCAGCACGTTTACCTCTTTCCTGACCGCCGCCGTGGATAAGGTTGTCTATCTTCACACCGTTACGGATATACAGAACACCTACTCCTTTGGGCCCGTGGAACTTATGAGCAGAAATAGAAAGCAAATCCACTCCCATTTCCTGCACATCTATAGGCATATGACCTGCCGCCTGAACTGCATCGGTATGGAAAAGCACTTTATGCTTCTTTGCAATTTCGCTAATTTCACGAATTGGCTGAACAGTTCCGATTTCGTTATTAACGGTCATTATACTGATAAGTATAGTATTTTCATTTATGGCATTCTCCACATTTTCGGGAGATACTCTGCCCTCGCTGTCAACAGGAAGATAAGTAACCTCAAAACCGTTAGCTTCAAGCCAATGGCAGGTATTAAGCACCGCATGGTGTTCTATAACCGATGTTATAATGTGGTTACCCTTTCCCCTGTTTGCAAAGGCTATGCCCTTAATTGCCCAGTTATCCGCCTCACAGCCTGAGCCTGTGAAGTACACTTCGTTGGTTTTGGCGCCAATACATTTTGCAACACATTCACGGGCATCGTCAACAACTGTTCTTGCATCTGCGCCCACTTTATAAAACTTGGACGAAGCATTTCCGAAATTTTGAACAAAATGCGGAATCATCGCCTCAAGTACTTCTTCGCTAACTCTTGTGGTAGCGTTATTATCAAGGTATATACTACGCTCCATATCTGTCTCCGTTCTGCCTTCCGGCAGGTAAAATTTATGCTGAAAATTCACACAGCACATCACTTTATATTATACTTATTTTTCCTTAAGATGTCAATAGTATTTCAGAAACACAAAAATATTATTTGAAATTTCGAAAAATTATATACAATTTGGTTTTTTTATTGTATAATAATATAAATTGTAAACAATGAAAGTATGATATAAAATTTACAGGTATAAATCAGATATGGAAAATAAAAGAAAAGTTTGTGGAATTATAGCTGAATACAACCCATTTCACAATGGTCACAAGTACCAGCTTGACCTTATAAAAAAAGAGTTTGACGCAATTGTTGTTGTGATGAGCGGAAGCTTTACACAACGTGGCGACGTAGCCATCATTGATAAGTGGAGCCGGGCAAAATCTGCTCTTATTTCGGGTGCCGACCTTGTTATTGAACTGCCCTGCGCCTATGCAATGAATACGGCTGAAAGATTTGCCTTTGGAGGAGTTAGTATTTTAAATTCTCTCGGCTCTGTGGATAGTATAAGTTTTGGCTCGGAGTGTGGAGACATAAATCTTTTAAAGAATTGTGCCGAAATGCTTTTAAATGAAACTCCGGAGCAAGCAGAAAAGCTTCAAAAACTTATGAAGGAGGGTCTCCCCTATGCATCAGCAAGAGAGCAGGTTTTTTCGGATATACCCGGTGGAATTCTAAAAGGCCCAAACAATATTTTAGCTATTGAATATATAAAGCAATTGCTTGTATTAAACAGTTCCATCTCCCCCATTACTCACAAACGTGAGGGCGGGGATTACAACAGTACAAACCTTGAGCCTGCACTTTCGTCAGCATCGGCAATAAGGGCAAACGCAGATAACCCCAAAATCAGAAACCAGATGCCTCAGAGAGCGTATGAAATATATGAAAAAGCGCCTAAGCATTATTTGTCAGAGCTTGATACTGCAGCTTTGTACTTTATTCGCTCCGGCGGTTCTCTGGCACTCAAAGCTTCTTTTGAATGTGTGGAAGGAATTGAGAATAGGATTTACGAGGCTTCCGGAAAATGCAGAAGCATCGAAGAAATTGCAGACTACTGCTCTACAAAGCGGTATACTAAAGCAAAGATAAGGCGAATTATTCTTTCGTCAATGATTGGAATTGACGCCCAAATGTGCAAAGAAGCTCCCACCTATGCAAGGGTTCTTGGAGCTACAAAAGCAGGAACTGCCATTCTGTCGGAAATTAAGAAAAAATCATCACTTAATATCATAACAAAAACTGCAGATTATAAAGAAGATAACAAAATGTTTGAAAAAGATATTTTTGCAACTGATATATGGGCCCTTTCCTCGCCTGAAAATTACGCAGGATTAGATTTTAAAAATTCTCCCATAATCATTTAAAGGAGATGTTTAAAAATGCACAGACCGTTCAATAGCTTTAAAGTAGTATTTATAAACATCCACAAAGGTGAAAAGTTATAAATTATTGTAGAAATCCGCAAATTTGCGGATTTCTCTTCATTTTATGCCATTGAACGGTCTGTACATTTAAACATCCCCTTATTTTAATTCACATCAAAGAGCTTTATTAGTGTGTTCTTTAAAGACACATTGTGAATATTTCTTTTATTACTTCAAAATCCATTTCGATATAACTCTTAACGGTTCGTTTTTTGCCAAAGGTACAAAGCTCTGCAAGCCTGTGAATGCAAGAAGCATCAAGGTCAAAATCCTTTAAACAGGTCGGCATACCTATTGATTTAAAATACTCACTCATTTTTTCTATACCTGCAATTGCAGCCGCCTCATCATCAACTTCTGTGCAATCCCATACTCTACGAGCGAATTGTGCAAAACGAGGTACGTTATTCTTATACATATACTTTGCCCAAGCGGGAAAAAGCACCGCAAGGCCTGCACCGTGAGCAATTTCATCATACTCACCGCTAAGGGCATGCTCCAACTGATGCACAGGCAAAGAGTTCTCACGACCGCAGCCTGTAAGGTCGTTATGGGAAAGGCTCGATGCCCACATCATATTGGCACGGGCTTCGTAATTATCCGGCTCTTTCATAAGTATAAGACCTGCAGTAATTGTAGCCTTAAGCACACTCTCTGCAATTCTGTCGGTTATATCCGTGGGTTCATATGGCATAAAATAGCGCTCCATTGTGTGAGCCATAATATCCACCACGCCGCAGGCAGTCTGATACTTGCTCACAGAATAGGTAAGTTCCGGGTTCATAATCGCAAACTTACATCTGTTGAACTCACTATTAAAACCACGCTTCATATTAAGCTCCATATTCGTTATAACTGCCGATGAGCTCATTTCACTGCCCGCCGCAGCAATTGTAAGTATGCAACCAACAGGAAGCGAATTTTTAACCTCTGCCCTGCAGGTGGGAAAATCCCAGGGGTCGCAATCACACATAGCTCCTGCCGCAGTATACTTTGAAGAATCAAGCACACTTCCGCCGCCCACTGCAAGTATCATCTGCACCTTGTTTTCCTTTGCAGCCTTAACCGCGTCCCTTACAAATGAAAGCTTTGGATTTGGCTCAACTCCGCCCATTTCCACAACATTTATACCACTTTCAGAAAGGGATTTCATAACATCATCATAAAGACCTGATTTTTTTATACTTCCCTTCCCATACTGGAGCATTATATTATCGTATCCGTATTCCTTTATTATTCTACCCACTTCTTTGTGCTTGTCTTTCCCAAAAATCACCTTAGTGGGTGCATAATATATAAAATCCTGCATAATCCTGATTACCTTTCCTTTCAATCAATAATTCAAACCGTCTGTTTAAAAATTAACCGATGCAGATGAAAACTACTACATCGGTTTTAATCGTACTCACCCGACACATATTCACATGAGCCACTTAACCATTGTGTATCTATGATGAGGTTCGGTCAAAGTAAAAAGAAATACTTATATTTCTATCAAAATTCAAATCCGTCCGCCATTAAATAATTTATAAATCCAAGGGCAAACTTTTTTCCAAACAACGCATATGATTGCTATCAACCCTATACAAATGGCAGGTGCGAACAGATAATCAATAACCATCCATAAAAGGGTGTGCGGCATAGAAATATAGATTGTTTTTTCAATCATTTCCAATACAATGGGATGCAAAGAATATATCATAAATGATAATCCACAGAGTATTCCTTTTATTCGGATATTAAATGTACTTACTGCAAAAAATAAAAATAATACCATCATAAGATTTCTTATAAAGGATAACTCAAATTTGTACACATTAGTTGCAATGAAAGATAATATCGATATTGCAAGAAATACCATAAGCAATATTATTTTTTTCTTCATAGACATTACCACAAGCTTTTCCGTACTTTCACTGTAGTAAAATCCTATAATAGCACCTAAATAATAGTATATAAACGATTCTGTTCCACTTTCTTTTGAAGGCATTATCATAACAAGCGCCGCAAAAACAACACCAATAGATATTGCAATAACTTTACTGCGACTGATAATTAACCTTATAAGAGGGTAAAGTAATGTAAAGATAATCAAATTCCTCATAAACCAATATGAATAATTGTATTTATGCAAAAAAATTCCATTAAATAGATTACCCAATGTTATTTCATCCATTCCGGAATCAGTTAAAGATAAATGGTGTAAAATACCAAAAATAACCATATAAACTGTATTCCACAACAAATAAGGAATCCCAAGGCTTTTGAATCTGGAACTGTATATTGCTGAGACATCTTTGTTGCTGCTATACAAAAAGAACGCACTTGAAATAAAAAAGAAAGGCACAGCTCCTCTTGAAATAAATTGTGAAATAAATTCTTCAACCCAATATATCATTGAATTTGAAACATTCCGGTATAATCCAATGTTATATGTATGAATAAAAACCACCAAAACAGCACTTATAATACTACAGGTGCTCATAACTTCAGAAAATTGTTTTTTTGCATGCATATTAATTCATTATTCCCCACTATAAATCATATCACTTAACAGACAAACATATTACATAATCTTATCATTTGATCAACTCCGCACAGATTGTACCGACACCGCTTCATTTTCTACATATTTACATATAATGTCTGCACCCTGCTTAGCAGTGTAGTGTTCTTTGAGATATTCATACCCGCAGTCACCAATCTCTTCAAGGTTTTCTTTAACTGCAAGGTCTACCGCCTGAGTAAATTTTTCAGCGTCGTTGCTTTCGCACCACCAGCCAAATCCGCCTTCCGTTATAACCTCCCCTATGTCTGTATTAGGATCTGTGCAGGCAAGAACCGGCATTCGGCTTTGCATATAACTGAGAAGCCGTGACGGGAAGTTTGGAATTGTAAAACGGTGGTCAAGGAATATAAGTCCCACGTCAAATGCTTTTACAAAAACCTCATATTCTTCTTTCGGAAGCCTTTTTATCAGTAGAACATTAGAAGGCTTTTCGTTATCTATATATGCTTTAAGCTTATTATACTCCGTTCCTCCGCCGCAGATTACAAAAAATCTGTCGGCTTTATTTGCATTTGCTTTAAGGCACTCTATAAGAAACGGTATTCCCTGAGGTCTGCCAAGATTTCCACCGTAAATAAATGTAGTTGCACTTTCAGGGATGTTATATTTCTCATTTATTTCCCTTATAGCCTCATAATCCTTTGTATATTCCATAACCTCTATACTGTTAGGATTAATATGCACTTTTTGGGGGCTAATCCACGGGTTATGATTTAAAACATAATCCACATTAGCCTTGCTCATACACCCTATAAAATCAGAAACCCTGTATAGCTCTTCTTCTTTTTTTCTAAACATCTTATAAATAACAGATTTAGGACCTTTTTTAGTCATCATCCCGATATCAACTGCATTTTGGGGGAAGATGTCTTTTAACAAAAGATATGTTTTTGCATTATCACGTTTTTTAAAGTACTTTACCACGCCGGCCAAGGTTATAGGAGGAGTAGGATACAAGATAAGGTCAAATTTCACATCTTTAAAATATTTTTTTATTGCTCCGATAAACTGATAACATATGAGAAGAGTGGATATGCCTTTTTCAATAATTCCAACTTTCGTTATATTACCGGTTTTCACCTTTAATATGTATGCATTATCCTCGGTTATAAGCGTTGTAGGACTATTTAACCTTTTTTGTGAAGGACAAACGGCATACAATTTATGACCTTCGCCCACGAAATTTCGGATTAAGTCAGTATAAATATTACGTTGATTTACAGAATCATACGACGTTAAAGACAAAAATAATATATTCATACAAATACCTCACGCTCTGTATTTGGGAAAAAATCCGCTTTCCGGCAAATCTTTTCTTAAATTTACCAGCTCATCATATTTTTCTTTATTGAAAATCTTCTTACCTATATGAAATTGAGGCAAAACATCACCTCTGTAAAATGCTTTTTTAAATTTAAACAAGCTATCCTCACCGCTTCCGACGCCTCCGCCAAGATGCAGTGTTTTGCAACCATTTTCTGAGCCCCACAATGCAGCTTTATACAACAAAAGATTTGAAGGTGCAAGGTTTGCATATTCTCTGAGAGAGCCTGATAAATGATAATTCATTCTTCCGTTTGCCGCAAGCATTATGGAAGCTGCAACAATTTTTCCTTCATACACTGCATAAAAAATCTGGGCATTCTCTGCTAAGTCGTTAAGTATACTTTCATAGAACTCCTCTCCAAAGTAATAATAACTGTCGGCATTGTTTTTATCCATAGTTCCATTGTATATCTCACGGAATGTTTTATAAATTTCAGGATATCTGCCACTGTAAATACGAATACCGTTTTTCTGAGCTTTTCTGATCATATTTCGGTTAGGGCTCGTAATATTTGCCCAAATGACTTCGGGAGATGAAAGATCCATAGCCACAGTTTTACCAAGAGCAATTACATCATATGCGTCAACTGATTTTTTGTGAGTTTCCATAACGGGATGAAAACGAACAAACTCTGCTAAAATATTGTTTTTCAAACACCATTTTTCGTATTCGAAAAAAAGCTTATCTGCGTTTTCTCCTTCAATAATCCAACCACCATATCCGTAAGGAGTAGAAAAATCAAAATATGTATTCTCCGTTAATATTCCAACAAAGTGCTTATCTTTGGCAATATCACGCTTCATAACAACGTTTATTCCTTTTGTTTCTCCGTCGTTATAGTAAAAAAGCAATGGCTCCCCATCACCGTGCAACATTAAACCTTTAGCGTATCCTGTCAAATAATAAACATCATATTGAGAAAATGATTTTACAACACTATCCCATTTTTCTGCTTCATTTAATGTAAATACTTCCAAATACATAACTTAGCCTCGCATTCTATTCCGTGCCTATAAATTCATACATATAATTATACCATGTCAATATTTTTTTGTCAACAAAAAAATAAGACCCCCAAGTTTTAAAAAAACAACTTATTAAATAAAATTTTACTTTACTTATTTTGATTTCTATGATACAATAATTTAAACCAATAAGTTACAAAACAGGAGACCGGCATGAAAAAAACCATAGAAATCGGCAGTGAATTCTGGGAAAGGGAAACCTTAGGCCGAAACGAACTATTTTTCCTCTCAGGCAGGACTTCACTTGACTTTATTATACGTGACATTCTCGCAGAACGAAAAATTGGTGTTGCTCACCTTCCTTCGTTTTGTTGCGACACAATGATTGAACCTTTCTTAAAAAACCGTGTAACTATAAAGTTTTATAATGTTTTTTATGAAAACGGTATATTACAAGCTGATATACCAGAAACAGATGAGGATGATATTTTCTTTTACATTAATTATTTCGGTTATTGCAAGCAAAATATGGGTAATTTATCACTCATAAAAAAAAGCGGTTGTATTATAATTGAAGATTCAACACATTCCTGGTTAGTTAATACAAATGATAATCAAATACCTGACTACACATTTACAAGCTACAGAAAATGGACAGGTTTCACAGGCATTTCTACTGCAAAAAAACATCACGGTAAGTTTATTATATCCCCTCCTCTTTTATACAATGCAGAATATGAAATGTTAAGAAAAACCGCCCAAGAAAAAAAACACTTGTATTTACAACACCATACAGGTAATAAAGAAGATTACCTTAACGATTTTGCAAAAGCAGAAGAAATATTGGATAATGATTATGTGAATTATTCCCCATCCTGCATCAGTGTGATTGACTATTTCAGTCTTGACAAAAGCTTTATAGCAAATACAAGACGTGAAAATGCTGCAATTCTTCTCAATAAAATTTCTAAAATAAAACAAATTAAACCTATATTTACAGAGATTGAGGATACTGATGTCCCGTTGTGTGTACCTATTCTTGCTTCGCGAGAAATTCGTGATGAGTTAAGAAAGCATCTTATTTCACAACAGATATATTGCCCGATACATTGGCCCATATCATCCCTTCATGGGGAACTTTGTGAAAAAACGTTGCAACTTTACAAATCCGAGTTATCCCTTATTTGCGACCAACGCTATACCACAGATGATATGATTCGTATTGCAGATTGCATTAAAAGTTTTTTTGCATAATAAAACAATTTATTTAAGGAAGGATTAAAATGAAAATGAAAGCCTTATACCAAAACTATTTAAAAAGATTTTTAGACGTTTTATTATCAGTGATAGCTCTATTGTTTTTTTGGTGGGTGTATGCTATTATTGCATTATTAGTCAAAATAAACTTAGGAAGTCCCGTTCTTTATAAATCTGAAAGAATGGGATTAAACGAGCAACCGATTAATCTGTATAAGTTCCGTTCTATGACTAATGAAACAGATGAAAACGGCAAACTGCTTCCCGGGCCTCAAAGGCTAACAAAATTCGGAAAAATCCTGAGAAGTACAAGCATGGACGAATTACCGTCTTTGTTGAATATTATCAAAGGTGATTTAAGTATTGTAGGACCCAGACCGCTTCTTATGAAATATGAGCCTTACTATTACGAACACGAACGAATAAGACATAGTATCCGCCCTGGTTTAACAGGTTGGGCTCAGGTAAACGGACGTAATAATACCTCGTGGGATGACAAATTTAACCTTGATATCGAATACACAAACAAAATGTCACTATGGTTTGATATAAAAATACTGTTTTTAACCGTATACAAAGTTATCAAAAGAGCTGACATCGTTCAGGACAATCAACAAACCGATAGCTTGTACATAGTTCGTTCTCATATGACAGCTGTTGAAAATCAAACAGAAAACATAGAAATATAACGGAGGAGTTTATAATGAAATCATTAAAAGGCAAACGTCTGCTTGTTATCAGCAGTGACGGAAGTGATATTGAATTTGTAAATGCTGCTAAAGAAATGGATGTTTATGTTGCTTGTTGCGACAGATATTCCGATTGGTCAATCAGCCCGGCGAAGTCAATTGCTGACGAAGCATGGGACATAGATTACTCTCAAACAGAGCTGATAGCAGAAAAATGTAAAGAGGCTAAGATTGACGGAGTTATTGCCGGCTACGGAGAAGACAGAGTGACTGCAGCTTGCAGAATTTCAAAAGCTATCGGAGCACCTTTTTATGCAACTGAAGACCAAATAGACTTTACAAGAAACAAACGTCGTTTTAAAGAAGCATGTGGGCGTCACGGAATTTTGACACCATTTGAATATTGCTCAAAACTTCCCATGACAGACGAAGAAATATCACGTATAAAACTTCCTGTTATTGTTAAACCCTCCGACAACGGCGGCCGCAAGGGCATATCAATTTGTAAAACAAAAGACCAGCTTTCAGACGCGATAAAACTCGCTGAGAGCAACTCTAAAAACGGAGAAATTGTAGTTGAAGAATATCTCACAGGAATTGAACTATGTTCCATATATACTATGGTTAATGGTGAGATAAGTCTTTCTTGCCTAAACGATAAATATGTTTCGGAAGATAGCAGCGGTGTTTCCAAGCTATGTGACTTTGTTATTACCCCTTCTACATATTTTGAAAAATACACACAAGAAGTTGACAGTGGAATAAAGGCTTTATTAAAAGAATTAGGCGCCGAAAATGGGGTTGCTAATTTTCAATTTATAGCAAATGAAAACGGAATATACGCATTTGAAATGGGCTATCGTGTAAATGGTAACAATGATTTTAAAGTTGTGAGCAAGTATAATGATATTAATTTTATGAAAATGCTTATATCATATTCCGTAAGCGGAGATATGGGCGATTCATTGTCAAAAGACAACCCTAAATTCAAAGAATATTACTGTACCTTTGTTACACTTTTAAAACCCGGTACCATAAAAAAAATCGACACCTCTGCCCTGTCTTCCGTAAAAAATATTGATGATATAGCAATCTGGAAAAATCCGGGCGATGTAATTGGAAATACCGGCACAAATGCTCACAAAGCAGGTATGATTAAGTTTTCGGCAAAAACCATAGATGAGGTTATCAACACAATTAATGAAATACAACAAAAACTTATTATACAAGACACTGATGGCAACAGTATGTTTCTAACTAAATTTAATGCAGAACGTATCAGAAATAATTAATAAAAGTCGGCTTCCCTCTAAAGGGTAGCCGACTTTTTGGTTATCAGAACCATTTTTGTGCGTCGTATTGGTCGAGGATGTTTCTTATGTTAGCAATTCTTGTTTCTACATCAACATATCCGTCCTCATCATACGCACTTGTAGCTTTCAGGCACACTTCGTATGCCCAGTGATTTTTGTTCATATCAACTATACTGTAAAGTTCTGCACTAACCTCATACTCGTTACCGTCTTTATCCAAAGCAGTAAGCCCCATATCATTTCTGCCGATAATATTATTAAACAGGTTACAGAACTCTGCTCTTGTCATAATAGCATCGGTGCCAAATGTTGTAGCAGACTGACCGTGCATATAATCATACTTATACACCTTTTCGATATATTCCTTATACGGACTTTCTTCTATATCAGTAAAAGGAGTTTCTGATGAAAGGTTTAGCTTTAATGCACAGGCAACAAGCTTTGCAACCTGACCTCTTGTAATAGGAGCGAGTTTAATAGGTGTTTCGGGATCAAATCCGCCTACCGAACAAAGGTATGAAAGACCTCTTTCGTACCACTGACCTGCGTGAGGCTCAACGGCAGGCGTCATAGGATACTGAACATCCTTTGTGTTACCTGTCTGGTCAAGCATTCTCATAAGCATTGCACACACCTGCTCTACGGTTACTGCGTCGTCCATAGCCATATATACCTTGGCAGTCGGAACTTTTACTCCGTTTTCATTTTCCACAAAACCAATTATAGGTTCGTAGCCGAATATATATGCATAGCTTACGTCTTTTAAATGAATAGAATTATCTGCTTCTTCAGGGATATCAGGCTCCGCAGGGACATCGGGAACAACAGGCGCTTCCGGTTCTGCAGGAGTTTCAGGCACAACAGGCACTTCCGGTTCTACAGGGACTTCGAAAATATTGAGTTCACCGTTAAAAGCCTCTGCATCTGCACGCATCTGATGAACTTCGCCCTTTGTATGGAAATACTTTCCTGCAATTATTATACCGCCGTGGTTACCTGCACCGTAAACTGTGGCATAAGGAGCAAGGAGAATACCTGTAAGGGGGTTCTGCTCGCGTACAATTCCTGTGTAGGGAACAGGCCTTCCATTTTCTACGGTGTAAATATTATAAATCATCTTTGCCTGATACTCCCAGTCACCTGAGAAATTAGCGCTTAGAGTTTTATTATCTCTCTTATAATTACCCTGTATATAGGCATCAGTTTTACCTGTCATATCAAGATTAATAAGAATATAATCATAACCGTCTGACTTAAATCCATTATTTACAACATCATTAGAGTTAATAGTTGATGGGGTAAGGTTATATACCTTAAAGCTTCCCCCTGTTTTTGCACCTGCAAGCATTTCGGATACTTCCTGGGCATTTTTAAAGTTTGTATCAAAATCAATACTGCTCTCAGTATACAAAACAGATACATTCTGCCTTGCGTTATAATTCTTATTCTTTTCGTAATCGTCCTTATCATTCAGAAGCACAATGCCAGGGCCGACGGGCATACCTATGCTTGAAGTACCTTCCAGCTTGCCGATATAAGAAACGTTTCCATAGCTTTCCGGCACATAAACAGATGTTTCTCCACCTGTAGTTATGTATTCACCATTTTCCATAAGCTTAACTTCGTATCTGCCTCCGGGGATTTTTACAAACTCTTCACTGCCAGAGCCCTTAACATTCTTTTTCCCATAAACTGCGCCCTCTCTTAAAAGCACAAGAGTTAACTCTTTTTCTCCCGTATCATAGTTTACGGTGAGTTTGTTTGACAGCATATTAAAGTTATTTGATGAAAAGCCGTACTCACCAAGAGCAGTTGCCTTTTCCGCCGCAATTGTAGATTCCGTATGGCAGTATGTAGCAATCTCCTTTGTAAAAACGCCGTAGTTAAGTGTTTCGCCGAGTTTTTCAATCACTGTGTCAACAGTGTATGTATCTCCATCTGCAAAGCAGTTAACACCACCGGCAAGAAGCATTGCAGCACTTAAAGCTAATGATATTAATCTCTTTTTCATTTAAACTCCTCCATTCACTTGTATTTAAGTATATTTTTATATATAAAGATTTTGTTAATATTACCCAAGCAAAACATCAGTAACGAGCATTACACAAAATCCTATAATCAAAGCATAAGTAGCCCCTCTTTCAGAACCATGTGAGTGGGTTTCGGGTATCATTTCGTCGCTTATAACATATAACATTGTGCCTCCTGCAAAGGCAAGCGCGAAAGGCAAAACCGCTGACGAAATACTTACTGAAAAATATCCAATAAGAGTACCTGCAACCTCTACAAGTCCCGTAATCAAAGCACAAACAAAGGTACGGCTTCGGGAAACTCCTGCGGCAAGCATGGGACCTATAATCACCATACCCTCGGGTATGTTCTGAAGAGCAATACCTCCGGCTATAACGAATGCTTTTGAAACATCTCCTGACCCGAACCCAACACCTGCTGCTATACCTTCGGGAAGGTTATGTATGGCAATTGCAAGAACAAAGAGTAAAACTTTATCCAGGGCTGCGTTACTGTGAGTTTCACCATCCGCCCCCATAAGCTTATGAAGATGTGGCACAAGCTTATCTATAAGGTTTAGACAAAGTGCACCTGCAAATATACCCACAACCGTTACTGCAATCCCAAATTTTCCGCCGTACTCAACAGATGGCATTATCAGCCCAAGCACAGCTGCCGCAAGCATAACGCCTGCGGCAAAGGAAAGTACAATGTCCGAAAATTTATGTGATATTCCTCGGAACAAAAATCCTATAACTGCGCCGATAACGGTTGCACCGCCAACGCCCAATGCCGTAAGAAGTACTAAATTCATAAAAATCTCCTTTTCCGCATCAAGCTATAATTCTTAGGCTTCAGAGAAGCTATCCTTGCCAACAGAACAAAGAGGACATTCAAAATCGTCGGGGAGATCTTCAAATTTTGTGCCTGGTGCAATTCCCAGATCGGGTGCGCCTTGCGCCTCGTCATATTCCCATCCGCATACGTCACATACATACTTTTTCATAAAATAACACTCCTTTTTTTATTTGCAAAGCTCATCTGCGAGTGAAGAAATCTGATTTCTGCTTTCTTCGCTTAGGGCAGACAAAACTTTAACTTCATTTTCTGCATAAGTAAGGTTTTTGCTCTTTTCAAGCATTCCCTTCATAACTTTGGTAGCCATAGGTGCCCAGCTTCCGTTTTCAACAAAAGCAACGGTGCGGTTACTATAACTGCGCTCTGTAAGATGGTTTATAAATTCCCTCATAAAGGGGAAAATATCAGCATTGTAAGTAGTGGTTGCAAGAACGAGCTTACTGTAGCGGAATGCATCCTCTACCGCTTCTGCCATATCGCATCTTGCAAGGTCAACTACAACCACCTTAGGGCATCCCTTTTCTTTCAGCTTTTCTTCAAGAAGAAGAACTGCCTTTTTGGTGTTGCCGTATACAGAGGTGTATGCAATTACCACACCTTCCTCCTCCGGCTGATAGGATGACCATATATTATAAAGATTAATATAATATCCGAGGTTTTCTTTAAGGACAGGGCCGTGAAGAGGACAAATGACAGCAATGTCAAGAGTTGCCGCCTTCTTGAGAAGCGCCTGAGCCTGCGCTCCGTACTTGCCCACAATCCCTATATAATATCGCCTTGCTTCGCACGCCCAGTTTTCATCCGTATCTAAAGCTCCGAACTTTCCGAAAGCATCTGCCGAGAAAAGAACCTTCTCCGTACTGTCGTAGGTTACAATAACCTCTGGCCAATGAACCATCGGTGCGGTGTAGAAAGTAAGATTATGTTTACCGAGAGAAAGCGTGTCACCCTCATTTACAACAACCTGTCTGCCAGGGAAGTCTGTCCCGAAAAAGTTCTTCATCATAGCAAAAGCCTTTGCAGATGCCACAATCTGTGCTTTGGGATATACATCTGCAAAAGCAGCAAGGTTTGCAGAATGGTCAGGCTCCATATGCTGAATAATTATATAATCAGGCTCCCTCTCACCGAGTGTATATTTAATATTCTTCAGCCACTGGTCTTTGAAAGCACCATCAACTGTATCTAAAATTGCAATTTTTTCATCTATTATAACATATGAGTTATACGCCATACCGTTTGGCACTTCATACTGACCCTCAAATAAGTCAATCAGATGGTCGTTTACACCAATATATTTAATATCATTCGTAATTGTCATAAAAGCACACTCCAATTCCACACAGCGGAATTAACTTCCTCTGTGTTATTATTTATTACATCCAAAATTATTATACAACATTTTTTTCGAAATTTCAACCTGTAAATCAACAAAAGGTGCAAAAAATTACAAACTGCAACTTTTCGCACCATTTATATCCCGTCGGAGATTACTATAAATCCTTCACCCATCTCAGATGTATAACCTGCCTCAGCTTCTGTAATAACATTTGAAACACCCCTGGTTTCACCAAAATAAAGACAATCACCATTAAGAGAGTAGTCCATTCCTTTTGTGGTTATACCTCTTATCTCAGACGTAAGAGGGATAAGCGACACTGTTTTGCCAATCATTCCATCAAGCTTGGCAGAGTCTTTATAGTAATATATTTTATTATTCTCATCTTCTATATGAGCATTTATACCCTGCTCACTTATATATTTAAGAAGAAATATATTTGCAAGGGAATGGTCTGCACGGCTTCCCCAACAGCCAAGCAGTATTATCTCCCGGGGCTTCATATCCACTGCGTGACGGACTGCAAGCTCTGTATCGGTATAATCCTTACGTGATGGAAACAAAAGCTTTTTTTCTTCCGATGATATGTCCGCTTTTACAGAGTCCATATCACCCATAAGGAGACTTACTCTTATTCCGTTTTTTAAAGCAGCATCATATCCGCTATCGGCACAGATTACGTAATCATCTTCGGCAAATTCCCCGCAAAAGGAGTAGTTGCCTCCGGATATTATAATCACTCTCATCAGTTTTCACAAAGCTCCATAAGATTTTTTACATTTCCTTCAATATTGCCGCCAAATACTGCAGTGCCTGCCACTATAACATCTGCACCAAACCCGTATACTGAAGCAATATTCTCTTTATTAATTCCGCCATCTACCTGGATATGAAAGTCCTTACCCATTTTTTCTCTGAGGAAAGATATTTTTGAATTTACACTCTCTATATATTTTTGACCGCCATAGCCGGGGAAAACGCTCATCACAAGCACCATATCTATGTCACTAAGATATGGAACGACTTTTTCAACATCTGTATCAGGATTTATTGCAATTCCGCATTTAAGCCCGTGGTTTTTGATTTTTGAAATACACATAGGTATATCACTTACAGCTTCAAGATGGATTGTTATTCCATCTGCCCCTGCATTGGCAAAGGTCCCGATATATTCCTCGGGATTGTCAATCATCAGATGAACATCAAAAAACTGCTTTGTAATTGGCCTTATTGCCTTTACCAGTCCCGGGCCAAAGCTCAGGTTGGGGACAAAATGCCCATCCATTATATCAAGATGCAACCACTGTGCACCTGCCTTTTCCGAAGCTATAACCTGTTCTCCAAGGCGGGTATAATCTGCTGTCAAAATAGACGGTGATAAAATCATTTGTATCTCTCCTTAAATATTTAATGTTTCAAAAACCTCCAGTATTTCTGCGTCTGTCATATTCTGAGAGCTGAAAACATAAAATTTCCCATTTCTCTCGACCGAAAGACCTGAAACTGATTCATCACAACAATCGATAACTGTAACAATAAACGACTTGCCTGATTGATTTTCGTATACATATTCGGAAACCCCATCTGAAAAATTACAGGAAATTTGAATAAATCTTTCTTCGGATTGTTCGGGTGCATTATATGCTTCAATCTCACCTGTCACTGCGCGGGCAACCGAGGGCAGCACCAAAGCATCTGACACAGCCTCCACCGTTTCACTCCCGGAGGGTATATATGCCACGTCTTCAACTACAGAATTTGCATCTTGGTTTATCCTCGGCTCTTCGGTATTCGCTACAACGTTTTTGACTGTTGAATTTTTTGAAGGCTTTACTCTGCTCGCTTTCACATTTTTTATAGGTTCCGAAGTCACCTCAGGGATAGCTTCAAACTTTAATTCCGAATGAGGATTTATAGTCGGTGAAATCGTTGATGTAACAATGGCAGTTACCGACTGTTCAACCTGCGGCTTTTCCGTAAGCTTCGGATATGCCGCTGATGCACCGATAACTATAACAAGTGCCGCCGCGACGGGAGCAAAGCTTCTGTGGTAATAAGTTTTCTTCTTTGGTTTTTCAGCAAATGCGGCTTCTATTGTTCTTTCCAGCAAAGCCTCATCTACTTTTATATTATCATTTGCTTGTTTGTATTCTTTTCTAAACAAAATCATACCCTCCTTCAAGCTTCTGCCGAAGCATTATTCTTGCTCTGTGAAGCAGGGATTTAACAGTGTTTTCCTTCTGACCAAGGCAATCAGCTATTTCGGCGACAGACATATCTTCATAATAGAACAGATGTATTACCGAGCGATATTTCTGAGGAAGCTCTAAAGTTGCATAATA
This sequence comes from Clostridia bacterium, assembly GCA_045648165.1. Classification (GTDB taxonomy): domain Bacteria; phylum Bacillota; class Clostridia; order UBA1381; family UBA1381; genus RGIG9115. The sequence goes on along the minus strand of JAZRNL010000043.1, from coordinate 13,937 downwards.
CACATCACTTTTTTCCTCATGCTGAAAAGGTATATCATCTGAAAAACCTTCTGTTCTTTTAAACCAGGTATCTGCAAACACATTTTTGCTGCAGTTTATGGTTACCCTGAGAAGCCATGCTTTTATATGCTCCTCGCTTTCAAAATCAATATCCTTTTGTATGTACCGCAAAAAAACCTCCTGCACCACATCGTCAGCGTGTTCACGCGACTTTGTCTGGTTCAGAGCAAGCTTATATACCATGGAGAAGTATTTTCGGGTTATTTGTTCTTTAAACTCCCGGGTTTTAAGATCAGACACCGCAATATCCCCCCCTTACATATAATACCTGACAAAGCGCCAAAAGGTTGCATTATCCTGATCAAATTTTAATAATTTTTACGAAGCCTTAAGTTTTCACGCATTTCACAATAGCTTTCGTAACGTGACGTTGCGATTTTTCCATCTTCTACGGCTTGTTTTACAGCACAACCGCTATCTTTTATGTGAGAGCATCCTCTGAATTTACATCCGTCCGAAAACTTTGCAATATCAGGGAAGCACAATTCAAGTTCTTCCTCACTCATATCTGGAACCTCAAGGGAGCTGAACCCAGGTGTGTCGAACACAAATCCGTTGTTCGCGGGTATAAGCTCCACATGACGTGTAGTATGCTTGCCACGTTCTATTTTTTCACTAAGTGTACCCGTTTCCATTGTAGCATCCGTCAAAATATTGAGAAGGCTTGATTTGCCTACACCGGAAAGCCCGGCAAAGGCTGTCACTCTGCTTTCCATAATACTATGAAGGGCTTCCATGTTAGTCTTTGTACCTGCGCTTACACAAATAACAGTGTAGCCTGCTTTCTCGTATGTTTCAACGATATCATCCCTACTGCCAAGGTCGGTTTTATTTATACAAATTACTGAATTAATGCCATTTTTTTCGGCATATACAAGCATTTTATCCACAAGCCTAAGATTAGGTTCGGGAGATGCCGCAGCTATAACAATGCAAAGAGTATCAATGTTTGCAACAGGAGGACGGACAAGGGAATTTCTCCGGGGCATAATCTCCGTTATACTTCCTTTTCCGTTTTTAACCTCTATACCCACACTGTCACCTACCATAGGTGTTATTCCTTCTTTTCTGAAAATTCCTCTTGCCTTACATTCATACACACTGCCTTCAGACAGCACGTAGTAAAAGCCGCCAATTCCTTTAATTATTATTCCATTTTGCATAAAAATGCCTCAGTTTAGTTAAATTCTATATATTCAGTAGCCATAAGTTCGCCGTTGATAAATACAACAACCTTTTTACGATCTGATCCGGTCACATCTATGGAAACAATATCACCTATATTATTGGTTTTTTCATACACTGTATCACCATCAACGGTGATTTTTACTTTTACCGGTTCAGTTGAGTTGTTTTTACCCTTGATTTCGTAGGTAAACTCTTTAGTTTTAACCTCATCCTGAACATTTTCTTCCGCTTCTGAATCTGTTGACGGCTCGGCAGTTTCAACACTGTCACTACCTACTCCTGAACTTACAATAACTGTTATATGCGTTCCTTTGCCTGCAGGAGTTCCCGCAAGAGGACTTTGCTTCAAAACGGTTCCGTAAGGACGTGTATCGGAAACCTGCATTGCAGAAAAAGCAAGTCCATACTCATCACAGATTGCCTTTGCTTCTTCCTGGGATTTTCCAATGAGGTCGGGAACAGGAATTTCTGTTGCGCTCTCTTCTGCAGACGGTGCACCTGTGCTTACAAAAAGAGTAACAACGTAACCTTCTGAAACTCTCGTATCACGCTTGGGAGACTGGCTGATTACATAACCTCTGGGAACGTCCAGACTGGGTTTTTCTTCTGTTATGTATTCAAGTCCCTCTTCCAAAATTATCTGTTTTGCAATATCATAAGACATTCCTGCAACATCAGGTATGGGTATATCGCCTTCTGAAGGTCCTTCACTTACTATAATAAACACCGTGTCAGTAGGCAGCATTTTTGTGCCGGGTGATGGGTCTTGCCAGGAAACACAGTCTTCCGGAACTTCATCAGAAACATCGGATTTAAGTTCGTTTAGAGTAATTCCCCGCTCTTCTGCAAGCCTGTAGGCGTCATCAATCGGCATATTTAAAAATTCAGGAACCACTATAGGCTCTGTTTTAGATGTAACAAAGGTCCACACTCCATATGCCGCAAATACAAGGACTATTACCGTTATAATAGCAAGAATTGTTGCAACGCGGTCTGCTTTCTTTTCTTGGGGGGTTTTGGCCTTCTTGATTTTCTTTTTGTTTTTCTTGATTTCCCTTATATCCGCGCCTTCTTCTCCAAAACGCTTTGTGGCATCAAATGCGTCCTCATCACCGTCTTTATATTGAATATCCACAGGTCTGTTTTCAAGAACTGCAGTAAGGTCGGAAATCATCTCCGTTGCATTCTGATATCTGCCAAGCTGCTCCTTTGTTATAGCTTTTGAAACTATTGACGCAACATCTGCTGGAACATTTGGGTTATAGTCAAGAACAGATGGGGGTTGTTTTTCTATATGCATAAGAGCAACTGATATGGGAGATTCGCCGTCAAAAGGCACCTTCCCTGTAAGCATCTCAAAGAGCACTATACCTAACGAATAAATATCAGAACGTGCATCTGTAAAACCGCCTCTTGCCTGTTCGGGCGAAATATAATGAGCAGAACCCATGGCATTGCTGTCGGTAACCATCATTGTTTCGGAATTAGCAGCTTTTGCAATTCCGAAGTCTGCAACTTTAAGTACTTTTCCCTCTGTGGTAAGTATATTCTGTGGCTTTATATCACGATGAACAAGGTCTTTCGCATGAGCGGCTTCCAGCGCCTGAGCAATCTGAATTGCAAAATCGCACGCCTCTCTCCAGGAGAGAGCTCCTTGCTCTTTTATATACTTTTTAAGGGTAACGCCCTCAACCAGCTCCATAACCATATAGTCCATACCATCTACTTCGCCTACGTCGAATACCTGAACAATATTGTTGTGACATAGCTGAGCCGCCGCCTGAGCCTCCTGTTTGAAGCATTTAAGCGCCATTTCATCATCTTTTACACTGTCACGAAGCACTTTTACCGCTACATCTCTTTTAAGAAGCTCACATCGAGCCTTATAAACAGAAGCCATTCCCCCTGTTCCTATAAGTTCAAGTATATGATATCGTTCTGCTAAAGTTTTTCCAACTAAATTCTCTATCATCATCAAATTCCTTTCATATGTTCGTAATGACTTCTTCCATAAGAGCAACCGTTATATTATCAGTTCCGCCACGTTCATTGGCCAGGCTTACAAGCCTGTGTGCTGCTTCCTGCAACGATTCTGACTCATTTACAATATTCTTCATTTCGTAATTGTCTACAAGTCCCGAGAGTCCATCACTACACAAAAGCACTACTCCGCCTTCCCAGGATTCCGAAAATATGTCTACTTCCACATCTTCTGCCGTTCCCATAGCACGGGTTATATAGTTACGTTTAGGATGCCTTTTTGCCTGCTTCTCCGTTATTTCACCCTTCATAACCAACTGCCATACATATGAGTGGTCAACTGAAATCTGTCTTATTTCATTATCTTTTATGATATAAGCCCTGCTGTCACCTACATTTCCCACAATAAGCTTTCCATTATGGATTATTGCAGTAACTGTTGTGGTGCCCATTCCCATGAGCTTAGAATTTTCCTCTGCATAATCATATATTTTTTTATTTGCAAGATTAAATGCCTTTCGAAGCTTTTCTTCAATATTCGTTTTATCTGTTATTCTGCCGCGGTTGAGTGTGGTTTTTATTACATCCAAAGCCATTTGGCTCGCTACCTCACCCGCATTATGACCGCCCATTCCGTCAGCTACTACTGCAAATGACAGTTTTTTGTCGTTAATATAGACATTATCTTCATTTTGCCGTCTTAGCTTTCCGATGTCGGTCAGAAATGCATAATTCAAGCTTTACACCTCCCGATTTATTCGTTTTATTTATTCTCATTGCTGTGACTTCTTCGGAGCTGACCGCAAGATGCGCTTATATCGCTTCCGAGCTCACGGCGCACCGTTGCATTTATTCCCAGTGCTTCCAGACGGTCACGAAAAAAACCCGCCGCATTGCTTTTCTTGTATGATCTCTCTTCTACATGATTTACAGGTATGAGATTAACATGACATAGCATACCCATTAAAAGAGATGCTAATTTCACGGCGTGGCCATCACTGTCGTTTACCCCCGCAATGAGTGAATATTCAAAAGTAATTCGTCTGTTTGTTTTTGAAACATAATATTGTGCCGCCTTTATCAGCTCAGAAACAGGATATTTCCGGTTTATAGGCATTATGGCACTTCTTGTTTCGTCGTCAGATGCATGAAGTGAAATACATAAGTTGAGCTGCGTATTCATATCTGCAAGCTCTCTGATTTTGGGCACAATACCACAGGTTGAGAGGCTTATATGCCGCCAACCAATATTAAGCCCTTCCTTATGCGTTATATTTTTTAAGAATGTAAGTACATTATCAAAGTTATCAAGAGGCTCTCCAATACCCATAAGAACTATATTGGAAATCCTCTCTCCCATATCTTTTTGTGCAAAAATAACCTGGTCGGCTATTTCCCCTGGGGTAAGATTTCTTATTTTACCGTCTATGGTGGATGCGCAAAATCCACAACCCATAGCACAACCCACCTGTGTGGATATGCATATACTGAGTCCGTGATTATATCGCATTACAACGGTTTCTATACAGTTTCCGTCTGCAAGACTGAAAAGATATTTAACAGTTCCGTCAAGCTTTGAAACTCTTTTTAAAACTATTTCCGGACAGGAAACATAGCTCACAGACTTAAGCTTCTCACGAAGTGCTTTGCTGAGATTTGTCATATCATCAAAACCTTCTACACCTTTGTGAAGCCATGAAAAAATCTGTGTTGCACGAAATTTGCTCTCGCCCTGTTCTTTTACGAAATCAACCAGTCCATCGTAGGTTAAATCCTTTAAATTAATCATATTCTGTTCCTTAAGGTTTTTTCCTTATTTTGCATATAAAGAAGCCGTCTGTACCGTCTATATTCGGAAAAAGCGTAACGTAACCTTTTTTTGCAGTTGGTTTGTTAAATTTAACAGGCAAAACAGAAGTTATGTCAACCATTTCTAATTCCGGATGGTTCGACAGTACCTGTTCAACTACCTTTTCGTTTTCTGCTGAGAGCACGGTACATGTACTGTACACAAGCTCCCCTCCCGGCTTCAGGTAGTCGGCTCCGTTTTCAAGGAGTTTTTTCTGGATTTGGGGAAGTTCCGAAATATCTTCCCTGTTCCATTTTATATCAGGTTTACGCCTTATTATACCTATACCGGAGCAAGGTGCATCAACAAGCACCTTATCTGCACGTCCGCTCATAGAGCTTTTATAAACAGAAGTATCTGCGGCGCAGGCAGTTATTATATCAATGCCAAGCCTTTCGGCAGTATCTTCAATAAGCTGTGTTTTATGAGGATGTATGTCAAATGCAGTTATCGAGCCTTTATTTTTCATAAGCTCTGCAAGGTATGTTGTTTTTCCGCCGGGGGCGGCACAAAGGTCAAAAACAGTTTCACCGGGCTTTGGATTAAGCACCGCGCAAGCAAGCTGCGCCGCCGTATCCTGAACAGTGAAAAGCCCATCTTTAAACTCATCAAGGCTCCCGATTTCGCCGCCTGAAATAACTATTCCAAAAGGTAAATCATTTAAAGCCTCTGCCGCAAGTCCTTTACTGCGAAGAGAATTAATCAGCAGTTGTCTGTTTGTTTTAAGACTGTTTACGCGGATTACTGTTTCAGGCTCTGTACACAATGATTTTATAAGCTCCGCAGCAAAATCTTCACCAAATTCAAAAATGAGAGTTTCGCAAAGCTTTTTGGGGAACGAATATCTTGTCCGCAGATATTCTACAGGCTCTTCCGGATATTTTATACTGTCCTTTTCTGCCGATACCTTACGAAGTATTGCATTTACAAAGCCCTTTGAACGGATTTCATATTTTGATGCAAGCTTTACACTTTCGTTTACTGCCGCACTGTCGGGAATTCTGTCCATGAACATAATCTGATATATACCCATTCGAAGAAGCTCCAGCACACTACGGGAAAGCTTTTGTATTTTTGTTTTTGAATAAATGGATATAATATAATCGAGTGTTATTTTCATTGAAACACATCCATACACTATCCGTGTTGCAAGAGCACGATCGGAAGTTTTGAGTCCGTCGAGCCCATCTTTCAGAGCGAGATTTGAATAAGCGCCTTCAAAATCTATCTTAAATAAAATTTTAAGGGCTGCTTCTCTTGGATTATTCATACTTATCAGTCACGTCTCCTGTTAAGAATAAGAAGAAGCCGGAGTAGCTGAAGTGCAGTTGATGCAACTGCCGCAACATATGTCATTGCCGCTGCAGTTAAAACCTTCTTGGCTCCCTTCAACTCGTCACCGTAGAGCAAATCCGAGGTGTCAAGAATTTTAAGTGCACGTCTGCTTGCGTTAAACTCCACAGGGAGTGTTAAAACCTGAAACAGAAGTACAAGCCCAAAAAGCAAAGCACCTGCAAGAGCAAGATTTGTCATTCCCATGACAAGACCTATAAAAAACAAGGGCATTGACAACGCATTTCCTATATTCACAACAGGCACTATAGAATTTCTTATTTTAATAGGAACATAGCCTGTTGCATGTTGAATTGCATGGCCGCATTCGTGAGCTGCAACACCGATTGCCGCAACTGATGTTGAGTTATAGGTTGAATCTGAAAGACGTACCACATTGGTTCTGGGGTCAAAATGGTCGGAAAGCTTGCCTGAAACGTGCTCTATTGTTACATTTGAAAGCCCGTTACTATTCAGAATACGCCTTGCCGCATCCGCTGCAGTAAGACCTCTTGAATTTAGCTTTTTACTATATTTTGAAAATGCACTGTTTACTCCAAAAGAAGCAAACATACTAAGCAAAAAAGCCGCAATTACCAGTATATACGTTGAATCGTAATAATAAAACATAATTATTCTCCCTGTTGGGACTCAAATTTTTCACCGATATTGATTTCGTGACCTCGCATATAATCCTCTATATTCATACGCCGGCTACCGGGAAACTGAACCTCACGGACAAGCACTGTACCGCCTCCGCAGGCAACCCGAAGTCCCATATTCTTTTCAAGCCCCAGGATTGTTCCGGGTAGCTCTGATGTTTGTTTACTACAGGGAGTTACGGAAATTATTTTAACCGCTTCTCCCTTATAAAAAGTATACGCCATAGGCCATGAGTTCATACCCCGTACAAGATTATGGATTGTTTTTCCGTCTGATGACCAATCAACAAGCCCCTCTTCTTTTTTTATCATAGGCGCATAGGTCGACAGAGTATCGTCCTGCTTCACAGGCGTTACAGTGCCGTCTTTAAGCCCGTCAAGAGTTCTGAGCAAAAGATCGCCGCCTATAGGCGCAAGACGATCAAAAAGCTCCTCCGAAGTTTCGTCGTTACCGATTTTCACTTTCTGGGTAAGGAGCATATCACCTGTATCCAGTCCCTCATTCATAAGCATTGTTGTTATACCTGTATATTCTTCGCCGTTTATAACACTTCGCTGAATGGGCGCTGCGCCTCTGTATGCCGGAAGCAACGAGCCATGAACATTTACACATCCATACTCCGGATATTTAAGAACATAGTCGGGCAATATGCGTCCGTAGGCTACCACGCATATTACATCGGGTTTTAAAATATCAAGAACTTCTTTAAGCTCTCCGTTTTTTAATGTTACGGGTTGCCACACAGGGATACCTGCTTTTTCTGCTGCTTCCTTAACAGGAGGCTTCATCATTTTATGACCTCTGCCCTTGGGTTTGTCGGGATTTGTAACTACTCCCACCACGTTTCTCCCGTCTGCAATCAGCGCATTAAGGCTTGCTTCTGCAAAATCAGGAGTTCCCATAAACAGTATTCGCATATGCTTTTCCTCTCATCTACTATTATAAGTTATCTTCGTCTTCTCTGATGCCTAATTGACGAAGTTTTTCTTCTTCCGATATTTTGCTGATATACAAAATCCCGTCAAGATGGTCAGATTCATGGCAGAATGCTCTTGCCATAATTCCCTCGCCTATTTTTACAAAGCTGTTTCCATACCTATCACAAGCTTTGAGGGTTACCTTTGCAGGTCTTGGGACATCGTACCACTCGTCCGGAATACTGAGGCAACCTTCACGAAGTATTTCTTCACCTGAGGTTTCAATTATTTCCGGATTGATAGCCTCGATATATTCACCGTCAAAATCTATTATAAAAACTCTTTTTAAAATACCAACCTGCGGTGCGGCAAGACCTACACCCTCGTATTTTGTGAGAGTTTCTTTCATATCATCGAGAAGAATATGAAGCTTTTCGTCAAAATTCTTTACAGGCTTACATACCTTTTCAAGTATGGGATCGCCCTTTTTTCTTACTTCTCTGATAGCCATTGTGCTTTTCTCCCTTCACAGAAGCTCAATGAATATGAACAGGATTTTTATCTATGATTACCGTCACATCACTGAAGTTCAGATTTTCCGAACATTTTTGCCTTGCTTTAACAAGAATATCCGTAATATCTGCATCTGTTTTACTTTTTATTATTATTTGATATCTGTATTTGTTTTTAATTTTCGACACAGCGCACGGTAACGGGCCCAAAACGCTGAAATCTCCTTTACCGAGCATTTTGGCGAAGAGCTTTGCACACTCCTCTACATCCTTATGCACAGGACCTGAAAAGCCCACAAGTGTCATATCAGAAAACGGTGGATACCAAAGTATTTTGCGAAGCCTTATTTCATCTTCGTAGTATTTGTTATAGTTATGGTGCGCCGCCATAATAATGGCTTCATGGTCGGGCGAATACGTCTGGATAACGGCTCTTCCGCGTTTACTGCCTCTTCCGGCACGGCCTGTTACCTGTTCAAGTATTCCAAACGTTCGCTCTCCGCTCCGGTAGTCGTCTATATTTAGCATAGTATCTGCCGAAACAACTCCTACAAGAGTTACGTTTTCAAAATCAAGACCCTTTGTTACCATCTGTGTGCCAATTAATATGTCAATTTTTTCTTTATCAAATTTCTCAAGAATTTTACGGTGGGATTGCTTTTTTCCTGTTGTGTCAATATCCATACGAATTGTTGTTGCGTCAGGGAATAAAGCTTTTACCTCCCCCTCTACCTTTTCAGTCCCGCCGCCAAAGTAACGTATGTAATGACTTCCGCAAGAGGGGCAAACAGTGTAGTTATTAACCGTGTGACCACAGTAATGGCACTGCAATGTATCATCAAACTTATGATATGTCATTGAGATGTTACAGTTGGGGCAGTGAACAACATAACCACATTCTCTGCAAGAAACGAAGGTTGAAAAACCTCGCCTGTTCATAAACAGAATAGTTTGTTCACCACGCTCCAGATTGTTACGAATTTCCGCCTGAAGCTCCTTCGAAAACATTGATTTGTTACCGTTTTGAAGCTCAGCGCGCATATCCACAACAGATATCTGAGGCATAGAGTTGAGGTTAAACCGTTTTGTCATTGTAAGAAGCCGCATTTCACCCGACTTTGCTTTATAAAACGACTCGAATGAAGGTGTGGCACTTGCAAATACAACGACTGCACCGAATTGCATTGCCCTGAATTTTGCAATTTCACCCGTTACATATCTGGGCGAGGTTTCTGATTTATATGTTTCACTGTGTTCCTCGTCGAGGATTATTATTCCTATATCATCAAGGGGCGCAAAAACCGCCGATCTTGCACCTATTACAATATCAGCTCCGCCGTCACGGATTTTACGCCACTGGTCAAATCGCTCCCCCTGTGACAATGCACTGTGCATAACAGCTATACGGTCGCCAAACCGGGCTCTGAAACGATTTACAGTCTGCGGTGTGAGGGATATTTCGGGGACAAGTACTATAGCCTTGCGTCCCATATCAGTCACACGCTTTATGCAATTCATATACACTTCCGTTTTACCGCTTCCAGTTACTCCGTGAAGTAAAAAAGTTTCAGCTTCCCGTCGGTTAATAAAAGGTACAATCTCATCAACTACTGCTCTTTGCTGCGCAGTAAGTGGTTTTTCTTCATCAGGCTTTACATAGTAGAGATTAGGGTTTCTTTCTATTTCAACAACCGTTTTTTCAAATATGCCTTTTTCACACAAACCGTTTATTGCACTGCTGTCACATTCTGCAAAACGTTTGAGATCAGAGTATGAGAGCAATTCTGCATCTGCCATAATCTCAAGAGCCGCCGCACGTCTGGGTGCCTTTTTCCGCATCGTTTCTGCAAGCTCCAGAGCCTCATCACGGGATACACAAAGACGCACTGCATTTTCAGTTTTGCGCTTAACATTAGCTTTTTCACTGTACTTTCGGATAAGGCTTCCTCTTTGCACAAGCTCACGTATTACCTGTGAACTGTCATATGGGAACTTATTTAAAAGTGCAGTATATTCAATCACGCCGGCTTTTGCCACCGCATCGTATACTTCCTTTTTTCTGCCTTTCAATTCATCTTCGCTTCCGGGATAAATCCATTCCTCAGAGCGCACTGATGCCCCCGCCGGGACAACTGCATTAACCGCTTCGGTAAAAGTGCAGAGATATTTCTGCCTCATATAGGATATTACCTCAAGCATATTTTCGTCAAATGCCCGTCCCATAGCAGATATAGATTTTATATCTTTTATTCTGTTTTCAGCAAATTCTGCACATGGAGATACCGAAACTACATAACCCTGTGTCGGTTTATTTTTCATCCCGAAGGGAACAGTTACTGCATCCCCTGTTTTTACGGTCATACCGTCAGGAACTCTGTATTCCAGGATTTTATCCATTGCACGGGAGGAATGACTTAATATAACTCGAGCAAACATAATTACTCCTGTTCTGCTGCCTGTGCTTCCATTTTTTCGCGTTCAAGACGTTCTTTCTCTTTTCTTTCCTCCGCAGCTCTTCTTTCAGCTACTTCAAGCTCATATCTGAAAGCTTCCAGATTAAGGTCTGAGCTTGGCTCTGACGGTGTGAAAATCACTTCACTGCCTTCACCCATCATATTACCGTCATAAGCCTCTTCACCACGACAGTACTGAACCTTGCCGTCTGCAATTTCTTCAACAGCTTTTGAAATAGGCTTTACATCTGTTACCTCATCTGCATCTGCTCCCAGCATACGAACTCTTTTCGCAGCCATGCTCACGAGAGTGTATCTTGAGTCTACTTTCTTTGAAAGCTCACTGATTCCGGGTTTAATCATCATAATAACATTTCTCCTTATACTTAATTATTGCTTAGCAATTTTTTTACTTTTATTCTTGTTTCTTTACAAGTATCCATGATTTCGGATACTTCTGTAACGCATTTATTAAGGTCTCCGTTTTCAACTATGAAATTGTACTTCGGCGCCTGCATAAACTCCCATTTTGCGGCATTAATTCTATCTTCAATTTCATCCTGTGTTTCTCTGCCACGGTCTGTAAGTCGCTGACGGAGAACCTCCATTGACGGTGGAACTACGAAAATAAGCACCGTTTCAGGGAATTCCGCCTTTACCTTTAAAGCTCCCTGCGGCTCAATTTCGAGAAGAACATCCTTTCCGTCTTCCAACATTTGCATTATCTGAGCTTTTGGTGTTCCGTAGTAATTACCGTTATACATAGCCCATTCAAGCAGTTCTCCGTTATCAATCATCTCACGGAAATTCTCTGCTGAAGTGTAGTTATATGTAACACCGGCAACCTCACCTGCACGTTTATTACGTGAAGTGGTTGAAATACTAAGGTGTATTTCTCTTTTTTCTATAAGCTCTGCGCAAACAGTTCCTTTTCCTGTTCCGCTTGGGCCGGACATAACGTATAAAATTCCTTTAGTCATTTATTTCCTCGCTTTCCGGCTCAATACGGCTTACTATTGTTTCAGGCTGCACACTTGATAGCACTACATGACCGCTTTGCGTAACAATAACAGATCTTGTTCTTCTGCCATAAGTTGCATTTATAAGCATTCCTTTATCTTCACTTTCACGGATTATTCTTTTAATCGGTGCAGACTCAGAGCCTACTATTGCAACTATTTTGTCGGCACAGACCATATTACCGAATCCAACATTTATAAGCTTCATCTTATTCCTCCTATTCGATATTCTGTATCTGTTCTCTCATTTTTTCAATTTCACCCTTAAGGGTTACAACTGTTTTTGTTATAAATAAATCGTTAGCTTTTGAACCGATTGTGTTTACCTCTCTGTTTATTTCCTGGATTAGAAAATCAAGCTTTCTTCCTGCCGGCTCATCAGAGTCAAGAATTTGATAATACTCTTCAAAATGGCTTGCAAGGCGTACTGTTTCTTCATTTATTGCAACCTTATCCGCAAACAGAGCTACCTCTGTGAGAACTCTTGCCTCGTCAATCTCTCTGTTTTCAAGAGTTTCTTTAATCTTCTGATAAAGCTTTTCTTTGTATTCTGCAACAACCTGCGGCGAACGCTCATCTACCTGTCGGGAGAGGTCGGACATAAAATCTACTCTTGCTTTCAAGTCTTCATAGATTCTCTCGCCCTCTCTAGACCTCATGGCTATAAAGTTTTCAAGAGCTCGTGCAAGCACGGATCTTACATCATTCCACAATTCATCTTCGTTAACCTCTGCTCGTTCCATACGGAAAACATCACCGAAGCGGCATATGCTCATAGTTGTTATATCGTCGGCAAGACCGAATGTGTCACGAAGCTTTTTCGCAGCTTCAATATATTGCTTTGCCACAGGCTCGTTCAAAAAAACTTCACTATCGTCTGCATAGCTTTCAATATTAACATAAACATCTATCTTGCCACGGGTAACCTGCTCTGACACACATTTTCTTATTTTATCTTCAAGAAAAATCATATGACGAGGTAACTTTATATTGTAATCGGAAAACCTGTTATTAACCGATTTAATCTCCACCGTTATTTTACGCTCTGAAAGAATATCCTCACATCTTCCGTAGCCTGTCATACTTTTTATCATTTGCTCACCTTCCAAATATTTCTAACTATAAGTATACGTATTTTATTATATCACATTTTGAAAAAAAGTACAATGATTTTTTATGAAATTTTTGAAAAAAACCACTAAAAAAAATTAGTCATTTTATACATAAAAAAACACTCTCCTTTCTTATATAAAGTCAACAAAGAAAAAAAGAGAGTTAAGAAATATTTTTTTATAAAAACAGCTTGATAAAACTGTTTGTTTATGGTATAATTGTAATTGTAAATTTTGCCCCTGTAGTAAAGAGGATATTACAAGCCCCTCCTAAGGGTTAGTCATCGGTTCGATTCCGGTCGGGGGTGCCATAAAAAGGGGATACTAAAATAATTCCCACGAAAAAAATGAGGATAATAAATCCTCATTTTTTTGTGACAAAATCAGCTGAAACCATAGCCAAATCAGCTAATTTATGGTATAATATAATCAATGAAAACATTAAACAATCACGATAAATATTACACATCAATTCTAATAAAACCCCGGTAAAATTAGAAATGATTGTTGAAAATTCCGATCCAATCTACGCTTTTAATGAAACAACAGATAAAGTTGAGCCAAGAGAATACCTTGTAGTAAAAGGAAACAAGGTTGGTCGTCCAAGACTTGATTAAATTAAATTGTTAAAAATCATTCTCTTTACTTTTTGGGATTTGGATATGTACCCCTATGTAGTATCGAAAAGCTTTGTTGTACCTATTGATTATTTAGTAAATGGTAAGAAATTTGAAAAACAACAAAAACCAGCCATAATGGATGCGTCCTCAAATGAACGTGAGAGCCAAAAAAAAGAACACCATACGGTGTTCTCTTTTTGGCTCTCGCAGTTGGGCTTGAACCAACGACCCT
>JAZRNL010000042.1:0-12971 GCA_045648165.1 Clostridia bacterium | reverse complement strand
TTCATCCAAGCGGTAATATCCACCATTCAAATCACCTCATTAAAATTAGTTTTTCTTAAAGTCATAAAGCTCTGTTGTTTCTCTGTTTCTATACTCGTGCTTTTCGTAATAGCCAATTAAAGTTCCGTCATCATCACGAAGAGCAACCATATACACATCCTTATTTTCCTCATCATTGCGATAGGTGTATATGATGTTATTAGCCTTGCTTTCGCAAAACCACTCAACCACCTTATCAATCTGCTCATTTGCTTTTGGCGGATGGCAGTCTTTAATGCTTTTGCCTGTCAAATCCTTATGATAACGCTCTTTTGCCGATGGGTTCATATATACAATAATATCGTCTATATCGCAAACAACCACAGGAGCAAGGTCCTGGTCGAGTATGCTTTTTAATAATTTATATAACATTTCAATTCCGCCTTATTTTAATCTATAATGCCCTTAACAACCTTTCTTTCCCTTAAATATTACCACTTTTTAAGGGAAAAGTCAAAGAATCAAGCAAGTTTGCCCTTTTTTATCATCTCTTTTTAAGGTAAAGTTATTTCAAAACGGTGATTCAAGAGTCGATCCTGCGTTTTTATATCAAAAAGGAGTACCCTCTGTTGGCCCTCCAATTGTTTTTAGCTGTTTTGTATAACTATATATCCAAATTAAAGAATTTATTTATTCTTTCAGTATTTGTTTTGGAAAGCCCAGCTTCTTCAGCATAACTATCCCATTTAGAAACTGCATCCTTGACCTGCTTGATACATTTTTCTGCTTCAGCTTTTTTTATTCCGGCAAATTCTGCAACCTTCATAAAATCGTCCTTTGTGATTTCATCAGCTTTACCGTTTATAAGCATTTGATGTGCATTAACCCATGTACTGCTTTTGTTATATGAGAATGTCATATCATATGCAGGGGACAAACGCCATACTCCCTTCTTATCCATAAGGAATGTCACATTTTTTGTATGGTCATCGTAATTCTTCGCATATTCGTTAAACAACATTCTTTTATATAACTGTACAAAGTCGGTATGAGGAAGCTTTAATTGCCTCATAATATTAAATGCATCTTCGTATGAATACATTCTTGGGGAATTAAAGTCCATATGTGCTATTGCACACAAACTCTGCATATGCAGCTTTTCGCCTTTAACACCTTTTCGGTCGAATCGTTTCGTCATAAAATGTGCTCTGCCGTTTTCTTTATACAAGCGGCATTCACTCATTTTTATACCGGCAGCTTTAGCCATAAGGTAATATGCATATTCGATTTTAGTATATTCTTTGCCGTCAGGTTCTTTATCCTTATCCTTGTTGTTTGCAATATCATCAAATTTTAATAACCAACATTCAAAACCTTTACCGGCATTTATTTGCCCCGAACGCACTTCATTTGTTTCAGGATTCAATGCAATAAGTGTTTTTGCCCTCGCACCGCCGACAGAGGAGCTTCCTTGCATCAACTGTGCAATCATATTATCATCATACTTAATATTAAGATTTTCTCTCTCCGACAAAATATCCGAGGCTAATTTGGTAAGGGCATCAATATTTACTTCCTCGTTAACATCAACTATGTTGGTTGAAGGCTCATATTCTAATGCTCCCATACCTCTTTGTCCTGTATAACAAAGCTTCTCAAGCGCAGTAAGACTGTCTTCTGTTCTACCTTGACTTTCTAGATAACGTTTTATAACAATGTTACCGAATTTATCCGGCAATGAATCTGCAAGCATTCCGGGAAGTCCGCTAAAGGTTATCTCCGGCAATGCAGGAAAGGAGTAAGTCAATTCGGATAGTGGCATTTTTACTGGAGCGACTTCTATTCCGCTTGGGATAAAATTATCATCATATTGAAATCCTATCAACCCATTATCTTGCCTGTGAAGATAGCCAATTGTCGTTCCCCACATTTTAACTTTTACTGTTCTTATATCCATGATTTACACCTCTTACTTATCTTCTCCCCATACCCAACCTGATTTACGTTTGATATTCTTCTGTTTAACCCGCCGTCTGGGTGGTTTCTGTTCATATAGTGCTTTAAAGTCAGGCTGTAATTCCGGAATTAGTATATCCATATTTTGTATTAGACTTAATGCATTCATAATTTTCAAATAATTCGAGAGTTTTGAATCTACTCCGTTTTCCATTCGTACTACCGTGCTAATGGATGTTCCGCATTTTTGTGCAAGGTCCATTTGTGTAATATTTAGCGATATACGATACTGCTTTATTCGCATACCAAGTTCCTTCAAAATAACCTGTTCGCTTTCATTTCCAGTTATTTTCATAAAATCACCCAATTTCTTAACTTATCATATTTGCATATTTATATTATCATATTATGCTTAATTTGTCAAGTTTGATAAGTTATTTTTTAATTTTATAAAAATTTACATCCCATGCACCGCACTATCAGCCGATATGTTTTGAAAATGTTTATCCTTTACTTTTTATCTAACATTTTTCTAGCACTTTTCTAGCGAAAACCCCAAAAACGCATCAAAAAGTGGCAATACGAATTTTGCGAGAACAGCAAAGGCTTTGAAGGAATTTAACTCCTCAAAGCCTTGATTTTATGCGGTTTTTATCGCTTTTTAAGTTCCTTTAACTTCCGCTTATTTCGTCTATCTAAAAAGACTCTCTAACAGCTCGAAATCCGAAAGGTTATCCCTGCCGGCGCGGGTGTTCAAATCATCTCATCTCTGTCAAAAAGCGGCACATTTAATGCGCCGCTTTATTCAGATTTATTTTAACTTCATCAAATAAATTTATACCTTT
The DNA here is from genome assembly GCA_045648165.1 of Clostridia bacterium. Taxonomy (GTDB): domain Bacteria; phylum Bacillota; class Clostridia; order UBA1381; family UBA1381; genus RGIG9115. The sequence continues at coordinate 10,191 of JAZRNL010000042.1, read as the reverse complement.
ATTTGAATTATCAGAGCGTTACTCTATGGAATACCTTTTTACCCTTTTTAATTATCATACTTCCATCAATAATCATATCTTCAGAAACTGTCATATTAACATCTGTCGCCTTTACATCATTGATTGAAAGACCGTTCTGAGTTATAATTCTTCTGCCTTCCGCCTTTGATGCAACAACTCCGCACTCAACAAGGACATCAAGGATACCCTTGCCTACAAGGTCGGGAATTGATGTGGTAGGCATATTTTCGCTTATTCCGCCTTTAGCAAACACTGCCTCTGCTGCTTCTTTGCACTTATTTGCCTCATCATCACCATGGACAAGCTTTGTAACCTCATAGGCAAGTATTTTCTTTGCCTTATTCAGCTCCTGGCCTTCCAGCTTTTCAAGTTCTCTGATTTCGTCCATAGGAACGAATGTAAGGAGTTTAAGACACTTAATAACATCGTCGTCATTTACGTTCACCCAATACTGATAGAAATCGTAGGGAGCAAACTTTTCAGGATCGAGCCATACTGCACCGCTTGCAGTTTTACCCATCTTCTTACCTTCACTGTTTGTAAGTAAAGTAAATGTCATACCATATACCTGGTTCTGGTCTTTTCTTCGGCAAAGGTCTATTCCGCCGAGAATGTTACTCCACTGGTCGTCGCCGCCAAGCTCAATTTTACAACCGTACTCACGGGAAAGCATAAGAAAATCGTAGCTCTGCATAAGCATATAGTTAAATTCAAGGAATGAAAGACCTTTTTCGAGCCTTTGCTTGAAACATTCTGCTGTGAGCATTTTATTAACAGAGAAACAAGCACCGATGTCTCTCAAAAACTCAATATAGTTAAGGTTTCTGAGCCAGTCTGCATTATTTACCATAATGGCTTTGCCGTCAGAGAAGTCAACAATACAGGAAAGCTGCTTTTTAAATTTTTCGCAGTTATAATTAATAGTGTCAACTGTCATCATCTGGCGCATATCCGTTCTTCCCGAAGGATCGCCTACCATCGCAGTTCCGCCACCAACCAGGGCGATGGGACGATGTCCGAAATTCTGCATATGGCGCATTACTACCATCTGCAAAAAGTGACCTACATGAAGGCTGTCTGCCGTAGGGTCAAAACCTATATAAAATGTAACCTTCTCATTTGCAAGAAGCTCTCTTATTTCCTTTTCGTGTGTTGTTTGAGCGATAAGTCCTCTCTCTACAAGCACGTCATAAACATTGTCTGCCATTTTATTAACTCCTTTTATTTTATGGTTTTTATATCATATGGTGTTATCTGATACACAAAGTAATTAAGCCAGTTTGAGAACAACAAGGATGCATGACTCCGCCATTTAACCACAGGCTTTTTCTTTGGGTTATCCTCAGGAAAATAGTGCTTTGGCACCTCGGGATTAAGCCCACGTTCTACATCTCTTATGTATTCATCACGAAGAGTATTTGCATCATACTCAGAATGTCCCATAACAAAAATCTGCCTGCCTTTTTTTGTAAATACAATATACACCCCCGCCTCATCACTGTGAGACAGTATTTCAAGCTCTTTTACCTTTTTTATATCCTCTGCCCGCACCTCAGTATGACGGGAATGAGGAGCATAAAACTCATTATCAAAGCCTCGAAGAAGCTTTGCAGTGGAACGGTTAACTTTGTGTTTGAATATGCCAGAGCATTTTTTAGGAAGGGGATATTTATTAACACCGTAGTGATAATAAAGCCCTGCCTGGGCTGCCCAGCAAATATGAAGAGTTGAAGTGACATTTGTTTTAGTCCACTCCATAAGCTGTGTAAGCTCTTCCCAGTAGTCAACCTGGTCAAAAGGCATATTTTCAACAGGAGCACCTGTAATTATCATACCGTCGTATTTTTGATCTTTAATCTGGGAAAATGACTTATAAAATGCTTCAAGATGCTCAACCGGTGTATTCTTTGAAACATGAGAGTCCATTTGAATAAGGTCAATTTCCACCTGCAAAGGAGAGTTACTAAGAAGACGGAGAAGCTGCGTTTCTGTTGCTATCTTAGTTGGCATAAGATTTACAATTGCAATCTTAAGAGGTCGTATATCCTGGTGCATAGCCTTTGTTTCGCTCATAACAAAAACATTTTCACCTCGGAGCTGACCGGTAGCCGGAAGCTGGTCGGGTATTCTTATTGGCATAATGCCACGCACCTCCTTAACATATACTCAATAAATTATAACACACACTAATAAAGAATACAATACTTAATTTCAATATTTTTTCATACAAATCCTGTGTGTAAGTGTTAAAAATAGACAAAAAAACAAAACGCCGCCTAAGGGTAGAAGCTCCGGAATTACCGGTCTTAAGCCTGCGTTTTGTATTATTTCCAATTCTGCCAAACAAAAACCTTGATTACTTAGCGTAATCTACAGCTCTCGTTTCACGAATCAGACTAACCTTAATCTGGCCGGGATATTCAAGCTCTGCCTCAATTTTTTTAGCAATGTCCCTAGCCACAAGAACCATTCCCTCGTCGTTTACAACATCGGGCTTAATCATAATTCTTATCTCACGACCTGCCTGAATTGCAAATGACTTTTCAACACCGTTAAACTCGTTAGATATTTCCTCAAGCTTCTGGAGCCTCTGGATATATGTTTCGAGATTTTCACGTCTTGCACCCGGACGGGCTGCTGAAATGGCATCTGCCGCCTGTACAAGACAAGCAACAAGAGTTTCAGGTTCAACGTCACCGTGATGTGCCATAATGGCATGGATAACGTCTTTGTTTTCTCGGTATTTTTTAGCTATATCAGCACCTATGGTTACATGTGAACCTTCGATTTCGTGGTCAACAGCTTTACCGATATCGTGAAGTAAACCAGCACGTTTTGCAAGTTTTACGTCAAGGCCAAGCTCTCCTGCCATTACTCCTGCAAGGTGCGAAACCTCTATTGAATGGCGCAGAACATTCTGACCGTAGCTTGTACGGAAACGAAGCTTACCAAGAAGTTTGATGAGCTCGGGATGGAGTCCGTGAACGCCTGTTTCAAAGGCGGCATTTTCACCCTCTTGCTTAATTAAAGCATCAACCTCTTTTTTAGCTTTCTCAACGCTTTCTTCAATCCTTGTGGGATGAATTCTGCCGTCAGTAATAAGCTTTTCGAGTGCAAGCTTTGCAACCTCACGTCTGACGGGGTCGAAGCTTGAAACGATAACTGCCTCAGGAGTATCGTCAATAATAAGCTCAACGCCTGTCATTGTTTCAAGAGTTCTGATGTTACGTCCTTCACGTCCGATAATTCTTCCCTTCATTTCGTCATTGGGAAGGTTTACAACAGAAACTGTGGTTTCTGCGACGTGATCGGCAGCCACACGCTGAATAGACATTGCAACGATATTCTTCGCTGTGCGTTCTGCATTTTCCTTTGCTTCCTGCTCAATTTCCTTCACAAGCTTAGCCGCATCGTGACGAACATCCTCTTCAATATCCTTCATAAGGATATCTACCGCTTCTTCACGAGTCATGCCTGAAATTTTTTCAAGCTGAATTGTTTGCTCTTTCTTTATTTGTGCGATTTCCTCGTCTTTTTGCTCGAGTTCTTTAAGCTTTTGATTAAGAGTTCCCTCTTTCTTCTCTAAAGCCTCAGTTTTACGGTCGAGGTTTTCTTCTTTCTGAGTAAGTCTGCGTTCCTGACGTGAAATTTCAACTCGTCTTTCCTTCATTTCTTTGTCAAGATCAGCTCTCAGCTTTTGATTTTCCTCTTTCGCCTCAAGCATAAGCTCACGCTTTTTAGCGTCAGCAGTTTTTACCGCTTCTGAAATAATACTTTCCGCTTCCTTCTCGGCAGAACCAAGTCTGGCCTCAGCCACCTTTTTTCTGTATGCAATACCGATAAAGAAGGACGCAATATTAAGTAGTGCGAAAAAACCAGTTAGTATAATCAATAACTTTTCTATATCAAGCACCCCCTAAATATTAGATTGGGATACATTCTCTAATAAAATGAACGCCGCACACAGCAAAGCATTTTGCAGGTAATAACAGCCGCTATGTAGTTAAACGAGCGTTCCTGAAATTCAAAGAATGCTCCATTTTAGTATAATCAACTACACATACCTCTCGTAAGAGGCAGATTCATTTATTAATACAGAAAAATTTCTTAAAGAAATACCAGCATACTCTTATATTTTAAACTAATTTCATATATTTGTCAAGATATTTTACCAAAATAATTGTTTCTTTTTGTTTACACACAATATGTAGAGCACAAAAAAATCAGAGCGATGCTTTACCCACCGCCCCGAATAGCATTATTTTTTACTGCTGAGTGCAATTTCTCCGCACAGATACATCCTTACAAGCCCAAGCAAAATCAACACAGACGAGAGCTTAATAAGATGGGGATACACTCCTTTATAAATAAAAGTGCAAATCTGCGATGCCGTATCACCGCCGATTATCAGTGCCGCCAGATATCCAAAAAAGGACAATCCTCCAACAAAGAGGCAGATAAACATTCCATAGCCGTAAATGACTTTTATAATTTCAGCAATTTTCTTACATAATTCCTTGATTTTTTTCATAACACTACCTCCTTACATCCCCAGTATGGGAAGCCAGCCCATAAGAATTATCACTTCAAATATATACTGAAGCGCAACCCACCAAAGGTCATTTTTAACTGTTTTTGAAAAATCAGATTCTGCAATGGTCATACCTGCGTACATACCAAGGGCAAGTGGTGGTGTAATTCCGCACATAACTCCGCAAATACAAGGAAGCATTGCCGCCACGAGCAACGGGTCTACACCCACTGCCGCAAACAACGATATAAACACCGGCCCGAACATAACAACCAATGATGAACCCGGAATAACCATACCCATAAAGCAGGTGATAAGAGGGATTACCAGACAAAGCCCGAGTTTACCCATACTAAGGGTTGCAATTGCTCCCTGTAGACCCTCTGCCACGTTAAGGTCTGCAAACAATGCGCCAAGCATATATCCGAAAATACAGGTTCCGATAGCAGGAGAAATACCCTTTATGCCATCCCCAAACATTTTACTTATGTTTGAAATAGTAACCTGTTTTTTATCCTTAACCACAATAACTGCATAAATTGCCGCAATACCGGCTATAAAGTACAAAAGAGAGCTCGAAAAATATTTTGCACCCTCTGCCCCAAGGCGGTTTGTAAAGAAAGTTTCTTTCCACAAAAAATCAAACACGAAAGGCAAAAGAATAATGAAAGGCAGAATCAATCCCTGCCATCCGTTTTTCAAAGTTTCCTTAAAGTTTGGCAAATCCTCTTTAGCCATTGGTTTGACTTTGTAATATTTACAAAAGCCGTACACTGTTATAAGTCTTTGAATAACAAACCATATTGAACATCCCCAGCAAATAACCCAGAATTTTCCTGTAGTAAGTCCACTGTCCGGATAGAGCGCCACATATGCTCCAAGAGCTGCTACTATATTTGATGACGGAGGAATCATATTCCCGAGATAACTTGACGTACTTTCAATATTAGCCGCAAGTTCTGCCGGAAAACCTGATTTTTTCATAGCCGGAATTGTAAGAGTTCCTGTTGCCATTACATTTCCCGGTCCGCTTCCGGAAAGTGCGCCCATAAAAGCACTTGCGATTACAGACACGTATCCTGCACCACCTGTAATTCTGCCGAGAAGCACCAGGATAATAGCAACTGCACCGTCTATAATCTTAGTTTTAGTCATAAGAACCGACATTAAAACAAACACAGTCATAGAAAATATCAATGATGTGCTTATTCCGCTTTCTATGTAGCCTAAAACACTTCCCCACTTACCCGTAATGGTCACCAGTGCAATAAAGCTTACAAGAATCGCTTCATACACCGGGCGCTTTAATAATATAAACCATAAAAGAATTATTCCAAGCATTAACCCTAAATAAATAATAGCCGCTGACATAAAATTTCTCCTTTCTTTTTTACCACTTTACTGATTTTACAGTTTCGATAAACTCTTTTATTATAACCGACAATTGCTTATCTTTTGGATATATAACTGCAAGCTTTCTTTTCGGAAGCTTATGAGACAAGCTGTAATAGCTTACACTCTCTTCGCCTTTTATTTTGCGTATTCCTGCCGGCACAAGTGCCGCCCCTACGCCTTTTTTTACCATTTCAATCTGTGCCTCTATGCTCTTTACAACGGCAGATGCTTTGATATTCAGTCCTAAATCAAGGGACATACCGTCCAGTATTCTCTGCATTACCTGATTTTCGGTAAGCATAACAAAATTTTCGCCATCAAGAAACTTTGCATTAACTTCACAAAAAGCGGAGTTTTCAGCTTTGATACCGGTTTTTTTGAGCTTTTTGTCAAGACAACTGTTTTTCTGAACTGCTAACAGGAGCTCTTCTTCTGATACCTCTTCATAATCAAAAATACGTTCATCCACAGGAAGATTTGTAAAACAAATATCAAATTCTCCCCTTTGCGCCGCTTCAAGAAGGTCGTGAGTTTCCATCTCAGTTACGATAGGGCAAATACCAGGATATTTGTTACGAAACGCCGCTACAACCTCAGGCATTATTGAAGCACTCCTGAAAGGAGATGTACCAATGATAATTGAACCCGACTTATTCTGAGAAATATCCAAAAAGGAGCTTTGCATCTGATGCTCAAGGTCCAGTATTTTTCTGCCGATATCTATATACACACGACCTGCATCGGTCATTCTAACAGTCCCGTTTAAACGTTCAAATAACTCTGCCCCTATTTGCTCCTCTATCTTTTTTATGTATTGACTGAGTGACGGTTGGGAAATATTCAAAACAGTTGCTGCTTTTGAAAATGAACCTGCATTTGCAAGCGCCAGAACATATTTGAGTTGTTTTAAGTTCATAATTATCACCTTATATGTCTTATAATATTTTGATTATATACCTTATAATAAATTTTGTCAAGTATTTCGCACAAAAAAATTCGGATGTTTTCACATCCGAATTTTTTGGAGCTATTTTTTTCTCCAAACCATCTTATTTACCACACCTGTGTAACTCTGGATCAGCTTTACAACCTTTATTGAAACATTTTCATCCACATAGTTTGGTACAGGTATTCCCAAATCTCCATTTTCATTCATTGAAACCGCTACGTCAACTGCCTGAAGCACCTGCTCTGTTGTAATTCCGGCAAGAATGAAGTTGCCCTTATCAAGAGCTTCAGGGCGCTCGGTGCTGGTTCTTATGCAAACTGCAGGGATAGGATTTCCGACAGAAAGGAAGAAACTGCTTTCTTCAGGGAGCGTTCCGCTATCAGAAACAACTGCAAATGCATTCATCTGAAGATTGTTATAATCGTGAAATCCCAGAGGCTTATGCTGAATAACACGTTTATCAAAAACAAATCCACGTTCTTTTATAAACTTCTCACTTCTCGGATGGCAGGAATATAAAATTTGCATATCATACTTCTCCGCCATAGCATTTACCGCATTCATAAGATTAAAGAAGTTTTCTTCAGTGTCGATATTTTCTTCTCTATGGGCAGACAGGAGAATATACTTTTTCTTTTCAAGACCGAGACGTGATAAAACGTCGCTTGCTTTTATCTGTTCAAGATTGTTGTGCAAAACCTCAGCCATAGGCGAGCCTACAACGTATGTTCGCTCCTTTGCCACAGATGAAGCATTTAGGTAACGACGTGCATGCTCTGAGTAGCACATATTAACATCAGAAATTATGTCAACTATTCTTCTGTTTGTTTCTTCAGGAAGGCACTCGTCAAAGCAACGGTTTCCGGCTTCCATATGGAAAATAGGAATATGAAGCCTTTTTGCACCGATAACTGAAAGGCAGGAGTTTGTGTCACCTAAAACAAACACAGCATCAGGCTTTACATCTGTCATAAGCTTATATGATTTTGAGATAATATTACCCATAGTTTCACCAAGGTCTGCACCTACTGCATCAAGGTAATAGTCAGGGGCACGAAGTCCCAAATCGTCAAAAAACACTTGATTGAGAGTATAATCCCAATTCTGACCTGTATGCACAAGCACCTGGTCAAAATATTTGTCACAAGCCTTAATGCAGGCAGAAAGCCTGATTATTTCAGGTCTTGTTCCGATAATTGTCATTAATTTTAGTTTTTTCATACTATATTCCCTTTCTCAAAGGTTTAAAAATTTTTAATCATCGTGCTGTGATTGTTTTTAAGCCTTATACTTCCTCGTAATATGTATCGGGCTTATCAGGATTAAAACACTCATTACACCACATAAATGTAACCAAGTCTTCAGTATCAGAAAGATTTATTATATTATGAGTGTATCCCGGTATCATATCGATAACTGTTATTTCATCACCGGTTACTTCAAATTCAACCACTTTATCTGTCCCAATCTTACGAAGCTGAATTAGCCCTCTTCCTTTGACAACAACAAATTTCTCATTTTTTGTATTGTGCCAATGCTGACCTTTGGTTATCCCGGGTTTTGAAATGTTTACACTGAACTGCCCGGCATTCAAAGTACGGATAATTTCCGTGAAACTGCCTCTGTTGTCACAATTCATTTTAAGTTTGTATGCAAAATTTTCAGGTTCAAGATATGAAAGATATGTTGAATAAAGTTTTTTTGAAAAAGAGTTCTCCGTCATATCAGGAACCATAAAAGTCTTGCGGCTTTCTTTAAATGAATAAATCAAATCGACTATTTCGCCAAGAGTTATCTGATGGCTTACAGGGACTTTACAGTAATTTCCGTCTATGGTTTCATTCCCATTAAGAGCATTTATCAGTTCGTCCACAACATCGTCTATGTATACAAGGGTCATCATATAGCTTCTGTCATTTACGGTTATGGGTAAATCATTTGCTATATTATTACAAAACGTAGCAACGGCACTGTTATAGTTTGGTTTGCACCATTTACCAAATACATTAGGGAACCTGTATACCATAACCTTTGCACCTGTTTCTTTTCCATATTCAAAGAACAAATCTTCCCCTGCTTTTTTTGAACGGCCGTAAGGATTATCAAGCGCCGCCTGTGTAGACGATGAAATCATAACAGGACAAGTATTTTTATGTTTTTTCAAAGTTTCAAGAAGCGTGGATGCGAAGCCGAAGTTGCCTTCCATAAATTCCGCCTCTGTTTCAGGGCGATTAACACCGGCTAAATTAAACACAAAATCCGCCTTTTGACAGTATTCGTCAAGAAGATTTTTATCTGTATCTATATCATATTCAAAAATATCAACAGCCTCGGTTATACCTCTTGTTTTATCCTTGCCGTCGCGAACATTTTTTAAAGCTTCAACAAGGTTTCTGCCAACAAAGCCTTTTGCTCCGGTTATAAGAATATTCATTTTTACAATCATTAACTCCTTTCGCAAGCCTTAAGTCTGCAAGAAAATTGTTCAGATACCGCGACTGTTTCGGCGCAGTATACAATGTTAAGTGATACCCAAAATCTTTGATTTTGTTGGTAGAACTTATGCAATTAATTGTAGTACATAAGCCGGGACAGACATGGGATATGGGCAATTTTATTCAGACTTTCTCCCACTGTAAACGTCAAGCCCCACCAGTTTCATATGGTCACTGCATTTTAACATATACTCGTAATCTACATTTCCTGCCTTACTCACGTGGTGAGATATATTACGTCTTTTGAACAAAGCTCCCACAACTAATCTTTTAATCCAATAATATGAAATAAGATACGGATGCTTTTTAAGCTTCGGAAATACATTTTCCATATAACGAATTCCCGGGAAAAACATCCTTATGTACTTATACCTGGAGGCTTTTTTCAAATCGTCATCAAGATTATCCCTGAGCGCCGCCGTAGAGGCTCTGTTTTTAATGTTACCAAAAACACCGCTGTTTAAAATATACTCTGTCATTTCGGCAGACATCCGGTCATATTCTGCGCCTTCAAACCAACACTCCATTAATTTTGTTACGGAAATATAAAAGTTGTAAAGATTTAGTTTTTTTAACTGTTCATTTATATATTCTGAATTCAAATCTTTCTTTTTTCTGAGATACAGCCATATATCAGTAATATGCTTAATGCCTATACCTGCATCTCTGTAATGCTTTGCCATATGAGCAAATAAATACACGAATTCATCCTCAGCGGGAAGCATATATCTGCTCTCCGTCCCATCAGGAACTGCCAACTTCCAACCATCTCCGTAATACTCATACAAATCGTCATAATA
>JAZRNL010000041.1:0-46161 GCA_045648165.1 Clostridia bacterium | reverse complement strand
GTCTTGTAAACGACGTTGCACCTAAGGATAGAGATATCGCCATGGTTTTCCAGAACTATGCTCTTTATCCTCATATGACAGTATTTGATAATATGGCATTCGGACTTAAGCTCCGCAAAACTCCCAAGGACGAAATCAAGAGACGTGTTGAAGAGGCTGCAAAAATCCTCGACATCCTTCACCTTCTTGACAGAAAGCCCAAGGCTTTGTCCGGCGGTCAGAGACAGCGTGTTGCTCTCGGTCGTGCTATAGTTCGTAATCCTAAGGTATTCCTTATGGACGAACCTCTTTCAAACCTCGACGCTAAGCTCCGTGTTGCAATGAGAACTGAAATCAACAAGCTCCATAAGAAACTTGCTACAACTTTCATCTACGTAACACATGACCAGACAGAAGCTATGACAATGGGTACAAGAATCGTTGTTATGAAAGACGGTGTTGTTCAGCAGGTTGATACACCCGCTAACGTCTACAACTTCCCCTGCAACGCATTTGTTGGCGGCTTTATAGGCAGCCCCCAGATGAACTTTGTAGCAGCTAAGGTTGTTGAAGAAAACGGTATCTGGTTCACATTCGGCGATTGCAAGATTAAGCTTCCCGACGGTAAGGTTAACGAAGATGTGAAGGCATACATCGGCAAGGACGTTCTTCTCGGTATCAGACCTGAAGATATCCATGACGACCCTGCAATGCTTGCAAGCAGTCCTGATAGCATCGTTGATGCATTCGTTGACGTAACTGAAATGATGGGTGCAGAAACATACCTCTACCTCAAGATCGCAGATGAGAAGTTCACTGCAAGAGTTAATCAGAGAACAACAGCTAAGCTCGGCGACAATATTAAAGTTGCTTTCGATATGAACAAAATTCATGTATTCGACAAAGAAACAGAGCTTGCAATTCTCCACTAATTAGTGAATTTACGGCCCTTTCCGCAAAAATTATGCGGAAAGGGTTTGTTTATGATTTTACCCATTCCATTTGTGAGGTAAACTATGGGAAAGAAAAAAACTACAGTAACAAATGCAATGCGTATTCTTACCGCCCTGGGGGTAGACTTTGAAGCAGTGGAATACGAGGCAGAGGAAATATCCAAAAATTTTGGTGCATATATTTCAAGCTTAACCGGCATCCCTCCGGAGCAGTCATTTAAAACCCTGGTTGGAAAGGGTGATAAAACAGGTCCCGTTGTGGCAGTTATCCCGGTGGAAGAAGAGGTTGACCTTAAAAAGCTGGCTTCAGTTTCGGGCAACAAGCGGGTTGAGCTTGTGGCAGTTAAGGAAATCCAGGCTCTTACAGGCTATATCCGCGGCGGTGTTTCACCTGTGGGAATGAAAAAAAAGTTCCCCACATACATCTCGGAAACCTGCAAAAAATATGACCGTGTGGCAGTAAGCGGCGGTGTATGCGGCATAACACTTATGCTCTCCCCCGCTGACCTTGCACGTGTAACAGACGGAATTTACGAAAGGATAACGGTATGATTATTAAGGAATCAGCAGAAAACTACCTTGAAGCAATCCTCAGGCTTGGCGAAATAAAAAGCGACGTGCGCTCCATTGATATTGCAGAGGACCTGAATATTTCAAAACCATCGGTAAGCGTGGCAATGAAAAACTTCCGCGAAAACGGATATATTGCGGTAAGCCCTGAAGGGTATATCACCCTCACGGAAAAAGGTCTTGAAATCGCAAACCGCACATATCTCCGTCATAAACTTATAAAAGATTTATTGGTAAAAATCGGCGTGAACCCTGAAACGGCAGAGAGTGATGCCTGTAAAATAGAGCACGATATAAGCGACGAAACATACGAAAAGCTGGAGAAGCTTTACAAAAAGCTATAAAAACCGAGTTTCCCGTCCCCTGCCTTTATCCCGCTCATCTAAGAGGAGTAATTATGAAAATATATGATATATCCCAGGAAGTTTTCTCCTGTGAGATTTACCCCGGCGACCCGGAACCCGGGCGAAAAATTCTGTCGTCCACTGCAAATGGCGACATCTGCAACCTAACGGAGTTTAGTATGTGCGCCCATAACGGCACACATATCGATGCACCATTTCACTTCCTGGAGGCTGGTAAAACAGTGGACGAAATACCCCTTGAAAAATTTGTGGGGAGCTGCATTGTAAGGGAATTTAACGGTGAGCTTACAAAAGAAGATGCAGAAAAAATTTTGAAATCGGGAGAAAAACGAATTCTCCTTAAAGGAAAAGCAATTGTAACGGAAGCCGCCGCAGAAGTATTTGCAAAAGACGGCGTATATCTTATAGGTAACGAATCACAAACTGTAGGTCCTGAAAGTGCACCTATGGCAGTTCATCAAATATTGCTTCGGGCAGAGGTTGTTCTCCTTGAGGGAATACGCCTTAGAGAAGTGCCCGAAGGCAGATATATGCTCTGTGCTCAGCCACTTAATCTGGGAGGCGCCGACGGGGCACCTTGCAGAGCGGTGCTTTGGAAAAAATAATATAATACGGGAGTGGGGAATAATGATTTATACAATCTCCGACCTGCACCTGCCCCTTGGGATAGACAAGCCCATGGATATTTTTGGCAGGCGTTGGGAAAACTATGTTGACCGAATCCGGGAAAACTGGCTAAATAAAATAAACCCTGACGACACAGTTGTTCTCGGTGGCGACTTTTCCTGGGCAACATACCTTCAAGAGTCAAAAAAGGATTTTGAATTTTTAGAAGCTCTGCCCGGTACAAAAATACTTCTTAAAGGCAATCACGATTACTGGTGGACTACGGCTTCAAAGCTCGCCAAATTCACTGAAAACGAAGGCTTCAAAAGCGTAAAATTTCTCCACAACAATTCCTATACGGTTGGAAATATCGGGATTTGCGGAACACGCGGCTGGTCTCCTGACAGCTTAAACTCAGATGATGACAGGAAAATTTATGCCCGTGAGCTTATAAGGCTTCGTATTTCATTGGATGATGCAAAAAACAAAGGGTGCGATAAGCTGATTGTTTTCACACACTTCCCCCCTGTTACACAAGGAGCGCAACAGACAGAATTTCACAAAATCCTCTGTGAATACAAGGTTAGCAAATGCATCTACGGACATCTCCACGGAATATCACATGGCACTGCATTCACAGGCTTTGCAGACGATGTGGAGTATATTCTCGCATCGGGAGACTATCTGGGATTTGACCCTATTATAATAGCAGGCTGATATTCGGAGGTTGTTGTATTTAGTACAACACCTCCTTTTTTTATTGCAATTATATGCTCTTAAAAAGTCGTTTTTGTGCAAAACTTTCTTATGCAAATATATTGACACAGCATGCAAAATATAGTAATTAAAAAAAAACAGTTAATTCCAAATAAATAGTAAGCCTAAAAGAGAATAATATGTCATATCAATATCACTTTTAAACGCTACCAAAAAACATATATACACCATAATAGCATTGAGAATACATATCTTGAAAAAATTGGAAATTGTTTTCACGCAATTAAATTAATAATATATAACTACACTATCACAAATCCTATATTATGTCAATGCCATACTTTATTAAATATGCATATCATATTCCTATTTTCAATGTGACTGATTTGCGCCCTTTCATCACTTTTATATTCCCCGTTGTCAGGTTCCACTCAACATCTACGGTATGATTTTTAGGATCAACTATATAATCTGTTATCCCTAAAAAATCGTATGTTTTATTCGCGTCAGTAATTAACAAACCATATTTATCCGCAAAATCAAATAATTCATCTGTGTCCAGATTTTTAAAATCTTTGTTATTCGCAAGCTCTCGTCCAACCTGATTATTCCATAAATCCATAAACATTTCCTGATTCATTCTGCCTTTAATGGTCGTATTGTCTCTCTTGTAGTCAAATCCATCACTGTTTGAGCTCAACCAATCATATTCCTGCATATTTTCGTATTCATACCGATTGGTTATATTTCTTGCATTATAATACCCTATGCCTGTATCACGTGTCATTTTTGCATTCCATATGAAGTGTCTGTACGCATCTGCTTTGTTATTCCATGTGGTATTCAGGTCCCACTCCGCCGCCTTCTCCTGTGCATCGTTTCCACTGCTATTTGTATGATTAAACGCTTTTTCAGTCACATCTTTTCCCAAATTAACCAATGACCATTTACCCTTATCAAACCAATACTTTGCCACTTCAGCTTTATCCTTTATTGAATCCACATAACCAGGAAATGACGCTGTAAGTGTAGGATTAGTATCGGACAAACTATAGTCATACAACATATCACTCTTCTTTTTGTTTCCTTGACTATTATAATTCATATCTGTCTTTGTATTGCTTATAGTCAAAACTTTATTATTGAAATTCGGAACATCATCCGGCTCAGTTTCTATATCCTTTATGTAATCATCAAAATCGACCATACCTTCATCCACCGCTTTTCTTGACCACTTGCCTGTTTCGTTTATATACCTACTTTTGAACGGTTTTGAAAAGCTGATATTATTATCGTTGTTGCCCAACATATCCATATCGTTTACTTCAGGCTTTAAGCCTGACATATCATTTGTATTTTCTTTGTTTTTGATAAGCTGATTATCCATAACATCACACCTCCCATTGTTCGTAAATCCCTACGATATACCTGTCAAACTCATCCCAGGTCATAGATTTAATATCTTTGGTGTTCATTTCAAAAAAATCCTCAAGGTCGTTAATAAGCATATTAGATGCATTTGCCATGTTTCGGTATACCTTTTGAGCTATCCTTTCAAACCTCGCCAATACATCTGATTTCTTTTCGTTTGTCATTTTTCATCTCTCCTATATTATTTTTTCCACAAACTCCTTGTGTAAAAATATTATATCATACATTAAGCGGAAAAACCGTCATATTAAATTGTTTGATAAACTTGATTTACAATTTCTTTTATGATGCAATTCTATTAAACTATATTAAGAAGGAGAATACAAAAAAGGGACAAAAAGAATCGTTCCCTTTTGCCCCTTGTGGATTTTTCACATATGATACACTACAGATAATCCATAAAAAAACATTATACAAAACACTGATATACACCGTACCCACAATAAACCAACAACAATAAATATAATACCGGTGATATTCTTCTTAAGATCTCCTTTACAAAAAGCAAAATACTTTCTTTTATAAGCAAAAATCCCTATAAGTATTGTAAACAAAAACACAATCGGTCCTGAAGACAAATAAGTAGCAAATTTTAAATCCACACTATAACAAATAAACACCATAATAGTACTCATTATAGCAAACTTAATAAAATTAAAAATTGTTTTTAATATAAAATCCATACAACTATTCACAACCTTAAACCAATGATATATAATTACATTATCACAGAGCCCATATTTTGTCAATAATTTTATATCATAGCTCACGCAGAAAAACCGTCTTGTTAAATTGTTTGATAAACTTGATTTACAATTTCTTTTATGATATAATTACAATGAACGCATCCTATAAAACACAATAGGTAGCGTTCATTGCAACATAAGCCACCTATATCTTTTTATTCTAAGCTTATGTTATATTGAACTATATTAAGAAGGAGAAAAACAAGAATGAGTAAACATTCTTATTTACACGAATACCTTACAAATCTGCCCGATTTTCTTTTTGATTATATTGAAATTTATTATACAGGGGAGAGTATAAATACACAGATTGGCTACTGCATTGACCTTCGGATTTTTCTGGAATACCTTCAAAAGTTTAGGTTCCGTGATGTGGAGGCGCTTGAAACCTTTACGGTTGAGCATATGGGAAAGGTACGTGCAGAGGATATAATCCGCTTTAAAGCCTATCTTAAAGAATATCAGAGTACATACATATCTCCCGACGGTAAAACCGTTACCAGGACAAGGCGCAATTCCTCTTATGGAATAAACAGAAAACTGTCTGCCGTACGAGGATTATTTTCATACCTTTACAAAACCGACCAAATACCTGAAAACGTAACCGATAAAGTGGATATGAACAAGCTCCATCAAAAGATTAAAAAACCTCTTTCCACACAGGAAATCCTGAGGCTTCTTAATATCCTCTATAACGGAGAGGGATTTTTCACCGGTCGGCACCTGACTGAGTATATGCGCACAAAGCAAAGAGATATTGCAATTTTGATATCCTACTTGGGCACAGGTGTCCGAGTAAGCGAGCTTGTTAATTTAAACATTCAGGATATATGCTTTGACACCTCATCCTTTATTGTAACCCGAAAAGGCGGTGACGAGCAGGAAATTTTTATGCCGGTTCAGGTAGAAAACGAGCTTTACAACTACATACAGGTGAGAAATGAAATTGAAGGGATAAAAGATAAAGACGCGCTTTTTATAAGCCGGCAAGGAAAGCGGATGACGGTTTCATCCGTGGAAAAAATGCTTAAAAAATACTGCACTTGCGCAGGGATTATCGACCCGGACAAATCACGTCCTCACGCCCTCCGCCGTACCTTTGCCTGCAGGCTTCTTGAGGACGGCGTAGATATTAAAATGGTAGCGGAGCTTATGGGACACAAAAACATAGAAGTAACACACAAGTTCTATGCCCAGTACAACTCCGCCGCAAAGCGGGAGGTAATGCGGAAAATTAATGTAACAGGAGATATGACCGATGCTTGAACAAGACAGACATAAGCTCCTCCCTTTTTGGGTAATCCGCACGGGATTTAAAGAGAGGCAGTATCATATAACCCGACCTGACGGCTTTGCCGCCTATCAGCTTGCAATATGCACGGGGGGTGAGGGAAAATTTCTGGCACAGGGCACAGAGCATTTGATATCAGAGGGGGACGTATTTATGTTTTCCCCAAGAATTCCTCACGAATACTATCCTATTTCGGGGGACTTTCAGATATATTTCTGCGTTTTCAACGGCGACGGTGTGAAAGGCTTATTTTCTTACCTTGGTTTTGGGAAAACCGAGGTTTTTACAGGGGATACACGGAAGCTTTATGATGATTTCAAAACCCTTTGTGAAATTGCCGAGCCCCTTTCACAAAGCACTCTTCTCTACAAAATGCTGGAGAATATTTCCCGCCTTTCAAAGCCAACTCCCAGCCGCACACATATTGAAAAGAACAATTACGGGAAAATCCTGCCTGTTCTTGACTACATAGAGCAGAACTACAAACGCCCCGTAACTCTCGACGATATGGCAGACCTTATAAGCGTATCAAAAAGCTATCTCTGCCGCACCTTCAGGGAGGCATACGGGATAACTCCCGTGAATTACCTTCTTAAAATGCGGATAAACCGTGCAAAGCAGCTCCTTATTTCCACTGATATGAAAATAAAGCTTTTAAGCCTTGAATGTGGGTTTAACGACACAAGCTATTTTTGTATGGTTTTTAAACGTATGGAGGGCATAACCCCCGACGAATTCAGAAGCCTGCATAAAGATTAATAATGGCTCTCATATCATTTATAAATATGTCCTAAACCTTTTTTTGACACAGTTAACAGTTGTTTTATTGCAAAAAGTGTGTATATAAGGCTTATAAAATAGGCAAAATACCGATTTTTTTATAAAAAACTTGAAATATGGGAATGTTTGTGTTATACTCGAAAATGGCTTTTGGTGTATTCTTTTACACCGCCAAATTTACGAAGGGAGGATGAAGCAAGTGAAAGAAGGAATTCATCCCGATTATAAGCCCACAACTATCCGTTGTGCTTGCGGAACAGTAATCGAGACAGGCTCCACAAAAGAAGATATCCAGGTGGAAATCTGCTCAAACTGTCATCCGTTCTTTACCGGTAAGCAGAAGCTTGTTGATACAGGCGGACGAGTTGAAAAGTTTAATAAGCGTTTCAACAGAGGCTAAACCATTTATCTTAACCGTTTGCTCAGATAACCGAATCACCAACGGTTTCTTAGCCTACGGGGGTCATTGAAATTATAGGAGGTGAAATTCATGACAAAGGAACGTAAGGCAGAGCTCATCGCAGCTTATGCAACTCATGAAGGAGATACAGGATCTCCCGAGGTTCAGATTGCACTTCTCACAGAGAGAATCAATCACCTTAACAACGAGCATCTTAACTTCCATAAGAAAGACCATCACTCAAGAAGAGGTCTTCTTATGATGGTTGGTAAAA
Source organism: Clostridia bacterium (assembly GCA_045648165.1). GTDB lineage: Bacteria > Bacillota > Clostridia > UBA1381 > UBA1381 > RGIG9115. Next base: position 38,049 of record JAZRNL010000041.1, on the reverse strand, counting down.
GACGTGGTCTTCTCAACTACCTTAAGTCACAGGATATCGAGAGATACAGAAGCTTAGTTGCTAAGCTCGGACTCAGAAAATGATTTAAGACGCAAAGCGGTTTGTTTTGCGCGTAAGTGTATAGGCAAACGGCTGCGGATGTTTATTTGCGGTCGCTTGCCTATAATTCTTATTACAGGTATCCTTCGAAGATAAACGTTTAGCTAATAAACGGAGTAGACAAAGCTTTTTGTATATTGCGCTTATTCGCTAAAATTTATCTTCGTCATAATAAATTAAAAAGGAGATAAAATAATGTTTAAAACTTTTGAAACAACCTTAGCCGGCAGACCTCTTGTTGTTGAAACAGGCAAGATGGCTATGCTCACAAACGGTCACTGCGTAGTTCGCTACGGCGACACTGTTGTTATGGTAAACGTAACAGCTTCAAGAAATCCCAGAGAAGGTGTTGACTTCTTCCCTCTTTCTGTAGACTATGAAGAAAAGCTCTACTCTGTTGGTAAAATCCCCGGTGGATATATTAAAAGAGAAGGTAAGCCCAGCGAAAAGGCTATCCTCACAAGCCGTGTAATCGACAGACCTATCCGCCCTCTTTTCCCTGCAGACCTCAGAAACGACGTTTCTGTTGTTGCAACCGTTCTCTCTGTTGAGCAGGACAATCCCCCCGAAGTTGCAGCAATGATTGGTACTTCAATTGCTATTGCAATTTCAGACGTTCCCTGGAACGGACCTATCGGCGGTGTATGGCTCGGTCTTGTTGACGGCGAGTTTGTTATAAACCCCACCGTTGAGCAGAGAGAAAAAAGCGAAATGCAGGTAACTGTTGCCGCTACCCGCGAAAAGGTTGTTATGATTGAAGCAGGCGCAAACGAAGTTCCCGAAGACGTTATGCTTGACGGTATCAAGTTTGCTCACAAAACAATCATTGAAATTGTTGACTTTATCGAAAGCATCCGGAAAGAAATCGGAAAAGAAAAGTTCGACTACGAGCATCACGATATCGACCACGTGCTCTACGACAGAATTAAGGATGCAGAATATGCAAACCTTCAACACGCTCTCGACACAGACGATAAGAACGTACGTGACGAAAGAGTTGGCGTTATAACCGACAGAGTTGTCGAAACTTTAGCTGAAGAATACCCCGAAATCGGAACAGATATCGGCGAAATAATCTACAAAATGCAGAAGGAAATCGTAAGAGAATGGCTTATGCAGGGCAGACGTGTTGACGGCCGCGGTCTTGATGAAATCAGACCTCTTGCGGCAGAGGTTGACCTCCTTCCCAGAACTCACGGTTCAGGCCTTTTCACAAGAGGACAGACTCAGGTTCTTACAGTTGCAACTCTGGCTCCTCTTTCTGAAATCCAGAAGCTGGACGGTATCGACAACGAAGAAACAAAGAGATATATGCACCACTACAACTTCCCTTCATACTCTGTTGGTGAAACAAGACCTTCAAGAGGTCCCGGCAGACGTGAAATCGGTCACGGTGCACTTGCTGAACGTTCACTCGTTCCTGTACTTCCTTCAGAGGAAGAATTTCCCTATGCAATAAGAACAGTTTCTGAAGTCCTTTCTTCAAACGGCTCTACTTCACAGGGCTCTGTGTGCGGTTCAACACTGGCTCTTATGGCTGCAGGCGTGCCCATTAAAGCTCCCGTTGCAGGCATCTCATGCGGTCTTATAACAACTGAAACAGGCTTTACTACAATGGTAGATATCCAGGGACTTGAAGACTTCTACGGAGAAATGGACTTTAAAGTTGCAGGTACTCATAAGGGTATCACATCAATCCAGGTTGATATAAAGAACGATGGTCTTTCATATGAAGTAATCGAAGAAGCTCTCAGGAAAACAAGAGCCGGCAGAATTCACATCCTCGATGAAGTTCTTTTAAAGGCTATTGACACACCGAGAGCAGAGCTTTCAGAGTATGCTCCCAAGGTTGACACAATGAAGATTGATGTTGACAAAATCCGTGAAGTAATCGGTCAGGGCGGTAAGGTTATCCAGAAGATAGTTGCCGATACAGGTGCTAAAATTGACATTGAAGAAGACGGCACAATTTACATCTTCGCCGCAACTCAGGAATCAGGAAATGCCGCACGTGCTGCAATTGAGGCAATCGTTAAAGAGCCCGAAATCGGCGAAATATACGACGGTCTTGTTCGCACAATCACTGCATTCGGAGCATTCGTTGAAATCCTCCCCGGAAAAGACGGACTCTGCCATATCTCAAAGCTTGCAAACAAGAGAGTTGAAAAAGTTGAAGATGTAGTTAAGGAAGGCGACAGACTTCTTGTTAAAGTTATGGAAGTTGATAAGAAAACAGGTAAAATCAGCCTTTCACACAAGGATGCAGTTAATATAGAAGAAAATTAAAAACAATTCACGTATGAGAGAAAGCCCAGGGGCTTTCTCTCAACGTGCCAACAGACATAGGGTTGATTTTTCGCTCTGTGCAGTTATACTGCGGCATTTGCCGCATTACATAGGAGTGAAATGTTATGATAAAGGTTGCAGTTTTAGGTGCAACGGGATATGCAGGTATAGAGCTTGTAAGGCTTCTTTCAAGCCATCCTCACGTATCTCTCGAAATTCTCGGTTCCCACAGCTTCAGTGGGCAGAATATTAACGATGTATATAAAAACTTCAAACACATTCTCGATAAAGAATGTACTGAAATTGACATAGATGAAGTGGCAAAATGTGACGTTGTTTTCACTGCCCTTCCCCACGGCGCATCGAAATCCGTTATCCCCGAAATTGCAGAGCGGGGAGTTCGTGTAATAGATTTAAGCGGTGATTTCCGCTATGACGACCCCGGAGTTTATGCCGCATGGTACGGTGAAGAACATTCTTCTCCCGAGCTTCTTGCAAAATCCGTATACGGACTCTGCGAGCTCCACAGAGAAAAGATAAAGGATGCCCCGCTAATCGGAAACCCCGGTTGCTACACAACCTGTTCTATTCTGGGCGCGGCACCTCTTCTTAAAAGCGGAATAGGAAGCACTAAAAACGTTATCGTAGATGCAAAATCAGGCGTAACAGGTGCAGGCCGAGGTCTTGGTCTTGCCTATCATTTCTGCGAATGTACTGAAAATTCAAAAGCATATAAAATCGCCACTCACAGGCACACATCAGAAATTGAGCAAGAGCTTTCAAAGCTTGCAGGGGAAGAAGTGATGATTTCATTCACACCTCACCTTATCCCCCAAAAGCGAGGAATTCTTGCTACAATCTACATAAACCTCAACAAACCCTGTACAACCGAGGAAATTGCAGAGCTGTACAAAGACTTCTATAAAGATGAGTTCTTTGTAAGAGCGCTTCCCGCAGGTGAGCTTCCCGAAACAAAGCACGTGGCAGGCTCAAACTTTGTTGATATCGGTGTTGTGGTTGACGAAAGATTGCAAAGAGCAGTTGTTGTATCTGCTATCGACAACATTGTAAAGGGTGCTGCGGGTCAGGCTATTCAGAATATGAACATTATGTTCGGACTTCCCGAGGGCGAAGGCCTTACTTTCCCCGGTTTTTATCTGTAAGCACCGTGACAGAATGGAGATAACTATGGAAGAACTTATAAAAAAAGCCGGCATACTTATTGAGGCATTGCCATACATTCAGAAATTCAGCGGAAAAACCGTGGTAATCAAATACGGCGGTAATGCTATGATAAACGAAGAGCTTAAGAACTCTGTTATGGAAGATATTACGCTTCTTAAGTTTATCGGACTTAACCCCATCGTTGTACACGGCGGCGGTCCCGATATTTCTGCAGAGCTTAACAGCCATAATGTTAAAAGCGAATTCATAAACGGGCTCCGTAAAACCGATAAAGAAACAATGCGGATTGCTCAGATGGTTCTTGTTGGTAAAACAAATAAGGAAATTGTTTCACTTCTTAACACCAAGGGAGGAACAGCAGTTGGCTTCTGCGGTATTGACGGAAGCTTTATCCGGTGTGAGAAGAAATATACTGAGGTTGACGGAAAAGACGTGGACCTGGGATATGTGGGCGAAATCGCAAACATTAAGCCCCATCTCCTTGAACTTCTTTCCTCCGACCAATACATACCCGTTGTTGCACCTATCGGAACGGACAGCGAGGGTAATAGCTACAATATAAATGCCGACACCGTTGCATCTGCGGTTGCAGCGGCAACGGGAGCTGAAAAGCTTATTCTTTTAACAGATGTTGAAGGAGTAAAGGATGATGCCGGCAATATTATATTTGAAGCCCATAAGAACGAAATTCTTGAGATGATTGAAACAGGCGTAATCAGCGGCGGTATGATACCAAAAGTTCTCGGATGCATAGATGCAATTGATGCAGGAGTTACAGGCGTGCATATTATCGACGGACGTATCCCCCACTGTCTGCTTCTTGAAATATTTACAAAGTCAGGTATTGGAACTCTTATTAAGAGCGACCGCTACTAAGAATATTTTCCTGAAAGGATTGATATAAACTATGAAAATGTCAAAGCTTCTCATACCCACACTCCGTGAGGTGCCGGCAGAGGCGGAAATTGTAAGCCATCAGCTTATGCTCCGTGCCGGAATGATAAGAAAACTTGCCGCAGGCATATATTCATATCTGCCTACAGGCCTTCGTACTCTCAGAAAGGTTGAACAGATTGTTCGTGAAGAAATGGACAGAGCAGGAGCATTAGAGCTTCTTATGCCCGCACTCTTACCTGCCGAAAGCTACCAGGCTTCTGGAAGATGGGAAGTATTCGGCGAGAGTATGTTCAAGCTCAAAGACCGATGGGGCAGAGATTTCTGCCTTGGACCTACCCACGAAGAATTATTTACCGAAACGGTTTTAAACGAGGTTCGTTCATATAAAGAATACCCCCTCACACTTTATCAGATCCAGACAAAGTACAGAGACGAGGGACGTCCCCGTTTCGGACTTATGCGCGGCCGTGAGTTCGTGATGAAGGATGCCTACAGCTTTGACCTCACTCAGGAAGGTCTTGACAAGTCGTATAAAGCTATGTATGATGCATACTGCAGAATATTTACAAGACTTGGTCTCGACTTCACAATCGTTGATGCAGATTCCGGCGCAATGGGCGGAAGCGGAAGCCAGGAGTTTATGGTAAAATCACCTGTTGGTGAGGACGGAATTGCATATTGTGACGACTGCGGATATGCGGCAAACTACGAAAAAGCAGAATGTATACCTACCGAAAAGGCTTTTGATAACGTTGAGAAAGAGCTTGGGAAGGTGCACACTCCGAATGCTCATACAATTGAAGAGCTGACTTCCTTTATGGGAACTGAGCCCTACGTATTTGCAAAAACAATCCTTTATAAGTCAGATGACAAGTATATTGCGGCAATGGTTCGGGGCGATCGTGAAATCAATGAGGTTAAGCTTAAGAACTTAGTTGGCTGCACAGACGACTTAGAGCTTGCAGAGCCTGCAGTAGTTCGTGAGCTTACAAATGCAGAGGTCGGATTTGCAGGCCCCGTAGGCCTTTCAATCCCCGTATATGCCGACAAGGAAGTTGCTATGATGAAGAACTTCATTGTTGGTGCAAACGAAACAGACTACCACTTTGAAAACGTGAATATAGGCAGAGACTTTGAGCCTGTAATAATAGCTGATATAAGGCTTATCGAAACAGGTGATGCTTGCCCCCGATGTGGCAAACCAATAAAAACTGCACAGGGTATTGAAGTAGGCCACATATTCAAGCTTGGCACAAAATACTCCGACGCTCTCGGACTTAAGGCTCTTGATGAGAACGGCTCAATGTCACAGGTTATAATGGGTTGCTATGGTATAGGCGTTACAAGATGTATTTCTGCCGCAATTGAGCAGAACTACGACGAAAACGGTATCATCTGGCCCCCTGCAATCGCACCTTACCAGGTAAGCGTTGTTCCGGTAAACCACAAAGACGAGGAGCAGGTAAAGGCTGCAGAAGAAATTTATGAAAAGCTTCTGGATGCAGGAATTGAAGCACTCCTTGACGACAGAGCAGAGCGCCCCGGCGTTAAGTTTAAAGACAGCGACCTTATGGGTATTCCCGTAAGAATAGTTGTAGGCAAAAAAATAGGCGAGGGAATTGTAGAATACAAAGAACGAACCGCACCCGAGGCAGAGCTTAAGGCAATTGACGAAGCAATAGAAGCCGTTGTTGAAATGTACAAAAACCTTTAAACGGAGGAGGCAATAATATGAATGATTGTTTGTTCTGTAAAATAATAAAGGGCGAAATCCCATCAACAAAGGTGTATGAGGACGAAATGGTTTATGCCTTTAACGACATAGACCCTCAGGCTCCTGTTCACGTTATAATAATCCCCAAAGAGCATATCTGCTGCGCAAACGAAATCACTGCAGAGAACAGCAAGCACATTGCTGCAGTTTTTGAGGCGGCGGCTAAGATTGCAAAAGAGCTTGGAATAGACAAAGACGGCTACCGCATAGTAAATAACTGCGGTGCTGATGCCGGTCAGACGGTTTTCCACATTCATTTCCACCTTATGGGCGGAAGAGAATTCGGATGGCCTGCAGGTTGAGTTATGGAAAGGAGAAACCATTATGAACTTTAAAGATATTGTAAGCCCCGACGGCAAAACACGTATAGTTCAGGAGCTTGTACCCGGTAAGCAGATTACACTTGCCCACATAATCGCAGGCCCCGACGAGATAATCTACAGAAAGCTGGGTCTTGACCCCGCTATAGACTACTCACGTTCAGCTCTGGGAATACTCACTATGAGCCCTGCCGAAACTGCAGTTATCGCCGCAGACCTTGCAATCAAGACTGCAAACGTTGAGCTTGGCTTTGTTGACCGTTTCAGCGGCACACTTATAGTAACAGGAAGCGTGTCTGAGGTGGAGGCTTCCATTAAGGAAATTATGAACTACCTGGAGAATACTCTTAACTTCTCCGTGTGCCCCATAACAAAAACATGAGAAAAATTATATTTATGGGCCGCACCGAAAGCGGCAAAACAACTCTCACACAGGCGCTCCGGAATGAGAAGATACATTATCACAAAACACAGTACGTTAACCACCACGATATTGTTATTGACACTCCGGGAGAATACGCCGAAACAAAGCATCTGGGCTATGCCCTTGCTCTGTATTCCTACGAGGCAGATGTTGTAGGGTTGCTGATAAGTGCAACAGAGCCCTATAGCCTTTATCCCCCTTGTGTAACTGCGGCTTCAAACCGTGAGGTTATCGGAATTGTAACGCAGATTGACCAACCGGGAGGCGACCCTGAACGAGCTGAGCGCTGGCTCCGCCTGGCGGGATGTAAAAAAGTTTTTTGGGTAAACTCCATCACCGGCGAGGGAATACCGGAATTAATTGAATATCTGGCAGATTAAAAAAATCATTTGAGGGTTTTTCCTCAAATGATTTTTTTTATTTATTTACTTGCTATAAGAAGTATATAATATATAATCGGAGTTATATACATTACACTGTCAAATCGGTCTAATAGTCCGCCGTGGCCTGGGAGGAGATTTCCAAAGTCCTTGACTTCGCAGTCACGCTTTATTGCCGATGCCACAAGGTCGCCAAGCTGAGAACAAACCGATGCCACAAGGGATACAACGGTTACTGTTATAAATCCCAGGTCTGAAACTGTTACACAATTTAAAATAAATGTGTATATCCATGTGCAAACAAGAGATGTAACAACTCCCCCGATTGCGCCCTCAACTGTTTTTTTAGGGCTTACCTTCGGGATAAGCTTATGACGGCCTATTGCCCTGCCTGTGAAATATGCTCCGGAATCCGTTGTCCATGCACACACAAATACCATAAGCACGTAATATACACCAAAATCTGCATAAATCCTTGTAAGAGTTCCGAAAAAGAATGTTACAAAGAAGGTAAGTAACGCGTGGGAAGAAATTTCCCTGTAGGTTACAACGCCGTGAAGCCATACCATTACACCAAGATATATCATTATAAATATCGCAACAAAAAACTCACGGTACACTCCGCCGATTATTGTTCCCGTCATCAGAGCTGCCGCCGCTATAACACCTGTTATATTAAGCACATTTTTATATTTTATAGCATTGTAAAGCTCAAATAACATTCCCAGAGTTACAATACATATTGCGGCAGTAAATATGCCCTGTCCTGCAAAAAGCGCAAGGAAGAACACCACAAGACCAATGCCTGAAGTAACTAAACGAACTGCCATATCATATTCACCCCTTAACTCCGCCGAAGCGCCTGCCCCGGCTCTGAAAATCAATAATTGCACTGTGTAAATCCTTTACTGAAAAATCAGGCCACAGCTTATTTGTAAACCACATTTCTGCGTAGCTGTTCTGCCACAGGAGAAAATTGCTGAGCCTCTGCTCTCCGCTTGTGCGGATAAGCAAATCCACATCCGGCTGACCATTTGTATACAGGTAATCGGAAAACCTTTTTTCGTCAAGGTCATCAATGGAGAGCTTGCCATCTGCTATGTCGCGGCATACGGATTTTACACCGTTTACGATTTCTTCTCTGCCGCCATAGTTAAGCGCTATATTCATTACAATACCTGTATTTTTTGAAGTAAATTCTTCGGTTTTTATAATCTGCTGCTGAATTTCTTCCGTAAGCTCACGTCTGGAGCCGATTGCACGGATTACTACATTTTCTCCTGAAAGAGTTTTTTCGGCATTTCGCAAATAATTAAGAAGAAGGTTCATAAGAAAATCTACTTCTTCCTTGGGCCTTGACCAGTTTTCTGTGGAAAAAGCATACACAGTTATGTATTTTATACCCATCTTGTTACACTCGGTAACAATCTTTTTAAGAGTATCTGCTCCTGCAGAATGACCTGCAGAACGGGGCAGACCCCTTTTTGTTGCCCATCTCCCGTTTCCGTCGAGAATAATCCCGATGTGCTTAGGCAGGGCATCGTAATTGATTTCTTTGTTAATCTTTTTTCTGAAAAACATATTAATCTCCAACAAAACAAAAGCACTGCATCAAAATCATTTCAATGCAGCGCTTTTTTAAAATCAGATTTCCATTATTTCCTTTTCTTTAGCCGCAGCTATAGAATCAATTTCTGCTATAAACTTATCTGTAAGCTTCTGGATATCTTTTTCTGCTGCCTTAACATCATCTTCAGTAATTTCGCCGTTTTTCTTCTGAGCTTTGATATCTTCAATTCCGTCACGTCTTGCATTACGGATTTGAACCTTTGCTTCTTCAGTATATTTCTTAACGAGCTTGTTTAATTCCATTCTTCTTTCCTCTGTGAGAGGAGGGAAGCTGAGACGGATAACTTTTCCGTCGTTCTGAGGAGTAATACCAAGGTCTGATGCAAGGATTGCTTTTTCAATTTCCTTAAGAGCTGTTGCGTCCCAGGGCTGAATAACAAGGCTTCTGGGATCAGGTGATGAAATTGAACCAATCTGACCAACCGGTGTTTTTGAGCCGTAATAGTCAATGCTTATTTTATCAAGAACTGAAGCATTTGCACGTCCTGCACGGATAGTTCTGAGCTCGCCTTCATAGCCGGCAATTCTCTTTTGCATTTTTTCTTCAATCTGAGGATAGTTTGCCATAATCTTCACTTACCTTTCTTTTTATTTTTCGTTTGATACGAATGTGCCTATTTTTTCGCCTTTAACCGCTTTCATGATATTTTCGGGGTTATCAAGACCAAATACCAGAATGGGCATATTGTTATCACGGCACATTGATGCCGCAGTGGAATCCATAACTCCAAGGTTAAGGCTGAGGATATCTGTATATGTGAGAGTGTCAAACTTCTTGGCGTTGGGGTTTGTTTTTGGGTCGCTGTCGTAAACTGCGTCAACGTTTTTCGCAAGGAGAATAACGTCTGCATTCATTTCAATTGCACGTAGCGCCGCCGCAGTATCTGTAGACATAAAGGGGTTGCCAGTTCCGCATCCGAAAATAACAACTCTGCCTTTTTCAAGATGCCTTACGGCTCTGCCTCTTATGTAGGGCTCTGCAATCTGCTGCATATGGATAGCAGTTTGCACACGGGTGGGCATACCTGCGTTTTCAAAAGCAGAACGGAGAGCAAGAGAATTGATAGCAGTTGCAAGCATTCCCATATGGTCTGCACTTGTTCTGTCCATATTCTGTCCGCTTCGTCCGCGCCAGATGTTACCGCCGCCCACAACTACACAGATTTCTACACCAAGGTCATGAACCGCCTTGATGCTCTGTGAGATTGAGCTGAGAGTTGACTCGTCAAAGCAGTTCCCGTTATCTCCTGAAAGAGCTTCGCCGCTTATTTTTATAAGCACTCTTTTAAACTTTGTTTCCATAACAAATTCTCCTGACTTTTTGTTTGAAAAAAGGGAACACAAAAAACTTTTTTTAATTCGTGTTCCCTGTTTTATTTGACAAAACAATTATTTAATCATACTTGCAACTTCGTCAGCAAAGTTTTCCTGCTTCTTTTCGATGCCTTCGCCCTTTTCAAGTCTCACAAAGTTGATGAGCTTAACGCCCTTTGATGCAAGGTATGCTTCAACCTTAAGAGAATCGTCTTTAACAAATTCCTGCTGGAGCAAGCAGTTCTGCTCATAGAACTTGTTAATCTTACCGCCAACCATCTTTTCGATGATATTGTCGGGCTTGCTTGCATTCTTAGGATCTTCTTTAATCTGAGCTATGATGATGTGCTTTTCTTTTTCTACATCTTCTGCAGGAACAGTGTCCTTTGAAAGATACATAGGATTGATAGCAGCAACCTGCATAGCAACATCTCTTGCAGCTTCGTAAGCAGCTTCGTCTGCAAGGCTGCCTTCAGCCTGTACAAGAACGCCGATTCTGCCTTCGCCGTGAACGTATGAGCATACGTTGCCTTCGATTCTTTCGAATCTTCTGATATTCATATTTTCGCCGATTTTAGCAATTAATGCTGTGAGAGCTTCGCCAACGTTCTGCTCACCATCAAACTTGATTTCTTTAAGAGCATCAACGTCTGCAGGAGCGTCTGCAGCGATTATTTCAGCTACCTTTGCAACAAAAGCCTGGAATTCGTCGTTCTTTGCAACGAAGTCTGTTTCGGAGTTAACTTCAACCAAAACGCCAACCTTTTTGTCGTCTGTGATATATGCCTTAACAATACCTTCAGCGGCAATTCTGCCTGATTTCTTAGCAGCAGTTGCAAGTCCCTTTTCTCTAAGAAGGTCGATTGCTTTTTCTTTGTCGCCGTCTGTTTCTGTAAGAGCTTTTTTACAGTCCATCATACCGCAGCCTGTAAGTTCTCTTAATTCTTTTACATCTTGAGCTGTAAATGCCATAATCTGTTCCTCCGATTTAAATTATTCTTCTGTTGCCTCTACTGCGTCGATAGCTTCTTCTGTTTCAGCAATTGCTGCAGCGAGAGCATCTTCACCCTGTCTGCCTTCGATGATAGCATTAGCGATTGTTCCTGCAATAAGCTTAACAGCGCGGATTGCATCGTCGTTACCGGGGATTACGTAGTCAACTTCGTCAGGGTCACAGTTTGTATCAACTATTGCAACAACGGGGATACCGAGCTTCTTAGCTTCTGCAATAGCAATCTTTTCTTTTCTGGGGTCTACAACGAACATACAAGCAGGTATCTGCTTCATATCCTTGATACCGCCGAGGTACTTCTCAAGCTTGTCTCTCTGAGCCTTAAGCTTGATAACTTCCTTTTTGGGAAGAAGCTCGAATGTGCCTTCTTCTTCCATTTTATTTATCTGAGCAAGTCTGTGAATTCTCTTTTGGATTGTTTTGAAGTTTGTGAGCATACCGCCGAGCCATCTTGCGTTTACGTAGTACATACCAACGCGCTCAGCTTCTTCTTTGATTGAGTCCTGAGCCTGCTTCTTTGTTCCTACGAAAAGAACTTCTCCGCCTGCTTCAGCGATGTCTCTTACGAAATAGTAAGCTTCTTCTACCTTCTTAACAGTCTTCTGAAGGTCGATGATGTAGATACCGTTTCTTTCTGTGAAGATGTATTCAGCCATTTTAGGATTCCATCTTCTTGTCTGGTGTCCGAAATGAACTCCTGCTTCGAGGAGCTGCTTCATTGAAATTACGTTTGCCATTTTAAATTCCTCCTGTTTTTTAAATCCTCCGCATCCCCTGGCACTCTGCAAAGAACCCTGTGGGCAACGCTTTGCAAATAGAGATACGTGTGTATTTTTCATACTGTTTTATTCTAACACATAAATAACCAAAAATCAACAGTAATTTTAAAAATAGTAAATTTAGATAAAATCCCACATATCACACACAAAAAAAACTGTATTTATTGACCTAACCGCTCAACCAAGGAGACATGGGACGGTTCGGTGTCTACTTAAATATTATGTGCTCAAATTGGAAGTGCTTCCAGATTTTCTTTAAGTGTTTGCAAAGCGCGGTTTGCTATCATTCCGTAGCGCTCCTGCTTATTTTTAATACGGACGTCAAGACCGTCTATTATGCCAAAGTTTGCATTCATGGGCTCAAGACGGGTTACTGCCGAAGTGATATACAAAGGCAAGGCACCTATACAGGTACGGCTGTCGGGGTAAAGGGGCTCCTTACCCTTAATAATCCTTGCCATATTAAACCCTGCCATAATCCCTGAAGATGCAGATTCCACATATCCCTCAACCCCCGTTATCTGACCTGCAAAGAACAGCTTGGGGTATTTCTTGCACCTGTACAGGCTATCAAGAACTTCCGGAGATTGCAAAAACGTGTTGCGGTGCATAACGCCGTAGCGGACAAATTCTGCCCTCTCAAGTCCGGGTATCATTGAAAAAACTCTTTTCTGCTCCCCGAATTTAAGATTTGTCTGAAACCCTACAAGGTTATAGAGCGTACCCTCTCGGTTATCCTGACGGAGCTGAACAACGGCGTGGCTATCGTCCTTCCCTGTTTTGGGATTTACAAGCCCCACAGGCTTTAAAGGTCCGAAGGTAAGGGTTTTTTCTCCCCGCTTCGCCATAACCTCAACAGGCATACATCCCTCAAACACCGTCATATTTTCAAACTCGTGAAGCTCAGCACATTCCGCAGTTATAAGTGCTTCATAAAAGGCTGTGTATTCTTCCTTTGTCATGGGGCAGTTTATATAGTCCGCAGTGCCTTTATCATAGCGAGCGGCATAAAAGACCTTGTCAAAGTCGATGCTCTCTTTTGTGACCACAGGCGCTGCCGCATCGTAAAAAGATACTCCGCCCTTGCCTGTGAGCTCAAAAATTTTGTCAAACAAAGCGCCCGAGGTAAGAGGTCCTGTTGCAACTATTGTATACTCATCTGTGTTTATATCTGTTACTTCCCCGTATACCACCTCTATAAGGGGATGAGCTTTTATTTTTTTCGTTATATAGTCTGAAAACAAATCCCTGTCAACTGCAAGAGCGCCTCCTGCAGGGACTCGGGTGACCTCTGCCGCCTCCATCATAACGGAACCGAAAAGCCGCATTTCCTCTTTAAGAAGTCCGCAGGCATTCTCTATTCGGTCTGCCTTAAGGGAGTTTGAGCAAACAAGCTCTGCAAACCCCTCGCTTTTGTGGGCGGGAGAATATTTTTGGGGTTTCATTTCAAAGAGCCTTACCTCTATCCCCTGCCCTGCCAATTGAAGCGCCGCCTCGCACCCTGCAAGACCGGCACCTATAACATTTACTTTCATAATCCTTTTTCTCCTGATATGAAAAAATAGGCAATTGCCTATTTTTTCAACGGCTTCTCAAAGCCGCAATCTTCATTTATGCAGTAAATCTTCTTTTTTCTGCCGTTTTTCTTAAATAAAATTCCGCCGCAGTCGGGGCACTTTTCGTCCTTAACCGGGGCATCCCATGCCATAAATCCACATTTTGCCACGTTTTCACAAGCAAAGTATTCTTTACCCTTACGCGATTTCTTTTTAAGAATTTCACCGCCGCAGTCAGGGCAGGCAACACCCGTTCCCACCTTGATTGTCATAGTATTCTGACATTCGGGGAAACCGGGGCAGGCAAGGAATTTTCCGAACTTACCCAATTTATATACCATACGTCTGCCGCATTTGTTGCAGATTATATCTGATTCCTCATCTTTTATTTTTATTTTCTGTACATTTATCTCTGCTTTTTTAAGAGTTTCGTTAAATTCAGGGTAGAATTCACGAAGAATGTTTTTCCACTGAAGCTCCCCTTCACCTACATGGTCAAGCTTTTCTTCCATGCCTGCAGTAAAGCCTATATCCACGATATTTGCAAAATGACTGCGTAAGATTTCGTTTGCCGCCTCACCAAGCTCTGTGGGCATCAGGGTTTTCTTTGACTTTGTAACATATCCTCTTGCGGTTATGGTGGTGAGAGTGGGCGCATAGGTAGACGGTCTGCCTATCCCGTTCTCTTCCATTGCTTTAACAAGGGATGCCTCTGTATAACGGGCAGGAGGCTGGGTAAAGTGCTGCTTAGGATAAACATCCTTCACTTCCACCTTATCGCCCTTTTGAAGCATTGGCAATATTTCTGCCTTTTCTTCCTTTATGTCTGAACCCTCCACATATACTGCGGTAAAGCCCTTAAATAAAAGCTTTGTACCCGCTGTGCGGTAGGTATGGCTTCCGCCTGTAAGGGAAACCTGAGTAATTTCGTAGCTCGCCGCCGACATCTGGCTTGCAACAAATCTCTCCCATATCAGCTTATAAAGCTTGTACTGCTCAGAGGTGAGCTTATCCTTTATTTCTGAGGGCACTATTGCCACGCTTGTGGGGCGTATTGCTTCGTGAGCATCCTGAGCGCCCTGACGCGATTTAAACTGACGTGGGCATGCAAATTCTTTTCCGTACTTTTCTGTTATATATTCAACTGCCGCCGCCTGTGCCTCATTAGAAATACGGAGAGAGTCTGTTCTCATATATGTTATAAGACCCACGGTTCCCAGCTTCCCTCCAAGGTTTACGCCTTCATAGAGCTGCTGAGCCACCTGCATTGTTTTAGATGCGCTGAAATTGATTTTCCTTGAAGCATCCTGCTGCATTGTGCTGGTTGTAAACGGCGGAGGAGAATTCTTCTTCTGATTTGATACCTTTATCGTCTCCACTGTAAGAGCCGTCTTTTTAATATCCTCTGCAATCTTTTTGGCTGTTGCTTTATCGTAAACCTTTGTTTCCTTATTGTTTTCGCCGTAATATTTTGCAGTAAAATTACCCTTACCAAAGCCGCAATCTGCATCAATCGTCCAAAACTCCTCAGGAACGAAGCCTATGATTTCCTCCTCGCGGTCGCATATCATTTTAAGAGCTGCAGACTGAACTCTGCCGGCACTAAGCCCTTTTTTTATCTTATCCCACAAAATAGGGCTTATTTTGTAGCCTACTATTCTATCGAGAACACGTCTTGCCTGCTGGGCATTTACCAAATCCATATTTATAGGTCTTGCTTCCTTTATGGACGATTTTACAACGGATTTTGTAATTTCGTTAAAGGTAACACGGCAAGGTGATTTTATATCTATCCCGAGCGCCTCTGCAAGATGCCAGCTTATCGCTTCTCCCTCGCGGTCGGGGTCGGTTGCAAGAAGGACCTTGTCTGCTTTTGAAGCTTCTTTTTTAAGCTCTGCAAGGAGAGGGCCTTTTCCTCTTATTGTGATATATCTGGGCTCAAAATCGTTATCTACATCTACACCCAGCTGACTTTTGGGAAGGTCTATAATGTGACCTATTGATGCCATCACAGTATAGTCGCTGCCAAGATATTTTTTTATTGTAGATGCCTTTGAGGGCGACTCAACTATTAAAAGCTTCTTTTTTGCCATATAAGTAATGTTAACTCCTTTCAGCTTTCCTCGCTAACAATATATATTCTATTCCATGAAAAAATATCTAATACTTAAAATACTACAAAAATCCGGACTTGTCAACTGTTTTTTTTAAGATTGTTTCTTCTTATATAAATAGGCGGGTACTTTTTAAAAGCATCCGGCTATTTATATAAGATTTAGTTTTTGGGAACTGTTTCCTCTGCTGCCTACTCCTATAACAAGTACTGAATTGGGTATAATTTTGAAAAAGAGCTTCTGAATTTGAATACACGTCCCCTCAATAGTTTTACTCAGATGGTTATTGAATATTTTGTAACAAATATCGCTCAGGATATAAACATAACAATGTTGTGTGACACGTTCGGGTATATCCCTGCGCATTTTTGCCGCAAATTCAAACAGGCCACAGGACTTTCTCCTATGACCTATCTAAAAATATATCGTTTAGAGGTTGCTCACAACAAAATAAAGACTACAAAACAAGCATCGGCAGCATTGCCACAGAGTGCGGATTCCCCGATGCAAACTATTTTACACGTTGCTTCAAAGCCCTCTTCGGAGCTTCACCCACAAGGTATATGAAGCTCAGAGGCGACACAGCTGATGTATAAATATTTTCTAATTTCCCGATTTTTTAATTTCAGCTTTCAATGATTGTATTTCTTCCGGGGTGATTTCTCTTATTCTTTTGTAAAGATATATTTCATCTCCTGATGGGAGATGAAATTTTTTTTGTTGTTTCTCGTAGGCTTCGCCTATTCCCTCTCCCATTATAATCTGACGGTATGGCACAGAGATAACCCTTTGCTCCTCGGGGGCAAGGTGTATCTGAAGCTTTGAGGGCACAAGAATATAGTCTGCCAAAAAAAGACTATCTGAAAGTCCGTCACGTTTATCAACATCACCGATGGTGAGATAATAGCTTTCCCTGTCTATATTATGCTTCTTTTTAGCGGATAAAGAAATTTCTGCATTCCGCAAGGTATCGTAGTTCATTTCAAGAGATGAGGCAAGAAAGCATACGGTTTTACCTTTCCTTCCTATTTCTCCGTCCATATACTCTGTCACTTCCAAAAAACCTTCCGCATTTTCGTCCGCGGGGGGATATATAGAAAAGTCGGGGAAAACTGCCGCAGTTTTTATTTCGCCGATTGACCTAGGCTGCTCCCGGGGAATTAAAACACTGACACCGCTCATAATGCATAAAGCCCATACCACCGCTTGTACCATTTGGGGACGTTTCCTTGCCATTTGGGGACGTTCCCCAATGGCAGATAAAATGAGTATAATGAACATCGGTGCATACAAAGCAAGGTGCTGCTGACCATGGGTTTGCAGTGCCGTGAAGAGGAAAAAGCATATTACTCCCTGAAGCCACATAAAAAACTGAGGTGTTATTTTAAGCCTTGCCTTTATTTGGCTGATTACTGCCCAAACAGACAGGCACAAGGGTAAAACTATCCCATAATATCTTGTAAATATCTTAATATCCGTCCACATTCCAAGGGCATATGCACTGTACATATCACTGTAGTCTGCCATAAGCTTACCACTTACAAAAGGCTGGGCAAAGAAAAGGAGCACAAACGCAAAAGAAGCTGTAACATACAGACTGCCCCTGATTTTTTTGTGTGACACTCCCCACAAAACCGATGTTATAATAAAGCTCACTGCATAAAAGGAATACCACCTTCTCATAAGAACGCAAAGAGCGAGGCATACCCCGGAGAGAACACACATTTCTTCTCCGTCGCCCCACAAAAATATCACTGCCGCTAAAAAAGCAAAAACTATGCCGCCTACGTCAATAAAGCCGGTATTTGCGGCAAATATGAGATATGGAAGCCCTACTACTGCAGCTATTGCACAAGCGTAGGATTTGAAAAATCTCCGGGATGCCCCGTAAATCAGCATCACAAGGGGCAGAAGATAAAAATTCACTATAGACATGATAAATACAAGCCGTGATTTCCCGAAAAGCTTACAGAATATACTTGCCGGAAGCGCGATTATATAATTGTAATCCGTTTCAAAAACGGAGTTGTACACCGCCTTGAAATACTCTGCCGAGGGAAATAAATCGTTTAATTTGTGTACGCTTACAAAGTATCCCGCATTATCCCACACAAAGATTTTTTTCATAAATAAAGAGTAAGCAATCGCCTGAACATTAAGAAGAACAAACGCCGCAAGGAAGAAAATCCATCCCTCTCGTCCCGGCTTTCGGATGCGTTTGAGCAACGAATCGGAACCCTTCATAAAAAAGAGCATAAACAATGCCAGGAGCAAACCTCCGCCGATTATGCAGTCAACGGTCTGCCGGGCGCCACCATTTAACACAACACCTCTGTATTTGTAACATACAAGAGTTGATAAAATATAAATAGTAACTGCAATTCCGCCGAAGCCGTAAGCAGACTTTTCAAGGAAAGAATATATCTGCTTTCTGAACACAAAAAGGAGTATAACACCTGCCGCCAAGGCGATACCCTGCAGCGCCGGGAAAAGCTTTATACCCCAAACCTCACTGAAAAAGGAAGTCATACGGGATAAAAGAAACAAAAGCACAGGTATACCGAGAAAAGGAACGGCAATAGCTTTTTTCATATCCATGACCTCCTATAATTATTAATTAACTCCGAAATAGCTGACGAGTGCATATTGCACGACGCGGTCAACTCTTGCCAAATCATAGATTTGGAGTGTTTTCGCATAGGTGCTGTTTGCCAAATATTAAATTTGGACAGCACCGTAAGGCAAACGAAGGCGTATTCTTATACGTCGAGTTTGCGGGAGTTCAATAGGTGCCGTCAGAGATTTCGGTACTCAATCTTTAATAATATCTAATACTAAGCGATAGCCTCCCGGCCCATACATCAAGCATTTGTTAACACGGGAAATTGTAGCTGTGGACGCCCCCGTTTCCGATACTATTTCGGCAAAGGTTTTCTTTTGTCTGAGCAAATCTGCTACCTCCAGGCGTTGCGCCATGGATTGAAGCTCTTTGATGGTGCATATATCTTCAAAAAACTTGGCGCAGTCGTCGTGAGTTTTTAAAGAGAGTATGGCATCAAAAAGTTGTTTTGTTTCTTCATTTTTCAATGTCATATTAAATCACCTTTCTATTAGCTTACTTAAGAATGATCGGGTTCGGTCGTTCTGAGGATTGTCAAGAACCTGCTCCGGGGTGCCTTGCTCGGCAACAACACCGCCGTCCATAAATATGATGCGGTCAGATACGTGCTTGGCAAACTCTATCTCGTGAGTTACGATAACCATTGTTATGTTCTGACTTGAAAGGTCTTTTATAACCTTGAGAATTTCCCCTGTAAGTTCAGGGTCAAGAGCTGATGTAGGCTCATCAAAAAAGAGAATTTTAGGCTTCATGGCAAGAGCACGTGCTATGGAAACACGTTGCTGCTGACCGCCTGAAAGCTCGCAAGGATAGCTATCCAGCTTTTCGGCAAGTCCTACACGGGTTAAAAGAGCAATTGCCTCCCGTTTTATTTCCTCTGCTATTTCGTGCTTGTTCTGCTTGTAATCGGGGCGCTCTTTTGCAAGGAGCATAGGCGCAAGAGTTACATTCTGAAGCACATTATACTGGGGAAACAGATTAAATGACTGAAAAACAAGTCCGAAATAGAGCTGACATTTTCTGAGAGCCTTAGGGCTCAGGTGCTCTTTATTCTCTGCATCAAAAATTACGTTCCCGTCTACAAGAATCTGACCTTTATCGGCAGTTTCAAGAAAATTGATACAACGGAGAAGTGTTGTTTTTCCGCTTCCGGAAGAGCCGATAATCGAAATAACCTCACCTTGTTCCATAGAAAAGTCTATTCCCTTTAAAACCTTGAAATCACCAAAGTTTTTGCAGATATTTTTAACTTCCAGTATTGACATAGCGCACCTCCCCCTGTCAGCTTCGGAAATAGCTCAGCTTCTTTTCTATATATCCGAAAAGAAGAGTAAGCACTCCGCAGAACACAAGATAGAACACGGCTGTGTAGAACAAAGGCCACAACAAGCCGTCACTTTTTATAAACTTCTGGGCATTCCAGATTATTTCATAAACCATTATGATACGTGCAAGGGAGGTATCTTTTACAAGGGTGATAATTTCATTGCTCATAGGAGGTACAATCCGTTTCACAACCTGGAGAAGAACCACCTTGAAGAAAATCTGCACCTTAGTCATACCAAGAACCTGACCTGCCTCATACTGCCCCTTTGAAATGCTTTCTATACCACCGCGGTAGATTTCGGAGAAATAACATGCATAGTTTATAACACACGCCACTATAACCGCAAAAAACCTTTCGGGAACAGTCCATGTGGAAATCCATTGTATAAATGGGTTCAGCGTACCGCCTGCAATTACTCTTTCCGCCATATTTCCAAGGAGCCCGGGGCCGTAGTAAATTACAATAAGCTGAAGCATCAGAGGCGTTCCTCTGATAATCCATATAAAACCCTTTATAACCCATTTTAAGGGTTTGAATTTGCTCATTGAGCCAAAGCTTATAATAAGCCCAAGAGGCAAAGCAAAAAGCAGGGTAAGTGCAAATATTTTAAGAGTTGTACCAAACCCCTGCAATAAGCTGAGGTTTACTTCTGTAAAAGAAACACCCATATGTATATATTACCTTTCCATATCACTATAAAGGGGCTGTTGCAAGCAACAGTCCCTTTTCACAATCTACAAACTATATTATTCAGCAAGTGTAAGATTGTACTTTTCAGCAAGTGCCGGAAGAGTACCGTCTGCAACGAGTCCGTCTATGATTTCGTTAACCTTTGCTGTCACATCAGAATCTTTTCTGAATGCGATACCATATTCTTCTGTTGTAAGCTCAATTGCAGAAGCGAGTGATTCGTAGCTTGTTCCTTCGCCTGTCATAGCATTTGCCATTGTGATATCGATTACACAAGCATCTGCTGAACCGCTCATTACTTCGAGAAGCGCATCTGTCTGAGCTGATGCCGCAACGTACTTTTCGTCAAGTCCGTTATCCTTGATTGCAGCTTCACCTGCTGAACCTGCTTCTGCTGCGAAGCTGAGACCCTTGAGGTCTTCAACTGACTTGATGTCTGCAACCTTATCAGCCTTAACTACTACAACCTGTGCATTTTTAACATAGGGATCAGAAACTGATGCATTAAGCTTAGCTTCCTCTGTGATTGTCATACCGTTCCAAATACAGTCAATGCTCTTTGATTCGAGCTCGAGGAACTTGTTGTCCCAGTCGATTACAACAAATTCAGGTTCTACACCAAGCTTTTCACAAACTGCTTCTGCAAACTCTGTGTCGAAGCCTGTGAGTTTGCCGTCTTCTTCATAGTTCATAGGCTCATAAATTGTGTAACCTATAACCATTTTTTCTTTGCCGTTGATATAATCCATATCTGTTTCAGCAGCAGTGTCTGTTGTAGGAGCTGATGTACAAGCTGTCATCGCAACTGCCATCATACCTGCGAGAATAATTGATAAAAACTTTTTCATTTTAATTACTTCCTTTCGTGTAACAAATTATTATGGTTGCATTTTAACACTTTACCACATTAAAGTCAAGACGTAAAAACACTTTCCGACATATTGTATAACTTTTATCAATTTATCACTGTAACGATTTATCACTTTAGTACAAAAAAGCGACATGCAAATAGGATGTTGCACTAATCACCACGCCTATTATATAGAAAATCAGGTGCAAAAACAGGCACATCCCATTGCACCTTGATTATACTCTTAACAGAGCCCGGGAAGTCATAACCGAGCAACTCTTCAGCAAACCTCGTATTAACCACCATATCGACAACAAGTCATACGTAGCAAATGCATTTATAAAAAATCTGCTTCTGTACTTGTTTTATACTACTCGTTATGATATAATATTTAAAAATTGAAATAGCACACATATGCGGCTTTTACGACCTTTCACATATGGAGTTATAAATAAGGAAAGGAACAAATAAATGAAGTATATAAATTTAAAAGGAACAGATATAGAGGTGAGCAACATAGCCCTCGGAACAGACTCTATGGGTGAGCCCATGACGGAGGAAATTTCACGGGAGGTACTGGACGCCTTTACTGAAGCCGGCGGAACCCTTATCGACACCGCCCTCTCCTATAACGACTGGGCGCCGGGAGAAAAAAGCCGGAGCGAAAAAATAATCGGCAGATGGCTTAAAGACAGAGGAAACCGACAGGACCTCGTCATATCCACAAAGGGCGGACATCCCCCTATGGATAATATGAATATTTCACGGCTTTCGGAAAAGGAAATTTTATCAGATATTGAAAAGAGTCTTTTAAATTTAAGTACAGATTATGTGGATATATACTTTCTCCACCGTGATGATGAGAGCCTGCCCGTGGCTCCCATAATGGAAACTCTCAATAAGCTTGTAAAGGATGGGAAAACAAGAAGCATAGGTCTTTCAAACTGGAGCCCCAAGCGGATAAAGGAAGCGGCTGAATATTGTACAGAGCATAATCTTGCACCCGTTACCTCAAGCCAGATTCAGTTTGGGCTTGCCCGTCCCAACACCCACCTGATAGACCCCACCCTATCTATTATGGACAAGGAAAGCTTTGACTTTTACAAAAATGAAAATATTAATGTTTTTGCTTTCTCGGCGCAGTCCAAAGGATATTTTTCAAAGCTTGACGCAGGCTCTCCCTTGAGCCCCAAAGCTTCGGAACGCTACGACAACGAGCAAAGCCGTAAAATTTTTGAGGTGCTTAGAAAACTCAGCGGAAAATATAACTGCACCGTCACAGAGATAGTTTCGGCAGTTCTTTGCTCAAATACCGCTTTTGTTACAATACCCATACTGGGCTGCAAAAACCGAAGCCATATACAAACCTCGATAAATGATATACTGATTTCGGAGGAGGATGTACGGGAAGTTTTATTTATGGGATTAATTTAAAATAAGCATCTTGAAAAATATCTATTACCCCCACATTCTTGCAAAACCAATAGTGCATAATTGACAAAAAATTGTCAGAAACTATTTTAAATTTAGTTTCGGGAAATATTAAAAATATCTTGAAAAAATTTCATATATGTTGTACAATAGTATTATGTGGGAGTTTGCTCCCGAAAAAAACATAAACGGAGGAATTAAAATGTTTAATAAGCTCACAGTTGAAGACATTGAAGTTGCAGGCAAAAGAGTATTGGTAAGATGCGACTTTAACGTACCCCTGGACGAGAACGGCAATATCACAGACGAGAACAGAATTGTCGGCGCTCTCCCCACAATCAAGTACCTTATAGAAAAAGGCGCAAAGGTTATCCTTTGCTCACATATGGGCAAGCCTAAGGGTGAGCCTGTTCCCTCACTTTCACTCGCACCTGTTGCAAAAAGCCTTTCAGAAAAGCTTGGCAAGGAAGTTGTATTTGCCGCTGACGATAATGTTGTAGGCGAAAATGCAAAAGCAGCAGTTGCCGCTATGAACGAAGGAGACGTTGTTCTTCTCCAGAACACAAGATACAGAAAAGAAGAAACAAAGAACGTTGACGAGTTCAGCGAAGAGCTTGCTTCACTTGCAGAAGTTTTCGTAAACGATGCATTCGGTACAGCTCACAGAGCTCACTGTTCAAACGTTGGTGTTACAAAATATATTAAAACCGCAGCTTGCGGCTACCTTATCAAAAAGGAAATCGACTTCCTTGGTAACGCAGTTAACGACCCTGTAAGACCTCTCGTGGCAATCCTCGGCGGTTCAAAGGTGTCAAGCAAAATTTCAGTTATCAACAACCTTCTCGAAAAGGTTGACACACTCATCATCGGCGGCGGTATGGCTTATACATTTATGGCTGCTAAGGGCATGGGCGTTGGCGATTCACTTCTTGAGAGCGACTACATCGACTATGCAAAGGAAATGATGGAAAAAGCAACTTCTAAGGGCGTAAAGCTCCTTATCCCCGTTGATACAGTTGTTGCAAAAGATTTTGACAACAACGCAGAATCAAAGGTGGTTCCCGAAGGCGGAATTGAAGACGGATGGCAGGGACTTGACATCGGACCCGAAACAATCAAGCTCTTCTCAGACGCAGTTAAAGAAGCTAAGACTGTTGTATGGAACGGTCCTATGGGCGTATTTGAAATGTCTAACTTCGCTAAGGGCACAAATGCAATCGCAGCTGTACTTGCTGAAATTGATGCTACAACAATCATCGGCGGCGGCGACAGTGTTGCAGCTGTTAACCAGGCAGGCCTTGGCGACAAGATGAGCCACATCTCAACAGGCGGCGGTGCATCAATGGAATTCCTCGAAGGCAAACACCTCCCCGGTATTGTTGCTATCGGAGATAAATAAGCTCTGGGATCTGCGAAAAACAGCTCAGACCGTTCAAAGGCTAAAATTTTATAAGGAGAATTAATTATGGGTAAATACATTATTGCAGGTAACTGGAAAATGAATAAGCTTCCTTCCGAAACATATGACTATGTTAAGGAAGTTGTTGAAGCTACAAAAGGTGCAGCTTGCGAAGTTGTTTGCTGCACACCTTACGTTAACCTCAGCGAAGCTGTAAGAGCAGCTGCAGGTACACACGTTAAAATCGGTGCTGAAAACCTTCACTTCGAAGACAAGGGTGCTTTCACAGGCGAAGTAAGCGCAGAAATGCTCGTTGACCTCGGTGTTGACTACGTTATCATCGGTCACAGCGAAAGACGTGAATACAATAACGAAACAGACGAAACTGTTAACCTCAAAACTAAAAAGGCTCTTGAAAAGGGTCTCGTGCCTATCGTATGCTGCGGTGAAAGCCTTGAGCAGAGAGAAGCAGGAATTACAATGGATTTAATCACAATCCAGATTAAGAAAGCATTTGCAAACATCAGCGCTGAAGATGCAAAGAAGGTTGTAGTTGCTTACGAGCCTATCTGGGCAATCGGAACAGGTAAAACTGCTACAGACGACCAGGCTGAAGAGGTTTGCGGCGCTATCAGAGAAGTTCTCGCAGGTCTTTACGACGGAGCTACTGCAAAGGAAATCACAATCCAGTACGGCGGTTCAATGAATGCGGCTAACTGTGCAGGTCTCCTTGCAAAGGCAAACATCGACGGCGGACTCATCGGCGGTGCATCACTTAAATCAGCAGACTTCGCTACAATCGTAGCCGCTGCTAAATAAGACGGGTCGCCAAAAAATGCACAGACCGTTAAATGGCCTTAAATTTAAATATTCAACATAAGATAGAAATCCGCAGTATTGCGGATTTCTACTATATTATGCCATTTAACTATGAATAAACCTCTCCACTCGACGTACACACGTACGCCTTCGGGCAGGGAGAAATACGACAAGTCGCATTTCTCTTCGGTTTATCCATTCTGCACTATTTTTTTACAACCCTCTCTATGCTATGATAACGAAAGGACAATAAAATGAAAAAACCTATAGCTTTAATCATTCTTGACGGCTACGGCATAAACGACACAGTAGCGGGCAATGCAATCAAAGCGGCAAATACTCCGAATATTGATTCATACTTTGCCGACTACCCCAATACCATTCTTTACGCAAGCGGTATGAGTGTTGGTCTCCCCGACGGTCAGATGGGGAACTCTGAAGTCGGCCACACAAACATCGGCGCAGGACGTGTTGTTTACCAGGAGCTTACAAGAATTACAAAATCAATCAAGGACGGCGATTTCTTTGAAAATGCTGCACTTATAAAGGCAGTTGAGAACTGCAAAAAGAACGACTCTGCTCTCCACTTTATGGGCCTTTTATCCGACGGCGGTGTTCACAGCCATATTGAGCATTTGTTCGGACTTATCGACCTTGCAAAAACTGCAGGTCTTAAAAAGGTATACATCCACTGCATTATGGACGGACGTGACGTTTCTCCCACAAGCGGTGCAGGATACCTGGAACAGCTTCAGAGCTATCTTGACAAAGCGGGCGTAGGCGAAATTGCAACCGTAATGGGCAGATATTACGCAATGGACAGAGATACCAACTGGAACAGAGTTGAAAAGGCATACGATGCCGCAGTTCGCAGCAGGGGCGTTTTCTGCGAGGACATTCAGGCAATGATGAAAAAGTCATACGAAACACTGGACGAAAACGGTGCGGCTATTACAGACGAATTCATTATCCCTGCAGTTGTAACAAAGAACGGTGCACCCGTGGGAAGCATTTCTGCTAACGATTCAGTTGTATTTTTCAACTTCCGCCCCGACCGTGCAAGAGAAATCACAAGAACTCTCGTTGACCCCGACTTCACAGGCTTCAGCCGTGAGCTTCTTCCCCTTTATTATGTGTGTATGACTCAGTACGACGCTTCAATGCCCAACGTGGACGTTGCATTCAAGCCCGAGTCACTTACAAACACCTTTGGCGAATATATTTCAAGAAAAGGTCTTACACAGCTCCGAATTGCAGAAACAGAGAAGTATGCTCACGTAACTTTCTTCTTTAACGGGGGTGTTGAAAATCAGTATGAGGGTGAGGACAGAAAGCTTATTGCATCACCCAAAGTTGCAACCTACGATATGCAGCCCGAAATGAGCGCATACCAGGTAGCAGATGCTTGTGTAGAGCTTATAAACCAAGATAGATACGACTGTATAATCCTTAACTTTGCAAACTGCGATATGGTTGGGCACACAGGTGTGTTCGATGCGGCAAAAGCTGCAGTTGAAGCAGTTGACAAATGTTTGGGTAAGGTTGTTGATGCACTTCGCGCAAAGGACGGCAAAATCCTCATCACTGCCGACCACGGAAATGCAGACTGTATGGTTGACCCGGAAACAAAGGACGTGTTCACAGCTCATACAACAAACCCTGTTCCCTTAATTGTTATGGGCGCAGGTGATGTTGAACTGAAAAAAGGCAAGCTTGCAGACCTCTGCCCCACAATGCTCGACCTCATGGGCCTTGATAAGCCCGCAGAGATGACAGGCGAAAGTCTTATAGTTAAATAATCAGAGGAGGGAAAGCTTAATGAAAAGATTTGGTGAAGTTATAAAAGTAAAACCCGAAAAATTTGAAGAATACAAAAAGCTTCACGACAATATCTGGCCGGGAATTGTAGAGAAAATTCACAAAGCAAATATGACAAATTTTACTATATTCTACCGCGACGGATATTTGTTTAAATATTTTGAATATGTGGGTGACGACTTTGAAGGCGATATGAAAAAGCTTGGCGAAGATGAAGAAAACATCCGCTGGCTTATGTGCACCGACCCCTGTCAGGAGCCTATAGAAACGGCAAAAGACGGTGAATGGTGGGCAAACCTGGAAGAAATTTTCCATATATAAGTGTATCGTTCACCTCATTAATTAAATAAAGATTTTAAAACGCTTATCTTCTCGGCAGGATAAGCGTTTTTTATAACATAGGAAATTACTTGCAAGGCGAGCAATTTAGCTTGTTCAAAAAAGATTTCCTTTTTATACCCAAGATGGGGGAGTAGGAATATTGAAGTGTTTAATTATACACTTTTTTCTAATTTTACAAAAAAAACACGGGGCTTCCGGGCAGTTTTGGAACAAACGGAAAAATTTTTTAATACCTATCCGTTTTGTTGACAAAACCTCTCTCCCCATTATATAATTAAATCATCATATGAAATATGAGGTTTTAGTTATGGGACGTATTAATTCTATATTTACCGGCAGTGCAGTTGACGGGCCGGGTGTGCGTTCGGTGGTGTTTTTTCAGGGTTGTCCCTTAAGATGCGCTTACTGCCACAACCCCGAAACCCAAATGCCCCAAGGCGGCGAGGAGATTGCGCCGGATATACTTTTTGATAAAATTAGCAGATATGCAAACTACTACGGTAAAAAAGGCGGAGTTACCTTTTCAGGCGGAGAGGTGCTTATGCAGCCGGAGTTCCTTACTGAGCTGTTGCGACTTTGTAAAGGCGCAGGAATTAACACCTGCATTGATACGTCGGGGTGTACGGGGAAATCTACTCCACAGGAAATTTTCACTCTTGTTGATTTAGTTATCCTGGATATTAAAATGAATACGGAAGCAGATTATGAGAAGTATATAAAAGGGAGCCTTTCAAAAACGTTGGAGTTTTTGGAAAAGTGCGAGGAGCATAATGTACCTGTATGGATAAGGCAGGTTACAGTGCCGGGGATAAATGATACAAAGGAACAAATCCAAAAGCTCAAAGAGCTTATTCGAGGCAAAAAATGCATACAAAAGCTTCAGCTTATGCCTTTTGAGCGGCTCTGCGAAAAAAAATATACCGATATGGGCATCCCATTTCCTATGGGTGATACCCCTGCAATGGATAAACATAAGCTTTCAGAGCTTCAGGCTCTTCTTGAAGAATAAGAAAGGAATTTATTTAATGAAATTTGACGGAATACTCCTTTGCACAGACCTTGACGAAACCCTGCTTCAAACGGATAAAAGCGTTTCGGAAGAGAATAAAAAGGCAATTAAATACTTTAAAGAAAACGGCGGAACCTTTACATTTATAACAGGCAGAACTCACATAGGAGTAAAGCCCACTCTGGAAGCGGTAAAACCCAATGCTCCCATAGGATGCCTCAACGGAAGCAGTATATACGACCACGTAAAAGATAAAAACCTTATGGAAATGGAGCTTGATAAATCCTCAGCAGAAGTGATTGACCTGGTGCTTCATAAATTTCCCTCTATGGGTATTGAAGTAGTAACCCATGAGCATAACTACTTCTGCAAACGAAATTTCCGCACAGACGAGCATCAAAGGCTTGAGTTTCTGCCAAACTTTGAGGGCGACTATCACACAGTTCCGGGAAAATGGGCAAAAATTCTGCTTATGGACGAAAAGTCTGTGATTGATGAGCTTATCCCCTTTATTGAAACACTGGAGCCTGCAAAAAAATTTGATTTTGTTCGCTCAACAGCCTATTACTATGAAATTCTGCCCCCAAATGCAAACAAGGGAAATCTTCTTCTTAAAATAGCAGAGTATATGGGCATAGACAAAGAAAAAACAATTGCAGTAGGAGATAACGAAAACGACATCTCAATGATTAAAGCAGCAAAAGTAGGTTATGCCGTAGCAAATGCCGCAGAAAAAGCAATTGATGCGGCGGATATTATAACCGTAAGCAATATGGAGCATGCCATAGCACAAGTAATTGAAGATATTAAAAATAAAAGGATTTTGTGAAATCACAAAATCCTTTTATTTTATACTCTTTATATGCCTGAAAGTTTCCTTCTCACCTTTTTCGCTGAGCATTACGAGCCAGCTTTCTAAAAGGTCTGAGGTTGCAGGATGAATTACTCGTCTGCCCTTTGCCTTTAAAAAGTATTCAAGAGGATGGCTGTTTGTATAGTTTTTCTTTTGATATATCTTGCTTGCGGCAACTCTGTCGCAAAACATTTCCTTTACAAACACAAGGGGCATTTCAACAGGTGATATTACCTTGGTTTCGGGATTATAATCCGTCCAGTATTCAAAATGGTGGCGGTTTCTGCCCTTGTGGTGCATCCACGCCTTGGAATGACCGTAGTCTGCCCTCTCTCCCTCGTTAGGGCTCCGTGTGCCGTCGGTATAATATTTAACCCCTGCCCAGAACTCAGCGGGGTAAAACTTTGACATATCGTGCATAAGCCCTCGCCAGGGTATACCCGCCTTAAAGGCATGATATATAACGGCGTTTCTATGCCGCATTACGGTTGACAAATGTCCGAAAAAATTCATAAACTATCTCCTTATAAGCTTTTTCCACATAATCATAAGAATTATTCCGTTAACAGCTCCCGTTATCATCCACGAAACGGGATAGGTAAGATACAAGCTTTCAAGACTTAAGAAAAATTTAAATACTGTTGCAATATATACAAGTCTTAAAACGCATATTCCGAAAACAGACGTAATCATAGGTGCAAGAGAACATCCCATTCCCCGGAGCGCGCCTACAAAAACTTCGTTAAATCCGCATATAAAGTAGGTTGTGGAAATAATCGAAAGCCTCTTTACCGCAAAGCTTATTACCTCTGCATCCTCGGTATACAATCCGGCAAGGGATTTCCCGAAAATAACCGCTCCCACTCCAAGGATAAGAACGGATACAAACTGCAATGCAAGGCCCGTAAAAATACCTTTTTTTATCCTGTGGGGCTTGCCTGCACCATAGTTCTGACCTGTAAATGTGAGCACTGCCTGGTTCATTGCCATTACAAGTACATACACAAACCCCTCTATGGAGGACGAAGTGGCGTTTCCTGCCACTGCCACGGAGCCAAACCCGTTTATAACCGACTGAACGGTTACGTTTGCAACGGAAAACAAACTACCCTGAATTCCTGCAGGAAGCCCGATTTTTGTCATAAGCATAAACTCTTTTTTGTTTATACCAATCTTTCTGCAATCAAAACGATAGCCTTCTTTGGACTGAATAAGGCATTTTATAACCATAAATGCGCTTACGCATTGGGATATGGTGGTTGCTGCCGCAACCCCCGCAACACCCCATCCGAGAATTGCCACAAAGAACAGATTGAGAATAACATTAATAACACCTGCAATGGCAAGGAAGAAAAGGGGCCGCTTTGTATCACCCACCGCGCGGAGTACACCGCTTCCAAAGTTATAGAGCATAAAAGCCGGCATACCTATAAAGTATATTTTAATATAAAGAGCCGCACTGTCAATTACATCCGGGGGATTGTTCATAAGCATAAGCAAAGGCTTTGCAAATAAACCGCCCAAAATCATTATCACAACTCCGAAAATAAGAGACATTGTGATACACGTATTAACGGCTCTGTGAGTTACGTCCTTATTCCCCGCTCCGAAATGCTTTGAAATCACTACCGAAGCGCCTGTAGCATACCCCATAAACACGTTAATCATAAGATTTATAAGGGATGTGGTGGAGCCCACTGCCGCAAGTGCAATTTCTCCCTCAAACCTGCCTACAATCACCACGTCTGCTGCATTAAACAAAAGCTGAAGCACGCTTGAGAGGATAAGGGGCACTGCAAAGAGCACCATATTTTTGAAAACAGAGCCTTGGCTCATATCTATTTCATACTTTTTCACCATACTCATCTCCAGTCACATTCGATTGTATCAAAATAACAGAGAAAAATCAATATCATAAACAACTAAAATTAATAAAAAGAGCCACGATTTCTATAGTGATTTTTAAATCAAAGCCAAGATTATAAATAAACCTCAGGAGACAGGGGACGGTTCTCTGTCTCCTTTCTTTCATTGCTTGTTATACTTTCTTTATCAAAAACCCCGAATACAGATTTTTAACTGTATTCGGGGTTTTTATTCATATTACAACATAAATTACAAATTTATGTTGTAATGAACGCTACCAATTGTGCTTTATAGGATGCGTTCATTATTTTACAACTACATTTACAAGCTTTCCGGGTACTGCAATTACTTTTACCACGGTTTTACCTGCGATTTCTTCCTTAATTTTCTCAGTTTCGAGAGCCGCCTTCTCTGTTTCTTCCTTTGAGAGGCTTGCAGAAATCATTATCTTGTCTCTGATTTTGCCATTTACCTGAACAACTATTTCAATTTCGTCGTCTTTGGTTTTATCCTCATCATATGCAGGCCAAGCCTTGAGGGAAAGAAGCTCTCCATTGCCGTAGGGCTCGTAGAGCTCTTCACACATATGGGGTGCAAAGGGGCAGAGAAGTGTTATAAATGTGATAAACTCGTCCTTTGTGAGACTTCCTGTTTTATAGAAATCATTAACTGCACTCATCATTGCGGCAATGGCAGTGTTGAACTTCATACGTTCAATATCATCGCCAACCTTTTTGATAAGCTTGTGGATGATTTTTTCGTGCTCTTTTGAGTAACCTTCTTTATCGGATACCATATCCTGCATATTCCATACGCGTTCAAGGAATTTATGGCAACCTTTGAGGCCCTGATTTGACCAAGGTGTTGCCTGATCGAAAGCTCCTATAAACATTTCGTATGTTCTGAATGCGTCTGCACCGAACTCGTCAACAACCTCGTCGGGATTAACCACGTTACCTCTTGACTTAGACATCTTTTCGTTGTTCTCGCCAAGAATCATACCGTGAGATGTACGGCGCTGATAGGGTTCCTTAGTGGGACCTACACCCAAATCATAAAGCAGCTTGTGCGAGAAACGTGAGTAGAGAAGGTGAAGCGTAGTATGCTCCATACCGCCGTTGTACCAGTCAACAGGGAGCCAGTATTCAAGAGCTTCCTTTGATGCAAGAGCCTCATTGTTATGAGGGTCCATATAACGGAGGAAATACCAGCTTGAGCCTGCCCACTGAGGCATTGTATCTGTTTCTCTCTCAGCTGCACCGCCGCAGTGAGGACAAGTTGTTTTAATCCAGTCTGTTGCCTTTTTAAGAGGTGACTCGCCGTTTTCACCGGGCTCAAATGTATCAAGCTCGGGAAGCTCCAGAGGAAGCTCGCTTTCGGGGATTGCTACCCAGCCGCATTTTTCGCAGTATACAAGGGGAATAGGCTCGCCCCAATAACGCTGACGTGAAAATACCCAGTCACGAAGCTTGAAGTTAACCTTCTTTTTGCCAAGGCCTTTTTCTTCAAGCCAGTTTATCATAGCAGGGATTGCCTCTTTTACAGGCATACCTGTTAAAAATCCGCTGTTTACCATTGTTCCTGATGCCACATCGGTGTATGCTTCTTCCTGAACATTTTCGCCGCCTGCAACAACCTCAATTATGGGAAGGTTAAACTTCTTTGCAAATTCAAAATCACGTGTGTCGTGAGCGGGAACTGCCATAATAGCGCCTGTTCCGTAGGTTACAAGCACGTAGTCTGAAATCCATACGGGAAGCTTTTCGCCGTTTGCAGGATTTGTTGCGTATATTCCCTTTAGAGGTGTGCCTGTTTTATCCTTTGCAAGCTCTGTTCTTTCAAACTCAGACTTCTTAGATGCCGCTTCTCTGTATGCAACAACCTCGTCCCAGTTCTCGATAGAGTCTTTCATTTTGTCGATAAGCTCGTGCTCGGGGCTCATTACAACGTATGTTGCGCCGAAGAGTGTGTCGGCTCTTGTTGTATAAACAACAAGGTCGTCGTTGGTGGTAAGCTTGAAGGTTACCTCTGCGCCCTCGCTTCTGCCTATCCAGTTCTTCTGCTGCGTTTTAACCTTTTCAATATAGTCAACCTCGTCAAGATCGTCGATAAGGCGCTGTGCATACTCAGTTATTTTAAGCATCCACTGGCTCTTTCTTCTTTGTACAACCTCGCTTCCGCAACGTTCGCAAACTCCGTTTACAACCTCTTCGTTTGAAAGTCCCACTTTACAGCCTGTACACCAGTTGATAGGCATTTCCTGCTTATATGCAAGACCTTTTTCAAAGAGCTTCAAGAAAATCCACTGAGTCCACTTGTAGTAATTGGGGTCTGTGGTATTTATTTCCCTTGACCAGTCGAAGGAGAAGCCGAGCATTTTGAGCTGTCTTGTAAAGTTTGCAATGTTATTCTTTGTTACGATTGCAGGATGAATTTTGTTCTTTATAGCAAAGTTCTCTGTGGGCAGACCAAACGCGTCCCAACCCATAGGATAGAGCACATTGTAGCCGTCCATACGTCTTTTTCTTGCAATAATATCCAGGGCTGTGTAGCTTCGGGGATGCCCTACGTGAAGTCCCTGACCTGACGGATAGGGGAACTCAACCAATGCAAAAAGCTTTGGCTTATCGCTTTCGTTTGAAGCATGAAATGCCCCTGTTTCTTCCCATCTGTCCTGCCATTTCTTTTCGAAATTCTTAAATTCAAATGCCATTATAATCTTCCTTTCTTGACTGCCCAAAGGCAGTCAGCTAAATTCGCTGTTGCGAACTAATACAATCTTTCAATATCATAAAACTCACGGGTTTCCTCTGTCATAACATGGGCCACCACGTCACCGAAATCAAGAAGTATCCAGTTACCGCCGGCATAGCCTTCGATATGATGCACTTTTTCGCCTGCTTCCGATACTTTGAATTCCGCGTTATCGGCACAGGCTTTTACCTGGGTAGTTGAAGTACAAGAACAGAGGACAAATTTCTCGGCTATACTTGTTTTTTCTGCAACATCCAGAATTGCGATGTTTTGTGCTTTTTTGTCGTCCATTGCCTCAGCAATGATTTTTGCTTTTTCGTCTGAATTCATATAGATTTCCTTTCCAGAAGTATGGAGTTCCGGGCATCAAGAGTGCCGGGATGTATGAGCCTGCCCTTTTCAATATTCCAGATAAGGGAATACTCAATTGCCTTTTCAAAAGCGGCATCAAAGTCGGTTTTAGAAAGACTGCGAAGCTCATCTACTTCTTTATATACACGGTTTGGCTCTATCATATCGGCAAAGTAAATAATTTTTTCAAGCAATGTCATATTTGCTCTGCCTACAGTGTGATAGCGCACCGCATTTTCAATTTGTGTGTCGCAAATTCCGTAGTCTTTAATCAGCGCCGCACCTGCAGGCGCGTGGATAAGAACGGGGTTTGCAAGCTCTATAGGCGTGAGAACAATGTTGTTTTTCTCACATATTTCCAAAAGCTCCAAAGTTGGCTTTTCTTTTGCAATATCGTGAACAACTCCTGCAAGATATGCACGCTCCGCATCCGCGCCAAGGCGGTTTGCCAGGTCGCGGGCAAGGTTTGCTACTGCCATTGTGTGGATATATCTTTTTTCGGAGAGTAATTGCTTTACTATATTTTCCACAGAAATTATCCTTTATATAAGTTATTATTTTCGATTATTTCCAGCACGCCGGGGGGTACAAAATCACGTACCGATTGACCGCTGCCTATAAGGGAACGTATTTCCGATGATGAAATATTTATTTCGGGAGCATGGATCTGACAAACCGTAGCTCCAAGCTCTGTACGGAGCTTATTTATATGCTCCTCCGAAATTATATCATTTCTCGGATAGGTTAGAAGTATACAATATCGGGCAATTTCTTCCGGCTTATACCATTTTGTAAAATCACGGAGTGAATCGCCTCCGATAATAAAATAAAGCTCTTCACCCCGATAAAGCTCCGAAAAAGCTTTAAGAGTATGAACCGAATAGGAAATTCCGCCCTTGCTTATTTCAAAATCGGAAACAAAATACTTACTGTTACCCGCCGCTGCCGCTTTTACCATCTGCAGACGAAGCTCCGGCTTCGCTTCGCATTTTTTATGTGGCGGCTGATAGTTTGGAAGAAACATCAGGCGGTCAAGTCCGAACTCCGACACCGCCGCTTCTGCTACCGCCATATGCCCGTTATGAACAGGGTTGAAGGTTCCGCCGAATATGCCGAGCTTTTTCATATTACTTACCCGGAATTTCTATCTTTCGATTTTTTTCTTTACTGCTTTTTTTGTAAATAACAAACTTTGAGCCTATTGCCTGAACGGGTACTGCACCAAGCATAGCCGCTATTTCATTACAGGTTTCTTTAGTATCCAGCATAGCCGTCTCTAAGATTGTTACTTTAATAAGCTCGCGTGCATCAAGAGCAAGACGAAGCTGGTCAATTATAACATCAGTTATGCCGCCCTTGCCTATCTGGAACACGGGGTCAATACCGTTTGCAAGCTTTCTGAGATACGCTCTTTGCTTTCCTGTTACCTCCATTAAAACACACCTCTCCTGATTATATTGGAAATTATATCACGCAAAAACCCGATTGTCAACAACAGTTATATGGATTTTTACACAATTGTGCAAAAATCCTCTACATATCCCACCTTTCACTCTAATATGCATAAACCCCACCTAAGTATACAGAACCGTCCCCTGTCTCCTTTCTTTGGGATAGGTTTTGAATATTGACAACTTCTTCTAAATATTATATAATGTAACAAGTAATTTCCCGGAGTGATGTTATGACTAAGTTCCTTATTAAAAGCTTTGTGAAAGATTATAAAAATACAACCAGTCCCTCGGTGCGGTCTGCTTACGGAAAGCTTGGCGGATTTGTAGGGATTGTTTGTAATGTTATTCTTTTTATTTTAAAAATAGTTATCGGCACAATCAGCGGCTCGGTTTCTATTTCTGCTGATGCAGTAAACAACCTTTCCGATGCATCATCCAGTATTATAAATCTTTTGGGATTTAAGCTTTCTGAAAAGCCGGCAGACACCGAGCACCCTTACGGTCACGGACGTTATGAGTATTTATCCGCGCTTACGGTTGCAGTATTTATACTTGTAATCGGGATTGAGCTTCTGAAATCAGGAGTTGGTAAAATAATACACCCTGAAAAGGTTATTTTCAGTCTGCCCCTTGTTTTAATCCTTACAGTTTCCATGTTCCTTAAGCTTTGGATGATGTTCTTCAACAACTATGCAGGCAAAGCAATAAATTCAAAATCACTCCTCGCCACAGCAACCGACAGCCGTAACGACGTTATAACCACCGCCGCAGTTCTCGCATCAACGATTATTTCCCATTTCACCGGATATGAGCTTGATGGATTTGCAGGTACCGCAGTTGCAATATTTATTTTAATCAGCGGTGTGGGTCTTATAAGAGAAACAGTCAACCCTATGCTTGGCACTGCACCGGAGCCTGAGTATGTGCAAAACATTGCCGCAAAAATCCTGAGCTATCCGGGAGTTCTTGGCATACACGACCTTATGGTTCACGACTACGGCCCATGCAGAAAATTTGCAAGCGTTCACGTAGAGATGGCAGCAGAAGAAGACCCCATTGAAAGCCACGACCTCATAGACAATATTGAATCCGACTTTTTAAATAACGAAAATCTACATCTGATTGTACATTATGACCCAATTCTTACAAAAGATGAATTGACCAATGATATCCGCAAACAGGTTGAAAATGCAGTTCACGGGATAAGTCAGTACCTTTCCATTCACGACCTTCGCATAGTTCCCGGAACAACTCATACAAACCTTGTTTTTGACTGCCTCTCACCCTATGAAGCAGAGCTTGACGATAAAGAATTGAAACTGGAAATTTCAAAAAGAGTGAAAATGATTAATCCCACATATAACTGCGTGATAACAATAGACAAAAGCTATGTTTCTGCTGAATAATTAATTGAGAAGCTGTCTTTAAAAGATGGCTTCTTTTTGTTTTATAGAGTAATAAATATATGATTTTATAGATATTTACATCATACGTCCAAATCCCTTAAATATTTTCCCAAAACCCCTTGACAACACCATAAATTTATGATATATTCTTTTTAATGATTTTTCAGAAAGGAAGCGGGTATAATGATTTTTAAGCCTTATTTTACATTCAAGTTTACCAACGCGATGGACGTTATTATACCGGCTGTTCACTGATTTAACCGGCAAATAAACATCCACCGCTATTTTGCTTAAGCACAACGGCGTGTGGATTTTTTAATTTTTCCGACAAATCAAAATTTAGAAAGCGGTGACTAAAAATGGCTAATTATTATCAGCCTGAAATCGAAACAATGCCAAGAGAGGAGCTACGTAAGCTTCAGAGCGAACGACTTGTGGCTCAAGTAAAGCACGTATATGAAAATGTGCCATACTATCGCAATATGATGGATAAAAAGGGCGTTAAACCCGAAGATATAAAGGGTGTAGATGATTTACATAAGCTTCCTATGCTCACAAAGGCAGACCTTCGTGACGCATATCCTTACGGACTTCTTGCAAAGCCACTTGAAGACTGCGTACGTATTCAGTCCACATCGGGAACAACCGGAAAAAGAGTTGTTGCATTCTACACTCAGCACGATATTGACCTTTGGGAGGACTGTTGTGCCCGTGCTATTATGGCTGTTGGCGGAACAAAAGAGGATGTATGCCAGGTTTGCTACGGCTACGGTTTGTTTACAGGCGGTCCCGGTCTTAACGGCGGCTCACATAAGGTAGGCTGCCTTACACTGCCGATGTCATCGGGCAACACTGACCGTCAGCTTCAGTTTATGACAGACCTTGGTGCTACAATCCTCTGCTGCACACCTTCATATGCCGCATATCTTGCAGAGTCTGCAATAGAAGCAGGAATTCAGGATAAGCTTAAGCTCAAAGCCGGTATTTTCGGAGCCGAAGCCTGGACTCAGGAAATGCGACGTGATATTGAGAAAAAGCTTGGACTTAAGGCATACGACATATACGGACTTACAGAGCTTTCAGGCCCCGGCGTTTCATTCGAATGTGAAGCTCAGTCAGGTATGCACATAAACGAAGACCACTTTATTGCTGAGATAATCGACCCTGTAACGGAAGAAGTTCTTCCCTACGGCTCAAAGGGCGAGCTTGTGTTTACTGCTCTTACTAAAGAAGCTTTCCCCATGATCCGATACCGAACACGTGATATCTGTGTACTGAACGAAGAGCCCTG
>JAZRNL010000040.1:0-11006 GCA_045648165.1 Clostridia bacterium | reverse complement strand
TAGGGATATAGCCAAGCGGTAAGGCACCGGATTTTGATTCCGGCATTTCGTAGGTTCGAATCCTGCTATCCCTGCCAGGGCCATTAGCTCAGTTGGCAGAGCACTTGACTTTTAATCAAGTTGTCCGGAGTTCGAATCTCCGATGGCTCACCAGAAAAAAACGACTTGTTTCGGCAAGTCGTTTTTTTCTATGAAATTTTCCTGTGGAAGTGAAATACACAAAACATCATCCCAAAACCTTCAAGATATAAGCCTCAAGGGCTTCTTTACTCATTGCCCCTACTTGCTTTCTTACAAGATTACCGTCTTTATCTACAAACGCAGTTACAGGAATTGAGTATGTTCCGTATGCTGTTGCACCGCTATATTCAGTATCGTAGTACACCGTAAAAGTATAATCTGCATCTTCTATGAAAGTGTTTACGACCTCTATCGTCTCATCTCTGCCGTCGGTAAGGTTTACCATCATAAACTCCACTTTTTCACCATACTGCTTGTACATTGCTTCAAAATAAGGAAGCTCTCCAATACAGGGCGGGCACCAGGTAGCCCAGAAGTTTATAACCACAGGCTTTCCTTTAAAGTCAGAAAGGCTGACCAAGTTTCCGTTTACATCGGTAACCGTAAAATCAGGCGCAAGATTTATTTCAGCCGTTTTTTCAGTTTCCGCAGCAAAATCTTCGGGTGTGTAATTCCCCGAAAGCTTTTTATATCCCCACACCGCCCCTGCAAGAAGGGCAATCAACAATAAGATAATTATTATAATCCCTTTTCGTTTCATAATTTATAACCCCCTATCCATAAAATTCAGCAAGCTTTCCATTAATCCCGTCATCATTGCAAATCCAACCAATACAAGGAAACATCCGCAAATGATATTTATAATTCTATAATGTTTCCTGACTGTATTAAACAGGACTGTGAGCTTGTCTATCAGCACCGCAGAAACAAGAAACGGGATACCCATACCCACTGAATATGCCAGAAGCAAAAATACACCCTTTAAAACCGTTCCTGAAGCCGAAGCCATCATAATTGCAGAGCCAAGAAATGCTCCGATGCAAGGAGTATGACTTATAGAAAACACAACTCCGAAAATAAAAGCTGAAAAAATTCCGCTTACATGCCTTGCGCCGCCGAAGCCTTTTATATAAGGCAAACGTATTATATCCAGGTAGCCAAGCCCAAAAAGTATTATTATCCCTCCGCTTACAATATTAACCCACATTTTATATCCGGTAAGTAGTGCGCCAAAACTTCCCGCAAACAGTCCCAGAAGACAGTATACTGCCGTAAACCCTCCAACGAAAGCCACAGCTCTTACAAAAGTTCTGTGAGTTTTATCTGCACCTCCCGCAAAGTAGGAAATATAAACAGGTAAAAGCGGCAGCATACAAGGTGATATGAACGATATTATGCCTTCTAAAAAAGTTATGATATACTCCATTTGACACGCTCCTAAAAAGTTCTTCAAATAAATTATACCAGATAAAGCGGTATTTGAAAAGGATTTTATGAAATTTTTTCTAAATTTTAAGGAGACTGCAAACATTATCCGCAAGCCTCCCCAACTATCTACAACATATGCAAAAATCTGACATTAGTATAGTCATAATCCGACAAAGGCCGGTTCAGAGAATCATTTGTATGTGCCGCAAGAAGCACCGTATCCGGAGTATACTCCCCTACATCAATAATAACAGGAGTATGGTCAAACCTTCCGTCACCATTAAAATCAAGCTGAACAAGATCACCGGGCTCTATTCCATCAATATCCACTTCTACAGCCTTTGGCCCGGGACCACGATTTGAAGTCACAAACGAATATAACTCATTAACTCCCGTCCATGACGGGCTTTTTCTGTTACCGTCTATATAGTACCATCCGTAGATTGGTCTGTAATTCATTTCTCCGTATCCGGCATATAAAACCTGCGACGCAAAATTAGTACAATCTCCCCCTATCAGGGAATAGTCATAAAACACGGGGTTTCTGCCGAGTGCCCATTTTTTCGCATATTCTACTGCTTTTTCTCTGTTATACATATGTTACCTCCTTTCTTTATATATAATATGTTTTTTTTGAGCAAAATGCGAAAAATAATTTTTTTAATAGAAAAGGCTTGAAAAATGTCGGATAGTCATATATAATCAAATTATGAACGACATACATATGAAACGGAGTTTACTATGTTAAAAAAATATTATATACATATAATAGCAATTATCAGTGTATTGCTGATATTGCTTATACCTCTCACCTCTCTTGGTGATAATATAATAAGCTTGACACTGTATGCCGACCGTGCTGAAGCTACAATTGACGATGTTAACTATCCAATCAGCGGAACACCTGTTATTATCAGTAACAAGACATACATCCCATGTGATGATATTTTAAGACTTTGCGGCTTTACGCTGGGCTGGGATGAAAGCAGTCATTCTACTGTTGCAATAAGGGGGAAGCATACAAACCATATTGTTTTTGGTACTGAAGAGGGGATTTTATGGGCAGACGATAAACGTATTTCTTTTGAAACGCCGCCTGTTATATACAGGGGCACTGCCTATATAAGCCTTGAAATGTTCGCGGCTATGTCTGAAGATTCTATATACATTACAGGTACTCCGCGCAACGTACGGGATTTGCTTACCGATACCGTGGTTACCGATGAATACCGGCTTACAGGCAAAGGAACAACCTATAAAGGAGTTACCGTTGTAGGAAACACAGGCATGGAGCTTCTTACCATATCCGACAATTCTGCAAAAGCATATGCCGATATGGTTAACGCTATAGCCTCAGCTTTGCCTGAGGTTAATGTTTACAATATTGCAGTGCCAACTGCCAGTGAATTTTATGCTCCAAAGAACCTTTATACAAATCAGACTGCGGGAATCAGAAAAATCTACGAAAACTTAAATCCAAACGTTACACCCGTTAACGTGGTACGGCCCTTAATGGAGCATGCAGCAGAGTTTATTTACTTCCGCACCGACCATCACTGGACTCAAAAAGGCGCTTATTATGCATACAGAGAATTTGCAGACATAAAGGGCGAAACTATTGATCCTCTTGAAAGCTTTGAAGTTCACAATTCATACAACCACGTAGGCTCTTTTGCAAGCTTTATGAACGGCACATACGGTGCAGCTATTATGCGAAGTAACCCTGATATGTTACAGGTGTTTATGCCCAAATATACTGCAGAAGGCGCTGCATATAACGATATGTATATGAAGAGCAAAAAGTGGAACCTGCAGTTGGTTTACCCCACATTTAACAGCTACTCAGCTTTTATCGGCGGTGACAATCCTCTGGCAGTATTCCATACATCAAATGCCAACGGCAAAAAGCTCGTTATTATAAAAGAATCTTTTGGTACCGCTTTTGCCACATGGGCAGTTAACAATTATGAATACATATACGTAATAGATCCCAGACAATTCAACGGGTTTAGCGGACATTCATCCGGGTTTAATTTGAAAACTTTCTACGACATCAATAAGTTCGATGATCTTGTAATTATAAATTACCCCGGTTCTATAGGCTCAACAAACTATAGAAGCTCCGTTATGGGAATGATAAGATAAATAAAACTCTCACAAGGGATAATTAAAAATCCTTAATGTGAGAGTTTTTTATATTACCAACGAGCACTTCATATTGTCGATTGCCTTTTTTTCAATTCTCGAAACCTGCACCTGAGAAACACCTATAAGTTTTGCTATTTCTGACTGAGTTTTACCCTGCATATACCGGAGTATAACAACCTTTCGTTCTTTTGGCGTAAGGGCGGAGAGAGCTTCTGCTACCGTAAGCCTGTCTATCGTTTCCTCCTCATAGGAAACTCCATACTGCGTTTTTACTCCATCATCAGGTTCCTCATCCATAGAAACGCACCCGCTGCAAGCTTCAAATGCATACAGGAGTTCTTCAGTGGATATACCGCATTCCTTAGAAATCTCCGAAACCGACGGCTCCTCTCCTGTTCTTTTTTTTATAATTTCTGCAGTCCGTCTTCCTTTATAAGCATTTTCCTTAACATTTCTGCTTATTTTAATAATCCCGTCATCACGTAAAAACCTGCGTATTTCCCCTGTTATCATCGGGACTGCATAGGTAGAAAAACACACTCCGAAGCTTTCGTCAAAACGCTTTACAGATTTTATAAGCCCGATTGCTCCAATCTGTACCAAATCTTCAAACTCACAGTTTCGTGAGGAAAACATTTTTGCAACCTTATAAACCAGCCCCATATTATTCTCCACTGCGCTGTCAAACGCCGTCTTATCTTTTGTCTCCATTGACGGCTTCTGACTATCATTCATCCTTTGCATCACCGCCTGACAAAGTTTTTGTAAGCACCACTTTTGTTCCTTTATCCCTGACGCTTTCTACAAAAACACTATCCATAAAAGTCTCCATCACTGTGAAACCCATACCGCTTCGCTCCCCTCCCGGCGCGCCGGTATAAAGCGGAGTTCTGGCAAGCTCAATGTCTTCTATTCCTTTTCCCAAATCAGCAACAGTGAATGTGACTGTTCTCCCATCTCTTTTCCCCTCTAAAACAACACAGCCTCCCTTTTCACCATAACCGTGAATTATAGCATTGGTTACCGCTTCAGAAACTGCTGTTTTTATATCGGAAAGCTCCTCACAGGTTGGGTCGAGCTCCATAATAAAACCTGCCGCAATCATACGTGCAAAGCTTTCATTACAGGCAAACCCCGGAAACTCTGCCTTAAATTCATTAAACATATGTATATCACCGCCTTTTAGTATATTTCCGCTATTTTATCTATGCCGGACATCCTCATAATGCGCTCAACTCCGGGGCGCATCCCGAACAAAACGATTCTCCCACCCAATGCTTTTACGGTTTTGTATCTGCCGAGAACTAATCCTATTCCCGAACTATCCATAAAAGTAATCCCGGAAAAATCAAAAGCAATATTAACTGCCCCGGTTTTAAGAAGCTCGTCCTCAACTGCTTTTTTTATATTGCCGGCCCGGCAATGGTCTAACTCACCGTCAAGACGCACGGTAAGTAGTTTTTGTTCACCCGAAAGCTCTATCGTCATATAACCCATCCTTTCATTTTTGTTGACAAAACGTTATATTTGTAGTACACTGTATTAGAATTTAAATTAATGGAGATGTTTATTTGAAAAAGGGTTATCTGTATGTTCTGGCAGGCGCAACTCTTTGGGGAACTCTGCCTCTTGCCTGCCGATTTATATATTCATTTGGAAGCAGTTCCATAACTGCCGCTGCAGCCCGTGCTTATATTGCGGCACTTATATTTG
The DNA here is from genome assembly GCA_045648165.1 of Clostridia bacterium. GTDB lineage: Bacteria > Bacillota > Clostridia > UBA1381 > UBA1381 > RGIG9115. The sequence continues at coordinate 5,696 of JAZRNL010000040.1, read as the reverse complement.
CAGTTTTGTTTCTTGTTAAAGGAAATTTCAAAGAAATTAAATTAAAAGACATACCTTTTTATATAGTCTATGGAATAACCGGCGTGGGAGGAACATTTTTATTTTATATGCTTGCAGTTGAACGCTTGTCCACTGCTATAGCATCAATACTTTTGTACACCGCACCTGCATTTGTTATAGTATTTTCACGGATTTTCTATAAAGAAAAAATCACAAAGAAAAAACTGCTTGCACTTTTTGGTACAACTATCGGTTCCGCACTGGTACTACGCATTTATAACCCCGGCTTTTTTTCGGGTAATATTCCGAACATTTTAATAGGTCTCTTATCCGGTATCAGCTACTCACTTGTAACAGTCCTTGGCAGGATGGCCGAAAAAAAGGCAGCTCCTGAAACAAATTCAGGGCTGATGATTATTTTTGGCTCATTGATATTTCTTTTTATAAAACCGCCGTTTTCAATATCCATTCCCGACATTCCAACCCTTACAGGCTATTTATACCTTGCAATTTTCGGAAGTGTACTTCCCTACATACTTTATTTAAAAGGATTGGGATTCGGAATAGACGGCGGCTACGCTTCTGTTACCGCATCAGTAGAACCCGTTGTAGCAACCATTCTATGTGCCGCCGTTTTCCGTGAAGGAATTGAATTTTTACAGATGATTGGTATAATCATTGTATTAATCTCTGTTATATTCGCAGTAAAAGGCAAGGATTAATCTGCCGTCTTCTTAAGGTCAATTACAAGGCGTGAACCCCAATCGTGAGTTTCCGATGTAAGCTCTGCGTCCACTCCGCTTTCCTTTATATAGTCTACTGCACGACTTACAGTGTTTGAAAACACTCTCATATCACTGTGTTTAAAAGAAATCGCCGCATCACTCTGCTTCTCCGGATGCTTAACAAGAATATCTTCTATCAGCCTTTCACTGTCTGCTGCTGAAAGCCCGTCTTTATGTATATGCTTAACAACATTAAGCTGAGTCTCTTCATCACCTAATGCGAGAAGCGCTCTTGCATGACGCTCTGTAAGCAAGTAATCACGTACTAATTTCCTGACTCTTTCAGATAGCCTGAGAAGTCTTATTTTATTGGCAACAGCCGCAGTGCTGATGCCGATTTTTTTTGCAAACTCATCCTGAGTAAGCCCTTGGGTTTTTATAAGTTTTCTGTAACTTTCTGCTACCTCAAAAAATGACAGTTCTTCACGTTGCAGATTTTCAAGCAAAGTCATAATAGCGGATGTTTCATCGTCAGCATCAACGATTATGCCCGGCACCATATCAAGGCCTGCAGCTATTGCCGCACGAATACGGCGCTCCCCCGATATCAGTTCATACACATCACCCTTTTGCCGCACAGTTACAGGCTGGATTATGCCATACTCGCGAACTGTACGAACGAGTTCGTTCATTTTCATACTATCAAACCGAACTCTGGTTGTATTTGGACTTGGAATTATAAGTTCAATGGGAATATCGTAAATTTCTGAATAATAAATTTCATTTTTAGTGTGTTTCATAAAATTTCTCCTCTCTTTGACCTATAGGGTCAGCCTGCTGAAGCTTACGACTTCAGCAGGCACCCTCGGTGGTGGAAGGTGTAAGACTATTTTGGGGGTATCATTCGTCCTACAAGCTATATTTTAACACAACAGGAAAAAATTTCAAGAAAAATCGTGCGACAAAAAAACCGCAAATTCTACTTTGCGGTTTTTTTCGGTATATTATAACATGTTTCTATGGGGGATTTTGTAATTAATCCGGGTTTTCTGGGGAATTTTACAGGCGTGTGTCGTACTTTTTTTATAATTACTATCTTATGTTCAAGATCTGTTCCGGGGACGGGTGAATTAAATACTCCCGGATTATCCCCACCAAGAATTGTAATTGCTCTTTTGGCATCAATTATTTCTTCATCTGCAGCAGGACCTTTAAGAGCAAGGAATACTCCTCCCTGTTTTACATAAGGGATACACAGCTCCGACAACAGAGGAAGCTGTGCAACCGCACGTGACACCACCGTATCAAAGCTTTCACGAAGCTCTTTTTTATGACCTCCGTCCTCTGCTCTTGAATGTATAAATTCCACTCCCTCAATACCAAGCTTTTCTGATACCTCCCGTAGAAAGTTAAGACGCTTATTAAGCGAATCCAGAAGTGTAAGCTTTATTTCCGGGTTCATTATTTTAAGAACAAGTCCGGGAAATCCGGCGCCGGTTCCCACATCAATGACTCTACCCTGAACCATTCCGGTACACAGAGCCGTGGCACTGTCAAGAAAGTGTTTTGTTGCAATTTCTTCAGGCGCCGTTATTGCAGTGAGATTAATTTTTTCATTCCATTCCACAAGAAGCCTTGCATATTCCTCAAGCTGAGAAATCTGCTTTTCGTTCCAGGGGATATTCAAAGCGTTGAAGCCATTTGCTAAAATTTCTTTCATATAACCTGACCTCAACCAAGAAGCTTTTCTATCATATCAGCAAGCTCTCGGGCTTTTTTGGTTATGTAGTCCTTATCACTGCCTTCAATCATAACACGTACCAACGGTTCTGTTCCTGAAGGACGGATAAGAACTCTGCCTTTTCCGTCAAATTCCGCTTCAAGGGCTCTGCAAGCCTCTGCAATTTCGGGAACTTCCATATATCTGTCTTTATTTTCAAGCTTAACTTTAGCATTTATAAGCACCTGAGGAAGCACATCTATAACCTTTGCGGCAACAGATGTTTTAAGACCTGTTTTCTTAAGCATTGCAAGGAATTGAAGAGCGCTCACAAGTCCGTCACCTGTTGTATTATGCTCAAGGAAAATAATGTGTCCTGATTGTTCGCCGCCAAGATTGAAATCACCCTCAAGCATACGTTCAAGAACATAGCGGTCACCTACTTTTGTCTGCTCCACTTTTATACCTTTATCCTGACCGAAAAGTGTAAGGCCAAGATTACTCATAACAGTAGCCACAAGGGTATCACCCTTAAGGGTTCCGATTTCTTTCATATGATGAGCGCACATTGCCATAACCTGGTCGCCGTCGATTATATTACCTTTTTCGTCAACTGCAAGCATTCTGTCTGCATCACCGTCAAATGCAATACCTACATCTGCACCGATAGATGTAACATATGCCTGCAGACTTTCCATATGAGTTGAGCCACAATCCGCATTTATATTAACACCATCGGGAGTATTATGAATTGCTTCAACCGCAGCGCCAAGCTTATTGAGGGCCTTGAAAGCCGTCTGATAGCTGGCACCGTTTGCGCAGTCAATTGCAACCTTTAACCCGTCAAGCCTGCAATCTATTGTGGATATAGCAAAATTCACATAGTCCTCCACCGCATTATGGTTCGCGCTCACATAGCCCACACCACCATGAGTGGGTAAATTATCTATTGTTTTCTTGCCTAAGATATAGTCTTCAATTTCATTTTCAATCTCGTCACTCAGCTTATAACCATCTGAATTAAAAAACTTAATGCCGTTATATTCGCATGGATTATGTGATGCAGAAATAACAACTCCGGCATCAGCTTTATAAAGACGTGTGAGGTATGCAACCGCAGGCGTTGGAACCACACCCAGGGGGATAACCTTTGCACCTACGGAACAAAGCCCTGCAGTAAGCGCAGCCTCCAACATATCTCCTGATTTTCTTGTATCTTTACCGATTAATATTCTCGGTCTTTTATTAGTTGCTTTGGTTAAAACATATGCGCCGCTTCTTCCGGTTTTAAATGCAAGCTCCGCGGTCAATTCTTTGTTTGCTATTCCTCTTATACCGTCTGTTCCGAACAAAGTTCCCATATTTAAAATTCCTTTCAAATTCGTATTAACATTACAATTATATACCATTTACAAACCTTTGTCAATGGAATTTATGAAAAAGTATTTACCTGAATTCATACATTTTATCAATGGCATATGATAATTTATGAAAACAGGTATTTTTATTTTTTTCTAATTCTTATATTCATTTATTGACATATTTTTTAATATGTGATATACTGATGTTTGTGATTTGTCGAAAAAGGGGGATTTTATGAAGAAGCTTTGGATATGCATTGCATTATCCCTGTTTTTTATACAAGGAACCTGCCCGGCCAACGCAGAAAATACCATTTCCGTCTGGATTAATGGGAAAAAGACGGAGTTTTCAGACCAAGGCCCTCTTATAATGAATAACAGAACTCTGCTACCCATAAGCCCTGTAGCAAGCAAAATGGGCAAGGCAGTTGAATGGAATGAAAAAACATTAGTTATTACGATTTATGATGATAAGACTAAGCTTGAACTTATACCGGGAAATGCTGAAATGCTTAAAAACGGTGAAAGGGTTGTGCTCGACACACCTCCGGTTATTATAAATAGCAGAACCTGCGTACCGCTCCGTGCAGTTGCAGAAGCTTTTGACGCAGAGGTTTTCTGGGAAGATTCCTCGAAGGAAGTACATATTATAACTAAAGATTTTCTTGAAAGTATTGATGAAAAAATTATAAAAGATGACTTCCGCATAGAGGAAACTGATTTTACCGACTGTGGGAACTGTTACTGCTTAAACGGAAAGTATTTTTTCAACCCGGTTACCGTTAATACATACAATGCCTTGAGGTATGCAGACATTATAAACCGATTTGCAGAGATACTGCCGGAAGTGAATATATATAATTTACTTGTACCCGACTCATATGAAATTTATGCACCAAAAAGATTTTATACAGGTCAGTGGCAAGCTATTGAATATGTGTACGCAAATCTATCGGAGAAGGTTACACCGGTGCGTGTTACTGAAAAGCTCATAGAGCATGGGGGCGAGAAAATTTACTTTGATACCGACCACCACTGGACGCATACAGGCTCATACTATGCCTGGGAAAGCTTCTGCGAAGTAAAAGGCTTCACACTTCCTGAGATTTCAGAATTTCAATTAGACACAATCGCCTTTTCAGGCTCTTATGTCAGCAGAATGCCTGAGGACAAAAAGACTGAAAACCTTATTACTTCCGAAACCATGGTCCGTTATCTTCCCATATATGAAACAGACGTCACTGTATATTCCGACAGTGAAATGACTAAAAAGCTTGGAAAAACACCCCTTATTAACACGAAGAATAATGCATACACCTGCTTTATTTCGGGAGACCACCCTCTTACCGTTATCAAAAGCAGCATTGCAAATGGCAAAAAGCTTGCACTTATAAAGGAGTCATTTGGAAACGCTCTTGCTACGTGGGCAGTTAACAATTATGAATATATTTATGTAATTGATATAAGAGGATTTAAAGGCGGACTTTTTAAAATCTCCCAATTCTATGAAAAAACAAAATTTGATGACCTGATTATTGAAAGCTATCCCACAACAGTGGAAAGTCAAGACCTAAGAGGTTATATATCAGAGATGGCACAATAAAGGAGAAATGAAATTATGAAAAAATTTATAAGCCTCATACTTTGTACAGTGGCAATTATATCAAACTTCACTGCAAAAGCAGAAAGTGAAGTGAGTGTAGTTGTAGACGGAAACAAAATTCAGTTTCCCGACCAGGTCCCTGTAATTATCGACGGACGTACAATGGTACCCATACGAAGCGTAATGGAAGCTCTTGGTATGCAAGTGGGATGGGATGCAGAGAATAGTATGGTCACCGTAAGCAACGGCGAAAGCACTGTAAAGCTTGCCATCAACAGTAACATTAT
>JAZRNL010000039.1:0-1582 GCA_045648165.1 Clostridia bacterium | reverse complement strand
TGAAGTTTCAATATCATTATCATATAGAAAATGAAACTGTTTTTGGTATCGCTCGAATTTTATAAGCTCCTCTCTGAGATAGAAGCATACTCTTTGTGGCGGTTCCCTTTTCCGTATCTTACCGAACAGATATAAGTAGTGGTAATACAGAGCTTTAAAGCCTTTGAGTTTTATCGGCTCATATTTTTTAAGCCAAGCGTTGTAGTCAGGCTTAGGTTTATTTATGGCTAAAAGCTTTATACCATTTCTTGCAGCAATAATGCGCTCGTTTATTGCATCGGGAGTATAATATTTGCCGAGATTATCAAGACGAACATATTTTTGAGCATAGGTTGGTTTTACAGCGATATATTTACCCGTATTTTTAACTTCATATCCTCTGCGTTTCAGTTCTTTCCAAAAAATTTGCGTTGTATATGAGCCTTCTATGATACTGTCTATCTCATCCCTAATCTGCCCTCGAATTGTAGGATAGCCATTTTTCTCTGCATACCATTCCGCATAATGCTTGCCTTTGCCTTTTGGATTCCGTATTACTGACAGATTATATTCTTCGCATAGCCTATCAGAAATCTTTTTAATGAGATTATAGTTTGCGGTATTGTCATAATACTTCAGTCCATCTGCAAAGGATACAGAATTGATTACAAAGTGATTATGCAGATGTTCTTTATTAAGGTGTGTTGCAATCACAACCTCAAACCTATCACCCCACATTTCTTTTGCAAGCTTTCTGCCGATTTCATGTGCAATTTCGGGCGTAACCTCTCCCGGCTTGAAACTCTGTATGGCGTGAAATGCTACGATGCCATCCGTCTTACCATAACGGAGCTTTGTTTGGTGCATCTTTTTCTTTGCCATATCGGGCGTTGTATTAACGCCCGATACATATAAGCTTCGTTCCGTTTTATAATCATCGGAAGCATAATCCATAACATCGTGGAGAGCTTGTATTTGCTTTTCGCTATATTTATTTCCGTCTGTCTTTTCGGGATTGGCAGCATAGTTTATCAAAGAATCAACTCTTCCTTTTATGTCCCATATTTTTGTTGTTGCCATTTTATATCGCCTCCTTTGATTTTATCAGGAACGGTGAAGAAGGTGTTGATTTGTAAAATCACCTTGTCCAATCGCTGTGCCTGACTTTTCAAAAATGTGGTGTCAATCTTATCTGTATTTAACATACCATTCGAAACGGAATAAATGTTGGTGGCAATTTCGCTTAGTTCTGACACCATTCCATCATAGCCGTTTGGCGGTCGTGGTTTGGGTAAATATCCACTTGCAACTGTTCTTATAAAAGCTGACTTTGTAAGCCCTGTTTTTGCTATTGCCTTATTTAAGGTTTCATATTCCTGCTCACTTAGCCTTACAGAAAAAGTCTTTGTTCTGTTACGCATCTTGCCGCCTCCTTTCGTGTTTGGGGTGTTAGGGGTATCCCTTAAAAATCGAATTTGTAATGCCAAATTCAGTGCTTGTTACAACATTAAATATAAATTATCTCGCTTAAGATAATTTCCTCTGCACACGCCTTTGCGTTGTTCATATGACCAACCCACGCCATCTGCTGAGTCGCTTTATC
>JAZRNL010000038.1:0-44219 GCA_045648165.1 Clostridia bacterium | reverse complement strand
AGTATTGGTGCTGAAAGGTTTGTCATGCAGCTTTTAGGGCTTCGTGATATACGCCAGGTGAGTTTATTCCCAAGAGATATCAGGAATTTAACTCCTTAACTTGTCGAAAATGTACATCAAGTGCAGATGGTAACTTTAATTTGATTGTAAGAATTACACATTTTAAAAAAAATACGAAAAATATGTTGACAAAATTACCTATACGTGCTATAATAACTTTCGTTGTCAGACAAGACAAGCGAGTGTGCTGGAATAGGCAGACAGGCACGTTTGAGGGGCGTGTGTCTTCGACGTATGGGTTCAAGTCCCATCACTCGCACCACGAAAAAAAAGACATCCATTGGATGTCTTTTTTTCAGTTATATTTGTTCTTTGCGGAACAAGTGATATTGCCCTTCGGGCAGTGATATTCGCCTGTGGCGAGTTATTTGCTTTTCGGCAAGCATATTAAAAGTTTAATAACCCCTATTTACCCCTATACAACCCCTTCAACAACTCAATTTCTTTTGCATAGCCGTCGAGTTCGTTTGGTGTTTCAAGATAAAACGGCAGATTTTTTAAATCCTTATGATTTATAATTCTTTCAAAAGCTTCAATCCCTATAAAACCTTCGCCTATTTTTTCATGCCTGTCTTTATGGCTTTCAAATGGGTTTTTTGAATCATTTATGTGTATAGCCTTTAATCGCTCAATTCCCAGAATTTTGTCAAATTCTTCAAGAACACCATCAAGATTTTCAACTATATCATATCCTGCGTCATAAACGTGGCAGGTATCTAGACAAACTCCAAGCTTATCGGGATAATCTGTTCCGTCTATAATCCTTTTGAGTTCTTCAAAACTTCTGCCCACTTCACTGCCTTTTCCCGACATTGTTTCAAGAAGAACTGTTGTTGTCATTCCTGGGGTGAGTGATTTGTTTAGCATTTCGCATATAAGTTCAATTCCGCGATCTGTTCCTTGGCCTACATGACTACCTGGATGAAAATTGTACAGGCTTCCGGGTGTATGTTCCAGACGGCTGATATCATCTTGCATAACAGATAGGGCAAATGCTCTTATTTTTTCATCTGCCGAGCATCCGTTGAGGGTATATGGCGAGTGGGCAAGAATGGTTTCAATCTTGTTTTCTTTGGCAAATTCAAGGTAGGTTTCTATATCCTTTTGGTCAAGCACCTTCACGCTTCCTCCTCTTGGGTTACGAGTAAAGAACTGAAAGGTGTTTGCTCCTATTGATACAGCTTCCTTAGCCATATGAGTATAACCTTTGGAAGCTGATAAATGGCATCCTATTTTGAACATATTTTTAATCCTTTCGTAGATTTTTTTTTAAAACACTTGCAAATCTGTTTATATTATAGTATAATTTTTTTGTATATGCAAGTATTTTTTTAAAAACAGGAGATTTTTATGATAACAGTAACTGATGTGGCACTTAATTTTAGCGGAAGTAATTTATTTTCCGATGTTAATCTCAAATTTACTGAAGGCAACTGCTATGGAATAATCGGCGCAAATGGTGCAGGTAAATCTACTTTTTTGAAAATTCTTTCGGGTGAGCTTGAGCCTACAAAGGGTAGCGTTTCAATTGCGCCCGGACTTCGTATGTCGGTACTCAAACAAGACCATTTTGCATACGATACAATGACCGTTCTTGATACTGTTATAATGGGTAATGAAAAGCTATATTCCATTATGAAAGAAAAAGATGCTCTTTATGCAAAAGAAGATTTTTCCGATGAAGACGGAATAAGAGCAGCCGACCTTGAAGCAGAATTTGCTGAAATGAACGGATGGGAAGCTGAATCAGATGTTTCAAAGCTTTTGCAGGGACTTGGACTTCCTGAGAGCGTTTTATATCTGACTATGTCTGAGCTTGACGGCAATGCAAAGGTTAAAGTGCTCCTTGCACAGGCGCTTTTTGGAAACCCCGATATAATTCTTCTTGACGAGCCCACAAACCACCTTGATATTGATGCTATTGAATGGCTTGAGGAGTTTATTGTGGATTATTCCGGAACAGTTATAGTTGTATCTCACGACAGATATTTTCTTAATATGGTATGTACTCATATAGTTGACATTGATTATACAAAAATTAAAATGTATGTTGGTAACTATGAATTCTGGTACGAATCAAGTCAGCTAATTGAGCGTATGATAAAGCAGCAGAACAAAAAAGCTGAAGAAAAAATCAAAGAGCTTCAGGCATTTATTCAAAGATTTTCTGCTAACAAATCAAAATCAAAGCAGGCTACCAGTCGTAAAAAAATGCTTGACAAGTTAACTGTTGAAGAGCTTCCTGCATCTTCAAGGCGCTATCCCTTTGTTGGCTTTGAACAAGACAGAGAGGTTGGACGTGATATACTCACTGTAGACTGTCTTTCAAAAACTGTTGAAGGCGAAAAGCTTCTTGATAATATTTCGTTCACAATGAGCCGTGATGATAAGATTGCTGTAATTGGTGAAAATGAGCACGCAGTTACGGCGCTTATGGAAATCTTGTCGGAAAATGATACTGATTTTGATGGTACATTAAAATGGGGAGTAAGCACTTCAAGGAGCTATTTCCCGAAAGACAATTCTAAATTTTTTGAAGGTTGCAAGTTAAATCTCGTTGATTGGCTAAGACAGTATTCTGCAGATACATTTGAAACACAGTCCGAGTCATATTTAAGAGGTTTTCTCGGACGTATGCTCTTCTCTGGTGAGGATGTGTTTAAAGAGGTACATGTTTTATCCGGCGGTGAAAAGGTAAGATGTATGCTAGCGCGTATGATGCTTTTTGGTTCAAATGTTCTTATTCTTGACCAACCCACTAACCATCTTGACCTTGAATCAATAACTGCAGTAAATAACGGTCTTATATCGTTCAAAGGTAATGTTATTTTTACATCCCACGACCACGAGTTTGTTCAGACTGTTGCTAATAGAATTATCGAAATAAATCCTGACGGCAGCATAACCGATCGAATGTGTACCTATGATGAATATATCGAAAAATTTAAGAAGAACAACGCATAGGAGTTGAATATACTTGAACAATGCAAAAAAAAATATAAATGCATGGAGATGGATAGCTAAAAACGGCAGAACGAGTTTGATTTATGTAATTATTCTTGCTGTTCTTGCGACTTTCGTTTCTTTGATTTCTTTGCGATTTACTTTAGCTTCCAAGGCAGTACTTGATATTGCAACGAAGCAGCATGAGGGAAGCCTTTTATATGCTTGTATCTTTCTTGGGGTGTTGCTCCTTATTCAGCTTGCTTTCCAGGTTGCCATCAATTTTATAAACGTTCAGGCAAATGTTAAGCTGGATATCGCACTTAAAAGAAGTGTGTTTAAAACGTTGATATCAAGAGACTATCTCTCAGTTTCTAAGTTTCATTCGGGTGAGCTTTTAAACCGCCTTACAAGTGATATAAATATTATAATCGGTGGGATTATATCAATAGTTCCCACGGTGTGCTTGCTTCTTACAAGTATAGTCGGCGGATTTGTAATCCTATTCAGGCTTGATAGCCTGTTTGCAATTGCGGTTTTACTTGTTGCACCTACTCTTGTGCTTTGCGGGAAGCTTTATTCAAAGCGATTTAAACAACTGCATAAAGACTGTCAGGCTGCAGACGGCAAAGTGAGGTCATTTATGCAGGAGGCGCTTCAGAATATACTTGTTATAAAATCTTTCAGCAATCAGGCAGATATTCTTGACAGAAACGAACAGCTTCAGGTGGATGCCTATAAACTTAAACTGCGGCGTGTAAAAATATCGGTTTTTGCAAATGTATGTATGTTCATATTCTTTAATGCAGGATATTACCTTGCTCTTGGCTACGGTGCATACAGGCTATCACACGGGCTTATCACTTTTGGTACCCTGACTGCTATGCTTCAGCTTGTGGGAAAGATTCAGTCGCCTTTTAAGGACATTTCAGCTATGATACCACAGATTTTTTCAGTTAGTGCATCGGTTGAACGTATAATTGAGCTTGAGGATATGAAAGAGGAAGAGTTAACTGAAAACTCCAAATGTTCTTATGATACATTAAATAGTATAGTCTTTGATGATGTAACCTTTGGGTATGAGTCTGAAAAGCCAGTTATGAAAAATGCTTCTTTTGAAATAAATAAAGGAGAATTTGTCGTGATCGGCGGCGAGTCTGGAATAGGTAAGAGCACGGCAATTAAACTTATGCTTGGCATAATGACTCCCGATTCGGGTGAAGTGTTTATTAAATCGAATAATCAGAAAACTAAAATCAATGGAGGAACACGGCATCTTTTTGCATATGTTCCTCAAGGAAATCTTATTCTTTCGGGAACAATACGCGAAAATGTTGCATTCGGCAAAAAGGATGCATCAGATGAGGATATTGTAAAAGCGCTTAAGCTTGCTCAAATCTGGGATTATATAAGTACTCTTGAAGATGGGCTTGATACTGTTCTTGGAGAAAAAGGACTTGGTCTTTCCGAAGGCCAGATTCAACGTATTTCCATAGCCCGTGCACTTCTTTATGATGCACCCGTACTCCTTTTGGATGAATCAACATCAGCGCTGGATGAGCAAACTGAGATAGCGTTGCTTAAAACTATTAAAAATATGACAGATAAAACCTGTATAATAATCTCTCACAAAAAAGCCGCATTTGACTTTTGTGATAAGGTTATCGATTATGGGAAATTCAGATAAGGAGAAATTGTTATGAGTTTAGCTGATAAAATATTTATTCAGAATTGCCGTGATATTATTGACAATGGTTATTCAGACATTAATGAGGTTGTGCGTCCCCGTTGGGAGGATGGAGCACCTGCTCACACAGTTAAAAAGTTTGGGGTGGTTAACCGATACGACCTTTCTAAGGAGTTTCCTATCCTGACACTTCGCCGTACATATCTTAAAAGTGCTATAGATGAACTTTTATGGATCTGGCAGAAAAAGTCAAATAATATAAAAGATTTAAACAGCCACGTATGGGATCAGTGGGCTGACGAAAACGGAAGCATAGGTAAGGCATACGGTTATCAGATGGGAGTTGTGCATCACTACAGCGACGGAGACTTTGACCAGGTAGACCGTGTGCTTCACGACCTTAAAAATAATCCCGCAAGCCGCAGGATTATGACTAACATCTACACTCATGCGGATTTATCAGAGATGAATTTATACCCTTGTGCTTATTCTATGACATTTAATGTTTCGGGGGATGTTCTGAACGGAATTTTAAATCAACGTTCTCAGGATATGCTTGCCGCTAATAACTGGAATGTTTGCCAGTATGCCGCGCTTATGCATATGATGGCGAAATGTTCAGGTCTGAAAGTGGGTGAGCTTGTTCACGTCATTGCAGATGCTCACATTTATGACCGACATATCCCCATTATTGAAGAGATAATAGCGGGTGAACTCCACGATGCACCCACTGTTACTATTGAAGATATTGACGATTTTTACAAATTTACACCTTCCAGTTTTAAGCTTGAAAATTACATCTATAACGAATTTGGGCATAAAATTCCCATTGCTGTATGATTTCTATTTGAAAAACAAATACTTAAGTATATGTTTTATATAAAGAAGGTTAATAAAAATGAAATTTTTAACGAAAGCAGCCCTTATTGCAGGCGGTGCTGCATTTGCAGTAAAAGCTCTCGATTCAAGGCTTGAAACCACTTACTATACAGTGGAATCCTCTCATATACCTGGGAGCTTTGACGGATTTCGTATAGTACATTTATCGGATTATCATAATGATACCGTACCTGAACTTATTTCAGAGGTTCGTGATGAAGCTCCTGATATTATTTTGTGTACCGGAGATATGTCGGATGATAAAGGCTCATATAAACCGGCAGTACGGCTTATAGAGAGGCTTACCAAAATTGCACCTTGTTTGATGGTAACGGGCAATCACGATGTTTGGCGTTCTGATTTTTCTGAAATGGAAAAAGAAATGAATGAAGCAGGTGCGGAGTTTCTCCATAACGAGCAAAGATTTATAACTAAAGATGGCGAACGGATATCCATTTCGGGAATAGATGACCCATATCTTTGTACCGAACAAAAGGTCAAATCCTTTTTGCGTGAAAGCGCTGAAAAGATTACTGGTTTTGACGGGTTTGAAATACTTCTCTTTCACAGGGCAAATCTTTTAGATCATCTTACCGGTTACGGAATTGATTTGATACTGTCCGGGCATATGCACGGAGGGCATGTGAGAATTCCGGGGGTTGGCGGTGTTGCGGCGCCAAGAACTTCCTGGCAGGAGGGGGATAATATTCTATTTCCAAGATATTTTGGCGGTAGATTTGAAAGCGACGGTACAACAATGATAGTAAACCGTGGTTTAGGTAATCCAATGATTATACCAAGAGTTTTCAACCGCCCTGAGCTTGTTGTAGTTACACTCAAATCAAAATTATAAAGGTGGGTGAAGTTTATGTATGGTGTTTTATGGACTGTAGCAATAATCGTTTTTCTTGTTCTCGAATCAGTCACATTTCAGTTTATAAGTATATGGTTTGCAGGCGGTGCTCTTGGAGCTCTTGCGGCATATGTCCTTGGAGGCTCTTTAAATAGTCAGATTGTAGTTTTCTTTATTGTTTCTGCAATACTGCTCGTTCTCACAAGACCCTTTGTAAAAAAAGTAACCCGTGGTAAAAAAATAAAGACCAATTCGGAAAGTATCCCCGGTAAGCAAGGTAAGGTGACGGAAACGATTGATAATGCTTCCGAAACAGGAAAGGTAAGGCTTGAGGGTATGGAATGGACTGCAAGAAGTGTGGATGGCAGTATCGTACCTGAAAATACAATCGTTGAGATTGTGAAAATATCCGGTGTTAAGTTGATTGTTAAAATGTATGAAGAAGAAAGGATGGAAAAGTAATTATGGGAGTTTTATTTGTATTATGTGTTATTTTGTTTTTAATCATTGTTTCAAATATCAAAATCGTACCCCAGGCGCATGCGTATATTATTGAAAGACTTGGAGGTTATCATGCAACTTGGAGCGTTGGTGTTCATGTAACGGTTCCGTTTATCGACCGTATCCAAAAAAAGGTTAATTTAAAGGAACACGTGGTTGATTTTGAACCACAGCCGGTTATAACGAAGGATAATGTTACAATGCAGATTGATACTGTTGTGTATTATCAGATAACAGATCCTAAGCTTTATACTTATGGCGTTGAAAGACCTATGATGGCTATTGAAAATTTAACAGCTACCACTCTCCGTAATATTATCGGTGATATGGAACTTGACGAATCTCTCACATCCCGCGATATTATTAATACAAAGATGCGTGCGGTGCTTGATGAAGCAACCGACCCCTGGGGTATTAAGATTAACCGTGTTGAGCTTAAAAATATTGTACCTCCAAGAGAAATCCAGTCTGCTATGGAAAAGCAGATGAAAGCTGAGCGCGAAAGACGTGAATCAATTCTGAAAGCAGAGGGTGAGAAGAAATCTGCAATTCTTATTGCAGAGGGTGAAAAAGAATCTGCAATACTTCGTGCAGAGGCTAAGAAGGAAGCTGCAATCAGAGAAGCGGAGGGCGAAGCTGAAGCTATTCTTACAGTGCAGAAAGCAGTTGCAGAAGGTATTAAGCAAATTAATCAGGCAAATCCCGGTGAGGGTTATCTCACAATCAAGTCACTTGAAAGCTTCGAAAAAGCTGCTGACGGAAGAGCCACAAAGATTATTATCCCCTCTGAAATTCAGGGAATAGCTGGACTTGTTTCTACAATTAAGGAAGTTATGGCTGAGGATGGAAATGAAAACAAGTAAAAGGGTAATTATATATGCCGCCTTTGCGTTGCTATTAGTAATTTCACTTGTAATATATACAACAACATCTCCAAATGGAGCTGTTGTTGTTATAAAATCCGACGGCAAAGAGATTCAAAAGATTGACTTAAAAACGGTTACTGAGGAATACGAGTTCACAGTAGAAAATTCAGGATATAATAAAATAAAAATCAGCCGTGAAGACGCAAAGGTCTATGAAGCAGATTGTCCCGATAAGCTTTGTATCGAACAAAGTAAAAAGGGAATATATCCAATAATATGTCTGCCTAATAAGTTGGTTATAGAGAAACGTTAAATTAGCGTTGCTTATGCAACCTATCGATATGAATTCATATATTATCGAGTTTTGAGAGAAACGAAAAACATATCGATTTTACGATAGAAAAATATGGTGCGAACTTTAGTCTATATTGACAAAAAGGTTGGCATACACATTATACAGGCTTTATAAAATAATGTGCAAGCTGTGCTTGCACATTATTTTTGATTTATAATATCCAAAAAATCTTTTCCAAACCTTTTTAGTTTAGTTTTGCCTACGCCGTTTACTTCAATCATTTCTTCTTCGTTTTTTGGGAGTTTTTTACACATATCGGTAAGAGTTGTGTCAGAAAATACTACGAATGCAGGAACACCGAGAGATTTTGCGATTTCCATACGTTTTGCTTTGAGCTTAGCAAAAAGACTTGTTGAAGGAGTATCTGCTTTTGGTTCGTTTTTGTGAGAACGAATGGTTTTCATGGTAATCGGTTTTTCGTATGCAATAAACTCGGCTCCAGGGGAAATAACTCCGTATTTATCTTGTGAAACGGTTAGAATGTTTTTTGAGATAAGCAGATTTATTCTGTCATTAACTTCTTTGTCGGATAGTTTGTTAAGCTTCCCGTAGGCGGGGTTTTTATCAAGGTTGTTTTCTGTTATCCGTACGTTTTTACTGCCTCGGAGAATTGATGTAAGCATTGTTCTTCCAAAGAAAAATCTTAGATTTTCGACGGCAGTGCATATAATTTCAGCTTCTTCGGTTATATCAGTTTCAACACCTTCTACACTGCAGTTCCCGCAGTTTTCACATCTGAGGTTATACTTTTCGCCGAAATATTTAAGTATGTAGCTTCTTAAACATTCGGTAGTATGACAGTAAAATGTCATAAGCTTTAGCCTCTCAAGGGCTCTTTCTTTAATTTCGGGCGGTATATGTGGATTTTTATCGTTTTCAGCTTGGATTAACATCTGATTAGTTCTAACGTCGCCGGGTGAGTAAAGAAGAATACATTCTGCAGGCGAGCCGTCACGCCCTGCACGTCCTGCTTCTTGATAATAGCTTTCTATATCCTTTGGCATATTATAGTGGATTACAAAACCCACATTGCTTTTGTCAATCCCCATGCCAAATGCATTGGTAGCAACGATTATATCAACCTTATCGTATAAGAAATCATCCTGGTTTTTGCTTCGTTCTTCATCTGTAAGCCCTGCGTGATACCGTGTGGCTCTTATACCATCCCGAATAAGCTTATCGCAAACCTGTTCAGTATTTTTACGTGTGGCGCAATATACAATCCCCGATTTCCCTTTCATCGACCGTAGGATAGGGAGAAGTGTATCATATTTTTTTGTGCAGTGCTTAACTTCAAAATATAGATTAGGTCTGTCAAACCCCGTTACTGTGATACATGGATTATTTAACTCTAATGCAGAACAAATATCATTTCTCACAGCCTCGGTGGCTGTTGCGGTGAAAGCTGAAATAACAGGTCTTTTTTTAAGAACTTTTAAAAATTCGCATATTTTCAGGTAGCTTGGTCTGAAATCCTGACCCCACTGTGAAATACAGTGCGCTTCATCGACAGTAAGCATAGAAATATCCGCATTTTTTGCAAAGTCGGTAAACCCGTAAGTGTCGAGCCTTTCAGGAGCTACATATATGATTTTGTATTTTCCGTCACGTGCGTTGCTTATTGCTTTTACAGTCTGGGCTTGAGTAAGAGATGAATTAATATACGCCGCAGGAATCCCTGCCTGGCACAATGCCTGTACCTGGTCTTTCATGAGTGATATAAGAGGGGAAATCACAATTGTAATTCCGGGCATACACATAGCTGGAATTTGGTAGCAAATTGATTTCCCGCCTCCTGTGGGCATAATTCCGAGAGAATCCTTGCCCGACAGAATGGAATCAATCAATTCTTCCTGACCGTGGCGAAAAGCTGTGTATCCAAAATAGTTTTTTAGTATAGTATATTTAATCATCACGATAAATCCTTTGTTTGATATATGTTGTATTATACAACATTGAGTATAAGATTTCAAGTATAATCACCAAAAATTGATTGAATTGTTGAATTTAACGGGATTTGGTGGTATAATAATACGATACATTAATTATAGGAGATTTTGTATGAAATTAACTGAACAATCAATCAAAAAAATCTGCTCATCGGTAATATTCAAACGTGGTATGGAATATTTCAATCAGGGGAGAGTTCATATAAAAAACCGTGAGAAAAGCGGTTTCACAGCAGTTGTGGACGGTGAGGATTTGTATAATGTTCGCATTAGTGTGACTGATGATGGAGAAATAAACGATTATTTTTGCACATGCCCATATTACGAAACTATGGGTGTTGCCTGTAAGCATATTGTAGCTGCAGCAGAAGAGAGGCGCCGTGAGCTTGAGGGGTGGACTGTGCCCGACGACGAAAATGACAGGATTTCAAAACTGTTTATTTCAGATTTCAGTCGTGGACTTGAGGTGAAGAATGAGCTTTCACTTATGTTTGAAGTTTTCTTTTCAGGAAATGGAAACGGCTCGGAAGTGAAGCTTTATCTGCTTGGAAAACCCGTAATTAATCCCGAAGAGCTTATTGAGTGCTTTGTTTATAAAAGACCTCTGCGGCTCGGAAAAGGTATTGACTATCATCCTCATAGCCACACTTTTGGTGCTTTGGAGGAGGAAATTCTTTCTATTCTTGCTCAGAGCTACGAAAGCCGCCCTTCAAAGCTTGCTATGTATACCTCATCTGCAGGCACTATCCGCCTCGGAGGTGAGGGCACAAAACGTATGATGTCGTTGCTTCCTGGAGTAAATTATAAAATTTTAATTGACAGAATGGACCTTGGAAGAGCGCTTATTGCAGAGGAAAATCCGGAAATATTAATTGATATTTCTGCGATGCTTGGTGAAATTACCATGTATGTTCCAAACTATGGATTGGCGCTTGTACCTGATGCTTCGGTGTTTTTTTATGAGGGTACGGTTTTTCTCACTGATAAATTATGGCAGAAAAAATTTCTGCCTGTATACAGGGCATTATCAACTGACCGTCGTTCACAGATAACATTTAAAGGTGATAATGCGCTTGCATATGCAACATATGTTCTCCCGTCGCTTGAGACAGAACCGGGAGTGGTATGTGATGGTCTTGACGAATATGTTATAAAAGATAAACCTGAATTTACAGTCTATGTTGACTCCGATGGAAAAAGTATACGTTGTAAAGTAAAGGTAAGGTACGGCGAAATATCATTTTTTCTCCCGGAACAGTTAAGTCACAAGGGATATATAGTTGTAAGGGATGCAGAGTGCGAACAGAGGGTTATGAACTGCTTTGAAGGGTTTGTGTATTCTGATGGGTATTACAATACCGATGATAATGATACAATTTACGATTTCATAACGTACAAATCAATTGTTTTGGCTGAAATCTGTACAGTTATTAAGTCAGATTTGTATAATGAAATAATTATAAAAAAAGATGCACCGGTATCCGCGCATATTGAATATAAAATTTCTGAAAATCTTCTTGAAGCAACGCCTGATTCTGTACTTACAGAAAGTGAAATCCGTGAAATTCTTCTTGCAGTTAAATTGAAACAAAAGTTTTACAGGTCTAAAAACGGTGATTTCTATGATATTGAAGCAATTTCAGGTAAGATGTCTGTTTTTGATAAATTGTTCTTTGATAAAAATATCAGTTTTTCAAAAAGAAATATTCCAGAATATAATTTGCTTTATCTTTATGCGGTTGCTGAGGAGGCCGGCGGGGGAAATATAACTTGCTCCCGTGAACTTACAGAATATGTGAAATCCATTCAGGAGACAAAGGCATCTATTTTCCCTGAACTTGCAGAGAAGCTCCGTCCCTATCAGATTGTTGGAGCTGATTGGCTCAAACAGATTTCCTCCCTTGGTTTTGGCGGAATACTGGCAGATGATATGGGTCTTGGCAAGACAGTGCAGATGCTTGCATTTCTTGAAAGTGAAGAGCGGAGTAATCCGGTTTTGATTGTTACACCATCAGCTCTCACATATAATTGGCGTAATGAATTTGAAAAGTTTATCCCCGGCTCCAGGGTTATGATTTACGACGGCAGTGTGGAGGAAAGGGAAGAAAAGTTCAAAGAGCTTTTTAAATATGATTATATAATCGTTTCCTACCCTATTTTAAGACGTGATATTGAGCTTTATAAAGATATTGAGTTTTCTTTTTGTATACTTGACGAAGCGCAGGCGATAAAAAATCCCCAGACTATGAATGCATCTTCAGTTAAAAAAATTAATGCAAAAAGAAGGTTTGCTCTTACCGGTACACCTATTGAAAATTCTATGCGAGAACTATGGTCAATTTTTGATTTTTTGCTTCCGGGATATCTTGGTAACTATTCGGAGTTTCGTGAGCTTTATGAATTACCTGCAGGATCCGGAGATAAGGATTCGATTGAACTTCTTAAAAAAAGAATTAAACCCTTTATCTTAAGGCGTATGAAACGCGAAGTTCTGTCGGAACTTCCTGAAAAGATTGAGGAGATTATGTATGCAAAAATGACTGAAGAGCAAGTAAGGCTTTATGCATCCTACAGAGAAATTGCAAAAAATAAAGCCCTTGCATCCATTGCTGAAAACGGACGGGGGAATATGGAAATTTTAACTCTTCTTCTTCGCCTCAGACAAATCAGTTGTCACCCGTCTTTGTTTGACGGTGGCTACAAAGCCGGAAGTGGTAAACTTGATCTTTTGTTTGGGATAATTGATACAGCCCTTTCGTCCGGGCACAGAATTCTTGTATTTTCCCAATTTACAAGTATGCTCAGTATAATTGGAAGAGGACTTGAAGAGAAGAATTTAAAGTATTTCTATATTGATGGTTCCACCAACCCAGAGCAACGTGTTGAGCTTTGTAACCGTTTCAACAATGGTGAGAATGAAATTTTTCTCATTTCCCTTAAAGCAGGTGGGACCGGTCTTAATCTCACAGGTGCCGATACTGTCATTCACTACGATCCTTGGTGGAATCCTGCAGTTACAGATCAGGCATCTGACAGGGCATATCGTATAGGGCAAACAAAGAATGTGCACGTGATACGTCTTGCTGCGGCAAACTCCGTAGAGGCAAGGATAATAGATCTTCAGGAGAAGAAACGAGCTCTTGCAAGTGATGTTATAAATGTTAATAACGGAAGTCTTGGTAATTTGTCGAGTGATGAGATAATGTCGCTATTTGAGTAGAACGCAGGCGGACACCTTTGTATTTCGGGTTAAAATTGTAATAATATTGTTATTTTTGCTTGACTTTAATTCAAATATATGGTAGACTTAAAGTGTTGACTTATGTCCTTGCACCGCCGTTTCGATTATAAGGAGATGGCTATATGGAACAGACGTTAAACCTCACTACCAATATAAGAGCAATCGAGAGCATAAAAAGCGAAATTCTCAACGAGGTTGCAAAGCTTTATGTTCAGCTTGCTGATTTTGAAGATACAAATTTGTATGATAATATATCAGGCAGCATTGCTACGATCGTTGCTATGGATTATATTCTTGCGCGGAGAATGGGACTTGGCTTTGATGTGATTGACAGTAAGATTACAGAGCTTACGTCAATCGCCGCAGAATCCGGTCATGAGCTGGAAGAAGCATTTGGCGATATGACGGATTTGAGAAGCCACATCAACCCACGAATCAGGCGTTGATACAAAGCAGAAAGATAAAATGCTTTTCTGACCTTAATAGGAGGAGCTATGAAAAAGAATTTTGGAAGAACAATCCGTATTCTTCTTGCACTCTCCACATCAGGAGGAGCAGTTCTCGTTATTGCGGGATTGCTTGGGCTCCTGATAAAGAGTGAGAATTATCAGATTGTAACTATACTTTTGGGGGTTCTGATTTTTGTCAGTTCTCTGGTTGTATTTGTTCGCCGTGGTAATTCGGAGAATGAATATATGAGAATCATTTCTGAGGGCGACAAAGTCTCTTCAGGAAATGTACTAAGATTTTTTCCGTTACCTATTTGTATACTGCACATTGCCGGTGATATACTTTGGTATAATGATAAGATGACGGAGCTTGTGGGTATTAATGATTTATATGGTCATAAGCTCGAAAAAGTTATTCCGTCTATTAAGTGGACGAATGTTATCAAATCAGGTAAAATCGACAGAACAGTGTCGCATAACGGAAAGCAATACCGTGTTTTGGGTCAGATAACCGAAGCTGCAATGAGAGACGATGATGATACGGATAAATACACGGTGTATATGTATTTCATCGATCGTACTAAAGAAAGCGAAATTAAGCGCAAATACTTTGAAGAGCGTTACGATGTTGCGCTTATAAGTATTGATAATTATGATTACGTTCTGCAAAAAACAGAAGATTCGGAAGGTCAGGATTTACTTTATAAAACAAATCAGTTTATTAATGCATGGGTTCGCGAATCGGGCGGAATCTTAAAAAAAATCGACAGAGATAAGTATTTTGCTTTGTTTGAGCATAAGTATCTGGATAGCTACATTGATAAAAAGTTTGATCTTCTTACAAACGTTCGTCAGCTTAGTGAGGATATGAAAGTTCCTTTCAGCATAACGGTTGGAATAGGTACAGGCGGTACGATACCTGAAAATGAAGGCGGTGCAAGATCGGCCCTTGACCTTGCAATCGGACGCGGCGGCGATATGGTTGCCGTAAAGGAACCCTCGCAGTACAGATTTTATGCAAGCAAGATGAAGGAGTACGATAAGAGTACAAAGGCTAAAGCAAGAGCCGGAGCTATGGCTATTAAAAACTTTATAAAGAGTGTTGATAGCGTTATTATTATGGGTCATAACAATGCCGATTTTGATAGTTTTGGAGCTGCTATGGGTCTCCAAAGAGCGGTTCGTGCACTTGACAAAAAACCATATATAGTTTGTGAAAATATGGCGGCGGTTGATAAGCTTTATAGCCGTGTACAGAGAGAAAGCGAATACTCGGGGATGCTTATAGATGTTGAGCGTGCTCTTGAAATTGCAGACGAAAGATGTCTTGTAATTGTAGTCGATACACATCGTCCGGGTCTTGTCCCGTCATTGGAGCTTATAGGCAAGACGGATAAAGTGGTTCTTATCGACCACCACAGACGTTCTACAGATTTTATAGGTTCAGTATCTCTCTCTCACCATGAGCCTTTTGCATCGTCAACCTGTGAAATGGTAACAGAGCTTTTGCAGTATATGGGTGTTGGCGATGTTCTTAATCATCTTGAAATCCAGAGCCTTTATATGGGTATTCTTATGGATACTAAGAACTTTATAGTTAAAACCGGTGTGAGAACATTTGAAGCTGCATCATATCTTCGTCGTCACGGACTTGATACTGTTTCTGCAAAGCAGATGTTTACTGTGGGTAAAGATGAATATGATGAAAGAGCATCCATTGTTGAAGCTATGGAACGTGTACATTTTAAATTCGGAATTTCTATCTGTCGTAAGCAATACGACAATATAAGGGTTATTGCTTCTCAGGCGGCGGACGATATGATGAATATAGATGATATCTCGGCTTCCTTTGTTATATATCCCGGTGATGAGTGCATATGCATAAGCGGCAGGTCTCTCGGTGATATAAACGTACAGGAAATTCTTGAAAAACTTGGCGGTGGCGGACATAGTACCGTTGCAGGTGCACAAATCAGTGACAAAACATTTGAAGAAGTACACTTTATGCTAATAGAGGCTATTACTTCGTATCTATCATCAAATGAAGAAAGGGCTAATAAATAATGAAAGTTATATTAACACAGGACGTAAAGGGAAAAGGAAAGAAAGGTCAGATGGTTGAAGTATCCGACGGATATGGAAGAAACTATCTTCTGCCCAGAGGTCTTGCAAAAGAAGCAACCAATTCTAATATAAATGTAATGGAAGGGCAGGCTGCCAGTGCTGAATTCAGACGCCAGAAAGAAATAGAAGAAGCACAGGCACTTTCTGAAAAACTTAAAGAAATCAAAGTTGAACTTAAAGCCAAAGCCGGCGAAAACGGCAAGCTTTTCGGCTCAATAACCTCGAAAGATGTGGCTGAGGCTCTTACAAGTCAGCACCATATTAAAATTGATAAAAAGAAATTTGTGCTTCCTGATGGGATAAAAACTTTGGGAACTACTAATGTTGAGATTAAAATACACGCAGGTATTACAGGAAAACTTTGTGTTAATGTTACTGCGCTTTAAAAATTGTGTTGCAAGTAATAGGGAATACTCCCTTATTCCTTCTTCGCTTTATTGAAATATACAAAGGAGGCGGAAGTCTTTGGATAAAAATGAAATAATTATTGACCGTGAGCTTCCGTTCAGCCGTGAAGCTGAGGAGGGAGTGGCAGGATGTATTCTATCCGACGGTGAGTGTATTTCTGATGCTGTAGAAATTATATCTCCTGGTGATTTTTTCCTTGCACCTGCCCGTGAAATTTATGCTGCGGCAATTGAACTTTTTAACGATAATAAACCTATTGATTTTGTTTCCGTTGCGGAAATTTTGTCGAAGTATGACAAATTGGACGGAATAGGTGGAAGTATTTACCTTGCAAATCTGGCATCCTCCGTTTCAACTACAGAAAATGTAGGATATTATGCCGAAATAATCAAACAAAAAGCATTACTCCGTCAGCTTATAAAAGCCGGAACGGGTATTTGTAAAATGGCATACGACGATAGTGATGAGGTAGATAGAATTCTTAATCTTTCTGAGCAGATGATTCTTGATGTTTCTGCTTCAAAGGAGAAGAATGATATTGTACCTGTCAGCGAGGTTGTAATGGAATCCTACGAGTTGATGGTAGAAAATTCCAAAAATGCCGGTAAAGTTCATGGTCTTGATACTGGTTTTCGTGACCTTAATATAAGAACAGGCGGCTTGCACGGAGGAGAACTAATTCTTATTGCCGGACGTCCCGGTATGGGTAAGTCAAGTTTTGCTGTTAATATTGCAGAGCACGTTTCATTTAAGGATATGGGAACGGTAGCGCTATTTAACCTTGAAATGCCGAAAACACAGGTGGTTAACCGAATTATGTGTTCTCAGGCGCTTGTTGAATCGAACAAGATTAAGTCAGGTGATATTTCTTCCGAAGACTGGATCAGGATAGGCAGGGTTATGAACAAGTTCTATCAAGCGCCTATGTATATAGACGATACTCCGACCATTTCTGTGTCAGAAATAAGAGCAAAGTGCAGACGGCTTAAGCAAACAAAAAATCTTCAACTTGTGGTAATCGACTATCTTCAGCTTATGCAATCTTCAAGAAGAACCGAAAGCAGACAACAAGAGATTTCTGAAATTTCACGTTCCCTTAAGATACTTGCCAAGGAGCTGAATGTTCCGGTTATTGCTCTTTCACAACTTTCGCGTAATGTAGAAAGCCGAAGTGATAAGCGTCCTATGCTCTCAGACCTTCGTGAATCTGGAGCAATTGAGCAGGATGCAGATATAGTAATGTTCCTCTACAGAGATGAATATTACAACAAAGAGAGTGCAGACAAGGGCCTTGCTGAGTGTATAATTGCAAAGCACAGAAGCGGTGAAACAGGTATGTTTAAGCTTGGTTGGCAGGGCAGTTATACAAAGTTTGTTACTGTGGAGCAAGATGAAAAAGATAAGAATAATTCAAAAAATAATAAAGACAATAAAGAATAACGGTCTGATAAACAAGGGTGATCGCGTCCTTGTTGCATTATCCGGCGGAGCAGATTCCGTTTTCTTATTATACGCCCTGCATTATATCAAAGAAAACTTTGGATTTGAAATAGGAGCTTGCCATATAGAGCATGGTATCAGGGGAGAAAGCTCTGTTCAAGATATGGTGTTTTCAAAAAACCTTTGCCAAGAATTAGGCATTGAGTTCTTTTGCAAGAGCTTTGATGTACCATCTGTTGCTAAAAACGAGAAACTTTCGGTTGAAGCTGCAGGTCGAAAGGTAAGATATGAATTCTTTTCTCATATAATGAAAGAGAATAATTACAATATCCTTGCAACAGCGCACCATATGGACGACAAAATCGAAACTGTTGTTATGAATATCCTTCGGGGTTGCAGTTTAAGAGGTTTTGCCGGTATTGAGTATAAAAACAGAAATATAATCCGTCCTCTTTTGGATATAAGAAAATCCGAAATAACCAGGTATCTTGAGGATAATGGTATCAGTTTTTGCACTGATGAAACCAATTCTGATGTTAATTATACAAGAAATAGGATAAGACATATTCTTTTGCCTGCACTAAAGGAGTTTAATCCATCTGTTGAAGATGTATTTTTAAGGCAGAGCAATATATTTACTGATGAAGATGCTTATTTACAAGAGGTATCGGAGAAAGAATATGCACAATGTGTATGTGACGGACGCATTGATATTTCGAAGCTTATAATGCGCCACAAAGCTATACAGAGGCGCATAATGTATATATATCTTTCGTCCGTTAAAGGTAGTTCTTCGAACATAACCGCTATTGATATTGAGGCGTGCCTCGATATTTGCCATAGAGGTCTTACCGGAAAACGGCTGAATTTGTCAAACGGCACAGAAGTTTGTACTGATTACGGGTTTTTGTGCATTTCGGATGGGGATGAAACCCCGTACTTTGAATATAAGCTCCAATTTAATATCCCCGTAGAAGTTGAGGAACTTGGATTGAGGCTTACACTTTTACCTCAGGGTGGTAAGTTGTTAATTAACAAAAATGATGCTGTGTACGTCAGAAACCGTCGTCCTGGAGATGTTTTTTGTCCGGTGGGTATGACGGGCAGTAAAAAGCTTAAAAGCTTTTTCTCGGATTTGAAAATTTCCCGTTCTCTTCGCAGCCGGATACCATTGGTTGTTATTAATGGTGAGATTGCGTCGGTACTTGATATAAGAGATGACAGACGTTTTTGTGATGGCGGGGGCACTTGCAGAGTTGTGACTGAAAAAATTTAGGAGGCGTAGCATTTGCAGAAAAAATTTAAAGGACTTAGCTCCTGGATTGTGATGATGCTGATTTTTATGGTCATCAGTTTTATAGTTCAATCACCTTTTCAAACTAAACGAGTAACCTATTCACAGTTTGTTAAAGAGATAAACAATAGTAACGTTTCCAAAATGGTGATTGATGATAATGAAATTACTTATTATATAAAAAATTCCGAAACATCACCTGTTAAGGTAAATATCCCGTCCCACGATGCATTGTATTCGGATTGTGGCGAAGAAATTTCAAAGCAAATGTTGGCAGGGACTCTTGTTCAGGAAGCGGCAGGTAAAGGGATTCCCATTGGAAGTATTTTCAATATAATTACTTCCGTAATTATAATATTATTATTTATTTCAATGTTTGTTTCTACCCGTGGTGGAAAGAATAATGGTTTTACAAAAACCCCTGCAAGAATTGAAAATCCGGGTGATAAGGATAAGGTGAAGTTTTCGGAAGTTGCCGGTGCGGTTGAAGAAAAGGCAGAGCTTGAAGAACTTGTGGATTTTTTGAAAAACCCTCAGAAATTTATTGCTCTTGGTGCACGTATTCCAAAGGGTATACTGCTTGTGGGACCTCCCGGTACAGGTAAAACATTGCTGGCGCGTGCTGTTGCCGGTGAGGCAGGAGTCCCATTTTTCTCAATTAGTGGTTCTGATTTTGTGGAGCTTTATGTTGGTGTTGGAGCTTCAAGAGTTCGTGATCTTTTTAACCAAGCTAAAAAGAACAAGCCATGTATTATATTTATCGACGAAATTGATGCAGTAGGAAGAAAGCGTGGAGCTGGAATGGGTGGAGGTCATGACGAACGTGAACAAACACTAAATCAGCTGCTTGTTGAAATGGACGGATTTGGTAAAAATGAAGGTGTTATTATGATCGCGGCAACAAACCGACCTGACATTCTTGACCCTGCTCTTTTACGCCCCGGCCGTTTTGACAGACAGGTTGTAGTTTCGTTGCCTGATGTCCGCGGCCGAGAGGAAATCCTTAAGGTTCACACAAAAAACAAACCGTTAGCTGATGAGGTAAGTCTTGAAACTTTAGCTAAAACAACAGCCGGTTATTCAGGTGCTGACCTTGAGAATGTTATGAATGAAGCTGCAATTTTTGCAGCACGACGTGAGCATGCTGAAATAAAACAGGAAGACCTTGATGATGCAAATGTTAAGGTTATGATAGGTAGTGAAAAACGCTCCCGTGTTATCTCTGATAGCGAAAAGCGCCTTACTGCATTTCACGAAGCAGGTCATGCGGTGCTTGCACATATCGTTGATAAATTCTCTGTAGTGAACCAGGTTTCAATTATACCCAGGGGCAGAGCGGGAGGATATACAATGTATTTCCCTAAAGAGGATTCAATGTATATTACTCGAAATGAAATGCTCGATAGGATTGTTGTTCTTTTGGGGGGCAGAGTTGCAGAAGAACTTACTTCTGATGATATAACAACAGGCGCTTCCAATGACTTGGAACGTGCAACAGAGATTGCACGTGATATGGTTGTACGCTACGGTATGAGTACGAAAATCGGACCAGTTTCCTATCATTCTGATGAAGAAGTTTTTCTTGGACGCGATTTTGCACATTCACAGAAATATTCTGAGGAAACAGCGTCATCTATCGATGCGGAGGTTAAAGCAATTATGTCAGAGCGCTACGAAGCGGCAAAGAAGCTTCTTGAGGCTAATAATGATAAGCTTGTTTCAGTAGCTGAACTCCTTATTAAAGAAGAAACAATTAATGGCGAGCAGTTTACTGCTTGTATGAACAGTTAAATATCGGGTTCAGCCCGTGTTTATAAATTTAAAATCAGAAAGGAATATGTGAAATGAAAGTAACTAAGGATATGATTATTATGGACGTTCTCAATATGGATATGGGAACAGCTAAATTCTTTCTTGAAATTGGAATGCACTGTCTCGGCTGCCCTTCTGCCAGTGGTGAAACAATAGAAATGGCATGTCAGGTGCATGGAGCAGATGCAGATAAGCTTATTGAAGATATCAACAATTATCTTGCTTCAAAGTAAGCCTGAATAAGGAGAATATATATGGATTATATGAAAGAATATGAGCTCTGGCTTGAAAAGTCCGACAGCGAAACTGTTCAGGAACTCAAAGCCATAACAGACGAAAATGAGATAAAAGACAGATTTTATTCTTCCCTTAAGTTCGGCACTGCCGGACTTCGTGGTGTTATGGGTGCAGGAACAAACCGTATGAACAAATACGTGGTAGGACAGGCTACTCAGGGTCTTGCCGAGTATATAAAAAGCGAAGGTAAGGAAGCTATGGAAAGGGGAGTAGTTATAGCTCACGATTCTCGCAATAACTCTCGTGCTTTTTCTGAGCATACTGCTGCAATTTTTGTTGCGAACGGTATAAAAACCTACCTTTTCGACTCACTTCGTCCCATCCCTATGCTTTCATTTGCAATAAGGCATCTTGGATGTTTTGCAGGTGTGGGTATTACTGCAAGTCACAATCCGAAGGAGTATAACGGATATAAAGCATATTTTGGTGACGGCGGACAGCTTCCTCCCGAGGCGGCTGATAAGGTCCTTGAGTTTATTGGTAAGGTTGACCCCTTTAATGTACCTTGCGAGTCAGATAATAAACCTATTATAATTGGCAGTGAGGTTGATGAGGCTTATTATGAAAATGTTCTTGCACAACGTCGGAATAAAGACCTTGATAAAAAGGGATTTAAGCTTGTTTATACACCTCTTCACGGTTCAGGTAATATTCCTGTTCGTGAAATTCTTAAGCGTTCCGGTTTTGAAGACGTACTCCTTGTTGAAGAACAACTGGAACCAGATGGTGATTTCCCTACGGTAAAATCACCAAACCCTGAAAATAAAGAGTGTTTTACTAAAGCAATTGAAATTGCTAAAGAGAATAACTGTGACCTAATAATCGGAACAGACCCTGACAGTGACCGTGTAGGTATTGTTCTTCGCAGTTCAACAGGTGAATATGTTACAATGACTGGTAACCAGGTTGGTGTTCTTCTTGCTGATTATCTTCTTTCGCAACCCGGGGTTCCGGCAAATGGTGCTGTTATTTCTACCATTGTTTCCTCACGCCTTGTTAAGAAGATTTGTGAAACAAAAAATATCAGATATATCGATGTTTTAACAGGCTTCAAATTTATAGGTGAAAAGATTTATGAGTTTGAAACAACTGGTTCTAACACATTTATTCTCGGCTTTGAGGAAAGCTACGGATATCTCGTAGGCACATATGCAAGGGATAAAGACGCTGTTGTTGCTTCAATGCTCATTTCTGAAATGGCAGTGTTCTACTCCAAACAAGGAAAAACTCTTTACGACAGACTTATGGAAATTTATGCTGAGTATGGCTACTATAAAGAAGGAGTGTTTTCAGCAGAACTCAAAGGTTTGGATGGTGCTGAAAAAATTAAGACTATCATGTCTGACTTAAGAGCAAGAGGCGGAAATGTATCCGGTGTTACCAAGGTTACAGACTATCTTTTAGACGATACAGGACTTCCTAAATCCGATATATTAAGTTATGAACTTGAAAAAGGCGAAAGCTTTATCGTACGTCCTTCCGGCACTGAGCCTAAAATAAAAGTATATATCAATGCCGTTGGTAAAACCTATGAAGAGGCAGAGGCAAGAGAGGCTGAAATCAAAAAATTCGCACTTAACCTTGCCGGACTTAATTAAATAAATTTAAAGGCTGTTGTTCGTATGTTCAACATCCTTATTCAGGAGAATTTTATGATATACACAGTAACGTTCAATCCAGCACTTGACTACACTATGAAGTTGGATACTTTTAAAGCAGGTGAAATAAACCGCTCTGTTGGTGAAGAAATTTATTGCGGTGGCAAGGGTATAAATGTTTCCTATGTTTTAAACACCCTGGGTCATAAATCTACTGCTATGGGCTTTGTTGCAGGGTTTGTTGGTGATGAAATAGTAAATTCCCTCTCGAAAACAGGTATTAATTGCGATTTTGTAAAGCTTCGTGAGGGTACAACAAGAATAAATGTGAAGCTACGCCACGGTGGTGAAACCGATATCAACGGAAACGGACCTGTAATTACTGAAGATGCAGTATCTGATTTTATGAAAAAACTCGATAATCTGAAAAATGGTGATTTCCTTGTGATAGCCGGAAGTGTCCCATCAGGTATTGATAAGAATATTTATGCAAAAATCGCGGAATATACAAAGGATAAAGGCGTGAAGCTTATTGCGGATACAACGGGTGAATTGCTTTTAAAAATTCTTCCCTTCAAGCCCTTTCTTATAAAACCTAATCTTGAAGAGCTTGGAGACCTTTTTGGTTGTAATATCACCGAAACAGATGAGGTTATAGTATATGCAAGTAAATTAAAAGAAATGGGTGCAAAAAATGTACTTGTTTCAATGGCAGAAAAAGGCTCCCTTCTTGTTGATGAAGGGGGAAGAGTACATATAAGAAAATCTGCAGAGGGTACACTTGTAAATTCTGTTGGAGCCGGTGATTCTATGGTTGCTGGGTTTATTGCAGGATACATAGAAAAGGGTGACTATTCCTTTGCACATACCCTTGGCAGTGCAGCCGGAAGTGCCACTGCATTTTCACCGTGGCTCGCAGATAAAATGTCAATTATTACACTTTGTTAACAAAACAAAAAAACTATTGACTTTTAGTGTCGGTGTATGTATAATTATACCCGTACCACAATATATAGTGGTACGGGTTGTTATTTTTTACAAAATATTGTATATATAAAGGTGAAGAAAATGAAACTTGAACAATGGTTAGGAAAAGAAAACACCTTGGGTGCAGACATTTGGAAAAATAAGTACTGCTTTAACGGTGAGACATTCGACCAGTGGCTCGACCGTGTAAGTGGTGGTAATAAGGATGTCAGAAAATTAATCGAGGAGCAGAAATTTTTGTTTGGCGGCAGAATTCTTGCAAACCGCGGAACGGAAAACCAGGGAAGAAAAATAACTCTTTCGAACTGCTATGTGATTGAGCCCCCCGCTGACTCTTTGGAGGATATTTTCGACTGCGCAAGAAAGCTTGCGCGTACCTATAGTTATGGTGGAGGTTGCGGGGTTGATATTTCAAAGCTTAGCCCCAGAGGTGCACGGATCAACAATGCGGCAAAAGAAACAAGCGGCGCAGTTTCCTTTATGGACTTATTTTCTCTTACAACATCTTTGATTGGTCAGAATGGCAGACGTGGTGCTCTTATGATATCAATGGATTGCTCGCATCCTGACATCGAAGAATTTATTGATATAAAAACAGACCTTGAAAAGGTAACAAAGGCGAATATTTCTGTTCGTATAAATGATGAGTTTATGGAGGCCGTTAAAAATGGCGGGACATATACGCTCTCATACAAAAGAGAAGCAACAGGTGAAGTGGTTGAAAAAGAAGTTGACGCTGCAAGGCTTTTTAGAAAGCTTGCGCAGAACAACTGGGACTTTGCAGAGCCTGGTGCACTTTTCTGGGACAGAATTTCGGGATGGAATCTTCTTAGTGAATCTCCTGATTTTGAATATGCCGGAGTTAATCCCTGTGCAGAGGAGCCATTGCCTGCCGGTGGCAGTTGTTTGCTCGGAAGTCTTAATCTCTCTGCTTTTGTAAATAATTCATTTACCGACAATGCGGAATTTGACTTTGGAAGCTTTAAGGATGCAGTTGCAAAATCAGTTGTTGCACTGAATGAAGTTCTTGATGAAGGTCAGCCTCTTCATCCTTTGGAAGAACAGCAAAACAGTGTTTCTTCCTGGCGTCAGATTGGTCTTGGTATAATGGGTCTTGGAGATATGCTTATACGTCTTGGTATCAGATATGGCTCTGATGAATCTGTTGCTCTTTGTGACAGAATAGGCGGAGTTCTTGCAGATACTGCAGTTCTCACATCTGCAAAGCTTGCAAAAGAGTTCGGAACATATCCTAACTATAATAAAGACGATATATTCAAGTCACCCTATTTTATGCATAATACTACTGAGGAAACCCGTGCTGCAGTAGAAAAATACGGTCTCAGAAACTCACAACTTCTCACAATCGCGCCTACCGGGACTTTAAGCACAATGCTTGAAATAACTGGCGGTATAGAGCCTATATTTGCAAACTACTATATGAGAAAAACTGAGTCACTCCATGGAACGGATGTATACTATAAGGTATATACAAAAATTGTTCGTGAATATATGGAAGAACATGGTATAACTGAGGATTCAGAGCTTCCTGAGTGCTTTGTTACAGCTATGAATTTGAACTACAGGCAAAGAATTGATATGCAGTCAGTATGGCAGACGCATATTGATGCTTCTATTTCTTCCACCGTTAACGTTCCCGAAGAATTCACGGTGGATGAAACAGAGGATTTATATATCTATGCTTACGAAAAGGGACTAAAGGGTATCACCATTTTCAGAAGTGGATGTAAACGCGCAGGTATTCTTGTTACTGATACATCGGGCCACGAGGAGAAGCCTCCTGTTGCAGGTGAAGGTTTGGGAAGAGGTGAAATTGTTCGTGTTTGCGATAGTGTTATAGGAAAGAAGCGTAAGCTTATGACAGGCTGCGGAAGCCTTCACTGTCTGGCTTTGTTTGATCCCAATACAGGTGCACTTGTTGAAGCATATCTCAGTAAGGGCTCAACAGGTGGATGTAACAACTTTATGGTTGGTCTTTCCAGAATGATTTCCATTTGCGCAAGAGGCGGAATTGATATCTACACTATTGTGGATCAGCTCAATTCATCAGGTTCATGCCCCTCATACGCAGTAAGGCGTGCAACAAAGAAGGATACAAGCCCCGGTGCTTGTTGTCCTATGGCAGTTGGCAATGCTCTTCTTGATATGTACAACGAAGTGCAGCAAGAGCTTGAAGGTAAGCCTAAAAAGCCTGCTTTGAATGAGCCTGAGGAGCCAAAGGTTGCCCCTAATGCCAAGCAAAGACTTACTTGCCCTGAATGTGGTGAACAACTTATATTTGAGGGTGGATGCAATATTTGCAAAAACTGCGGATGGAGTAAATGTATGTAATAAAAAATAAAGTATTGCTATATAGCAATACTTTATTTTTTAGTTTCGTGTATTTTTGTGAGCGCCTCTGTGAGGGTTTTAAAAATATTTGCGGATGTTGAAAGCTGTATAAGGATGTCGTTAAGTCTTTCCTGATTGTTTCCTTCAAGGTCGATAATAGGATCGGCAACTGAGCGGATGTTTTCAATTACATATGAATTAGCCTTTTGCTGGTTTTTAACAAAGGATGTATATGTTTGCTCAACTTCTGCAGCGCTTAGTTCAACTGGTATGATTTTCTGTATGGTTGCCATATCGTGGGTTTGTTTGAGTGTGCATACTACAAGGAGATATGCAAGGTGTATTTTTGAATATCTTTTTTTTATGGGCGGAGGAATAGTACCGAGTTTAACGTAGTTATTAATCATAGACGAAGTTATTGTCTTTTCTGCACCCAGAGTTTCATAATATATCTTAAGATATTTCTCCAGTAATGATATTATCTGGTCCATATAAAGCTCGATATCAGGAAGCTCATCCCATTTAGGCAAACTGTAGCTTTTGAATTTAGTTTCTATATCATTAAGTGCTGAAACGAGAGTTTCTTTTTCAATATACACGGTTAAAAACCAACCTTTCATAAATCATTATAATAATTATACTACATATTTTTGTAAATTTCAAGTATTTTTTCTTGACATAATTAAATTTACGTGATATAATAGTAATCGATACCAGATAATATAATATTTAGAATGGAGTGTTGGTATGTATACTAAATATAAAAATATGAGAGAAATGGTCGAGTCTGTTGGAAAAATGTATGCAGAAAATGTTGCATTTAAAATAAAGCTTGAAAATGGCTATCGTGATGTAACATATAAAATTATGCAAGAGGAAGTAGAGGCTTTAGGTAAATTCCTTATAAACAAAGGCTACATAAATAAAAGAATTGCAGTTATTGGTGAAAACAGTTATCAATGGATGCTTGTTTTCTTAACGGTGCTTTCATGCGGAGGAACAATAGTCCCATTAGATAGAGGCTTGCTTGAATATGAGCTTGACGAGCAGCTATCCAGGGCAAATGCAGAAGTAGTTTTTTGCTCAGAAATCTTTTATGAGCATTTATCTTCTAAGGATGACATCACGGCGGTTTGTATGAGTTCATTGGAATTCGAAGAAATGATTCAAACAGGAAAAGGTTTTGCTTTTGATGAATACAGGAATGTTGTAATTGATTCCTATAAAATGAGCATACTTCTTTTTACATCCGGTACTACATCCAAGTCAAAGGCGGTTATGCTTTCCCAGAATAATCTTTTGTCAAACGTATATGGACTTTGCAGATGGGAGAAATTTTATCAAACAGATATCAGTATGGCTCTTCTTCCGTTCCATCATGCTTTTGGTATGGTACAGACTGTGCTGTTTCTTGCTAATGGTATGTGCAATGTTTTCTGCGAAGGACTTCGTGTTGCTAAATGCCTTACAGAATATGGTGTAACCGTTTTTGTTGCAGTTCCTTTAATTGTTGAAGAAATTAAAAATTCCATAATCCGTCAGCTCAAAAAGCAGAATAAACTTTCACTTATTAATAAAATGATTGCAATTTCATCTTTTCTTGGTAAATTCGGAATTGATATAAGACGAAAATTATTTGCTCCTATAATAGAAAAGCTGGGGGGCGGTCTCCGTTTTATAATTGTTGGGGCAGCGCCTGCTAATCCTGAAACCCTTGAATGGTTGAACAAAATCGGAATACTTACAGTTCAGGGTTATGGCCTTTCAGAAACATCTCCCGTTGTGTCTGCAGAAACAGATGTATATATGCGAATTGGCTCAGTTGGTAAGCCTATGATTGATGTTGAAGTTAAAATAATAGATGCCGACGAGCGTGGTCTTGGAGAAATCGCAGTGAAGGGTGAAAATGTAATGCTTGGATATTACGGCGATGAAGAAGCAACTAAGGCCGTCATGATGGACGGGTATTTTCTCACAGGCGATATTGGACGACTTGATAAGGACGGATATTTGTTTATAACAGGAAGAAAAAAGAACGTAATAGTTCTAAGTACAGGAAAAAATGTATTTCCTGAAGAAATTGAAGGTCTTATTGATATTTGCCCTGCAATAAAGGAATGTATTGTTTATAATGAAGTAAAAGACGGACATGATTGTATAAGCGCTAAAATAGTTTACGATGTCAATATGGACCCTGATGAAGCTAAAGCGGAGATTGATAAGCATATAGCGGAGGTTAACTCAAAGCTTGCAATCTACAAGCAGATAAAGGCTTATAACATAACTGATAAAGAAATGGAAAAAACCACAACCAAGAAGATAAAAAGAGAAAAAGCATATTAAAAAAGATATTGGAGCCAAAAAAAGGCTCCAATATCTTTTTTTAGAGATTTGTGGTATGTTTACGGAGCGTTTAATAAATTATGGTATAAAATATACAAAAATAAAAAAAAACATTGATATTGGTTCCTTTATAAGGTATAATAAAATGAGGTGTAATGTAGGCTTTCTATGTGTTACACACTATTGGTTTTGAAAACTTAAATTGTTCATATATAGAGAGGAATGGTATAAGATGACTGATAATCAAAAAATGGCAGATTTGCTTTTCCCTCAGGCACTTAAATCAACTGAGGATTATGAGAAAATGTATCCGGAAAGAAATCTCCCGGAGGGTGCGGTTGTGTCAAGGTTTGCTCCAAGCCCAACAGGTTTTTTACACATTGGCGGTTTGTTTGCGGCTTTTGTGGCTCAACGCGCTGCTCTTACAACCGGCGGTGAGTTCTATCTCCGTATTGAAGATACCGATAAAAAACGCGAGGTTGAAAACGGAGTGAGCGGAATAGTTAAAGGGCTTCGTGATTTTGGGATAGAGATTGAAGAGGGTATGATTTCCGAAACAGAGTCTAAGGGAAACTACGGACCTTATATCCAGAGTCAAAGAGCGGACATTTACCATTCGTTTGCGAAAAGCCTTGTAGAAAAAGGACTTGCATATCCTTGTTTTATGACGGAGGAGGAACTTGCAGAAATCCGTTCAAATCAAGAGGCTGAGAAGAAAAATCCCGGTTGTTATGGTGAGTATGCAAAATACAGAAACATAACTGCTGACGAGGCTGCTAAACGTATAGCTGATGGTGAAAGCTATGTTTTAAGGCTCAAATCACCCGGCAAGGAAGATAATAAAATTTCTTTTGTTGATGGAATAAAAGGCGAAATTGAAATGCCTGAAAACATTCAGGATGTTGTAATACTCAAATCCGACGGTATTCCCACATACCATTTTGCACATGCAATCGACGACCACCTTATGAGAACTACAGATGTTATCCGTGGCGATGAATGGATTTCGTCAGTTCCCATACATGTACAGTTTTTTGATGTTCTTGGTTTTAAACGCCCGAGATATTCTCATATTTCTCCTATAATGAAAGAGGAAGATGGAGGAAAGCGTAAGCTTTCAAAGAGAAAAGATCCTGAAGCGGCAGTTGAGTTCTATTCACAGGTGGGATATCCAAAGGGTGCAGTAATTGAGTATCTTTTAACTATTGCAAACTCAAATTTTGAAGAGTGGAGAGCTGAAAACCCCGATGCTTCAAATGCTGATTTTGAATTCTCACTTTCGAAAATGAGTAAGGCGGGAGCGCTTTTTGATCTTGTAAAACTTAGTGATATCAGTAAAAATTATATTTCAACCCTTTCAAAAGAACAGGTAACAGACGAAGTCCTTGCTTGGGCTAAGGATAATAGTCCTGAGTTCTTCAACATTATTAGTGATGATATTGAATACACAAAATCTGTTTTCGGAGTTGAGCGGAACGAAATTAAACCACGTAAGGAGCTTGTTAAATGGGACGAGGCGCCTTGCTATGCTGAATATTTCTTTGAAAAGCTTTGGGACAGAAAGAGAGATTTTGAAGATATTCTTCCATATGAGGATATGGTTGAAATTCTCACAGAATACAAAAAAGTATATATAGCAGATGAAACTGCTGAGGACTGGTTCCCGCATCTTCGAGATATGAGCGAAGCTTTGGGATATGCGAAAGCACCGAAGTTTTATAAAAAGGATCCCGATGCATTCCGAGGTCACGTGGGTCAGGTAAGCTCTGTAATTCGTGTTGCAGTAACAGGAAGAAAGAATTCACCTGACCTTTATGAGGTAATGCAAGTTATTGGATTTGACAGAGTTATGGCACGTATAGATGAAAGCATAGAATTACTTAAATAACGAAAGGATACAGTCAATGGAAGAATTAAGCACAAATTTTATTCACGAAGCTATTAATAAAGACCTTGCTGAGGGAGTTTATTCCGCAGTTCAGACAAGATTTCCGCCGGAACCTAACGGATATCTTCATATCGGTCACGTTAAGGCTATATGTATAGATTTCGGTACTGCTGCTAAATATAACGGCGTATGCAACCTCCGTCTTGATGATACAAATCCCACAAAAGAGGATACTGAATATGTTGATGCCATTATGAATGATATTGAGTGGCTTGGATTTAAGTGGGGAAAGGTGCTTTATGCATCAGACTACTTTGATGATATTTATAAATGCGCAGTTAAGCTGATTGAAAAAGGAAAAGCATATGTTTGCGACCTTTCAGCAGATGAAATCAGGGAATACAGAGGAACTTTAAAAGCTCCCGGTAAAAACAGCCCTTACAGAGACAGAAGTATTGAAGAAAACTTAGACCTCTTTAAGCGAATGACCGACGGGGAATTTCCTGACGGCTCAAAAGTACTTCGTGCTAAAATTGATATGGCATCTCCCAATCTTAATATGAGAGATCCTGTTATCTATAGGATTTTAAGAGCTCATCATCATCGCACAGGTGATAAATGGCTTGTGTATCCTATGTACGATTTTGCGCATCCTATTTCTGATACTGTTGAGGGTGTTTCACACTCACTTTGTTCTCTTGAGTTTGAGGACCACAGACCTCTTTACGATTGGTTCCTTAAAGAGCTTGATTTTGACAAGCCTTCAAGACAGATTGAGTTTGCAAGACTTAATTTGAACTATACATTAACCAGTAAGAGAAAATGCCTTAAGCTTGTTCGTGACGGCATAGTCAGTGGATGGGACGACCCCAGAATGTCCACAATAAGCGGCATGAGAAGACGCGGCTACACAAAGGAAGCTCTTAAAGATTTTTGTGACCGTATAGGAGTTGCTAAAGCAAACAGTGTTGTTGATTTTAATCTTCTTGAACATTGTGTGCGTGAAGACCTTAACAAAAAAGCTCCGCGTGCTATGGCAGTTCTCCGTCCGGTTAAGCTTGTTATAGACAATTATCCTGATAATCTTACGGAGGAGATAACGGTTGAAATCAACCCCGAAGATGAAACAGCCGGAACAAGAACAGTTCTTTTTTCAAAGAACATCTACGTAGAGGCTGATGATTATATGGATGAGCCTCCCAAGAAGTATTATAGACTCGCTATCGGAAATGAGGTGCGCCTTAAGGGTGCATACTATGTAACCTGTACAGGTGTAGAACGTGACGAAAATGGCGTTGTTACCGAAATTCACTGTACTTATGACCCTGAATCGAAGGGCGGACAAACCCCCGACGGAAGAAAGGTAAGAGGTACAATCCACTGGGTAAGTGCAGATAGTGCCGCAGATGCGGAAATCCGTTTGTACGACAGGCTTTTCACTGTTGAAAATCCGTCAGACGAAGAAGCAAATGGTGACTATCTTACAAATTTGAATCCCGAATCCCAGGTTGTTCTTTCAAACTGTAAGGTCGAGAAAAATCTTGCAGGTGCAAAGGTTGGAAACACCTTCCAGTTTATGAGACAAGGCTATTTCTGCGTCGACAGTGATAGTACAGACGAAAAACTCGTGTTTAACAGGACAGTTGCTCTTAAGGATTCATGGGGCAAACAAATGAATAAATAAAGGATAGAACTTAGTATGGATTACAGTAAATATATATCAGAAAAAGTAGGTAAGCTTAAAGCTTCTGCTATCCGTGAAATGTTTAAGCTTATGGCTGATCCGGAAATTATATCTCTTGCAGGAGGTTCCCCCGATTCATCACTTTTCCCGGCTGAGGAGCTTGCAGAAATTGCGAAGGATATTCTTACCAAAGAGCCTGTAAAAGCGCTTCAGTACGGAACCACAGACGGTTATGCACCTTTTAAGGAACAGGTCATAGAGAGAGCATCAAAAATCGGATGTGTAGCTGACGGGGATAAGGTTATTATAACAACAGGTGAACAACAGGGAATAGACCTTGCAGTTAAAACATTTGTAAATGAGGGCGAGTGTGTTGCAGTGGAGGAGCCGAGTTTCGTTGGTTCGCTCAATTCAATTCGTGCTCATAATGCAAAATTAATCCCGGTTCCTATGGAGGAAGACGGAATAGACATAAAGGCTTTTGAAGAAACTCTCAAATTAAAAAAAATCAAGCTTCTTTATGTTATTCCTACATTCCAGAACCCAACAGGCATTACTATGAGCCTCGAAAAGAGAAAGAAGCTTCTTGAGTTTGCTTCAAAATATGATTTTTTGATTCTTGAGGACAATCCCTATGGTGACTTGCGTTTCAAAGGGGAAGATATTCCCACAATAAAATCTCTTGATACTGAGGGGAGAGTAATTTACTGCAGTTCTTTTTCGAAAATTCTTTCACCCGGTCTTCGTCTTGGATATGTAATCTGTAACGGTGCCGTCATTGACAGAATTGAAATTGCAAAGCAGGCAAATGACGTCCATACTCCGTTTCTCACACAGATGATTGCTTCTGAATATCTTAAAAAGTACGATATAGACGAAAATATCAAAAAGGCAAGAGAGATTTACGGAACAAAATGCAGCTTTATGCTGGAGTGTATGGAGAAGTA
The DNA here is from genome assembly GCA_045648165.1 of Clostridia bacterium. Lineage (GTDB taxonomy): Bacteria > Bacillota > Clostridia > UBA1381 > UBA1381 > RGIG9115. The sequence continues at coordinate 11,262 of JAZRNL010000038.1, read as the reverse complement.
TTTCCCGAAAACAGTTACTTGGACTAAGCCCGAGGGCGGATTGTTCATAATGTGTACCGCACCGCAAGGTACTGATATTGATGCAATACTTAAGGAAAGCCTTAAAAATAAAGTGGCTTTTGTTGCAGGAAGCGGTTTTATGACTGACCAGGAAAAACCTTGTACAATGTTCAGACTTAACTATTCAACGATGCCTCTTGATAAAATTGAAAAGGGAATTAAATCTCTTGGTGAAGTTCTGTCTGCGATGATAAAGGAGTGATAAGACAGTATGGAAAATAAAAAAAGAATTTTCAGCGGTGTACAGCCGTCAGGCACCATCACTCTGGGTAATTACCTGGGTGCAATAAAGAACTGGGTTGACCTTCAGAATGATTATGAGTGCCTTTATGCCATAATGGATATGCATTCTATAACTGTAAGGCAGGACCCTCAGGAGCTTAAAAAGCGTACTCTTGACTTGCTTAAAATATATCTTGCATGTGGAATTGATCCTGAAAAAAATCTTCTTTTTGTTCAGTCTCATGTTCCTTCACACGCACAGCTTTCTTGGGTGCTTAACTGTTATACTTATATGGGTGAGCTTTCACGTATGACGCAGTTTAAGGATAAATCCAAGGGTCACGGTGATAATATAAATGCAGGTCTTTTTACATACCCTGTGCTTATGGCAGCGGATATTTTGCTCTACGGAGCTGAACTTGTGCCTGTGGGTAAAGACCAGATGCAGCACATTGAGCTTTGCCGCGATGTTGCAGAAAGATTTAATTCTGTATACGGAGACATGTTCGTAATACCTGAAGGATTTATGCCCAAGGCGGGTGCTAAGGTTATGAGCCTACAGGAACCTACCAAGAAAATGTCTAAGTCAGACCCCAATCCTAAAGGTTATATTTCTATGCTTGATGATGTTAATGTTATTGCTAAAAAAATCAAGAGTGCAGTAACTGACAGTGAGGGCGTGGTCGAATACCGTGAAGGCGACGAAACAAAAGCGGGTATAAATAACCTTATGACTATCTTCTCCGCAGTTACAGGAAAGACATACGACGAAATTACAAATGCTTATGCAGGACTTGGCTATGGTGCTTTTAAAGGCGATGTAGCAGAAGCTGTTGTTGAGCATATTAAACCTATACGGAATGAGTATGACAGACTTTCAACTGATAAGGCTTATCTTGAGGGCATATACAAGTCGGGTGCTGAAAAAGCAGAAGCTATTGCTTCGCGTACTGTTCGCAAGGTTTACAAAAAAGTTGGATTTTTACCATACTAACAGGGAGTGACAGACAATTGAATAATAACTTATATCTATTCTGCGCATTTATAGTATCATTTGTGTTTTCTTTTGCGTCTACACCGCTTGTTAAGAAGCTTGCTTTTAAAATAGGAGCTATTGATGTACCTAAAGATGGCAGACGTATGCATAAGGAGCCTATTCCGCGACTTGGAGGTCTTGCAATTATTTTCGGATTTGTTGTTGCAATTCTTTGTTTCAACACGGGATTTAACAAACAACTTATTTCCACCCTTGTTGGTGCGGCAATAATCGTTGTGATGGGTGTAATTGACGATTGCAAAAATTTAGATGCAAAGCTTAAATTTGCAATCCAGATAGTTGCGGCGCTTATTGTAATCTATTTTGGTGACATTCGTATCAATGTTTTTACAAACCCCAATGTATTCAGTGATAACCTTTATTGGGTTCTTCCCGGTTGGTTATCTGTGGCAGTGACCGTTATATGGATTGTGTTTATTACAAATGCCGTTAACTTTATCGATGGTCTTGACGGCCTTGCGGCTGGAGTTTCAGCAATAATGAGCGTTTCTCTTGTGTTTATCTCCGTTCGTTTAGGAGAGTATACAATTGGTCTAATAGGAATAGCACTTATGGGCGGTTGCTTCGGATTTTTACCTTTTAACTTTAACCCTGCAAAGATTTTTATGGGTGATACGGGTTCAACTTTTTTAGGGTTTATGCTTGCTACTGTTTCCATACAGGGTGTTTTCAAGAGTTATGCAGTGATTACTTTTGCAGTTCCCCTTTTAATTCTTGGACTTCCGCTGTTTGATGCAATGTTTGCAATGTTAAGAAGAATTCTTACAGGTCACAGTCCTATGATGGCAGACAGGGGGCATTTACACCACAGGCTGATTGACATGGGCTTCAGTCAAAAGCAGACTGTGTTTATACTCTATGCAATAAGCGGTGTTCTTGGTATAACGGCAGTTCTGCTTGCCGAAAATGGTACAATGAGAGCTTTAGTTCTTGTAATATGTGTGCTTATACTTCTTTTAATCGGCAGCTTACTCGGAAAAGATGTCTATATACCCGGTGAAAAAAATGGGGAAGGAGAGACAAATGATGAAGAAAATTAAAGTAATGCTAGTTTTCGGAACCCGTCCCGAAGCAATTAAAATGGCACCTCTTGCCCTTGAACTTAAGAAACACAGTGAGTTTGAAACTATAGTTTGTGTTACTGCACAACACAGAGAAATGCTTGACCAGGTTATGGATATATTTGCGCTTAAAGCTGACTATGACCTTGATATAATGAAAGAACGTCAGACCTTAATCGGAATAACCTGCAGAGTGCTTGAGGGACTGGATGAAGTATTTAAAAAAGAAAAACCGGATATTGTTCTCGTTCATGGAGATACATCAACAAGCTTTGTTGCAGCTCTTGCGGCTTTTTATAATCAGATATCTGTAGGCCATGTTGAGGCGGGACTCCGCACTTACGATAAGTATTCTCCATTCCCCGAGGAAATGAACAGATGTTTAACAGGCAGAATTACGGATATTCACTTTTCGCCCACGTCGAGTAACAGGGATAATCTCCTCCGTGAAGCGATTCCAGCCGGAAAAATATATGTTACGGGTAATACTGTAATTGATGCTCTTAAAACAACTGTTAAGGATGACTATGTATTTGAAAACGCAACTTTGAGAAATGTTGATTTTGAGAATAAGAGGGTTATAACTGTAACGGCTCACAGACGTGAAAATCTTGGAAAACCGCTTGAGAATATCTGTAATGCTATAAAAAACATTGTTCTTGCCAACGATGATGTAGAGGTTGTTTATCCTGTTCATTTGAATCCGGCGGTTCGTGAAACTGTCTATTCTATAATGGGCGACGTTCCTGGAATTCGTCTTATAGAGCCTTTAAGCGTTAATGAACTTCATAACACAATGGCTCGAAGCTATATGATAATGACAGATTCCGGAGGTATACAGGAAGAAGCTCCTGCTCTTGCAAAACCTGTTCTCGTTTTAAGACGTGAAACAGAGCGCCCGGAAGCTGTTGAGGCAGGTACTGTTAAAATTGCAGGAACCGACCGCGAGGTTATTGAAAAAATGGCAGAGGAGCTTCTTACATCAAAAGATGCATACAATAAAATGGCCCGTGCTGCCAATCCGTATGGTGATGGTGAGGCTTCCAAACGTATAGCGGAAGCGATTAAATTTGAATTTGGACTCAGAGAAACAAGACCTGAAGATTTTGAATAATTAAGGTCTGATAATTTTACAAAAGGAAGGTGAGAGTAATGGATGCAGGCGGTAGTAATAACGGCGTAAAACCTCCATCCGGTAACGGGATTTGTATCCCGATCATTGGCTTGTATCCGTTGCTTTTGCGATTGGTTTGACGGATACAAATGGTCTTTTTACGCCTTGAAAAAAAATAATTTTCAATGGAGGACCGTATATGACTGAAAAATTAATCGAGCTCCTTGAGAACAAAGCATATGCAGAATTGAAGGCAGAGTTTGCAGAAATGAACCCTGCCGATGCTGCTTCCTTTATGGAAGAAATGTTTGAGGAGCGTTCCGAAGAAAAGGAGCTTATTATCCTTTTCAGACTAATGCCGAAAGATTTGGCGGCAGATTGTTTTGCATTTCTTGAATCAGAAACGCAGCAGTTACTTATTTCTTTTTTTACTGATAGCGAGCTCCAGGAAGTCTTAGAGCAGACTTTTGTAGACGATGCTGTTGATATGATTGAGGAAATGCCAGCAAATGTTGTTCACAGGATTTTAAGAAATGCAGATCCGAAAATTCGTGCTGCAATTAACGAAATTCTGAAGTATCCAAGTGACAGTGCCGGAAGTATTATGACAATTGAGTTTGTTGATTTGCTCCCTGATATGACGGTTGAAGAGGCTTTTACAAGGATAAGACGAATAGGTCTTGATAAAGAAACTATTTATACTTGTTATGTAAAAGATGTAAACAGACGTCTTATAGGTCTTGTTACTGTGAAAACTATGCTTCTTGCAGAAAATGACGATTTGATTTCCGATATAATGGAAACAAACGTTATAAGTGTCAACACTCATGAAGACCGAGAGATCGTTACTGCTATGTTTGAAAAGTACGACTTTCTTGCACTTCCTGTAGTTGATGCAGAACTCCGCCTTGTTGGTATTGTAACAATCGACGACGTAATTGACGTTATCCAGGAAGAGGCTACTGAGGATATTGAAAAGATGGCGGCTATTGTGCCTTCTGATAAAACATATATGAGAACAGGTGTGTTTGAAACTGTTAAGAACAGAATTCCCTGGCTTCTTCTTTTGATGATAACATCAACCTTTACCGAAAGTATTCTTGGCCATTACGAAGCATCTCTTGCTAAATATATGGTTCTCAGTACTTTTATACCAATGCTTATGAACACAGGTGGTAATGCAGGCGGTCAGTCGTCTGTTACTGTTATTAGAAGTCTTTCGCTTGGTGATATTGAGTTCCGTGATTTGTTTTCTGTTCTTTGGAAAGAAGCGAGAGTGGGGCTTTGTTGTGCATTGCTTCTTGCAGTGGCAAATTTTGTCAAACTTATAATTTTTAATCACGTTACACTGACTGTTGCCGCGGTCGTGTGTGTAACACTTATAGTTACGGTTTTTATTGCAAAAATTGTGGGTTGTTCTCTTCCTATGTTTGCAAAAAAACTTGGATTTGACCCTGCTGTTATGGCAAATCCGTTTATTACGACAATCATAGACGCGTTGTCTTTGGTTATATATTTCCGGGTAGCTAATATGCTTCTCGGCATTTAAAAAACGTAGAGGGTGGTATATATGAAAAACAGCGAAAAGAAAATGGAAAAAATCGTTGCTCTTTGTAAGGGCAGGGGGTATATTTATCCCGGAAGCGAAATTTATGGCGGTCTTGCAAACACTTGGGACTACGGTCCTTTGGGTGTTGAATTCAAGAACAATGTAAAAAAAGCTTGGTGGAAAAAGTTTGTACAGGAATCAAAGTACAATGTAGGTCTTGATTGTGCCATTCTTATGAATCCTGAAACATGGGTTGCATCAGGTCACGTTGGTGGATTTTCAGACCCTCTTATGGACTGTAAGGAATGTAAGGCGAGACACCGTGCAGATAAGCTTATTGAAGACTTCGCGTTCGGTAAAGGTGAAAGCCTTACAGTTGATGGCTGGAGTAAGGAAAAAATGGTTGAATATATTAAGGAAAATGGTATCGTTTGCCCTGAATGCGGTAAGCAGAACTTTACAGATATCCGTGAATTTAACCTTATGTTTAAAACATTCCAGGGCGTAACAGAGGACTCTGCTTCTACAGTGTATCTCCGTCCTGAAACTGCACAAGGCATTTTTGTTAACTTTAAGAGCGTTCAGAGAACATCTCGTAAAAAGGTTCCCTTTGGTATTGGTCAGGTTGGCAAATCATTTAGAAACGAAATCACACCCGGTAACTTTACATTCAGAACCCGTGAGTTCGAACAGATGGAGCTTGAATTCTTCTGTGAGCCCGGCACAGACCTTGAGTGGTTTGCATACTGGAAGCAGTATTGTATGGATTTCCTTCTCAGCCTTGGTGTGAGAGAGGAAAACCTCAGATTCAGAGACCATTCACCTGAAGAACTTTCACACTATTCAAATGCCACAACAGATATTGAGTTTGTATTCCCGTTTGGTTGGGGCGAGCTTTGGGGTATTGCTGACAGAACAGATTTTGACCTTAAGCAGCATCAGGAACATTCAGGAGAAAATATGGAATATATTGACCCTGTTGACAATACTAAGCGTTATATTCCATATGTTGTTGAGCCTTCACTTGGTGCAGACCGTGTAGCTCTTGCTTTCCTTGTTGAGGCTTACGACGAAGAAGATTTAGGCGATGGCGATTCGAGAGTTGTAATGCATCTTCATCCCGCACTTGCGCCCGTTAAAGCAGCAGTTCTTCCGCTTTCTAAAAAGCTAAGCGAACAAGCTGAGGAAGTCTTTGCAAAGCTTTCTAAAAAGTATAACTGCGAATATGACGATGCAGGTTCAATCGGTAAGCGTTATCGTCGACAGGACGAAATCGGTACTCCTTTCTGTATAACATATGACTTCGACTCACTTGAAGATAGTTCCGTGACAGTTCGTTTCCGTGACACTATGGAACAGCAGAGAATTAAGCTTGATGAGCTTGAAGCATTTCTTGACAGAGAACTTGAATTTTAATTTACTAAAGGGACGCCTTCGGCGTCCCTGATTTATATATACACATATTTAAATATGCCTACATTATATAAAACTTTAAAAACTTGTAACATATATGTGTTTTGTATTGACTTATCCCAAATTTTTATGATATAATCTTTATGTGTAAATTATGGCTAATAATGCTTCGCCTATGATTTGGAGGTAATTTTGATGTACTCGGATAAAACGGAAAAAATTTGTTCATATTGCTTTTATAAAACAGATGCCAAAGGGTTGAGTGAGCATATATACTGTACTAAACGCAACGAGTACAGAGGTATTCGTTCTGAAGCATGCACAGACTATGAATACGATATCAGAAAAAGACCTGTACGCCGAAAAAAAACATTGTTAAAAGAAAAAGTGTACGATTTTGAAATTTAAGTTCCGTTTTAAAACTTAAATTGTGATGGTATTATAATCGGTGTTAGTGCAAAGGAGAGATGTTAAAATGATAGATTTTCATACTCATATACTCCATGGAATGGATGACGGGTCCGACAGTATTGATGTATCTGTGAGAATGCTTGAAAAAGCGTATAGGCGCGGTACGGATGTACTTGTTCTCACATCTCATTGCTTCCCTAAGGTTGAGGAAGATATCCGTCAGTATACCGAATACAGAAATGAGTATTTCAATGAGCTTAAAAAAGCTTGTGAGGGAAGAAAAGTTCCTGAAATGAAATTAGGTGCAGAAGTTAATGTGTGCTCTCCTTTTGCCGAATTAAATGGCATTGAGAAGCTTTGTATTGAAGGCACAGATTATATGCTGGTAGAAATGCCAAATTCACCTTGGGTTGACTGGATGATTGATACAGTTTATAATCTCAGCCTAAAAGGTATAAAACCAATAATTGCCCATATTGACAGGTATATTAATTTTCCTAAAAGACAACTTGCAGCGCTTGATGAATATAAACCGTTATATCAAGTAAATGCCGAGGCTTTTCTAACATCGTATGGGCGTAAGTTTGTTCTTGAATTCTTTAAGCGTGGAATGATTCATATTCTTGGTAGCGATGTTCATAACGGTAGAGTTAAAAGAAAAAACACTCTTTGCAATGCCTATATAAAGCTTGAAGAAAATTTTGGACCGGAATATCTTGAATTTATTCGTCATAACGGAAAATGTGTTCTGGATAATGCGGATGTTTCGAGAAAAACTGAGTTTCCTAAAACTATTAAAAATAAATTCTTTCTTTGAAATGGAGTGTGGATTTAAGTGGTTCTAACCAATCCGTCAGTTATAAAAGAGATAAGACAAAAATTCGGGTTTGAATTCAAAAAATCGTTTGGTCAGAACTTTCTTACATCAGAAAGAGTTCTTGAAGATATATGTAATGCTGCTGAGGGTGCAGATGGTGTACTGGAAATAGGTCCCGGGTTTGGAACACTTACATCTGCACTGGCGCCTGTGTTTGAAAAGATAGTTGCAATTGAAGTTGATTCAAAACTTCCCGAAGTGCTTGAATATACACTGGCAGAACATTCAAATATTAAAGTTATCCAGGGTGACTGTATGAAGATGAATCTTCGTGAACTGCTGGAGAATGAATTTTCCGGTATGAAGGTTTCGGTGGCGGCAAATCTTCCTTACTATATAACAACTCCAATTATAACTATGCTTCTCGAAAATAAGCTTCCTCTTGAAAAAATAGTTGTAATGGTGCAGAAAGAGGTAGCGGAAAGACTCTGTGCATCTCCCGGCGGCAAGGAATATGGAGCTATCAGTGTGATGTGTAAGTATTATACTGACCCGGAAATAGTTTCAGTTGTCCCGAGCGGTTGCTTTATTCCTGCGCCGAAGGTGGACTCTGCCGTAGTAGCTATGTCTGTACGCAGTGAGCCTGCAGTAAAAGTTATTGATGAAAAGTGCTTTTTTGCAGTTGTTAAAGCTGCGTTCTCACAAAGACGAAAAACTCTTTGTAATTGCCTTTGTAATAGTTTTAGATTAGATAAAACAGCAATATCCGAACTTCTCCTTGGTATAGATATTAATCCGGTTAGAAGGGGTGAAACTCTGTCTATTGATGAATTTGCTGCCATTTCTGATAAAATTATCAGTGGGGGATTGTATAGATGAATAGTAATATTCTGTTAGACGATTTAACAGTTGGCGAGAAAGTCAGATATTATAGACAAAAACGCAATTTTACCCAGCGACAATTAGCAAAATGGGCAGGATGCTCAGTTGGTGTAATATCAAGGCTTGAACGTCATAATTCAATTCCTTCTGCCGATATTCTTTTATCTATTTGCAGAGAACTAAAAGTTCCGCCTGTATATATATTCAAAAATACTCAACGTATGATCGTTATGTGTTTGTGCGAACCTGGCAGAACGGGTTTTACTGATAACGGTAATATGGTTGATTTTGAATTAATCGGTGTTTGTGCTGATGTTAAGGCCGATAAAAACAAGTATTTTTGTGTTTTGTATAATAATAGATATTACCTCGCTCTAAAGGATGACACTGAAAATTGTGATTTATATTTGTGTATGAATTGTTTTGATGGTAAAAGCTTTATTACCACAAGCTCGGATATAATGGATATACCTTCTTATAACAAGATTGTTGCCGGTCTTGTTTGTGATATTACACAGTTGTGCTCAACCGTGTCTATGTAGAATTTTAAAGACTGTCGTTTTGACGGTCTTTACTTTGTAAAGGAGTGATTTGTTTGCCGCTCAGTATTATAAAAACTGGTCTTACATCCACCGGTTTTGAAAAATATGTTGATGAAATCAAAAGCTATATTTCTCCTGATGGAAGCAGAAAATTAATACTTATGGTTCCTGATCGGTTTTCTTATAACGCAGAAAAGCTGATGTGTGATGAGCTCGGTGGAACAGGTTTTAACGGTGTAAGGGTTTTAACACTTAATAAATTCATTCGCAAAAGCACTGCTGCAGGTGATAAAGCTCTCCTAAATGAAGGCAAGCAAATGCTTCTCCGCCGTATAATAAATAAATTTGTGGATGAAACATCAATTTTTTACGGAGCTAAAGATAAAAGCGGATTTGTTGAAAGCGTTCTTGAAGTTATAGAGGATTGGAAAAGATTTTGTGTTGACATTGATGAGGTTGAGTCTGAAATTCAAGCTATGCCTAATGGTGTTACTCGTGATAAGTTTAGCATTATTAAAGATATATTTATTGCATACCGCAACGAGTTTTCTTTGAACGGTTACAAAGATGAGGCAGATATGCTTTTAGACACTGCGGCTAATATCAAAGCTGATAAATGTTATGCCGATGCTGTTGTGTGGATTGACGGTTTTGTGGAGTTCGTGCCTGCTGAACTTGAAATTGTGTATGCTTTTTTATCTGTTGGTGCTGACGTGCGCATTTATCTCCCTTGTAAAAGGGGAGGATATGTGGACACGGATGATGTATACAGTGTTCCTGAAAAAACATTTTATAAGCTTACATCGGTATGTAGAGAACGTGGGTTTTCGTATAATGTTTATAATGAATTCTCTCATTCAACTTCTAATGAGGATATTACATTCCTTTGTAATACCTATGATGAAAGAGATAAAGTTTTTAAAGGACAGGCTTCTTCTGTGATTATACGGGAAACAGATGATATATATGAAGAAGTTGAAGATGTGGCTTCAGAAATACTGAGGCTTGTTTCTGAAAAGAAATATAGCTTTTCGGATTTTTCTCTTCTTTGTGGTGACTTGAATGAATATTCTTCCTGTATCGAAGCTGTTTTTGACAGATACTCAATCCCTTATTTTTCTGATTATAAACTTCCGCTGATTAACCATCCGGTTTCAGTGTTGCTTACGTCTGTTTTTGAACTTCTTAAGAATAAGAGTCTGCCTGTTTTTCATATGGTAAGATATCTTAAAACAGGATATATACTTTCCGATAATGATAGTGCAGATGTTCTTTCGATGCATATTAAAAAGCGCGGCATAAGAGCCGGTATGTGGAAGGAAGATAAATACTTCGAAACAGTCCCAAATGGTTTTTTTGATGAAGCACTGGGTAAAAAGAGCCGCAGGAATTCTCAAAGTGCGCATCTCATAGCATTGAGAAAAACGGTTTCTGAGCCTCTATACAGTTTCTACGAAAAAACAAAAGGAAAAAAAACCGTTGAAGCTCATGTTACTGCTTTTTTTGAATATCTTTCAGATATAAAACTTTTCCAAAAAATTCAGGAAAACATCGAAAATTTTGAAAGCATGGGTGAAGAAAACGAAGCTGCACGTCTTGCTCATGTATGGAATTTGATTGTTAATATTTTCAATCAGATGGTTGTTATGTCTGGTGACGAAAAAATAAGCAGAAGCACCTTTGGCGAATACCTTAAAGCAGGCATAGAAGCTTCTGAAATCAGTATAATTCCTACAGTTCAAAATGGTGTTTCGGTAAGTGATGCAGGTCATAGAAAAGGCTCAGGAGTTAAAGCTTTGTTTGTTATAGGAGCAACACGGGATACAGTTCCTGCAGTTAAAAGAGAAGATGGGCTTATTACAGAAGGTGAGCTCGAAAGTCTCGGATGTCTGCCTGTTTCTGTAGGTAAGACATATCGTAATCTCTCAAAGGAATTTGAACTTGTTACTGCTTTTTCCGAAACCTCCGAACTTTTATATATAAGCTGGTGCAGCATGGGAGCTACTGGTGAGAAGAAAACTCAATCACCTTTGTTTGATTTGCTCAAATTGAAATTTCCGGCTCTTGAATTTTCTCAGGACGAGGTAGGATATACAGAAGTCGGATCGTAGCCATGTCGTTCTGTGAGCCAAGG
>JAZRNL010000037.1:0-69919 GCA_045648165.1 Clostridia bacterium | reverse complement strand
GCTTTTCCAGATAATGCTGGATTGTTTCACCTATTGTAAGAACAATATCTGCATCTTTCAATGCCCCTGTATATGCCTCATACTGTTGCTCCTCGAGAGTTGTTCCGGAAGCTGCCTGCGCAGTTAAAATACTACCATTTTTCCCGGAGAGCATATCATCAAATGAATATTCTATTCCCTGCATTCCATTATTGTCGTAACCTGTAAATCCAAGAATGCTTGGAGCTACATTATACGAGTAATAGCGCTTTGAATCCTCCTCAAAGGTTATTGCTTTGAAGATTTTGGACTTATCGTCAGCATCTTTTTTGCCATCACCATCCGCATCTTTTGGAGTCTTAAGCGCTTTTATCTGTTCGGTTTCTTCTATTGTAAGTCTTTTTTTCAATACCTGATATCTGTTATTCTTCGTAAGAAGCTCATAAAGCCTGTTATAATCCATATTGAGTATTACAGAAAGCTTATCCGCTATGTATCTTGCTTCTTCGTCGGTGCCTGTGTTTTTATCCACATCCTGGGGATTGCATATCAAAGTATTTACGGTTGCACTCTCTGCAAGAGCTTTACCATTTCTGTCGTAAATAGTTCCTCTTGAAGCAATTACATCCACCGCACCAGTCTGCTGACGTTCAACGGCTCTCTTCATTTCATCGCCACGGATTACTGTCCAGTAAGCAACTCTTAAAATTAACGCAAGCAAAAATGCAACAATAACAATAAACATTATTCTTGACCGTTTTTTTATTAAAGTGTTGGGTATAATGGCTACTCACCTCGCTGTCGTTAATTCTTTTTATCTTCCAATTAGTTTATGCTGAACAACTCAACAATATTCTCTTTAAGTACACGAAACAATTCTTTAAGGTCGTTCCCTGCGCCCTCAACATCTTTGGCTGTAAGTTCTGAAATGTCGTCCTTATCGACGTTTACATATATAATCTGATAGCTCTCAGGTCTTTGCATACCAAGCTCTGTGGAAGCAATCTCCTCCACCTCGCTGAGGTCTATATTTCTTTCCATTTCATACACTCTCTGGCTTGTATATGCACGTGTATTTTCAAGTTCCTTTGAAAGGGATTTGATTTCGCTTGCAGTTTCGTTTACTGTTACATACTTTGAAATCATAAATGATGCCGAAAATGCAATAATCAACATATAAACTATCCTTAGGAGCGTAACCTTCCTGTTTATCATTTCTCTTTTATCCTTTACGATTGTTTTTGCTGTATGTTCGGCCGTTACCAGTCTCTTTACAGCCTGCTTGCTCCTGTTTTGAACTGTTTGTTTTCTTCGAGCGGCCCCTACGCTTCTGCTATAACCCTCAGCCATATGTGAGGATGCTGTCATTTTACGGGCTCCAGAACTTTTTCGGGTGCTTACCGAAGCTGTGCCCGGATTTCTTACAGCCCGGGGAAAATATTCTTCTTTATAGGCTAAGTTTCCGTTAATCATTTCAACATTCCTTACTTAAATCTTTTCTATAATTCTTAGTTTTGCACTTCTTGAACGGGAATTTTCCTCAAGTTCTTTCTTCGACGGAAGAATGGGCTTTTTTGTAAATGACTTTGCAACCGCCTTGTGATTGCATACACACACAGGGAATTCCTTGGGGCATATACAGTCTGTGCAAAGGTCTTTAAATGTGTTTTTAACTATTCTGTCTTCCAGAGAATGAAAAGTTATAACTGCAAGACGTCCGTGGGGATTCAAAAGCTCTGCAAAGTCTCTTAGTGCATTCTCCAGAATACGGAGTTCACCATTTACTTCTATACGAACTGCTTGAAAAACCCTTTTTGCAGGATGTCCGCCATCTGCTCTGGCAGCTTTAGGAATTGCTTTTTCAATCACTTCCACAAGCTCACCTGTTGTTTCAAATGGCTTTTTTGCTCTTTGCTCACAGATGAATTCGGCTATGCGCTTTGACCATTTTTCCTCGCCATAGGAATAAAAAATCTCTGTAAGGGACTGAGGAGAATAAGTGTTTATAACTTCTGCCGCCGATATACCCTCCATACGGTTCATACGCATATCCAATGGTGCATCATGAATATAACTGAAGCCTCTTGAAGCTTCATCCAACTGATAGGAGCTCACGCCAAGGTCAAGAACTGCACCGTCAATACCTAAAATACCAAGTTCTGACATAACCTGTTTCACGTTTGAAAAATTATTGTGAACAGCTATAAACCTATCACCGAATTCCTCAAGTCTTTTTTTAGCAGCACCGATAGCATCGGTATCACGGTCAATCCCGATAACTGTTGCACTGTCACACGCAGATAAAATTCCCGCAGTATGACCGCCTCCTCCAAGAGTTCCGTCTGCATATATTCCGTTTTTTTTGATTGCCAACGAGTCAATAACCTCGCGGAACATTACCGATACATGAGCGAACTCCAAAGCAGTACCTCCATTAAATGATAAGACCAAACTTTTGTATTCCTTCTATTATAATGTCTTCCGACAGGCGCTCATTATAAGCGGCCCATTCTTTTTCAGACCAGATTTCCATACGTGTATTTACACCAACTAAAACCACATTCTTTTCAAGCTCTGCAAACTCGCAAAGACGCTTTCCGGGAGATATTCTTCCCTGCTTGTCTACCTCGCAACAAGTCGCAGTGCCGCAAAATATACGAACAAAAGCGGCAGCATTCCTATCATATGTAACAGGAAGACTGCGAAGCTTCTCAGAAAGTGCTTCCCATTCATCCTTGGAATAAATATACAAACATTTTTCCGACGGCGAACGTGTTATATACACGCAACTGCCTATTTCATCTCTTACCTTTGCAGGAAGTATAATTCTGCCGCGGTCGTCCAACTGTCTCTCGTACTCATCAACAAAATATGTGCTCATATACTTACGTTCACCTCCATAAAACGAGTTCAGGCGTGGGAACATTCTCCAAAACGCTCCCATTTACTCCACCATACCTACATTCTACTCCATTTTCGAGAAAAACGCAAGTGTTTTTTAAAAATTTTTTTCAAATGGATTATATTTTTATTATTTCCTTGTATTCCTGTAAAAAATAGGGTATAATCTATTGCAGGCAGAAACAACATATGCTATATCAATTCGTCAAAAAACACAATATCTTGGGTCTAAGGGTATTGTATCACACTTTTTTTACTTTGTGAAGTCTTTTTTTAAAATTTCTTTTCAGAAATATTACAAAGTTTTTGATGTGATTTTTCATATTTTGGGAGGTTTGAACAAATGGACAAAATTAAGGCTCTTTTAAAAGAGGAATTTTCTCTTCGAGACGAGCAGGTAAACAACGTAATTCAGTTGATTGATGAAGGAAATACCATCCCCTTTATCGCCCGTTACCGAAAAGAAAAGACAGACGGTATGACAGATGAAGTACTTCGTGATTTTAATGACCGCCTTACCTATCTGCGTAATCTTGAAGACAAAAAGGCTGAAATCACACGACTTATTGACGAACAAGGAAATCTAACAAACGAGATTTCAGAAAATATCAACGCCGCTGTAACTCTTACAGAACTTGATGATATATACAGACCTTTCCGCCCCAAGAGAAGAACAAGAGCTTCTATTGCAAAGGAAAAAGGGCTTGAACCCCTTGCAGAGCTTATTTTTGCACAAGCTAACGAAACTGATCCATATACTGCGGCAGAAGGTTTTATTGATTCCGAAAAAGGGGTAGAAACAGCAGAAGATGCAATCGCAGGTGCATCCGACATTATAGCAGAGCAGATTTCCGACAACCCCAATTTCAGAAAAATTTTACGTGAGCTTACTCTCCACAACGGAATTATTGTAACAAAAGCCACAAAGGAAGAAGACAGCGTATACAATATGTACTATGAGTTCAGCGAAAAGGCTTCGAAAATTGCACATCACAGACTCCTGGCTATTAACCGCGGCGAAAAGGAAGGCTTTTTGAATGTGAAGCTTGAAATGGACGAGGAAATTATTTTCAGATACCTATTAAGCAAAACAGTAACAAACAACGCTTCTCCTTGCGCACCCTTGATGGAAGCGGCAACCCGTGACAGTTATTCCAGACTTATTGAGCCATCAGTTGCCACAGAAATCCGAAATATGCTTACAGAAGAGGCTCAGGAATCATCAATCAAGGTATTCAGCAAGAACCTTTCCGGGCTTTTGCTTCAACCACCTGTAAAGGGAAAGGTTGTTCTCGGTGTGGACCCCGGTTACAGAACAGGTTGTAAGCTTGCAGTAGTTGACGAAACAGGTAAAGTTCTGGATACTGGAGTTGCATACTTCACACTCCCCATCCACGACAAAGAAAAATCCAGGCGTCTTATCAAAAAAATGATTACAGAAAACGGAGTAAGCCTTGTTTCTGTAGGTAACGGTACTGCGTCAAAAGAATCGGAAATATTTATAGCAGACCTTATTAAAGAAATAAACCACCCTGTTCATTATATGATGACAAACGAAGCCGGAGCTTCAGTCTATTCCGCATCAAAGCTTGCTACAGAGGAGTTTCCGGACTACGATGTATCCCTTCGGAGTGCCGTATCTATTGCGAGACGTTTGCAGGACCCTCTTGCAGAGCTTGTTAAAATAGACCCAAAATCAATTGGCGTGGGACAATATCAGCATGATATGAATCAAAAGCGTCTTGGGGAAGCCTTGGGGGGAGTTGTAGAAGATTGTGTTAACAGCGTGGGAGTTGACCTTAACACTGCATCGCCATCTCTTCTTTCCTACGTCGCCGGAATAAATAAAACAATCGCAAAGAACATAGAAGTATACCGTAATGAAATAGGCAAGTTCTCAAAACGCAAGGACCTTTTAAAAGTCCCTAAATTGGGGGCAAAAGCTTTTGAGCAATGTGCAGGCTTCTTACGTATAACAGATGGTAGCGAGCCTCTGGATAACACATCAGTTCATCCTGAAAGCTACAAAGCAGCAATGGAAATGCTTAAAAAGCTTGACTACACTATGGACGATGTATTGTCAGGTAAGCTAATAGAACTCAAAAACAGAATAAAGAAATACGGCGCAGAAAAGCTTGCAGAAGAAACGGGAATTGGAGTACCTACACTTAATGATATTGCAGACAGCTTGTTAAAGAGAGGACGTGATCCGCGAGAGGAACTTCCACAACCGGTTCTCCGAAGTGATGTAATGGATATAAATGACCTGAAGCCCGGAATGGAAATGACAGGTACGGTCCGTAATGTAATTGACTTCGGTGCATTTGTGGATATTGGTGTACATCAAGACGGACTTGTTCATATTTCACAGATTTGCGACAAGTATATAAAGCACCCCTCCGAGGTGCTTAATGTGGGCGATATTATAAAGGTAAAAATACTTGATGTCGATACAAAGAAAAACAGAATTTCACTTACAATGAAGTTCTAAAAAAGAGGAGTTGAATATTTTTGAGCCTTAACACACAACAAAGTATCAAATGTCCGTCCTGCGGTTTACTCCAGGATATGACTGTTTGGGATTCCATAACAGTTAAAGACAGCCCTGATTTAAAAAAAGACCTCCTTGGAGGAAAGCTGAATATTTTTAAATGTTCCGCCTGTTCCCATTTCGGGCTTGTACCCACTCCAATGCTATACCACGATGAGGAAAAAAAGCTGATGATTTCGTTTACTCCATGTAATGACGAGAGCCTTAAAAAGCGACTTTACGAAAACATCTGCGAAACCTCAAAAGAATCTGGTGAGCTTGAAGCTTATGAAGAATATAATTTAAGATTTGTCAGCGAATATAATGCCCTTTTGGAAAAAATACTTATATTTGATTTCGATCTTAACGACAAAGCCATTGAGGTTATAAAACTCTTGATTTTGTCACAGGAGCCGGATAAACAAAATCAGAGAATATGTGTTTTCGGAAAGAAAGAAAATGATAATTTAGAGTTTATGGTACAGGATACAAAAGAAAATATGGTTTATACATCCACAGTCCCCCTCACCACCTACAACACAATATGGCAGCAGCTCCGATACTCCGGAGTAAAGCCCTACAGTTTCGGTTGGGAAGCGGTAGATGCAGACTATGGAGCACGACTTATAAATGGTATTAACAATGTATAATTGAAAAGCCGCCTTACGGTGGCTTTTCCGTTTTAATAGATACAAATACATAAATTTTGGTATAAAGTAAGAAAAACAGTTGATTTTTTTATTTTTTTTTGATATAATTCCAGGAGATTTACTAATTAAGGAGTTTTTTTATGAACGAAGAAACTTGCACAGGCAAGTGTCACGATTGTGGCGGTTGCAACGGTTGCAGCGAAAAAGTTACGTTATCGTGCAATCCTGATATAAGCTTTGTTTCCACCATAACATTTTCGGCAAGGCGTTTTGAGGGCTATGATGCTATACGGCTTGTTATTGAATGCGCTAAAGACGATGTTTCCGGAGAATGTTATGCAGGAATTGGCTATTACAAAAACGGGAAAGAACTTACCTGCGAGCCAAAAAAACACAAGATAGATAACACTGAGCTTTTGTGTCTTAATCTTGATTTCGATGCAAAGGTTGATGCTGATAAAGCAGAGATTAAGGTGTATTGCAAAAACGGAGCTACACTCCGTATAGAGCATATAAACGTGATTAATGTAAGAAAGGCGTAAGTTATGATATATCTTGACAATGCTTCCACTACAAAGCCTTCCCAAAAGGCAAAGGATGCTGTGCTTGAGGCAATGGAGAATTTCGGAAACCCTTCCTCTCTTCACGGGCTTGGAATTGAGGGCGAAAAAATAATTGAAAAAAGCCGTACCATAATCGCCTCAAGACTGGGTGTTCAAAAAAAGAATGTATTATTTACCTCAGGAGGGACAGAGGCAAATAACACCGCTATATTCGGCACTGCAAGAGCTCTCAGAAAAAGAGGTAACAGAATTATAACTTCTCAGATTGAGCATCCTTCTGTTCTTGAAAGCTTCAAGGCTCTTGAACGTGAAGGGTTTGACGTGGTGTATCTCCCCACGCTAAAAGACGGCAGAGTGGACTTGGCGGCGGCTCAAGACGCAATAGATGACAAAACCTCCCTGGTAAGTGTTATGTGCATAAACAACGAGACCGGAATAATTCAGCCAGTAAAGGAAATAAGTGCTATTTTGAAAAAAAAATCGTCATTCGGGCTATTCCATACAGATGCAGTTCAGGCATTTTGCAAATTGGACTGCTCAAAGCAGGCTACAGGTGCAGACCTTATAAGTGTAAGCAGTCATAAAATCCACGGCCCAAAAGGTGTTGGAGCTCTTTATTCAGATTTTTCAAGGATTGTTCCCCTTATATATGGCGGTTCTCAGCAAAACAGTATCCGACCGGGAACTGAAAACGCCCCCGGAATTGCAGGTTTTGGCGCCGCGGCAGAGGAAACTTTTGAAAACTGCGACATTTTGTACGATACACTAAAAAGCGGTATAACCCGGCTTATTCCCGATGTTAAAATAAATGGGGATATAGAGTATGCTTCAAAATATGTTTTGAATGTATCATTTTTAGGAATAAAAGCGGAGGTATTGCTTCATACTCTTGAAAACCACAAAATATATGTTTCCACAGGTTCTGCCTGTTCATCTCACAAACCAGAGCCAAGCCATGTACTTACAAGTATGGGTTGTTCTCCGGAGGAAATAGGAGGCGCGGTACGCTTTAGCTTCGATTCTTCACTAACCATTCAGGATATGGAAAAAACTGCGGAAATTCTTGCAAAAGAAGTTGCCGTTTTAAGAAAATATATCAGGAGATAAATTTTATGAAAGAATTAATACTTGCCAAATACGGCGAAATAATACTCAAGGGTTGCAACAGACCAAGATTTGAAAAAATACTTCTCGATAATATAAGAAACGCACTGAAAGGTCTTACCGAAACTGAGGTTACGATTGCACAGGCCACTATTTATATAAACGTTCCGGACCAATCAAAACTTGATATAGTTTGCGAACGTCTTACAAAAATATTCGGACTTGTATCGGTAACACGTGCCGCAGAATGTGAAAAAGACCTTGATAAAATCAAGGAAACCGCATATGAATATTTAAAAACGGACCTTGCACCGGGTGTGAGCTTCAAGGTTGAGGGCAAACGTTCCGATAAAAGGTTCTTCCTCACATCACAAGAGCTTAGTGTTGAGGTGGGAGGATATCTTCACGACAAATGCCCCGGACTTAAAGTGGACGTTCATAATCCCGAAAAAACCGTTAAGGTGGAAATCCGTGACTTTGGTGCATATGTATACATTGCAGAGAATAAACTCCAGGGACAGGGCGGAATGCCAATCGGTACCGGGCTCAAGGCTTCTCTGCTCTTATCAGGCGGCATCGACTCACCTGTTGCAGGGCATATGATGGCAAAAAGAGGTATCGAAATTGATGCCATAAACTTCTTCAGCTATCCATATACATCTGAACGAGCAAAAGAAAAGGTTATTGAGCTTGCTTCAATCCTTGCACGATATACTTCAAAAATCAACCTTTATATTGTACCTTTTACAGAAATACAATTGCAAATTCGTGATAACTGCCCGGAGGAGCATCTTACCCTTATAATGAGAAGATTTATGATGAGAATTGCTGAGCGAATTGCAAGGCGCCATCATTCAGTAGCGCTCATAACCGGTGAAAGTGCAGGTCAGGTTGCCAGCCAGACATTAAGCGCTCTCGATGTTACAAATTCGGTTGTTGATATGCCCGTCCTCCGTCCGCTCGTGGGTATGGATAAAGAAGAAATCGTTGTACGTGCACGCCAGATTGATACTTTTGAAACTTCCATTCTTCCCTATGAGGACTGCTGCACTGTGTTTACCCCAAAGCACCCATCCACAAATCCCAAACGCCGAAGTGTGGAAAAAACAGAAAGCGTGCTTGATATTGAAAAACTTATTGAAGAATCTCTGGCAGGAGTAGAAAAAATAGTGGTGTATCCCGACGGGGTGAGAGAATGATTGAAAAAACCATTAAATATCTTGTTGAAAACCATATATCCATTGCGACTGCAGAAAGCTGTACAGGCGGTCTTATAGGAAAAACAATAACGGACTTCCCCGGCGTTTCGGAAATTTATGGAGAAGGATATATCACCTACTCAAATGAAGCCAAGATAAAAAACCTTGGTGTTAAAAAAGAAACTCTTGATACCTACGGTGCAGTAAGCAAACAAACTGCACGTGAAATGGCAGAGGGCGTGAGGCTAAAATCCGGTGCCTGTATAGGAATTTCAACAACAGGCATAGCAGGCCCGGGAGGCGGTACATCCGTAAAGCCTGTGGGGCTTGTTTATATTGCATGCAGTACCGAAAAAAACTGCACAGTACGTGAACTCAGACTCACAGGAACCCGTGATGAGGTACGAAAAAAAACCGTTGCCGAAATTTTTACTTTAATTGCTGATAGCATTAAATAGCATTAAATCTCATACACTACCCATAGGAGGGACAGATGTATGAGATTTTTTATTGTTAAAGAAGAAAACGCCGCATATTATTATGCGAGATATAAAGGAATTTGCCGAAAAAACCTGCAATCACTTCATAGCGGCGAGGAGATATATCAATCCGGGTGTGACGGCTTTGCTCTGCTCAGGAACCGCGCTACTCATATAGTGTGCGCAAATAAAAATAACGATATTATTTATATAAATCACCCAAATAATCCGCATCTTTTAATTAGCGGTCGCGAGAACATTATCCCCTACGACTTCACACTTACCTATGATAGCGGAGCTATGAATTTGTTTTATAAAACAGATTATAACGACAAAATTCTGCTTTACCACTGCATTCTGGGAAATTCACGAAAACCATATGTAATTGCAGAGCTAAGCCATGATGCACCCCACTATTACTGCGGGTACGGGAAGCTTTTTTATACATCTCCTGAAGGTATCCTTTGCGGTGCCAACCCCGAGAACAGCACAAAAACTGTCAGGGATATGTACTACGGCGGGAAAATGCCATGCTATGCATCATGTAACGGACGTGATTTACTTGTTTATATAAAAGACGAAGTAATATATCTGAATAAAAGACCTATGGCAGAAGATAAATATGCGGAACATCCATTGATTTTGAATACAAATAATGCTACTTACATTCAGTGGAAATCCGGTGATTTTATCAAGTACAAAAGACTTGAAAATGACAGATGGTCCGACACAGTGCAGTGTATGGGTACAGACTCCCGTCCACATATAATAAATACGGTTATAAATGGAAATAATTACCCCTGCTATGGCTATAACGGCCGTCCAAGCATAAAATTATGACGCTTATGTATTTTTTAAAAGATAAATGAAAAAAATAAGCATAACACAAAACGGGAGGCAGTTATGCTTGTAATCATTATCAGAACTCTTATTCTATATCTGACAGTTATAATTTCATTGCGATTTATGGGCAAACGCCAGGTTGGCGAGCTTCAACCTGCAGAACTGGTGGTAGCAATTATGATTTCTGACCTTGCCACAGTTCCTATGCAAACAGTGGATATGCCTCTCCTTGGAGGAATAATTCCTGTTTTAACACTGATGATAGCCGAAGTGTTTATATCGTTTTCAGGCTTTAAATGCAAGTTTATACGGCGCATTCTATCAGGAGACCCCAGCATAGTTATATACAAGGGTGTTATAAACGAAAAGGAACTGGAACGCCTTCGATTCAGTGTAAGCGACCTGTTGGAAGAGCTTCGTGTAAATAACTGCTACAACATATCAGACGTTGAAGCGGCAGTTCTTGAAACCAGCGGCAAGCTCAGCGTTATCCCAAAATCCGGTGACCCCACAGGCAGCGGGCTTCCCTGCGTAGTTATATCCGACGGCTCATTTAATAAAGGCGAATTAAAGAGGGCAGGTCTTACAGAGAATGAGGTTATGGAAAAAGCAAAAGAATTAGGCGCTTCTGATGTTAAGAAAATTTTTCTTGCATCTGTTGATGCAAAAGGAAATTTTCATATTCAGTTGAAAAAAACAGGCAAACAAAGCAGTAAATAATAGAGAAAGGTAAAAATAATGAAAAGTTTTATATTTGCGGCGGTGCTTAGCTTGATTATTATAGCTTCAGGCACAGTTTTATCTCAAAAAATAGAAAGCGCCACCGCAACAGTCTCACAAGGTAATCAAAATCTTCATAATAGTCTGGAAAACAAAGATATAGAAAAGTCAATAAATGCTCTCAATTCCGCAGAAAAGGAATTTAAAAATCATAAAGTGCTTTTTGAAGCAACTTCCGATCACGAAGAGTTGCTCCGGATAGAACTTCACTATGCGGCAATCAGGGATTTTATATATGAGGAACAATTTGGCGATGCTCTTGCATCCTGTTCTGAAATTGACCTTCTTTTAAGTCACCTGCCCGAAAACTTTAAGGTTAGAGGAGAAAATATACTATAATAAATACAACCAATAAAATATAATATATTGCATTTATTATCAACATAAGCTACCTATATCTGTATATTCTAAGCTTATGTTATAATAAATGCAATCGATAAAATACAATATATTGCATTTATTATAACTATTGTTCCGTATCTTTTGCTTTTTTTACTACTGCTTTTACAGTTCGTTTTTTGGTATCTGTTACTGCAGCTTTATCTTTCTTACGCACAACAACCCTTGGCTTTTGTTTTTCCGGAACTGTTTTTTCATTATCTTCTTTTTTTATAGCCCTGAACATTCTTTCTTTTGCAAGTTCCTCAAAAGCGTCCGCTTCCATATCTTTTTGGCTTATATCACCCAGAATGTCAACAAACCCGTCGACTATATGGGTAACCTCAGACAGCCTGTGTTTCTTAAGCTTTTGCAGTTGTCCGATCACTTCATCTGCTTTATTATAGCCTGTCATTTTTCTAAGCTCAAAATCAAGCTTAGTAATAGGATTTACAATGCTGTGGTTTACGTAAATATTAAGGAGAATTACAAGAACAACAGATGCAATAAGTATTGCCGGGAACAGTGTTTTTATAAGTTCTTCCCTGTTATTTTTCATTGTTTTCATACCTATTTCACATATAGCATAACAAGTTACCTTATTTCCTACATCTGTTACAGGTGTCATAGAAGTTATAACTGTTTCTTTATTTTCTTCTGAAAACACAGTCCCTACATATTCACCCGAAATAAGCCTGCTTTTTATAGGCGACAGGCGGTCCCCGTATTGAAGTGTTGTGCCGAGAGGCTCTGTTTTTCCGCCGTAACGTGATAAATCGTATACAACTCTGGGTCCGTCAAGATTCATTTTATACAACCTGATATTAATAATATCAGAATATGAATTGAGAATATTTATAAGTTGTTCTTCGCTTTCTATATAATCATTAATCCTTTCGCCACTCAGCCAATCGTCAATCCTGTTCCCATTTATTGAAGAAGCAATAGCTTCTGAAAGGCCTGTGCAGATTTTTTCACTCTCCCTGTTCATATTGTTAGTGTACATAGCATAGCTTATTCCAACAATAGCTAAATCCAGAACAACAGCCACGAGAACAAAAAATATGAAAATTTCATATTTTAACAGTTTCTTTCTATAGCCTTTTTTCATACTTTTACATTCTCCTTTCTCAATTTACTGCTTGCTCTCTTTATTTTTTTCGTATATATTGTAGAACTTACGCTTTGATTTAATAAATATATCAACAAGTACCGGATCAAATAGCTTCCCCTTCTCAGAAACAAGCACCTTCATAGCTTCCCTGAAAGAAAACGCACGGCTGTAAGGACGCTCCGAAACAAGTGTGTCAAACACTGTTGCAATAGTTACAATCCTCACATACAAAGGTATTTCCTCGCCTTTTAGGCCGTGAGGATAACCTGTGCCATCCCATTTTTCGTGATGATGGAGAGCCATTTCCCTTGCATATTCAAGATAGCCCTCGGATTGATGGCTTGCATACATATCTGAAATTATTGCCGCACCGTATTCGCAGTGCCTTTTCATAATTTCAAACTCTTCATCTGTAAGCTTACCGGGTTTATTAACAATCTCTTCGGGGATTACAAGCTTTCCAACATCATGAAGAGGTGCGGCAAGGAGAATATTACCATACATACTCCGTGTTACTTCATCACTGTACTCATTTTTTTCCTTCATTTCGGCAAGAAAAAGCATTATATATTCAAGAAAATTATCAAGATGGTCAGAATTCAGAACATCCATCCTCTGTATAAGCCATACAACAGAGTCTATACTTTCGCCGTCGGCAGAATCTACACAACCGGCAAGCCGTGCTTTCTGGGTATATATATTAATAAGGCTATGATAAATATTTTCTATTTCGTTACCTGATTTAATATAATTATCTCTTAGCTCTTCAATAAACTCACTGTTTTCACAAGCAGCCGCCTGCCATACAATTTTTCCGATTTTTTTCATAGGTCTAACTATTTTAAGCTCAATTAACATAAGCAATCCGATGAGTATTACCACCATAACTGCGGCAAGGGCTATTAAATTACGCTTCAGGAAAACACTGTTTTCTTCATCAATCCTGTCTTTCAACACTCCGGCGCACAGATAAACCCTATAACCCTCTTCCGGGAACAAAGGCAGACAATATGCAACAGATATACCATTGCGGGTAGTAATATGTGCATTTTCAATAATCTGATTATTAAGAAAACTATCTCTGTACCTACCCCATTGAGAGTCGTAGTTAACAAGCTTTTTATTTTCTTCTCCAAAGCTTTCGGTAGAAAATACAGTTTTCATTCCCTCAGCTTCCATTATGTAAATCCCAATCATATTAACTCCGGGAATAGTTGCCTTAAGAGCATCTATCTTTTTATCAAGCTGAATATATTCGTAGGAATTATGGTCGTTTATATACAAGTCCATTTTTTCAGACGACATTAACCCATTTGTTGTTTCAACCACTGATTTACAAAGGTTCTTGTAGCGGTTTTCAACAGAAGAGCTGTGAATTATATTGCCCACGATTATTGTAAGGGCATACAAAAGAATCGCACTGAGCACCACTGCAACATATAATCTTATTTTTATGGACTTATCTTTCTTCACTGCCATACGCTTATCACCTTCCATTAAGAATGTCACGGCTAAAATGTGTAGTATCTTACAATTAATTTCTTTTTAAGAGGATAGGGCAACAAAATTAATGATAACATAAGCATTGTATGCCTGAATGTTTTTTTATATAAGCATGAGTTTATCATAAATTTTTTAAGAGTTTTTGAACGAACTATATGGGAAACCTCACGGATAACAGGCACCGAGTATATCAAAACATTCACAACCGCCATACTACTTATAGCTCTCCTGACTGATTTGTTACTCATATTCCCCGTTGCGGATACATATAAATCTAAAATTTTGCCCACTCTCTCCGGACTTGCATTTCTGCAATGTCCCGAATCGGATATATAATAGTTATACAGAGGCTTATTTATAAACCCTATTCCTTTTAAACAAGAAAGTATGTCGATATTAAATTTCAGGTCTTCACTGAAAAATTTCTTTGTGTCGGAAAACCTCACACCTGTATTTTTAAGAAAAACTGCCGAAAAAAGCTTGTTACATACTTCGTTTGTATGCTTCATTGTGTAAAAATAACGATTTGTATAATCGGAAATATCATTAATTTTTACAAACTCCGTTGGTGTGTCAGGTCTTGAAAATGTGCCATTTGGCTTTATGTCGTTTATACCACACTGCACTGCATCCGCACCGTTTTCCAAAGCAAAGGCATACATTATCTCATACATATCCGCCTCTACCGTGTCGTCAGCATCAACAAAACCTATATACCTACCCGTTGCAGCATCTATTCCCACATTTCTCGCAAAACCCTGACCGGAGTTTTCTATTGTTAATAGTTTAAGCCTCGGGTCAGAAAAGCTTTTTATAATTTCTTCAGTTTTATCAGTGCTTCCGTCGTTTACCACTATTACCTCGATATTTTCGAGTGTTTGGGAAAGCACCGAATTTATACATTTCTCAATTGTTTTCTCGCCGTTATAAACAGGTATTACAACAGTTACATCTACCACTTATTTCACCCTTATCCGTTAAGAAACTTTTCAAGACATCTGATATGCCCCAAGGCATCTGCCTTTAATTCATCAATTATGTCAGGTTCCTTAGCCTTCTCCGCAAGCTCCATTAGCATTTCCGGAGTGAAATCTTCCTTTGATACTGCAGGAATTCCAAGAGTGTCACACAAAAGACTAAGTTTTTTTCTGTCATATACTCCTACAGATTTTATACCGCTTCCATACGCCTCCACAACACTGTGAAATCTGGAGCCAACTATAAAGGAGCATTGTTTTATTTTTTTTGAAAACTCATTAACATCAGAATTGTACATTACAATCTCTGCTTTATCTCCTTGTTTCATAAGCTTTTTTACTGAAAGCGCCGCCGAAACGTCGTTTTCAAGCCCTGTATCAAAGGCAAATATAAATACTTTGCAATTTTTATAAACTGAGTACAAATCGCAAAACTGTGCAAGTTTTTCATAATAGTCGTGATTTGACGAATCATAAAGCCTTCTTACGGGAGCTATACCAAGTATATGTTCTGCGGGCATTTCTCCCGGCGAAGCATTTGCAAACACAATATCATTGTGAAATTCTGCAGCCTTTTTTTCAGATTTAATATATTTATAAGAAAAACCGTCTCTGCAAGTTATAAGATTGTATTTTTTCAGGTCTTTTCTTACAAGCATTTTTTCAAAAGAACTGTCAAATGGCTCAAAGCTGCAATTAATAACCGCTGACTTGGGATATTTTTTTGAGGAGTTAGTTGCCATACAAATGAGCTTTTCAACCTTTGCACGCTTTCCCTTATACATAAATCCCGTACCGGTTACATTAAGATAAACATCCGCCGTATGAGCTGTATCATTTATGACAACATTTGGATACTTTTCAAGATGAGCAAGCATTTCTCTTTCATTGGCACATACAAAAAAACAGTGTTCCGGAAAATGCTCCACTATCAGGGAGTGCATAATATCATCGCCGTAGTTTTTGTCAAAATATCCCGTAAGCTCTATATTCACAAGGTTTCACCTCATATTTCATTACTTAAATACCCAATCGTCCTCTTACGCTCAAGGTTTATAATTTCATTTGTTTTTGTGTAATCTATTTTTTCTTCAAGAATATCTTCAAGCATTGACATTTCGTGAGCTATTCTGTGGGAAAGCTCAAGCTTTTCAAGGAGATGAACAAGCTTCTGCTTATTTGAGTCCCTAACTATGGTGGCAAATCTCTGCTTTGTTATAATAGAAAAAATAGTGCCGTGAAATGTGTCTGTTACAACATATTCTGCATTCTTGAAATAACCCAGAAGTTCAAAGGGATTAGCTTCCAGCTTTATATCGGACCAATCCTGATGAAATCCCACTGTTACAATTTTCTTATTATGCTTTTTTGCAAATTCCCGTATTGCTTTTATTTCCTCTTCATCCTTCATTCTCCCTGCATAAGAATAAACAAGAATGTAATCGGAAATATCCTTTTTCTCTTTTATTTCAGATGTGAAGTCGTACATAAGCACCGGGTCAAGATTAAGGGTGACTTTATTAAGCCCCATTTCTTCAGCTATTTCCAAAGAATTTTCGTCCCTCACGGAAACTGCGGAAAACTTTGAAAGATAACCCATAACTTCATCGTGTTTGCCTGACTCCACAAGACCGTGTATGGTAGTGCTTCCAAATGACGCTGCATAGGTTATAAGCTTTTCAGCTCTTGAGTCCTTGCCGAAAAGCTCAGGTGAGTAGCCTACATCAGGGTTTGCCTGGAGGCAGTTAAATACCTCGTCACTACCCACAACCAGCACGTCCACCTTCCTATTATAATGCATTGTTTCAGTTATTCCCAGTCTGAGAAGCATAACTCTGTACAAATCAGAAAAATACATAGGTTTTCGAAGAAGTTTTTTTAAAGAGTACCTGACAGCAAACTTAAAATTTCCTTCATGCATCGTTTTTAACATAGTTTCGTCTGTTATAAGAGGATCACCAACTCTGTAATCAACAAACTTTACCTTATGGCCAAGCTCTGTTATTAATTTTTTCAAGCCATAAGCCTGCATAAAAGAACCATAATTTGCAATTCTGTACATTGACATAATGCCGACCTTCATAGCTTTAACCCCCTTTTAATTCCTGCCTTTATTCTGAATATGGCAAGATTACGCTTATTCCGTCGTATGTTTTTTTTCACTTTCGTTTTGTTAACCGCTGCTGCAAATCCACGATGATAATTGTTCAGGAATTTCTCTCGTTCTTCATCCTCAGGGCAAGGCGTTTTAAGTTGGGCATTTTTCGAAACACCTTCCAACACATCAGTCTCCACCCCGGGCATATTTAAATTGGCAAACAGTTCTGCCCCTTTCTTTGTGTTAATAAGAACCAGGGAAACCTTTACATCTTCTCTTATTTCATAACGAGCCCTGTCTATCCCCCAAAAATCACCGATTGTTATATCTGCAGGACGGTTTTTATAGGTTGCGTATTCGCAGGCGTAACAATTGTCCCGCATTAATATCTTATTGTAGTAAGCGCGATAATACAAATTAGTTGTAGCACTCTCTTTATATATAATGCCGTCATCTCCGTACACCGTGAAGAAATAATCCTCTTCCCCCCGGAAACGCACCTCCCGGCACTTGTCCGAAATTTTAAGGTCAGAAAGATAATCATCAAGAAATTTATGGGGTGAAACTCCGTGACATACAAGATCTGCAGTCACAAGATTTTCATACTCCCTACCCAAATAATTCATAAGACCTGCAATCTGGCACGGTGTACCTGTAAAAAGAACATTACGTCCTGAATCAAGATATGATTTTGCTTCTTTGTAACAAAAACATATATCACTTTGAACATATTTGGAGCCTTTCAGCATTTCAAGCTCTGCTTCAGTACTTGCAGAAATGTGGCATACTTTACCATCTTTATAACCTGCTCCGAAAACGATGCCTCCGTTATTCGTCACATACTTTGCAAGTTCTGCACCCACCCCTGCAGTTGCGCAGTTTTTGGTATCTGCACCCTCTGCCTTTGTTACTCCGTAACATTTGTAAGATATTTTGCCGGGATAAGGATTGTTTTCAGGGCAAACCCTTTTGCACAAACCACAGTTTTTACACAAACTCTCCTCAACCATAGGTATGGTTTTATATGTGTCACTGAGGGAAGTCTTTATTGCACCACCCGGACATATATTCATACATGCCATACAACCGGTGCATTTTTTTATATCACATACAATCATTTTATTCCTCTTATCTGTTCTCTCAGCTTTTCAATTGACGACTCCCTCATTTTAAGAATGTTTTCGTTTATAAGGGAATAATCAAGTGAGAAGTTAAGAAGTTTTTCTCTAAGATGAGTAGTTGTAAAGTCTTTCATATTGATTACTGCATCAGTCGCTCCCAATTTATCGAGAATATCGGTAGTTTTTTGACTAAGTGGTAAGCAAGCAAACTTTTTGTTATTCAGCACCGAGTAAATTGAGCCGTGAAAGGTGGTTGTTATAACATATTCCGCCCTCTCAAGAGCACTGCAAAACTCCAATGGTGAACAAAGCAGATTATAATCGCACCAATCGTAGTAAAATCCCACCGAAACAATTTTAAGTCCGGCACTACGTGCAAAATCAATTATAATCTTGCGGGTTTGCATTGTCGGTTCATACATATAAAGCATAAGGCATTTATGCTTATTGATATACTTATTTTCTAAGGGATGCATATATATTTTCTTATCCGCAAGCAGAGTGGGATCGCACACAGTTTCAGGACGTTTTCCCGTAATTGCTTCAATCACATCACAGGTATTTTCATCCCTGGCAAGAGGAGCGGAAATTTTTGAGATACATTCCTTTATTTCGTCAAGGTCATTGAAATTATCAATCACAGCGCTGCCAACACTTACTCCATATGCTATATTTTTGGGAGAGCATTTTCCATAAAATAAAGGCTGTCGGAAAACAGGAACAGTTACATTCCATATTTCATCACTACCGAGAATTGCCACATCGCAATCTGAAATCTCAGGAATTTTTATCTCAGAAAAACAATTCTGCTCTGATTTGAAAAGCTTGTATTTTTTTCTGCCATAAATATAACGGGTTATCGCTTTAAAAGGATGCTTCACAACTTCGCCGCAAAGGGTAAAATTATAGAAAAGTCTTCTCACGTAACCCTTGTCACGGGTGATTACAAATCGTACCTCATGACCATCCTGCTCGAGTACATATTTTAAGGCATATGCTTGCAAAAACGAACCAAAGTTTGCAGAATCGTGGACTGTAATAACTGCTATTTTCAAAAATCTCATCCTTTCTTAAGCATAGCCAATTTCTTGAAATCCTCTTTTTTGAACATAATCGGAATACCTATTATATAGCCCGCTACTCCGCTTATCCCTGCCCACAGAACAAATGAAAGAATGTTACCGGGAACTACAAATCGTGAGGTAAAACTAAACAGTGCAATGAGCAGTCCGTTAAATATCATACCTCGTATAAGAGGGGGATAAAATGTGCAAAAGCTTTTTTTAAGGCTATGTGCCGCATACATAGGTACAAATACCACTATTCTGAAAATAAGGAGCAGTGAACTTACTCCTGCTATCGCATAAAGTCCAAGATCAGTGCATTTAAGAAGCACAAACACTGTAACTACATTTACAACACCCAGAACAATGTTGATTATTGAGGGAACTTTAAGTTTACAGGTAAGGGTATTTACCTGGTAAAGAGGGAATAGATACATGCTGAAATATTGCGGAAGGAGCGTCATAACAGATAATATCTGTACCGTAGAAACCTCTGCCG
This sequence comes from Clostridia bacterium, assembly GCA_045648165.1. GTDB lineage: Bacteria > Bacillota > Clostridia > UBA1381 > UBA1381 > RGIG9115. Next base: position 50,137 of record JAZRNL010000037.1, on the reverse strand, counting down.
GGGTAAGTGAAGGTAGCCATAGCTTATAAAAATCACTGCCAAAAACCATAACCCCAACAACTGGTACTGCACATATAAATCCGCATATGCCGGTTGCAAAATTAGTTTCTTTTATAAACTCATTTTTATCATCCTTTGCATAGCTTATGGTCATCGCCGGATAGAAAGCTCCGGCAATCATACCCACAAACGTTACGAGATGAAGAGGGATTGTTTTGGATATAGACATAAGTCCCATTCCTGCCGCACCTATAAAAAGATTGGCTATAAGCAGGTCAAGTCCGTTAAAAAGCATCTGACTCATCTGATTTGCCGAGTTCCACACTCCCACCGTAAGCATTTCTTTGATTGAGCCTACATCAACAAGGCTTTTAGAAAACTTAAGCTCAGGAGTGAGCTTTCGCATATAGTGAGCATTTGCAACTATCATATAAAGAGAGCACACAAAAGCGGAAATTCCCACAAAATAAACCTTGGGTGCAAAGAAATAGAAAAGCACCACAAGCACTATCACCTTCAATATGTTACTTTCCATTGTGCGCAGGGCAGAAAGGTCAATTCTGTTATGAGCAAAGGTTGAAACCTCCATTCTGCCAAATGCAAGTGTAAATCCAAACATAAGAAACACAAATGCCCAAAGCACTTTAACGTCAGTTACAAACTCCGGCGGAATGTTAATTACCTTTTCAAGGTTAAGGAGCAAAATCACTGCCGGAACTAAAATTATAAGCACCACCACTATATTTGCTGCAGTAACCGAAGAAAAATATTTATTTGCAGAGTTATAGTCCTTTTTTACATATTCAATTGTTATATATCTGTTTGCAAGACTGTTTATTGCCACCGTAAACACAACCACATAGCCGGTTATGTTATTTGCAAGACCTACAAATCCATACACCTCTGTACCAATCTTTTCAACTATGTATGTAGTTAAAAAGAAGCTTACAAGTATTATCAGCCCGAAAGAAGCCGTTTGAGCCGCCGTATTTTTTACAAGCTGTTTGCTATTACCCATTTCTTACACCTGTTACTTTATTTATTAAAAATCTTATATGTTTGCTTAATTGATATAAAATTCAGGAAAAGAAAAACCCTGTATTTCATACTCATCCTGTATCTGAACAACACCCTTTTAAGCAACAATCTTAATTCCTTATGAATATTTCTGTAGCGCTTTATATATGCCTCATCACACATATCTGCTCTATCGTAGGTTACCCACAAAACTCTGATCAGTGCCACCATATGCGCCGATACGATATCGTGTTCCACTCGATTTTCTATATAAAATTTTTCACGTTCTAAAAGAGCTTCCATAACATCGAGGCGCTTGGGTGAATATTTTTTATTTGTTATACTTCCCTTTCGCTGAACATAATTATGAAGCCTTTCCTTTACTGTGGAAATTATTCTGCAACGCTCTATTATGCGATGAATAAGGAATTCGTCTTCGTGAATTTTACCAACAGGGAAGCGAAGGTCACGGAAAAGCTCTTTTTTAAACAGCTTATTCCACATAACGATGTAATACCAGTTTCCGGTCCGAAGGAGAGCTCTGAAATAATCGTTACGGCTCATATTATCCCCTGTTATAGGGCAGGCATCATTATAATCGTCTATTTCTTCCCCTGTTTCATATATATTATTTATACTGCACACCGACATATCTGCGAAATTATTTTTAAGACTTTCATAAAGAACACGGCACATATTTTCGTTTATATAGTCGTCACCGTCTAAAAACATTATATAGTCACCTGTTGCAATATCAAGCCCCGAATTACGGGCGGAAGAAAGTCCGTTGTTTTCTTTGTGGATAACCTTTATTCTGGAATCCGTATAGTAGTCGCATATATCTCCGCTTCTATCGGTTGAACCATCGTCCACCAGAATTATCTCAAGATTTTTATAGGTCTGACCTATAACCGATTCAATACACCTTGCGACGCAGTTTTCGATGTTATAAACCGGTATTATAATACTGATTTTTTCTTCCATTTTTCCGACCCCCGGATTGATATTTCTCTTTTGAAAAGAGTAAGTTTATTAAACATATATAAAACTGTATGTACTGCCCGACTAAGAAGAGTATATATTTTTTTAAAGCACACTGCTAAGATGAACATATTTTTATTTGAAAGATAATATAAAACTTTACAACCTATATGGGATATATCCTTTAATTCTACAAACTTTTTTGCATTACTTACTCTTTCGTCCAGGTTATAGTCCCGCATTTTTGCAGCTATTTCTTTTACAGTCAGCCCGCAATCCCGCATATTCATATTACCATACTCAAAAATCATCCCTTCCACATATCTCATTGAAAGGTATTTATTAAATTCCTTTTCCACACCCCAGGAATTCGTTATCTTTTTAAGAGTATCAACTATCAGCATTTCGTTATTGAACCGATAAGGATTATACTTATTCATAAGAGAATTTATTCTGCACATATATGAATAATAAATCTTATCATTATAACAAACCTTTCCCACACCTTTTTCGACCAGTTCCAAATTGAATATAGCATCCTCTGCAGTTATAATTTCCTCAGAAAAACGTGTGTTGCCAATAGAGCTTTTTGTATATATCCTGTTCCATACAACATTATTCACATTTTGTATGTGTGAAAGGTATAGCTCTTTGAAATTTTCTCCCCGGCGCATTCCATTAAGACCGTGGCGGTATTCAACGCGTTTTATTACCCTGTCGTTTAAATCACAGATTTCGCTTTCAAAGGAGAATACTACCTGGTCACAGGAGTTCTCCTCCGCAATAGCGATATTATCTTTAAAGACCTCACCGATGAGATAATCATCAGGATCAAAAAAATAAATATACTTCCCCTTGGCAATTTCCATTGCAACATTCCGCGCCGAGGAAACTCCTCCGTTTTCTTTATGAATGACTGTTATTCTATCATCTGCCCCGGCAAGTTCATCACATATTTTACCCGAATTATCCGTAGAACCGTCGTTGCAGATGATAATTTCGTAATCAGAAAAGCTTTGACAGGTAATTGAATTTATTGCTCTTTTTAAGTACCTTTCCACATTGTAAACAGGCACTATAATTGACAGCATAACGTTTTCCATATTATTTTACTCCCGTAAATCTGTACTCTGCCTCACCTGAAAGCCACTTGGCGTAGTTAAATTCGTTTTCAAATGGCGCAAATCCATTTAAGGCTCTCACACTGTAATATCCGATTTCTCCCTGACCTTTATAACATTCATAAGGAAAAAACGGGTCTGTTTTTTCTTCATCCGCTGTAAAAATCACAAGACGCTTGTACGATACATTGCGTAGAGTTGTTATTTCTTCAGAAGTAAGATTTTTGTCGTCCGTTATTATATAAAGATTATCTTTATCAATACGTTTTTTTCTTTCGTCCCACTTTTTCCGTGCTTCTTCCTCCGTGGTATAGTGCTGGAAATACACTGTTATATCTTCAATTTTTCCAATGGGATAATCATTGCTCTTTTTAAAAACAATGGGTGCATTCACATATCGGTCAATATGAGAAACGAATTTTACAAGGTCTGATGGAATCATCCAGATATTAACCGTTGGAGACATAAACTTAAGACCCAGGTTATGTGAAATCATTCCTCCTATGCAGGTTGAGCAAATAATTGTGGGCGTGGGACGGGAATAATCGTAGCAGGACCTTATATACTCCACATATTTCTTCTTTTTTCTCTTTATATGAGGAATACCTGCCACGGCATCCTTTAAAAAACGTTTAAATTCTGATTTCATAGCTCTGCCCTTTCAGACTATTATATTTTCTATTTCCTTTATGTAATTTTTTTCATCCTCCATAACGGATACAAGGAAATTTTCACAGTTATATTCAAACTTTTCAGCATCGAAGCTTTGATAGTATTTATATATTTTATCTGCAGTTTCTTCATCGTCCTGGTCAAGGCTTATGCCAAGACCGTTTTTAGCAATCAACTGGCCGGAAAATGTGCGGATATTTGCAAACATAGGCTTTTTCATAATCATTCCGTCATAAAACTTATTTGCAAGAGCCGGATAGTTTACAAAACTATAGGGATAGTTGTAGCAAATCATATCAAAGGAATCCAAAATATCTGTTTTTTCCTCTTCCTTGTATGCCCCTGCAACAAGCACGTTATCAAAGGATTTTGAAAACTCGCGGAGCTTATCAACGTCATCTCCTCCGCCGTGAATGCGGAACTCAAATCTGGAGTCGTTCCCGAAAACGCAAATAAGCTTTTTTAAATATTCAAATTCCCTTAAAACTCCTATATACCCCATAATAATTCTGCTATCAATCTTTTTATTGCATCTAAGCTTTCTGCTCTTATAGCAGGAATCCTGGAAATTATGGGATATCACCATTTCTTTATTTGTTTTTATATACTCCCTGAACCCCGGTGATGAAACACACATTCCAAGAGAGCAGTCTGCAATTTTGTTTATCAGAAATCCGTATGGCTTTATGTACTCGTAAGAGGTATCCCTGTAGTCGAAAAAATACCTGTTTTTATACTTTAAAAGAGTACCGAGCATAAGAAGTGCCGTCTGTGTTGTGAGTACAATAAGCCTGTCATATTTATTCTCCTTAACAAGCCTCTTCACAAACCGGGAAAACCTGATAAATGGCATCAACTTCTTTATCTTTGGTGCATAGCGGTCCAGAGTTTCAGTATATGTATACACAAAGTCACTGTCATTTCGCACATCACCGCTTCTGTCCCAATGGATAATATGATATTTTTCATTTTTGCTTTCAAGCACCGAAATATATTTTTTTGCAAATGGGCTGAGTTCAATCTGCCCCACACATATTATTCCTGTCATTTTTAAACACTCACTTCAATATTTCTTCAAATTCTTCTTTTGCCTTTTCGTTGGTCAGCAGGCAGTTAAAGCTTTTTAGCGGTTCATCTCCCAAAATTATGCTTTTAAGCTTTATGTATATTTCTTCATCAGAATTTTTTACAACCCATCCGTATTCTTCACCTATTATTTCTTTTGCCGAGGTTGTATCCGTAGTAAACACAGGAGTCCCGAAGTACATTGCCTCTCCGTAAACCATTGGAGCCGCCTCATTGTATGACGGCACAAGAAGAATATCTGAACTTTTAAAATAAGGATAAGGATTTGTTAAAAGCCCAAGGAATTCTATATTCTCTTTTAGATTTAACCTTTCACATTCATCCAATGCGTTTATGTAAAGAGGACCGTCGCCTGCTATAAACCACTTGAACTCACCGCCCATAGATTTTATTTTTTCAAGTATGGGAAGCATACGCAAAATGCCCTTTTCTTCACTTATTCTTGCTGATGTAAACAAAGTTACTCCTTTCCGGGAAACCGCTGCCGGATATTCTTCGGAAAGTTCCTTCATCTGCTTAAAATCATACATATTATGCACAGAGTATGTTTTAAGCCCGGGTACTGCTTCATCAAACACCATTTTACAAGAATCGGAAACACATGCCACTGCATCAAACTTTTTATAAAGAGATATATTATAAGGGTTATTACCTATGTAATTCTTCATATCGCAGTGAACAAACGAAACTTTCTTTGATGATTTTGTGCTATACAAAACAAACTCGTTGCACCCGCCGTAAAATGTTTTTTCTTCAGAGTTTTGCATAAAGGAAATTGAAACATCAAAATCCTCTTTGATTTTTTGAAACTTTGAAAGCATACTATACGAAAATCCACTTCCTAAAATCTTTGAGGCAATTACCCACAAGCTTCGCCACAGAGCAGTAAATATACCATCCATCTTCGCTTCTGCCTGACTCATACCCAAAATTTTTGTAAAATGATTACCTTTTATTATTTTTACATTGTCAGGAATATGAGAAAGTAAATCACCATGGGGATTAAAAAGCATAAGAGATACATCGTGATATGCAGATATTTCGGATAAAAGGTTTGCAAGGGATTTTTGTATCCCGCCAACACACATATTATTATTTACAATTAAAACCTTCACTTAGTTTTCAGCTCCAGAATATTGATTTCAGGGGTATTGAATATACGCCATATATTTTTCCTGTTTGCAATGCCTGCGGAAAGGTACATAACACTGTCACCAAGTCTGTACTCACCTTTAAGATAACTGTCATTGCCAAAGTGCTTATAGAGGACGTATTCCCGTACTCCTTTTATGTTTATCAAACCGCCATGAAGGTGACCTGTAAGAGCAATGTCGTATCCTGCTTCTGCTATTAAATCAAAATACTGACCTCTGTGAAACAGAAGCACATTTAACACCGTCTTATCAAGAGTGTTGTAAAGCTTTTTGATTTTTTCCTTTGCTTTTGTGCGGAAAATTCCTCCTGCTTCACCTGTATCGTCATAAAGGGAATCCCCATAGCCTACAAGGTTTATAAACTGACCGTTCTTTTCGATTGTTTTTACACTGTCGTTAAGAAAATGCACATCCACATCTTCAAGCTTTTCTTTTATTAACGGAATTTCAGTGCCGTTTTCGGAATTGCTCCATACCTCATGATTTCCATATACATAGTATACCTCCCCAATTTCTGCAAGACCCTCCATAAGCTTTACGGCGTTTGTGAAATCCACGGTGTTCATATCCACCAAATCGCCCACTACGCATATAATATCGGGATTTGCTTTGCGGAAAGCTTTGTGTATTTTTTCATAGTTATCTGCATTGTGGAAATCTGTTACAAAACCTATTCTGTAACCGTCAAAATTTTCCGGGACTTTTGAAGATTCATATGTATATTCCACAGTTGCAACACGATTTACATCGTATATAATATATCCTGCAACCGCTATCAAAGCCACCGTTAAAAATATTACCACAATTCCGAAAAACTTTTTCATAAACACCTCATTATTCGTCGGTTTTTTTAATAACCGCTTGAACCTTTACCCTTTTAGGAGAAACATTTTCAATGTTTGAAATCACTGAATTATCCGCCTTTTCACCATTTTCATCGGTATTTCCTCTGAATGATTTAATTATTTCATATGTAAGCACGCAAATAACAGACATAAAGCCTACTATGAAAACAACAAGAAGCAGGTATATGGACAGGCTTATTGTTGTATAGTAATTTACACCTGTAAGAGGTGACACGTGAGCCGTTGAAGAATAGTTATTATAGTCCGATATAACAGAGTTTGCAGTTTTATTAAGATCCATAAGACGGTTCTTTGTTGAATTCAGTTTTTTCACTATTCTGTCTGTAAGCTCTTCTGTATCTACAGTTTGATCCAACGGTGCCATAAATTTAGCAATCACCTGATCGCAGTAGTTTGCCTTAACTAAAAGGTTATTTGCTCCTATACAGTTATCCACATAACTGTTTATAAGATTATCGTATGTTGTTGTTGAATTCTTTGATGCATAATCCTCGTGGACCTGATCTATAATCGCAAGATTGTCATCGTTCTGTTCGGTGGTAGTATTGTAGGCGTTAGGAACATTCTGATTAGCAACAGAAAAACTGTCCATACGCGTTTTTGCTACATCTGCACCGTCAAGAAAGTTTGTTCTTTCCAGGAGATAATACTCTTTTTTCTGTGTATATCTTCTGATAAGAAGTGACTTATCCTTTGTTATCTGGCCTCTGTATATGTCGGAATATATTCCTGAAATATCAAATTCCTCAAGGTATTTATATTCCTTTGTAAGGTCACTGAAATTGAGACCTGTTGACGTTGACCTGAAGCTTGTATCACGGCTTGCATAGCCTTCCATAGTTGTTATTATATCATCTATATTTTCGCTCATCATCTCTGCCATATCTATATAATCGTAGCTACCCATTTCTTCGTTATAGGCAACATCGTTTATAGAACCGAGTTGGGCATACTTCTGATTATAAAAAGCTATGTAATTATCAACCACGGATTCCAGTATACTTCTGGTCTGGTTGGGAGATTCCCCTATTTTACCTGCATATGTAATGGAGAAAGTATTGGGATAATATTCGTACTTTTCTCCGTCTTTTTCTTTAGCTTCCTTGATTTCTTTCTCAGCGTTCGGAATTATAGGAGTGATGGTAATTCTCGTTCTTAAAGAATCCACAGTTTTTTTAAGAGAAAGCTCATCTATAACATCTGTAAGAACATTAGGTGATATGATTTCGTTATAATCAAACTTCGTACCATCAGGTGCATTCCCGTTCAGAATACAAGCATCGTTCAGCTGAACAATGGCAGTTGAATTATACGTCTGTTTAACATTTACGTATCCGTAAGTGGCAACGCTGGCTACAATAACTGCCGTCACAATTGCAAGTTTCCACTTATACAGAAACTTAAACAGATCCCAAATAGTTATATTCATAATTTACACCTCCTGCTCCTCTTTTGATTTTTCTGCTTTGTCTATTTTATCTTTTATTTTCTGGATACGCCATTTGATAAACATAGGTGTTACAAAGTAAAGTCTGAATGCAAGTGTTACAAGGAAAAGTGTAACAACAAAGTTTATCATAAATTTTACAACGGGCAAAGATAACGATTTGTTGGGGAGATTAAAAGTTATATAGTTCTTTGTTTTGTTCTCCAGATACTCATAATCTGTCATAAGTGCCACAGATGCTATTTTTTCAAGATTTGTGCACAAATCTTCTATCATTTTATCTGCAGTTGCCATAGCATCTGCATCCACATCATATGTAGTTGTATATTTATCTACAAGATAATTTTTTTCATCAATAGACTTTTTAAATAAATTCGCATCAATGCCTGCATTATATGAACGCATTGCAAGATTATCAAGACCTGTTTTTGTTCTGCTCATATAATATTCCGACTGCTTGTCAACAGATGGGATAAATGCTATACCGGTAATATACGGGTCGTATATTTCAAGGGCACTTTTTGATATATTGGATGCCTGTATACTCGATTCGTACTGCATAACCTTTTTATCAGCAAGATACCGTTGCTTTCTTACGAACTCACTGCCATCTTTTGAAATCCTGTTCTGAATTATATATGCACTAAGCTTTTCAAGATCCTGATCTCTTAAATTTATAAGCATATTTGTGAGATTTTCAAACGTATATCCCGTATTCTGCGAGCGAAAAGCAGGGCTCTCACCATGATGCTTTGAAAGATAAGTTATCATAGAGCCGATTTTATCTGACAATACCTTTTGTATTTCATAATAATCATAGTCCCCGAAAGCGGTAGAACCATCGAATTCCAGAATTATATTTTTTTCGGAATACTTATTAAAAAAATAATCGTTATATGACTTAGAAAGAGCATGTATAAACTCTACGGTTTTGTTTCGGGATAGCTTATTCTTCTGTGAATAATAAATATCAAATTCTGAGGGGTTATAGCGGTAGTTTGACCCGGATGCAATGGCAGCAGTTGTTTTCTCTATAGCAGAAAGAGGCATTTTGGAATCAATTGTAATTCTGTTTTTAAGACCTTCCACTGTCAAAGACGTGTCACCCATAATTGAAATAGCTTTTTTAAGAACCTCATCAGATACGATTTCGGAAATATTGAATCTGCTTCCGTCAGGATTAAGACCTTCCTTTGCTCCCTCATAGTTAAGAGTAACTATCATAGCATTGATATACGACGAAGAAACCTCCTGAAGTATAGTAAGAACAGTTGAAAGTATAAAAGAAATTGCAAGAATCATGGCAACTTTTTTCTTGCTGAGGTTAAGCACTCTCCAGTAAAAGCTGAGAATTAATTGTTTGATATATTTCATTTATATACCCCTTTCCTTTTGTGAGACAAAATTCATTGCACACATTATAATAATATTTATGTAAGGCTTAAAGACGTAAAGTGTAAGCGACATAGAAAATGCCATTACTGCAACAAATGCGCAGGCATAATAAGGTTCCCTACGCCAATTGCGGAAAAAGCAAGTACATATAAGCGCAAAAAACAACAGAAGCCCCAGAACTCCCTGATCGGTAAGTACCTGGAAAAACTGATTGTGGGCAGCACCTACCCTGTCGTGCACCTTTGCGGCACCGAGAATTTCTGTAGTAGACCACATTCCTGAGCCTCGGATAAGCCTCGGCGGACTGTCTGCTGCATATTGGATAAGGTATTTCCACACATCAAACCTGCCTGCACCGCCGTCTTCAACGACGGACTGCACACTGTAACGCATCTGCACATCTTCCGGCAAAAGAGGAAATACAACTGTTACCACGATAACCGCACATAATCCGCACAGAAGAATTATGGCAAGCTTTGCCTTTATATTTTTTATTGCAAGCATTATGCAAATGAATATTCCGATTACAATTCCTATAAGCCCTCCACGTGAGCCCGTTCTCAGAACAGAGTACATAATGAGCACAAGAAGAATTACATAAAATGGCATAATTTTGCTTTTTTCAACTATTCTTTTCATACATACCATTACGGGCATAATAAAGTAGGCACAAAACTGATTCGGGTCTTCCGCAAATCCAAGAACTCTTACAAGAATTCGGTTTTCATATTGGTTAACCTTTTCAGTACTTGTGAGGCACAGAATGGTGCAAATTACTCCAACACCAATCCATGCAGTTTCCAGAAGAGCTTTTTCCTTATCATTATACACTCTCATTGATATAAGGACGATTGCAAGATACGCAGAAAGCATATCAGTTGTTGCAACAATAGCTTGCTGGCTTCTGAGCATAAACAGTCCTGTGAGGGTGTATGCAATATACAGGGAGTATACAAGCTGAACAGAGTTGAAACGAAGCTCTTTTCGCTCCCCTACAAACAGCTTACAGGCAAGAACTGCAAGCACCGGCATTGTGATTAGCTTAAGAAGAGAACCAAAAGGTGTTGTTACCACTGTAAATGGCAGACACAGAAAATATATAGCTACAACAAAGCTATCTATGCTTATATTCTTAAAATAAGCTTTAAGCTTTATCATCTCACAAAGCACCTCCTATTGAGGCGCGCATACGTTTCAGCTTGTCAAAAGTGAGAATTGCCGGTCTAATAGCCCCACGTATGTACCATACTGCAGTATTCATCTTCCACTCAGGCAAAAAATTTATAATTTGTTTTGAAACCTCTATATTACATCTGTATTTTTCCATCACAGACAATCCGCTTCCCGTAAGCGAACCTCCTGTTTGATTGTATACATAGTATGCATCAGGCAGAATAAGAGCATTTTGAGCCTTTGTATATGCCAGCATAGAAAAAATCGCATCTTCTGCAGTTTTCATATCCACACGAAACTTTAATCCTTTGAGTATATCTCTTCTGAACAATGTCATACAAATACTGTTGAGCATTATTCCGTTTATGTAGTGAGGATAGATTTTATCAGGAAATTCATCTTTATTTATAAATTCACGTATTTTAAAATAGTTAAGAGGCTTTTTAAAAGCTCCGTCACCGTAATTAATTTCGTAACCAAACCTGATAATATCTGCATTTGTTTGATTCAGTTCATTTATTATGTGTTCAAAGCATCCGGGCTTTAAAAAGTCGTCAGCATCAAGAAACATAACAAAATCACCTTTTACAAACCTGAGCCCTACATTCCTCGCATTTGCTACACCGCCGTTTGGGATAGATATAAGCTTTACAACATCCCCATATTCCTCAAGCACCTCTATAAGGTTGTCGGAAGAGCCGTCGTTTACAACAATTATCTCTGTTTCTGCCCCTCTCTGCTCAAGAACTGAACCGATGGCTGTACATATTGTATGCGCAGCATTATATGCCGGAATTATAACAGATATTTTAATCATATACAGCCTCCTTATAATGAAACTAAAATCGTATATTTTCATCGAGTCAAAATAGGTACAAATATACAGAATAATTATATATCAATCTTTGTTGAAAGTCAATAGAAAACACACAAAAAAAAGGCTTCAAAGAAGCCTTTTTCTGTTCAAAAATCAGTGCAACATCTGTGCTTCGTAATGGTCGAGCTTATTTCTGATGTTTGAAAGTCTGATTTCTGTGTCAACATACCCTTCGCTGTTATATGCGCTTGAAGCTTTAAGACAGATTTCATATGCCCAATGAGAAAGATTCATATCAACGAAGTAATATGTTTCTGCAGTAATTTCGTATTCCTCGCCGTTTTCATCAAGTGCGGTAAGTCCATAGCCGTTACGGCCGATAATGTTATTAAACAGTGAGCAGAACTCAGCCCTTGTCATATAAGCCTCAGGAGCAAATGAATTGCCGCCCACACCATTCATATATCCGTAATGGTAAACTATCTCAATATACTTTTTAAATTCACTGTCTGCGATATCAGCAAATGGTGTTTCTTCTGACTTTGTAAGGTCGAGTGCACAAGCAACAAGCTTTGCAACCTCGCCTCTTGTTATAGGCTTAAGAACAATCGTCTCATTTATGTCAAATCCACCTTTTGAGCAAAGGTAAAGAAGTCCTCTTTCATACCACTGACCTTTATGTGCTTCCACAGCCGGAACCATCGGGTATTCAGCATCAGTTGTATCGCCATGCTGATCGAGCATTCTCATAAGCATTGAACTTACCTGCTCCACAGTTACCTTATCGTCCATACCCATTTTAATTTGTACCTTAACTTCACCGTCAACAATTCCGAAATCAGGTTCATATCCGAAGATATATGCATAGTCAACACCGTCAAGAACAATGGGAGGAATTTCTTCTTCAACAGGAGGAATTATCTCTTCCTCTTCTTCTGCAGGAGGCGGAAGTATTTCTTCCTCTTCTTCTGCGGGGGGTGTAATTATCTCTTCCTCTCCGGGAGGCGGAACGATAATAATTTCTTCATCGCTTCCGATTTTGTGAATTCTTCCGTCAATATGCCAATGATCATTTTCTTTCTTAAGAACATACCATTCAATTTCATATTCTTCGCCATTCAAATCTGACCAAGCTATGTCATTGCCTTCGCTTGTTTTAAGCTTACTTTCAGAATTTTCAAATTCCTTAACAAGCAAAGCAAAAACATCATCATCAACAGGTACGACTTTAACATACGCAAGAATATCTTCTTCCGTTATGTCTCCGCCTAATGCGATTGCAAAATTCTCGTTTTGCTTTTCTTTTAATTCTGTCTTTCCCACACGGTCTGAAAAATAGCTCTTATCACGGGTTTCAATGTTACCTGCCTCATCAAACTGAATTCCTGTGAAGCTTACATAAAAACCAACCTCTGTATTGTGCTTATTTGCCTGACTGGGCGGTGTGAAAGGCTTCTTACCGGGAGCCGCCATAGCTGACGTAGCAGTTATAAGCATAAACACTGCTAATATTCCTGATAATAATTTTTTCATATCAAATTCCTCCTTTTGCAACTTTTAAAAACAAAAAAAGTTGCAAATTTTCTATAAAGCGAAAATTGCAACCAGACAACCATTACCGGAATACGGTTTTAGGCTCACGGCTTTGCGTCCTGTGATTTCTCACAGTTTGCCGAAATATTTATAATCTACCAATATTATACTGTATATTTTTTGTTTTGTCAACCTTTTTTTTAAACTTTTTAAAAATTTTTTCTATCTTGTGCAAAGGGCGGTTTTATCAGTGGAAACCGCCCTTATTCTATTAAACATTTTCAATTAAATCAAAAATTTCTTTATCAACATCCATATCAAGCTTCCGTGCAAACAATTTTTCTGTTGATTTTATGGCATTAAAATCCTTGCTTGTAAGAAATCTGGGATGCGAACCATCAACAAAATCATAAAACCACAAACTGTTTTTGAAGTCGCCGTTTTCGTTAAGCACAACAAGCTCTCTTGCAGAGGTTGCCATAATAGTTGTTTGAAAAAAGCTCTCGTCACAACTATATACATCACTTATTGCTCTGCAAAAGCTTTCGTTTTCGCCAAATCTGTATACCTCATCTATAACCTTGTCGGATAGTGCCCACCACTGGGAACCACAATAACCAGTTATGCCCATTCTCTCAAGCCTCTTTTTGGGGCTTTTTACAAAAAGTTCCTTCAAAGCTGAATTTACTCTTGCAATCCCACCCGGTATGTATCTCAAAAGCCTGAATGTTTTATAACTGAAGTGCTTTTTAAGGAAACCATAGGATTTCATAATAAAGCGCTTGTTTATGTATACCCTTCTATAGTTTATACCCACATAGTTGTCAGGCTTTTGTGATACTATTTCAATAAAGGGTTCAGGATATCTTTCTTCAAAAAAAGCGCAGATTTCATCTATTCTTTTAATAGGCATACACTGGGCACTGATAATTACAAAATAACCGTAGTCACCATACTTTTTCGCGGTTTTTATAAGTTCAAGCTCTGCTTGTACCATAGCAAACTCGTAAAGACCTATATCAAACCTCTTTTCAGTAAAAACTGCCTTTTCAGTTACAGCTTCAGGACCGAATGAGCATTTTTTATCAAGATGGATAAATACATCCGAGCGCTCCGATGAAAGCGCTCTGACCAGCCGGTTTAACTGTTCCTGATTTTTGTGGGCAAGTACAAGAAATGCAATTTTCATAAAAATTTCCCTCACTTCTTTTGTTTTTCACAGTTATTCGTTCGTCAATGAAACTGTTGTCTTATCAGCCTGTTTATTCCTCAGATACTGCATATGATACTAAATCGTTAATCTGAGAACGGTCGCTGAAATCTCCATCTGCATCGCAAAGCTCTATCAAAAGCTTTTCCATTTCCGTCGGTTCTTTTTTTGATAACATAATCTTCTTTAAAGTTTTAAGCGACGTTCTGTGAACAATGCTAAGCTCATCCATAACCATTTTCCCGGTGAAATTGAAAATTTTAACACAATCAGGGATTCCGCTTCTGAAGTTCTTTTCAACAACAAGCTTATCATAATACTCCCGACAATCAAGAGGCGTAATCCCCGTCGTATACACTGCAATTCTCTTTTTCTTCAGCTTATCAATATTTTTAGTAATAAGACTCACACCGTTTATAACCTCTGCATAAAGGCCTCCTCCATATATTATGGTATCATATTTTTCAAGTTCATTTATGGTAATTTCCCCTGCATCCACCACTTTACAATTAAGTTCTTCGCCTATCCAATCAGCATAATTTTTAGTTGAACCGTATTTTGTTCTGTAAACAACAATTGCATTCATACAAACATCTCCATTTATTAACCTTAAATAACTATATTAATCTTATGCGCAAATATTAGCCAGTTTGCCAATATCATCAATTTCATAAGTAACAGAAATACCCAAAGTATTGAGATTATGCTTCGGATTAAACCAACAAGTGTCAATTCCGGCGTTCAACCCGCCCCTCATATCACTGGTAAGGGAATCCCCTATTATGAGCACCTCATTTTTATTGGTTATCCCAAGGTGTTTAAAAACATAGTCAAAGTATTCCTTTGAGGGTTTTTCTGCACCAACATTTTCTGATATGAAAATTGCATCAAAAATCTTATCAAGCCCCGAAAGACGCAGTTTCTTTTCCTGGGCAATTTTGGTTCCGTTAGTAACTGCCGCAAGGGTATATTTCCCTTTTTGAGAAAGAAGTGTCTCTTCAGCCTTATCAACAAACTCAATATAGTCCCCCAGTGTTATCTGATAGTCTCGGTTAAAGCTTTCCGCTATGGATATATCTGCACCGATTATTCCAAAAAAGTCCCTGAATCTACCAATTAAAATTTCCGATTTGGTAAGTTCGCCTCTTTCAAGCCTCTGCCAGTATTTTGAATTTATTCCTGAATACAGTTTCAGCATTTCGTCACTACATTCACCAAGATTATACTTTTCGAACAATACCCTTATCGCATACGCCTCTGATGCAAAAAAATCCAACACTGTTCCGTCTATATCCCACAATAAATATTTATACATATAAAATCCTTCTTCCTACACCAATATGTGTTGCTTGTACAACGATATACTAAAATCCATCACAGAAATTCGCACATTATTGCGTTGCTTACATCAAAACCCTTATCGGTTAATGCGAAAGTCTTGTCTGTGATTTTCACAAAATCCGTTCCTGCAAACTTTGAAATCCGGAATGAATATATTTCTTTGAAGTCTTTGCAGAATCGGCTTTTGAATTCTTCAAAGCTTACTCCTTTTGCAGTGCGAAGTGCCATCATTACGTATTCTGCCATGCGTTCGTCGTCAGATAAAGCAGTAACTTCCTCCGGCACACCGGGTGCATATATATATTTTTTTATATCCGAAGTATTATAAAACCTTTTCCCATCCATACAGGAATGGGCACCTGCACCTATTCCTATATAATCCTCAGTATTCCAATATTTAAGATTGTGACGGGACTCTTTCCCGGGCTTTGCAAAATTTGAAATTTCGTATCTATCGAATCCTTTTTTCTTAAGAAAAGTACAAAGCTTTGAAAACATCTCCCTATCATCATCCTCCGAAGGAAGCTTCAACTCACCTCTTTCATACATCTCAAAAAACGGTGTTCCTTCTTCTACAATAAGGCTGTAGCAAGACATATGACTTACTCCGGTCTCTACCAAAGATATAAGGGTTTTCATAAGACTTCTTTCTGTCTGATAGGGAATCGACATCATAACATCTGCATTTACATTATTAAAATACTTTTTTGTAATCTCTAAAGTTTCAAGAGCGGTTTTGCCGTTGTGAATACGCCCAAGGGCTTCAAGTTCTCTATCGCACAAAGACTGCACACCCACGCTTATACGGTTTACTCCCCCCACTTTCAAGGCTTTCAGTTTTTCTGCGGTCACAGTGCCCGGGTTTGCCTCTGCAGAAAATTCAGCATCAGATGAAATCGAAAAGCACTTATTTATTCCCGAAAGAAGCTTTTCTAAAAGAAAGGGCGGAAGCACAGTGGGAGTGCCACCTCCGATAAAAACAGTGTCTACCCTTACGCCTCTGTACTTTTCTGCTTCTTCAAGAAGTGCTTCAATATATTTTTCAAAATACAAATCACATTTTGCATATGATGGAAAATCGCAGTATAAACACTTCTTTACACAAAAAGGTATATGAATATATAGTCCTGAATTCTTCATTATTAATATCTTTCTTAATTTACAATAAATTATTTGTCTGCATACCAACTGCTTTTCCGAGAATTCTTATTCTTGTAAATTCATCGGGAGTATAAACCAATGGATCATATTTCGGATTTTCAGACATAAGTGTTATAACCCCGCCTTTTTTAAACACCCTCTTAAGAGTTGCCTCATCGTCTATAATCACTGCAGCAATCTCCCCGTTTTCCACATCATCCTGCTCTTTTATGAAAACAATGTCACCCTCATAAATGCGAACCCCCGTCATACTGTCGCCCTTGGCAACAAGGCAAAAATCCGCCTTTGAGTCTGCCACTATAACTGCCTCATCCTCATTTCCTTCATGGCAGAAAACAGGCTGACCGCAGGATATCTCTCCCAAAACAGGCAGCTTCTTGAGTGATGGAACAAAAATGTTGTCGGTGCTTTCATCCCCCCACCCCATAATATATGCCTGGGTGCACCCAAAAATTTCTGCAAGCTTTTCAAGGATAGGCTTTTTTATACTTTGTATCTGTCCGCTTTCATATCTCTGAAGTGTGGCATCACTTACACCCACCATTTCTGATAACGCAGAAAGTGTAAGTTTTTTGTTCTGCCTCAGTTGTTTCAGGCGAGTATTTTTTTTAATTTCTTCCATATTTTTCCAATCCTTTCAGTTATTTCAACATTATTTGCAGCGTAAATCGACAGTAATTTTCTTATTCTCCCATATTATAACACGTTATTACATAAAATGCAATAGTTTTTCAAAAATTACGAAAAATGTATTGACATTTATGATAAATTATGGTATTATGTATCCATAAATTACATAATACGTAATTTTATCTGCCACAAATTACATTATCTGAGATGGAGGTATTATGCTTTACAACAATATCAGTTCTGTGGCCGAAGCCGCATGCGAAAGACAAAGAACCGGTAATTATGGAGCTGATGAATATAAATACAGTTCCGGCAACGGGCAAGAAAAAGTATTAACGGATTTTTTTAAAATATGGAGGGAACAGGATATAATGACAAGCATAGATATAAACAACGAACCGAGACTGTATGAAATAAACAACTGTAAAATTTTAAAAGACCTTACTCCCGAGAGAGACCTGTCGGAAAAAATATATCTTTGCAAATGCAAAATATGCGGAAGTACATTTACAAGGTGCCGCAAAACCCTTGTTTTTAAACACTCCGACTGCGGTTGCATGCAGAAGTCAGGCTTTCGTACAGGAATTTACACTGATAAGCTTATTCTTGAAATGGATAGTTTATCTAAAAAAGTGCTTCAGGCAAAAATAAATGCCCTTAAAAAACCAAGCCTTTCTGAAACTTTTAAGGCGTTATACATAGACGAAAGGGTATACGGAGAATACACTGCTCTTGAAATCGGGATGAGCATGGCAACACTTTACCGTTCAAGAAAGCAAATTCATAAACTTTTGCCACACTTATGCCCCGGACTTTCAGAAATAAAATAATTTTCGTAACATACCATAATTTCCGCATTTTGTACAGTTTCATACAAGCACGCATAGTATATTATAGGGTATTAAACCCCTGCACACCTCATAAAATATTTAAATAGAGTATAAGGAGGAATTTTTATGCTTCGTTCTTATGACCTTCATCAGAAGGAGGTTATTAATATACGAAACGCTGAAAGGCTTGGATTTATAGATGATTTAGAGGTAGACCTGGAAACAGGACAGATTTTAAATCTCGTTGTACCCAGGCACCGATTTTTGATTTTCAGGAAAGACGACTGCATAATCCCATGGCACAACGTGGTTATGGTAGGAAAAGACCTTGTGCTTATCGACTATACCGAAATGATTTCAGAGTGCTGAAGGCTTTACATTGTGCATTTTGCATTTTAATTCATAAAATCGCAAAAAAATTTATTACAACTTTTGAATTGACATAATAGCATATTAGTGTTATTATATAGTAAAGTAGCGTTATTTTACGCAAAACCCGAAAGGATTGGTATAAATGAAGCAACAGTATAAGGTTGGTATTATAGGTGCAACAGGTATGGTAGGTCAGAGATTTATCACTCTTTTAAATAACCATCCCTGGTATAAAATAGAAGTTCTTGCAGCTTCTCCCAGAAGCGCAGGTAAATCATATAAAGACGCAGTAGGTGCTAAATGGGCGATGAAAGAAGAAATCCCCGCTTCTATTGCAGATATGGTTGTAATGGATGCAACTGCAGATGTAGAAAAAATTGCAGGTCTTGTAGACTTCGTATTCTGCGCAGTTGATATGAAAAAGGACGAAATCAAAGCCCTTGAAGACCGTTACGCAAAAGCTGAGTGCCCGGTTGTTTCTAATAACTCAGCACACAGACATACCCCTGATGTTCCTATGATTATTCCGGAAATCAACCCTGAACATATTGAAATAATTGATTCACAGCGCAAGCGTCTCGGAACAAAGAGAGGATTTGTTGCAGTTAAGTCTAACTGCTCACTTCAGTCGTACCTCCCTGCTATGGCTGTAATCAACGAAAAATATCCTATAGAAAGAGCTCTTGTTACAACATATCAGGCAATCTCAGGTGCAGGCAAAACATTTGAAACGTGGCCTGAAATGGTTGATAACCTTATCCCCTATATCGGCGGAGAAGAAATGAAATCTGAGGTTGAGCCAAACAAGATTTTGGGAACAATCGAAAATGGCGAAATCGTACCTTCAAATGCTCTTCAGATTGAATGTCAGACATACAGAGTTCCCGTATCAGACGGACATTCTGCTGCAATATTCTTTGCATTTAAAGATGGTGTTTCTAAGCCTTCTGTTGAAGAAATAGAAGAAATGTGGAGAAACTTCAAGGGCGTACCCCAGGAGTTGGAGCTCCCACACGCACCCAAGCAGTTTATCCATGTTTACACAGAGAACGAAGCTCCTGACCAGCCCCAGATTAAAACTGCACGTGAAATCGACGGCGGTATGGCAATTTCCTGCGGCAGACTCAGAGAGTCAACTCAATACGACTACAAAATGGTTTCTATGAGCCATAACACATTGAGAGGTGCTGCAGGCGGTGCAGTACTCCTTGCAGAACTTCTTACTGCAAAAGGATATATGGACTAATTGAAAGGAAGAAAAGCTATGAAAACTTTACCTTTTACAGGGTCAGGCGTTGCGATTATCACTCCATTCGACGGAGATAAGACCAACTACGAAGCCCTTGGTGAAATAATAGAAGCGCAGATTGCAGGCTCAACAGATGCCATTATCATCTGCGGTACAACAGGCGAAGCCTCAACAATGCCCGATGCGGAGCATCTTGCGGCAATCGAGTACACAGTAAAAAAAGTAAACGGCCGTATTCCCGTAATTGCAGGAACAGGCAGTAACGACACTGTTCACGCAATATATCTTTCTCAGCAAGCAGAAAAGCTTGGCGCAGACGGGATACTCACTGTTACACCATACTACAACAAAACATCTCAGCACGGTCTTGTAAAGCACTTTACAGCTATTGCAGAATCTGTAAAAATCCCTGTAATCCTTTACAACGTTCCGGGAAGAACAGGTATGTCAATCTGCATTGATGCACTTAAAGAGCTTGCAAAGGTTGAGAACATTGTAGGAATTAAAGAAGCAAGCGGCGATATCTCATATGCAACTAAAGTTGCAGCCGAAGTGCCTGAGCTTCATATGTATTCAGGAAATGACGATATGATCGTCCCCCTCCTCAGCATAGGCGGAAAGGGTGTTATATCTGTTCTTGCAAACGTTATGCCTAAAGAAACTCACGATATTTGTCAGCTTTATTTCGATGGAAGGGTTAAAGAATCAAGAGACCTCCAACTCAAGCTTGTAGGACTTTGCGACGCTCTGTTTATTGAAGTAAATCCCGTCCCTGTGAAAACTGCAATGGGACTTTTGGGCTTCAAAACAGGTAATTTGAGAGCTCCACTTTGTGAAATGACAGATGCTCATCTTCAAATTCTTAAAGATGAGATGACAAAGGTAGGATTAATTAAATAATTTTCAGAACTCATCCTTATGAACTGCACCAATTTATACAGACAGTACAAAAAGGACCTTTATGGTAGCCAATATTAAATTTTAAGCAACATACTGACATCGCATTTCTTGTGGTGTCAGTTTTGTTTTTAGTTGTATTCTTTACTTAGCTTAAAATATCCGTGTGAGTTATATTGAAAGCCTTGGTCACTGTGGAGTTGCGGCTCTGCCGTGACCTTTTCTCTTTTCTTCTTTGATTGTAGAAAGTACAATATTAATATTTTGTTCCCTGAATTTAAAAATTTTGATATTTTTGCATATGTATGCAATTTATTGACATAAAAATATCTCCTATAGTTTTTATTTATTATACCATAGGAGGATCTTTTTTCCATTGTCCGTTTTTACTGGTTCTGTTCACGTTTATCGCCTCATTATTTTTGTAACAATTACCGTCAATTGGGGCAATTATATTTACATTGAGCAATAATGTTATAAAATTAAGCAATATCGTTTATTGATAAAACCCTGTAAGTATGATAATATCGTGATATAAATTGGTATATTATCCGGAAAGGGAGGATTTTTATGAGAAAAATACATTTGCTTTGTAATTCACACCTTGACCCCTCATGGCTCTGGCCCTGGGAAGAGGGTGCGACAGAGGCAGTTTCAAGCTTCCGTGTTGCAGCTGATATGTGTGAAAAGTACGACGGGTTTGTGTTCAATCACAACGAATCTATACTCTATGAATGGATTGAAGAATTCGATCCGGAGCTCTTTAAAAGAATTCAGCGTCTTGTTAAGGAGGGCAAGTGGAAAATTATGGGAGGTTGGTATCTCCAGCCCGACTGTAATATGCCCACAGGCGAATCAATTCTGCGCCATATCCGAACAGGTAGAGATTATTTTAAAGAAAAGTTCGGTGTTGAGCCGACTACTGCTATTAACTTCGACTCTTTCGGTCACTCAAAAGGTCTTGTTCAGATTTTAAGCAAAACCGGCTACGATTCATATATTTTTATGAGAGGCGGATTTATCACTCTTGATGATTATATGGAATTCAACTGGAAAGGCTTTGACGGAAGCGAAATTCTCACCCACAAGATGTTTGTATATTACAGCACAAAAAAAGGTATGGGACTTGCAAAGCTTAAGCTCTATCTCGACCAACACCCGGAGTGGGGAGAAAACAATATGATTGTGTGGGGCATAGGTAACCACGGCGGCGGTGTTTCAAGAATCGACGTTGAAGCAATCAACAAGTTTGCCTCAGAATGTAAAACCCACGAAATTTTCCATTCAGATTGTGAAAGCTATATCAAAACCGTTGACAGAACAAAGCTTCCGGAAATAGATAAATCACTTGTACATATAATGGTTGGTTGCTATACTTCTATAGTTGAGATAAAGCAGGCACACAGAAGAATAGAAAACAAGCTTGCACGTCTTGAAAAAATGCTGCTCCATTCAGGTGTAGAATATGACAAATCAAGGATAACCGATATTGAAAAGAACCTTATGTACCTTCAGTTCCACGATTCACTTCCCGGCACTTTCATTCGCCCCGCAGCAGAAGCTGCCCTCAGAACTGCCGGCAGCGCAGAGGATATGATAGACAAATTGTCACTTCGTGCATTTATGGCTCTCACTTCAGGTCAGGAGCCTTCAAAAGATGGAAAACTCCCTCTTCTTGTATATTCACCATACCCTTACGAAACCGAGATGGATATCGAAGCGGAATTCCAGCTTGAATTCCAGAACTACACAGAAGGTGAATTTACCATCTGTGAAATGTACGACGAAGACGGCAACAAGCTTGCAACACAGAATGAAAAAGAATTTTCGTCTCTTAACATGGACTGGCGTAAGAACATTGTATTCCATGCAAAGCTTAAGCCTATGCAGATGAACCGTTTCGATTGCAAGTTTACAGTTATGAAGAACTACAATAGAATTAAGCCTTACGACGAAACAGACGATGCAATCGTTTATGAAAACGACAAAATCAAGATTTCAATTTCTAAGAAAACAGGTCTTATAAACGAATACATCGTTGATGGAAAGCCTGTACTTAAAGAAAATTCCGGAGCACTCACAGTATTCTTCGACGATGAAGACCCATGGAGCGGCAGAGTATCATCATACCCAGATAAGCGCGGTGTATATACCTTAATAAGCGATGAGGAAGCAAACAGATATCTCGGTCATCCCAATGCAACAGTTTCAAATGTAAGAGTTATAGAAAACGGTGATGTGCGTCTTAAGGTGCAGTGTGTATTCCGCTATGAAGAATCATTTGCAGTTGTAACATATGTTATCCCCAAAGTAGAAAAGGATATTGAAGTTATTATCAACTCTATAAGTAACGTTCCCAACGTAATGGTAAAATATGTTCTTAACTCAGCTTGCAAAGACGGCAAATTCTACGGACAGACCATGTTCGGCACCCAAGAGCTTGAAAAAGAACAGAACGAAGTAGTTTATCAGAAATGGTGCGGACTTGAAGATGGTACTTCAGGAATGTATGTAATAAACAACGGTATGTATGGCGGCTCATCGGACGGCGAAGAGCTTCGACTTTCATTATTCAGAACTCCTGTTTATGCATGCCACCCCGTTCGCGACAAGGAATATCATCCTTCAGACAGAAGAGCAGAACACATTGACCTTGGCGAAAGATATTTCCGTTTCAAGATTACCGGCGACAAAACTCATATCGATAGCAGAGCGCAGGAATACAACGAGCTTCCCTACATCCTCCCCTACTACCCGTCAGGCGCAGGAGAAAAGAAGCCCCAGATGGCACAGGTTGACAACTGCAATGTTCTTCTTACTTGCTGCCGAGAGGAAAAAGACGGCATAATTGTACGTCTCTACAACTCACAGGATAGTGCACAAACTGCGAAGTTCACAGGCTTTGGTGCAGATGAAACTATAAACTTCACACCATTCGAAGTTAAAACCTTTATGGTGGGAAGCGGAAAGCTTACAGAAACCGATATGCTTGGTAACGTGCTTAAATAATCAAAGCCCGGATTGACTTATATCAGAATATTAATAAAGGAGTATGTCAAAATGGTAAAGCATGTTATTTTATGGACACTTAAAGATGAATTTTCCGAAAATGAAAAGAAACTAATCAAAAAAGAAATGAAGGAAGCTCTTGAGGGCTTGGTTGGCAAAGTTCCAGGACTTATAGAAATGAAAATCCATACCGAAGGTCTTGAAACATCAAAAAATGCCGAGATAATGCTTGATTCCACATTAGAGAATTTTGAAGCATTAAAAGCTTATGCAGTTCATCCGGACCACGTAAAAGTAGCAGATGAAAAGGTGCGTCCCTTTACTGCGTCAAGAAGCTGTCTCGATTTTGAGCTTTAAATCACAAAAAAATCAACCGCAAGGTTGATTTTTTTGTGCTCTCAGGATTTATTTATTATTTCCCTTATATTGTTAAGCTCTATTGTAACGGTTCCGTCTCCGTTTTTATTGATTACCATATTATCTCCGTCACGGTAGAACTCCGCCGGAATGAGTATTTCTATTTCGTTATCGGTTAAAATCTTTATTTTCTTATTCGCCTTTTTTGTTATGTACTCCACACGTTCTATTACTTCAGGGACTGCAGCAGCTCTGATTTTTTTCTTCAAACTCCGCTTTTGCCGCAGGAGCTGCACCAAAAACTGCTTCAGTTATTTTGGAAACCTCAACATTTTTTTCATCTATAGGAGTTTCCTTAACCACCTTTTTAATTCTTGCATCAGTTTCGATAGTATCCCCGCCGTATTCCTCAGAAATCTTTTTTGCAATCGTTTGCACCTTTGAATAGGTTTCGCTCACAGAGAGCTCCGATTCACATTCAAGAAGCACCTCAGACATAAGGTTTAGCCTGTCGCCGTTTACGGTAACATTCTTACCCTTAAACCGTAGTTCATAGCCGTCAAGCTCGATAAATGCACATTCGGAAAGCTTTTGTGTGGTTGGGGGCAAAATTGCGTGGAAGCTTATGATTTCATTCTTGATTTCGTTATTGTCCCTTGTGATTTTGTGGGAAATACCTGATTTATTATCGCATTTTAAAACTGCAATATATTTTCTTTCGTGGATAATACATTCACATACTATAATGTCGGAAGCAAGAGAAATTTCTCCTTGCGCTATTCCCTCCTGAAGCTTTTCCGCAATAGTTCTTGAAAACTCCACAAAATCCGTATTTCCTACTTTATATTCCTTAATATGATACTTAAAACCACTATTAGATGCAAATGTCCCCTTTCGAAGAGTAGCATCATCAAAAAGCTTTTCAAGATGGGCTATTATAAATGCACCTGTTGCGCCCTCATTAAGATCAAGCTCTGCTTCTGAATACATAGATGTATCAATACCAGGTGCAATTATATGGAGAATTGCTTTGTTTAGTGTAATTATCATTTGTTTATTCCTTTCTGCTCTCAAACTCAAATATATTACCGCTTCCTCGTGCGATGCTGAGCACCACCCCAATACAAATAAAATTCGTAACCATCGAACTGCCACCATAGCTTACAAATGGCAGGGGTATACCCGTCACAGGCATAAGTCCCATACACATCCCTATATTTTCAAAAGTATGAAAAAACAGCATCGCACCAATACCTGTGCAAACGTATTTTCCGAAAAGTGTGTTAGCACGGCGGGCAATTGCCATTATCCTTACGACAATAAACATCAATAGTAAAATCATAAACAACGAGCCTAAAAATCCAAACTCCTCCGAAAAAGAACTGAAAATAAAATCTGTATGTTTTGCAGGAAGATATCCATTCTGGGTAGAAATCCCCTGAAGATAGCCGCAACCGAAAAACCCTCCCGAACCAAGGGCGGTTTTTGACTGAATAACATTGTATCCTCCGCCGGTTGGATCGATATCAGGATTTATAAAAACTAAAATACGTTTTTTCTGATAGACACTTAAAAACCTATATATAACAGGCAAGGATGCAGCTCCAATCCCTATAACGGGAACAAAAATTTTAGGTGAAAGACCGGCTCCAAATAATAGCACTGCAAAAATAGCTATAAAAACTAAACACGTTCCAAGGTCCGGTTGAAGAAGGACAAGGAAAACCGGGAGAGCAAGATGAATTAAAAGCCCGGCTAACCCCCGGAATTTGTTAACTTCGCCCTTAAGCTTTTCAAGGTGAGACGAAATAGTAATTATAAAGCCAACCTTTGCAAACTCTGATGGTTGTATGCTTATGCCAAATATTTTTATCCAGCTTTTAGATCCCCATATGCCTGTTATACCTGCACCAAGAACAATGAGGAGCATACACATATATCCTATGAATATAAAACTTGAATATCTTTCATAAATCTCATAATCAACATATGACGCACCAAGCATCAGGAAAAATCCAATACCTACCGCAACAGCCTGTACAATAATATTTGTGTTGCTATGAAAGGTCCTTGTTGCAGAATAAACTGCAAACAGTCCCAACACTGTTAAAATTAACACTGCGGTAATAAGACCACGGTCAACCTTCCCTTTAACATAAAAGCTGTCCGTTTTCTTCATCACAAAATCCTACTTTATCATAAATTCAAAAGACTTTATATATCAAGCATACCATAGCTACAGTATACGATATTTTAATTTCAAAGTCAATACTTTCGACAAATAAAGGGATTGCGTTTAATACAACCCCTTTAAAATCATTTATGCAAGCTCTAAAGAAAATGTAAACGTTGTAATCTTAACAGAGCTTCCTTCTTTCGCCTCGTGACTGTCTACCCATATACTTTGCTTATGAAGAAGCATAATGTTTTTAACAAAGGAGAGACCGAGCCCTGCACCCTTTGAACTACTTGTTCTTGATTTGTCAGTTTTGTAAAACCTATCAAATATATGTGGTAACTCTGCTTTTTCTATTCCCTGACCAAAATTGCCAACACTGAAATAAGCTTTTTTCTTATCCGTCCACATTTTAATTTCTATCGTTGTGCCGTGATAACTGAATTTTATTGCGTTATCAATAAGATTTATGAGAACCCTCTGAATGGCATCACGGTCGGCACATACCTTTATACTGTCGAGAGCAAAATCTACATTAAGTTCAAGCTCTTTATCACAGATTTTCTGCTCCAATCCTATTATACAAAGCCGTGTAAGCTCTACAAAATCAAACTCACTTACATTGAGCTTATATTCTCTGCCCGACATTTTGCTCATTTCAAGCATATCAGTAACCAGTTTTTTTAGCCTGTCGGATTCACTGAGTACAATTTTAAGATATTCCTCTTGCTTTTCAGGAGGGATTGTTCCGTCAATAATTCCCGAAACAAATCCTGAAATACTGGTCATAGGCGTGCGGAGCTCGTGGGAAATATCGCTTATAAAACGGTTTCGCATATCATCAAGTTTGCCCAGAGAATTCGCCATAAAATTGAAAGAGGATGCCAACTGACCTATTTCGTCACTGCTTGTAACTGCAATCCTCTCATCAAAATTCCCTGCTGCAATATCAAGTGCTGCACGATTCAGCTTATGAAGTGGGTCAGATATTTTGGCAGACTGATAATAAACAAGAGCAAATGCGAGAAGTATCGCTACCGAGCCTATGAGTAAAACCCAGATAAGAACATTACCTGCCATTTCGGACAATGTAGGCAAAGGGGTGTTGATATACACACCGCCTATCGGAGTCCCGTAATAATCAAGAGGAACTGCGGCAGTGAGCACCTTACCCTTGTAGGAATCCGAGAAATTAGAAACACTTCTTACTTTTTCGCCGCTATAAACCGACTCAACATATTCCGCGGGGATTTTTTTAATATTTCCGTTGGTTGTTTCAATAATGACACCATCAAGATTGGCAACCACAATATCGGCATCAATCATCTCCGACCAGTTTTCAAGAGTGTCTATATAATATTGTCTGGAGCGAACATTATTATTTTCTATCTGTAAATAGCCTGTTAATGTATTGATATTATCGGAAAACTTAATAGCAAGTTCATACTGCCTGTCTGCAACACTGTCAGTTACAATAACGGCGAACGACGTACAGATACTTAAAAACACAAGTAATATAACAACAATGTTTGTCCAGAAAAGTCTTGAAAAAATACTTCTGAACATTTATCTTACCTCAAACTTATAGCCTACTCCCCATACGGTTTTGAGTTGCCAGTTACCCTCCACGCCTTCAAGCTTTTCACGGAGGCGCTTTACATGAACGTCAACGGTTCTGGAATCTCCGAAATAGTCAAACCCCCATACCTCTTCAAGAAGCTGTTCACGAGTGTATACACGGTTAGGGTTCGAAGCTAAGAAGTAGAGAAGTTCCAGCTCTTTAGGGGGAATTTCAATAATATTTCCTGTTATTTTAAGCTCATAGTTTGAAAGATTTATTGAAAGATTGGGGAACACAATTTCTTTCACAGTTTGCGTGTCTTTTGCTTCAAATCGGCGAAGCACTGCCTTAACACGAGCCACAAGCTCCTTTGGTTCAAAAGGCTTTACCATATAATCGTCGGCGCCAAGCTCAAGACCCAGCACCTTATCAAAGGTTTCGCCCTTTGCAGTGAGCATAATTATGGGGATATTGCTTATTCTTCTGATTTCACGGCAAACCTGCCATCCATCCATCTCCGGCATCATAATGTCTAAAATCACAATTGAGGGTGCATCCTCTTTAAACATCTTAAGTGCCTTAGCACCGTCGGAAGCTACAGAGGTTTTGTATCCTTCTTTTTCTAAGTACAATCTTATAAGTTCAGCAATATGTGTATCATCATCTACAATCAGAACCTTATTATTAGCCATATGAATTTCTCCTTTCGTATATTAATGGTTAAATTTTATAATTTTACATATATTCTATAAGTTTATTATATCATAAAGGCAAAAAATAATAAATACACTTGATAAATTTTTTATAATATTATATAATAAAATTAATAAAAAATTCATAATTAAGGTGTTTTTTAGCAAATTAACCATTATAATATCTGATGTTGGAGGATAAATATATGAAGCTGGGTATAGTCGGACTTCCGAATGTTGGAAAATCCACCCTTTTTAATGCAATAACAAAGGCAGGCGCGGAATCTGCCAACTACCCGTTTTGCACAATTGAGCCAAACGTGGGTGTGGTTGACGTTCCTGACGAGAGAATTGACCGTTTAGCTGAGATGTACAACCCTAAAAAGATAACACGTGCATATATTGAATTCGTTGATATTGCAGGCCTTGTTAAGGGCGCAAGCAAGGGCGAAGGCCTTGGAAACAAGTTCCTTTCACATATCCGTGAAGTAGATGCAATAGTTCACGTCGTAAGATGCTTTGAAGATACAAATATTACTCACGTTGAAGGTACAATTGACCCCATACGTGATATTGAAACAATCAATCTTGAGCTCGTTTTCTCCGACGTGGAAATGATTGAACGCAGAATTGACAGAACTAAAAAGGCTATGAAAGGCGACAAAACTCTCGCTGCAGAGCTTGCTTTATTGGAACGCGTAAAAGCAACTCTTGAAGAGGGCAAGCCTGCGAGAAGCCTTGACTATACTCCCGAAGAATCGGCTATCATGAAAGAAATTGCCCTGATTTCAATGAAGCCTGTTATATATGCGGCAAACGTGGCAGAGGGCGATATGGCAAATGATATTGAGAATAATGCATTTGTTAACCGTGTAAAGGAATTTGCGGCAGAGGAAAACTCCGAAGTTATGGTAGTTTCTGCGCGTATAGAAGAGGAAATTTCTGAGCTTGAAGGCGAGGAAAAACAGATGTTCCTTGAAGAGCTTGGCATGTCAGAATCAGGTCTTGACCGTTTAATCCGTGCAAGCTATAAACTTCTCGGTCTTATAAGCTACTTAACCGCTGGTGAGCCGGAAGTCCGTGCATGGACTATCACAAACGGGACTAAAGCACCACAGGCGGCAGGTAAAATTCATTCAGACTTTGAACGAGGATTTATCCGCGCAGAGGTTGTTGCATACAACGACCTTATGGATTGCGGAACAATGGCAGCGGCAAAGGAAAAGGGGCTTGTCCGCTCCGAGGGTAAGGACTATGTTATGAAAGACGGAGATATAGTTCTTTTCCGCTTTAACGTATAATGAACAAACAATCAAAAATATTCGGCGGCGATAAAACATATTTGTATATCGCCGCCGCGTTATTAATTGTTCACTGTGTTATATGGATATTTGCCGGGAACTCCCCTTTTGCTCCCAACCCATATAACTCATACGTGCTCCAGGCAGAAGCCTGGAAAGACGGAAGTTTTGACTTAGGACGAGGATTTGAGCATCTTGAGCTTGCGGAATATGACAACAGATTTTTCGTAAGCTTTCCCCAGTTTCCGGCTATGTTTTACTTTTTGTTTGTACTGCCGGGAATTCCGGTGCCGGAAGGGATTATATCCCTTGCCTTTGCAATTGCCGGTGCAACGCTCTGCTACAGTGTATGCAAAACTGCAGGATTAAGTCAAAAATTTTCGTTTGTGCTAAGCCTTGCCATGAGCTGTGGCTCTAATATGTTATTGGTTACGGTTACGCCTTGGGTATGGTTTATAGCGCAGAATATGTGCTTTACATTAACGGTAGCAGCTTTATATTTTGCGCTCAAGAAAAAAAACTTCCTGTGCTTTTTGTTCTGGGCGTTTGCCATAGGCTGCAGACCATTTCAGATTTTGTATTTCCCTCTCCTTTGTATGATACTCTGCCGGGATCGTAAGGATTATAGTATCTTTTTTAAAAAACCCTACATTTTAAGCGGAGCAGTTATAGTAGGACTTATATATATGTGGCTAAACTATGCAAGATTTGGAAACATTTTTGAATTCGGTCACACGTATCTTCCCGAATTTACTAACTCCGCTAACGGGCAATTTCATATTTCCTACCTTAAAAACAATTTATATTCACTTATAAAGATGCCTGAAATTCTCCCCGACGGAAGTTTCAAGTTCCCGAAGTTCGATGGAATGAACCTTTTTATTGCAAGCCCTGTATTTGCATATGCAATTTACTGCTATTGCAAAAACTTTAAATTTAACAGGAAAATACGTACAACCGCACTTATAACCATATTAGCGGAGCTTTTTGTAATCACACTTCACAAAACAATGGGAGGTTGGCAATTCGGCAACCGCTACACAAACGATTGCCTGCCACTTGCGCTCATAATAATCGCAATGTCCGATATCCGCAAAGAAAGCTATCCTGCAGGATTGTCACTTATAACACTGTACGGAATTCTCATAAATGTTACAGGAACAATTCTTTGTTATATAAATGCATAAAAAGTTTCGGCATATGCTAAATCTTTTTTATTGTACGGTTTTTAGGACAGTTTCATGATGTATAATAGTTATGAAAGAAGGGATTATATGTCAGGAATTATATTAAATACCACTGAGAATGGGTTACGGCTTATAATAGATAGCTTTGAAATTATAATTGATCCCACAAAGGAATTTTCAGATAGCTCCGATGCTTTTTTGATTTCCAATATCCATAACTTGAACAGTTCACTCTGTAAACACAAATTACCTGTGTTTGTACCTGAAAACATAAAAGAGCTTACCTTACATACATCCTTAGAGGAAGAATTTATAATAGGTTGTACATTAGAAGAAAAACATACTCTCCGAAAGCATAGAAAAAAGATATTGGACTTCTCCTTTATTGAATTTAAATCTCACTCTGGGAGCAGTTTGATAATATTGGAACGGGATAATAATATTATTGTATATGCAACAGGAGCATTACCTGCTCCTGAGTTAATTCCCCCATGCGATACCCTTATTATAAATGCAGGGAAACAAACACCTCTTACATCCTTAATGAATACCATTCCTGAATTCACTGTGGAGATTTCTGATTTTTCACGTTTTTTAGAAGTAATAAGCAGTTTTAATCTCTACGCTCCCGACGATACAGTGGGAATTGACCACACTGCCCTGGAGGCGGCATGCCTATATCTGAAAAATAACTACACTGTTTTTTCAAAAGCCATAAAGCCTTTATCCCAATACGAAAAGCTTCCCCCTGTAATTATCACAGCAGATACAAGCAGATATCCGTTGCGCCCTGTAATCCCCGACGTATTATTTTCACCTCATGTATCACTTAGGGAAATATACACCGTTTCATCCGCCGTGAAAGCAAATAATGTTATCGCATATTGCCCCGATTATGTAGGAGAAAGAAAAAGAGGAAAGCTTACCATTACAGGAAACGATACAATTTTTCAGATTTAAAAAGGCGTTGCATTGCAACGCCTTTTTCGTCAAATTTTACTCTTAATATTAAGTATTCTCGATACTGCCGGACTAAGAATCATATTTGTTATAAGTTCAAACACGAAATTTCCGCCCACAAGAACGAAAATTATGTAGTGAGCCACACTGTCGCTTCCCGCCCACTTGGTTATCGTTTCCATAAAGAAGAGATAACAGCCTATAAGAAACACACCTGTGTTTACTAAAGGACATGCAACTGCAGAAGCAACTACTGCAACATACTGTGCATTATCACCCATTTTTGAGCTGAAAAGCTTATAAAATGCTTTGTATGCAAGCGCCGCTAAAATTCCGCACAAAACGCCCTTTACAATTACTGTTATAACAGTTCCCGGCACGTTAACTGCAAGAAACGTCGCCGCGTCTCCCGACCAGAGCACTGTTATACCAAAAACAAGCCCAAGCCATGCACCGATTCCCGCTCCGCAAGTTGCCGCACCGATTACTATGGGTATCAGCACTAATGACACGGAAAAAGGTCCGAGTTTGATAAAGCTGCCCAGGAATTGAAGCAATACCACAAGAGCAGTGAGTATCGCACCCAAAACGAGCTTTTTTGTAGACATACCTGTCTTTTTCATAAAAATTCCTCCTTGCTGTCGTTCTTCAGCCGAATCCAACAACACTAAAGACGCCTGAAATATTTAGAATCACGGCCTTTTTCGGCTTGTCTTCTTTGAAAGGCACCAAGCCTTCCTACATCCTCCGCACCAAAATATGCGCATAATTCTAAAAATTTCAGGTCTAAGGATTTTTTACAAATAAAAAACCGCCTTTAGTGTTGATGAATTCGGATAGTGATACAACGCATTTATTTATGTCAAGGCTCTTTATAAGCCCGAACATCATAGATTCTTTTTATATATTATATATAGCCCTTTAAGCAAAAGGTCTTTATCAAGTGTAGTTACAGCTTTGCAATAAGGAACAATAGCCTCTGCAAGGCCGCCTGTTGCAATAACGCGAAGCTCTTCTCCCACTTCCTTATTAAACCGTTCTATCATTCCGTCTATCATACAGGCATTACCGAAAACAACGCCTGAGCGCATACAGTCTATGGTATTTTTCCCGACAACGGATTTTGGAGCTTCCAGGCTTATCTGCGGAAGCTGCGCCGTACCGCTTGCCAATGCTTTAAGCCCAATATTTACACCCGGGATTATAGCCGCACCAGTAAATGTCCCCGTTTCATCTACCACCATCATTTTTGTGGCAGTTCCCATATCAACGATTAAAGAAGGACTTCCATATATATAATGCGAAGCAACACAGGCACATATAAGGTCTGCACCAACAGAGGCAGGATTGTCGCACTTTATATTAATTCCTGTTTTTATACCGGGGCCTACCACAAGAGCAGTTACTCCAAAAACAGATGAAAGGGCGAGCTTTAACGTATTTGTAAGAGGCGGAACAACCGAAGAGATAATAGCTCCTGTAACCTCTGCTCCGGTTATGCTATGAAGCTCGGCAATATTTTTAAAAAGTACTGCATATTCATCCTCTGTTTTTTTTGTATCTGTTGCAATCCTTGAAACAAAAGCAAGCTCGTCTTTCAAAAATCCGCCGATAACTATATTTGTATTTCCAACATCAAGAGTCAGTATCACAAAAAATCACTCCGTATCAGTTTAATTATACAGGCACCTTCGTACCGTAACCAGTAAACATATTGAGCACCACAAAAGTGTATCCACACACTCTCTACACGTAATATTATATCACTGTTGTTTTTTAGTGTCAACGTTTATCATAAACAAAAATGGGGACAAGTTAAAATATATTTAATACAAAATACATATTATAACAAAATTTTAAAGAGCTTTTAAAACTATATCGTTTTATGTTGTAAGGAATACATTTATATTTCTATAGGTTTACATAATTATGCATTATCACCAATAAATTCTTGTTAATAATCATATTACTACTAAAAAAAACATAAAATAATAACAGAATATATATCATTATTATTTAATTGTCCGCATTTGACAAAATCCGTCAAAAATACTAAAATAGTTACAAAATCAATAAGGAGAGCAAATATTATGAAAACACTGTACAATACAACAGAATTGGACGGATATACTGTGAAATACTACTTAACAGCCGAAACCATACACGGCTTATCCTATTACGGAATTATGTTAACCTCAGAAAGAAACAATGCTTCTTACACTGCACAAATTTCAGGAATTTTCCCCTACGAAACAAATGCAGTCACACTTCTTGCCTACCTATTCAAGAACAATGTAACACCGCTATCCATGAAAGATGCAGTTATGGAATATATGGACGAAAAATTTAAAATCCGGTAACTGTTGATTTTTTAAGCTCTTTGTGATATACTGCTTAATATACTAAAAGGAAGGACTTACATAGATGGATAGAAAAAGCGGTGTATTAATGCATATCTCCTCTTTGTGGGGAGATTATTCCGAAGGCTCATTTGGAAGTGAAGCAAAGGAATGGATAGATTTTCTTGCAGAATGTGGATTTGGTGTGTGGCAAGTATTGCCTTTTTGCATTCCGGATGAATGTAACTCACCTTATAAATCATTCAGCGCTTTCAGTGGTAATCCATTTTTTATAGATTTACCAACTCTATTTGAAGATGGACTTATAACAAAGGAGGAGCTGGAGAGTGCACGTCAGAAAACACCATATATTTGTGAGTTCGACAGATTAAAGGCAGAACGTATAGAACTCCTCGAAAAGGCAGCAATGCGCTTTAAAGAAGGCGAGAAGCTCCTATCATTTATGAAAAAAAATCCTCAAACAGAACTATTTTGCAGATATATGGCACTCCGAAAATCAAACCACGGAAAATCCTGGCAGGATTTTGAAAATCCGGAGCCTGATGCACACACTTTGTATATATGGTATTTTATTCAGTACACATTCTTTACACAATGGGCTAAAATAAAGCAGTATGCCAACAGTAAGGGGATTTCAATAATAGGTGATATACCAATATACGTAGACCTTGAAAGCTCAGATGTTTGGGCAAACCCCAATCAGTTTCAGCTTACAGAGGAAAGACGCCCCCGATGTGTGGCCGGAGTGCCGCCTGACTATTTCTGCGAAGACGGTCAACTCTGGGGAAATCCCATATATAATTGGGATAGAATGAAAACCGACGGCTATAGTTGGTGGTGTGAACGTATAAAGTTTATGACTAATGTTTTTGACGGGGTGAGAATAGACCATTTCAGAGGTATTGAATCGTACTTCAGTATACCTGCAGATGCAAAAAATGCACGAAACGGCGAGTGGAAAAAAGGACCGGGAATAGAACTTGTAAATGCACTTAAACAAGCTGCCGGAAATGCTATACTGATTGCTGAGGATTTGGGAGATATAACCGACGATGTACGAAATCTGGTTGCTGATAGCGGTCTGCCGGGAATGAGAGTTCTCCAGTTTGGATTTTTAAGCGACAATACATCTCCCCACCTTCCCCATAATTTTATTAACAATTCAGTTGCATACACCGGTACCCACGATAATAACACACTGCTTGGATACATATGGGAGCTTGACGACAATACACGTAAAAAAGTTCTTGAATATTGCGGCTTCACCGGCGAAAACTGGGACTCTTGTTATAACGAAATTCTCCGAACCATGTTTGCAAGCCACGCAGGACTTCTTATCCTGCCTATTCAGGATTTGCTGCTTTACGGAAGCGACACAAGGCTGAACACCCCGGGCAGAGCAGATGGAAACTGGAGCTATCGTATAACAAAAGAGCAACTAAACACAATTGATAAATCAAAGTTCAAAAAATGGAATGAGCTTTACGGAAGAATTTAAAAGCAAAAAGGTCATAACATTCAGGATATTCCCCGAAATGTTATGACCTTTCTCAGTATACATCAGCAAGCTCTTTTAAAAGCTCGCACATTTTCTGCCTTACGTCAACAGGTGCAATTATTTCAGCTCTGTTTCCAAAGCTCATTATCCAGCTGAAAAATTGAGGGCTTATTGCCACTTTGAACCTGGCAACAAACCAATCGTTATCACACTTTCTTATAAATACTTCTTCGCCAAACCGGTCGATTACAACACCTGCCAAAGTGCTTGAAAATTTAATCTCAACGGCAGTTTCTTCTCCTCCAAACATTCCGAAAACTTTTTTAGCATAGTCTGCAGGGTCAAAGCTTTTTTCAGGCATTACCCTTGCATCTTCCAGAATTTCAAGGTCTGTCATTTTATCCACTCTGTAATGTGTGAACCCCTTATACTTTTCTTTATATGTAATAAGGTAGTAGTTTTCATCGTCCCAGGAAAGAGTAACAGGGGTTTCTACATAACGTTCGCCATCCTTACGATATCGTTTTTCTTTATCCACTGTCCACTCAAAATAACGAAAAGATATTTTTTTGTTTTGTGATATTGCATCATAGATTTTATCAACCGCATAGTAAATAGCTTCATTGACCGCCTTTACTCTGTTAGTTACAAAAACCTGGCGTCTCAGGTGCGAAGCCTCATGATTGCTCGCAAGCTTTTCCAGCTTTGATATAAGCTCCATACTCTTCTTTTTGGTTATAAACTTTGAAGCCTGCACACTGTCGACGAGAAGCTTAAGCTCAGGAAGTTCAAATTCCCGGGAAGCAAGAAAATACCCTGAATTCTTACCCTTAACCGAACATATGTCCGCACCGTAAATTTCCAGAGCTTCCAGGTCGTCATACAGGCTTTTACGCTCCGCTGTTATACCATAGCGCTCAAGCTCGGCTATGATATTTGGCATTGATATGGGGTGGTTTTCATCTGTTTTTTCAGTCAAAATCTTAAGAAGATACAATAACTTGAGTTTTTGATTTCTGGTTTTTGGCATTGGTGCGTCTCCTTTTAAGGCTTACATATTTTACAAGGCTCATATCCGTCATTTGCGGCATCGGACCTTGATGAAAAATATTCTCTGTTATCCTCATACGGCAACCCCGAACAAGTTGATTTATGGAACTTTCTGCTTCTGCGATTGCCTATATAAATTACTTCCCCATCTGCCGGTTTTTCAGTTGGATTTGTCAAAACTCCCGAATTCTTATGGGTTGTTATGTCTATATTGCTTCCGTCACAAACCAATACAATATCACCCTGAATATCTGTTCTGTAAACAACGGCTCCCACATCTCTTAAACGGCTGAGCGCCGCATCCGTGGGATGACCATATGAATTATCTTTTCCAACGCTAATTACTGCATATTCAGGCATTACCTCTCTTAAGAAACTGTATGATGTAGATGTTTCGGCCCCGTGATGACCTACTTTTAAAACATCTGCAGAAACATCTGCACCGGTTTCAAGAATATCCCTTTCCCCATCAGCTTCACAGTCTCCGGTAAAGAGAAAACTCCTGCTTCCGTAAGTTAGCTTAAGTACTATAGAAGTATCGTTTATATCTGATAATTCTTCATTTACAGGGCCTAACACTACTACCTTACCGCCACCCAGAGAGAATGTATCTCCCGGCTGGGGATTGGTTATTTTCAAGCCTTGCAATGCCACACCCTTTTCAAAATTCTTATACGTTTTCGAATCACTTCCCGTAACAGGTGCAAGAACCTTCCCCACCGATACGGTACTAAGAGCACCTGATAAACCTCCACAGTGGTCTGCGTGGGCATGAGTTGAAATAAGATAATCTATGTGATTTATCCCATACTTTTTCAAAATAGCCACAACAGTACTGCTCTTGTCTGCGTTTCCACCGTCGATTAGCATTGTTTCACCGTCGCATATTACAAGCTCACAATCACCCTGACCAACATCAGCAAACACTACCGTGAGATTACTGTTATAAATAATACTCACTGTACGGGTACGAGAATCCCACTGAACATTTGCTCCGAATGCTTCGGACACAAATCTCACAGGAACCATAGTATAGTCGTTGACAATGCAGGGAGCAACATCAAGAACTCTTTTTTCACCGTCTACATATGCTTCGGTTTTATCTATGGTAAGTGTAACACTTTTTCCATCTGCAACCCCTGTTACAGTTTTTGTTTTACCGTCCCATGACACCTCTGCACCAAGAGCCTCAAAAATCCCTCTGAAAGGAACAAGTGTGCGACCATCAACAATGACAGGAGGCTGTCTTAAAGAAAGTTCATTGCCGTTTAAAGCAACTGTTATCTCCCCTGCACTACACCCGGTTGTAAATATGCATCCGACAAAAAGAACTACAAATAGGAGAGCAGAAATCGTCTTTTTCATTTTATTTCCTTTCCGCAAAATATGCAATTGATGATGCCGCCTCATAGATTTCTCCTAAAATACCTGCTACAGTAACATTTTCGAGAACATCTGATCGGGATTCAATAATCGCCCGAGCCAAAGCCGCAACCTTTTCTTTATCACTTTTCTTGAGAACTTCAATTATGCTTGTATATTCAGGGACTTTCATATACTCTCTAACCACTAAATCAGCCAAGTCCTGAAATGAGTAAATTTTCAAGCGGTCTATACCCATATATTCAGCGGCGCACTCTAATCCAAATATAAGCTTATCACTATATTTCAATTTGGCATCTGTATATTCCTCAGCCGGAAAATAGAACTTTGTGCCCCACACTCTACCAAAGGTATGCAGGGTATCCAAATATCCCAATTGCCTTGCCTCATTTATGGATTGATGGCTGAAATCAAGGGTCTTTACAGAGCCTTTTCCCGTTTTCACCGTTATAACATTATGCCCCGCTCCCGAAATTCGTTTTGAAACACCCACACCGCCGATTTCTATACATATAATATCACGGCATCCGTTTTTAATAAGCATATCAACAGGCATATTGTTTGTAACACCACCGTCGATAAAAACTGTATTATTTATCTTTTTTGGCTGGAATATTGGAAAACAGGCACTTGCAATTATATAATCGGTCAGCATCCCCTTTGGAATGTCCTTTACAAACAAACGTTCCTCTTTAACGCCTGTCACGTTAAATGTGGCAAGCCCGAAATCTATACTGCTGTTTCTGATTTTGTTTTCGTCAATAACTTCTTTGAGAAGCTTTTCAAAAGGAGTAATATCCAGACCTTTTTTTTGTAACAACTCTTTATAGAAAATCTGAACATTTTTTATGTCAATAAGATTTTCGCTTTCATTTAGGCTTTCCGGAAGTTTTATAATATCTCCTACAGAAATATCATTCCATATCTGTTCTGCCAGAGAATAATCACCTTGCACAAACAAAGCTCCATTCACTGCTCCTATTGATGTTCCGACTATTGAATTTATTCTGAGCCCCAGCTCATTTAATGCTCTATATGCTCCTAAATGATATGCACCTTTCGTCCCTCCACCTTCAAGCACTAATCCGAACACAGCAAAAACCTCCATAAATATCTATTAAAAATATAAACTGCTGCGGAGTTACCGCAGCAGTTCAATATCATTTGTGAAGTTAGTTTTTAGGCTTAAAGAACGAAGGTACATTTACATTTTCCATGCCAGGCTTAAGCTTTCTTGAGAAAACATCGCCATCACCTGATATGCTCTGTCCGCCTCTTACATATTCGCCGAATTCACGTCTTTGAGCTGCCTTATCAGCCGCACCCTTAGCTGCTGCTGCATCAAGACCGGTAACGATAAGTGTTACCTTAATCTCATCCTTCATCGATTCGTCAACTGCAGTACCGAGGATAATATTTGCATCCTGTGAAACCTGCTCTTGAACAATCTTTGAAACCTCACCCATATCAACAAGTGAGAATTCTGTACCACCTGTTACATTAAGAAGTACATTTGATGCACCTGTAATATTTGTATCAAGAAGGGGGCTTTCAATTGCATTTCTTACTGCATCCTGAGCAGCATTTTCGCCCTTGCCGATACCGATACCCATATGAGCAACGCCTGAATCCTTCATAATTGTGCGAACATCAGCAAAGTCACAGTTCATAATACCAAGCTGAGTAATAACTTCGATTATACCCTGTACGCCCTGACGGAGAACTTCGTCTGCAAGTTTGAAAGAGTCTTCAATTGTAGCTTTCTTATCTGCTATGTTGAAAAGTCTGTCGTTAGGAATTGTAACAAGCGCGTCAACCTTGTCAGCCAACTGCTTAAGACCTTCTTCTGCGTTTCTCATTCTTTGAGGTCCTTCAAAGAAGAACGGCTTTGTTACAACTGCAACAGTAAGTATACCCATGCTCTTTGATATTTCAGCAATAATAGGAGCTGCACCTGTACCTGTTCCGCCACCCATTCCGGCTGTGATAAATACCATTTCTGTATTTTCAAGTAATCTCTTGATTTCTTCTTTTGTTTCTTCTGCAGCCTGTCTGCCAATTTCAGGTTTAGCACCTGCACCGAGACCGCCTGTAAGTTTTCCGCCAATCTGAAGAACTGTAGGTGCCTTTACGTTGCCAAGCTGGTGAGCATCAGTATTTACGCAAATAAACTCTGCCTTGCTTACGCCTGCTTCAATCATTCTGTCAACCGCATTGTTACCACCGCCGCCAATACCGATGACTTTAATTCTTGCACCTTCTATAACGTTATTATCCTGTACCATATCAATAGGCATAATATTTATCCTCCTTCGTATTACTATACGTCACGATTTTACTATTATAGTTTATTCTACTATTTTTTTGTAATATATTCAATACTTTTTTGAAAACTTTTTGCAAAATGACCAAATATTTTTTAACAAAATTTCAATTATTCTATGTTGTTTTATTGTACAATTTGTCAATCACGAACGATGAACCGCTTTACCCGGGGTGGAAAGGTCAATTTCACCATGAGCATTAGATCCAAGAGCAGGATTGTTGACAGTTTCCTTGAGAAGAGGAAGCTTCTTTTCCATATCAAGACCTGAACCGCAAATTATCTTAAGTCTTCCATCATATTCAAAATTAATTTCATTATCCTCTATAAGTTCAATACCTGTAATTTTATCTGTCAGACTTATTTTATCTGCAATTTGAAAGAAGTTTGACAATTCTCTGATTGCATCTTCATCGCCCTTGAATGAGTCGGCATCTTCATGATAATATACAAGCTCCGGTATTCCCTCAGGAATTTCTCCACCCTCTTCCAGAACCTCGCACCTTATATCAATCACGCCGTAAGTTCCGTTCATAGAGATGGCGGCAACCGGTTTTTTCTCACTTACTCTGATACGTACTCCGGGGGGAAGATAATCCTTTTCAATCTGCACATCACTTATATAGGCAATATCGCAAAGTTTGTTCTTTACAGAGCCTTCATTTACCTTGAAAAGATTGTCTCCCTCTGCAAAGGGCAGCTGCTCAAGAATGGTTTCCGTACTTACTCTGCTGTTTCCTTCAATCACCACGTCACGAACATTAAATAATGGTGTCAAAAACACTATTACCAATAAAAGTGCAACAACACTTACTAAAATCAAAGCACTTCTGAAAATAATCCTTCGTCGTTGCATCTGCCGGATTCGGCGCATATGCCTTTCCCTGATCTGACGTTCTGTACTGTTACCAAGCTTCCGCCTTCTCCCGGTACGACCGTTCATAAATTAATCATTCCTTTCATCGGACGAAGCTTGTCCGAGCTGTTTTTGTTGAGATGCAAAAAAACACGCAAAATGCAGTGTTGTTTATGCATCCCAAAACAGAGTTGTCAAACTCTTATATCAATCTTTTATACGTGCGATTTTAGCTCCGCATAATGCAAGATTTTTATCAAAGCTTTCATAGCCTCGATCTATATATTCAATGTCTGAAACAAATGTTATACCGTCTGCCCCCAAAGCCGCAACAACAAGAGAAGCTCCGCCTCTGAGCTCGCAGGCACATACATTTGCCCCTTGAAGACGTTTTACTCCAACAACCACTGCAGTTTTACCGTCAACCCTGATATCGGCTCCCATACGGAGCAATTCTTCTGCGTTTCTGAAACGATTTTCAAATATAGTTTCAACTATAACACTTGTTCCTTTAGCCGTACAAGCAAGTGCCAGGAAAGGCGACTGCATATCAGTTGGAAATCCGGGATAGGGCAATGTTCGGAGCGTTCCTAAAGAATTGAGCCTTTTGGATACATTGATAAAAACAGAATTCTTTTCCTGCTTGATTTTAGCTCCCATATCCCCCAGAACTGACAGAATTGATGTCATATCACCTGTGTTTATACCTTTAAGAAGCATCTTTCCGCCTGCCGTACCGCAGCATGTAAGATAAGTACCTGCCACAATCCGGTCAGGCATTACAGAATATTCTATTCCATAAAGCTTTGACTTACCCTCAATTGAAACGGTACTTGTTCCGGCTCCTGTTACCTTTGCACCCATCCGACAAAGAAAATTCTGTAAATCTACAATTTCAGGCTCTCTTGCGGCATTGGTTATAACGGTTGTACCTTTTGCCGCCACAGCCGTAAGCATTATATTTTCTGTAGCTCCTACACTGGGAAAATCAAGGTGTATTCTTCCCCCGCGAAGGTTATCAGCTTTGCATATGATATAACCATTTTCTTCGGTTATATCAATCCCCAACTCTCTTAAAGCTTTGAGATGCAAATCCACAGGTCGCATCCCTATTTCACAACCTCCGGGCATACTCACCACTGCTTTTCCGCATCTGGCAATTATGGCGCCCAGAAATATTATAGAGGAACGCATCTGCCTCATAAGAGTTTCTTCGATTATGTATCCGTCCATAGGTCCGGAATCCACCACAATGGTATTTCCAAGTGGTATAACCCTACATCCGAGAGCTCTCAAAACCTCTATGGTTTTTTCTACATCCCTGAGTTTCGGACAATTATGTATTACATTTTTACCGCCGTTAATTATTGAAGCGGCAAGTATGGGAAGTACGGCGTTTTTTGCACCCTGAACGGTGAGTTCGCCGTCAAGATTGTGCATGCCTTCTATGTAATAGCCACTCACAAACAACACTCTCCTTATATGTTTTTAGTGTATCATATGAGAAAACCGATGTTTGTGTGAATATAGACACAACTATACATTAGTACTATAACATAAATTTCCTATTACAATATATAAGGTAATTTATGTTGATAATAAATGCAATATATTGTGTTTTATAGGTTGCATTCATTATAACATAAGCTTAGAATGAATAGATATAGGTAGCTTATGTTGATA
Organism: Clostridia bacterium; assembly: GCA_045648165.1. Lineage (GTDB taxonomy): Bacteria > Bacillota > Clostridia > UBA1381 > UBA1381 > RGIG9115. The sequence continues at coordinate 6,789 of JAZRNL010000037.1, read as the reverse complement.
ATAAATGCAATATATTGTGTTTTATAGGATGCATTTATTATAACATATCAAGCAATGTAATTAAATAGTTTTACATGAAAAAACATACAAAATTAACATTTCTGTATTATTACTATCAATAAATGCACAAAAAAACAGGATATTGCAGAAAAATGCAATATCCTGTACTTCATTATTCTTCTGTTTCAAACTCAAGCTCGATTTCTTCGTTGCAATGAGGACATACAATTCCGTTGTCAATATCATCAAAGTTTACAAGGACGTCCTGACCGCAGCTGGGACATTCGATTTCAAAAAACTCATCATCGAACTCCGACCCTTCTTCATCATCAAAATCTGCAAAAAAGTCGTCATCATCATCTTCGTCGTTAAAGAAATCGTCATCATCTTCATCATCTTCATAGTCATCGTACTCGTCCTCATCGTCGAGCTCATAGTAGTCAGACTCAAGCATTTCGATATCTTCTTCAAGAGCATCTACTCTCGCTTCAGTTTCATCCGCATAATATGCAATATCGTCTACTGCGTCAGCAAGCTCTTCAATAACTTCGATAAGCTTGAAAATCATTTTTCCTTCGTTGCTTTTTGTGTCAATTTTAAGGCCTTCTGCATAGCCCTTAAGGTAGGAAATCTTTTTTAATACGTCGTACATAGCAATGCTCCTTTTTTTAAATCAAGGCATTGCCGAAATACGACAATGCCCTTGTTTACACTAATTATACACGCTCCATGTATTCGCCTGTTCTTGTATCAACTCTGATTATATCAGAACCGTCAACAAACAAGGGAACCTGAATAACAGCACCTGTTTCAAGTGTTGCGGGCTTTGTTGCACCTGTAGCAGTGTCACCCTTGAATCCGGGCTCTGTTTCTGCAATTGCAAGCTCAACAAATGTGGGAGGTTCGATACCAAACACGCTTCCCTTATATGAAAGGATTTTACATATCATATTTTCCTTAACAAACTTGAGAGCGTCACCAATCTGGTCTTTACCAATGGGAACCATATCGAATGTTTCCTGGTCCATGAAGTAGTAGAGGTCACCATCGTTGTAGGAATATTCCATATCCTTTCTCTCGATATGTGCCTTGGGCATTTTTTCTGTAGGTCTGAAGGTTTTTTCAACAACTCCGCCTGTGATAACATTTTTAATCTTTGTTCTTACAAAAGCGGCACCTTTACCGGGCTTTACATGCTGAAATTCAACAACTTGATAAACATTCCCATCAAGCTCAAATGTGATACCGTTTCTGAAATCGCCTGCTGTAATCATAGTAATCCTCCTAAGTAATCACGGTATGAACACCATACCTATGTTAATATACCATACATTCTAATACATTTTTGGCAAAATTTCAACCCCTTTATAAACATTTTTTTCATATTTACAAATTTTTGTGTCATTTATCACCTATTACCACCTGTTTTACGTAAAATATGTACAAAAAAAATCATAAGGGGCAAACAGTTTATCTGCTGCCGCCCCACACAGATACATTTTCTTCAGGAAGATATCTGCCCGTTTTTATCACCCAGTCAACATCCCAGATATCCGGTGCTGCTTTGCGCTCGTATGCAGTTTTTGCCGCCAGCATCTGAGTAAGCTTCACCGAATCTCGCCCATTTTTGGTGAATGCAGACATATACTTTATTAAATCTTCATCAAGCTCCATATCAAGGCGTTCTGCAGCACCCTGTATAACCTTTTCGATTTCGGAATTGGTCAGTGGAGCAAAATATATTTCAACACATCTGGACCTCAAAGCTTCAGGTATACTTTCCGGACTTCTTGTGGTAGCCCCTACCAAGCGAAAATCTGCAGGCATACCATTTTCAAAAACATCCTTTACGTGACGGGGTATATCTTTTAAGGTGCTTTTATAATATGCACTCTCATACATCACCCTGCGGTCTTCAAGTACTTTCAGAAGTCGGTTCATCTGAATGGATGAAAGCTCTCCTATTTCATCAACAAAAAGTACGCCGCCGTGGGCTCTGGATACTGCTCCCTCTTTTATCTGAGGAACGCCCATATTCCCGTAAGCTCCGGCCCCCTGATAGATAGGGTCATGAACGGAGCCCATAAGCGGGTCTGCGACTGAACGCTCGTCAAAATGAAGAGTTGTAGCGTCTATTTCTATAAAAGGTGCCGTCTTTTTAAAAGGAGTTTTATCAGTTTTCTTTACATATTCAAGCACAACCCTCGCCGCCGCAGTCTTACCCACACCCGGCGGACCATAAATCAGAACGTGCTGTGGATTTTCTCCCCCAAGGGCAATTTTAAGCGCCTTTACTCCCTCCGCTTGACCTATAATCTCACTTATTTTCGAGGGTCTCACTTGCTCCGTAAGGGGCTTCGTTAGTCCGTTTCGCCGCATATTGTGAATTCTTTCAAGCTCCCGCTTTGACTCCTTTGTAACAGTTGTTCTATCATTTTTAGCAATGGAAAGTTGATTTAAAAAATACAGTCCCACTATAACCGTCACAAAAAACTGTGACAGTTTAAAAACCGAATCCAGCACAAAAAAACTCCTTTCATTTGTTTGATGCACTTATATTGTTTCCCGAAAAATGTAATATATTAATACAATTTGCAGAATGCAAAAAATGATACATTTTAATTAAAATATGTTATATATTTTTTCTTAAAATGCTGATAAAATAAAGGAAATAATACATATAAGGAGTTGTTATCTATGTGCGAAACAAGATACGAAGAAGCAAAAAAAATCTACGCCTCAATTGGTGTTGATACAGAAAAAGCAATTAAAGAGCTTACTAATCTCCCCATCTCAATGCATTGCTGGCAAGGCGACGATGTAACAGGCTTTGAATCAGATTCAAGCTCCCTTTCCGGAGGTATACAGACTACAGGTAATTACCCCGGCAAGGCAAGAAACCCTGAAGAGCTTATGGCGGATATAGACAAAGCCCTTTCACTTATCGGCGGAAAACACAGAATTAACCTCCACGCTTCATATGCTATCACAGACAAGAAAGTTGACAGAGATGAGCTCAAGCCTGAGCATTTTGAAAAATGGGTTGAATTTGCAAAAGAACGCGGTATGGGGCTCGACTTCAACCCCACCTGCTTTTCTCATCCCCTTGCAGCAGATGCCACACTTTCAAGCGAAAACGAAGATGTGCGCAAGTTCTGGGTAAGACATTGCCAGGCATGCCTCAAAATTGCGGAATATTTTGCAACAGAGCTTAATGACCACTGCCTCGTCAACATATGGATTCCCGATGGTTTCAAGGATATCCCCGCGGACAGAACTGCACCAAGAGCTCGTCTCAAAAAATCTTTGGACGAAATCCTCTCCATTGACTATGATAAGTCAAAAGTATACGTTGCAGTCGAATCTAAAGTATTCGGCATAGGTGTTGAAAGCTACACAGTTGGATCACACGAATTCTATATGAACTATGCAGCTAAAAACGATGTGCTTTGTCTACTTGATAACGGACACTATCACCCAACAGAAGTTGTTTCCGACAAAATTTCATCAATGCTCCTTTTCTCCGATAAAGTTGCACTCCACGTAACACGCGGCGTGAGATGGGACAGTGACCACGTTGTTGCTTACGATGATGAGACACGTGAAATTGCCAAAGAAATCGTTATGAATGGAACAGACCGTGTACTCCTTGCTCTTGACTTCTTTGATGCGAGCATCAACAGAATTGCAGCTTGGGTAACAGGTATGAGAAATATGCAAAAAGCTCTTCTCGGCGCTATGCTAAGACCTAACGCAGAGCTTTCACAGCTTCAGAACGAAAGAAAGCTTACTGACGTATTTATGCTCCAGGAAGAAATCAAAACCTTCCCTGTAGGTGATGTATGGGATGAGTTCTGCAGAAGAACAAACGTTCCTGTTGGTCTTGCTTGGCATGAAGAAATAAGAAAATACGAAAAGGAAGTTCTTTTGAACAGATGATAAAAAGGAGGTGTTGTGCTAAACAACACCTCCCCCTTTTTTAGACGGAAGGAATAAGAAGTTTCATCCCACGAGTTAAATCCTCACTTTCAAGGCAGTTAAGCTCTTTTATTGAATCTGCGGGAACCGCATAATGTTTCGCTACGTCCCAAAGGCTTTCATCTGCAGTTACAAAATATATCACTATTCCCTTTTTATCGTCCGGCGGAAGTTCACAAATTTGAACACTTTCCATAATGGGGAGCTGAATTTCTTTTGTTACCATAACCTCAATAGAAAGTGAAGCTTTAATTTCTGTTTCACCTGCAGAATTTAGAGCATAATTCTTATGAATTACCTCAACTTTTACGCTACATCCCGAGTCGGGCACGCAGCCCTCTGCATCGATATTTTCACAAAATCTTATCTCCCGCATTGTGCTATATATAGGAACTTCCTCATCTCCGCACACATACAGGCAATAACACTCAAGCTTTCCTTCTACGCACACTCTTCCGCTCTCTGTCCTTGCGCTCTCCACCACAGGCCTTGCAATAAGGCTATATATCCCGGCAAAAGAGGGAGAATTTTTTTCAGGAACTGTCACATCACGGATTGTTGCAGTTGTACTGCCCTCTGCCACTACGGATTCCGCCGTTTTGTACTCTGTGTTGCATGTCATATTTTTACCGGGGCAGTAGCAATCCTTTATGTATTGGAGTTCTGTTTTTTCATATGCATTTATTTTAACCCCTACTACAACATCTGCAACAATTATGCGTACATCACCGTCGGAATCGGCCTCAGCCCGGCATGCCACGTCCTTGATGCAGAATTCTAAATCACAAGCAGTTCTTTCTTCATTACATTCAAGTTCAATAATTTCAGTAAATGGTATTTCAAAATCAGAATACCTTACACAACCCGAAGAATCAGTATAAAGCACGCAAACTCCGCATATGCCCTTAAGAACAACTCTCCCTGTCATAACCTTGCACTCTGTTTCATATACCGACGCATCTGCTTTTAACAGGTCACATACAGACGACTGGCCCGACGGAAGCTCAAGACTTTCACGGACAAGGAATTGCGTGTCCTTAAAGTCGGTAAAACTGCAGATTTTTGCAGTGTCTTTTTTAAGCTCCATTCCATCACACTCATCAGCATCCACTGCAACCTCCGTTTTTTCAGGGCTAAAAAATGCATAAGAAAGGTTAACTTCAGTTTTTATCCTCAGCTTACGACTGTTGGTAAGCCTGAACTCCACCTTTGAAACGTCAACCGCCAAATCCGCAAAACACTCTGCATCTGGGATATTGGCTATGGTGTGCGAAAAATCCATAGATGTTGTTATGCTTTTTATTTTAGAACACTCATCATCAGGAATGTACAAAATTTTAAGGTCAACCTTTCCTTCGCAATGAGATTTCCCTCCAACTGTTTCACAAGAAGTAATGGATGCAGACCCGTCCACCTGTAACACCTTCAGAATATCCGGCAAAATATCCGGGACAATTATATCACCGTCTACCCCAAACTCAACAACCCCCTTTTTAGGTGCCTGATTAAGAATGAGGCTCTTTTTTATAAACTCCATTTACGAACCCTCCTAAACATATTCTTTTATAAAATTAATATGCAAGGGATTTTCTATTTATACCCAAATATTTAACTTGACAAACCACCCTCATCGTGGTATAATAGACCACGTGCTGAATTGTACAACTTTATCAATGTTTTCGTATACGGCAACCATATGCTTGCAAGCAAATTTATATGGAGATGTACCCAAGTGGTTGAAGGGGTCGGATTCGAAATCCGAAAGGTCGGTCCTGCCGGCGCGGGCGTTCAAATCGTCTCATCTCCGCCAGTGAGCCAATAGATATAGTATCTGTTGGCTCTTTTTCTTTGCCATTATCCCCTCAAAAAGCTGTTATTTTCGGGCAAACAATTTGCAGGTGGTTAACTTCCTCACCTGCGTTTCTACTTTCGTTTTATGCGGTTAATTTGCCCTATTCCATTGTTCCGACCATTTTATTTATATCACCATCTGAGTCTACTGTGATGCTTTTAGTTTTGGCCGGTGCCACATAGCCGAAGCCTTCAATGTAGGATTTATTTTTTTTCTTCAATTATTTCATTTCGTATTTTTGTTTCCTCATCGTTGAGATAGCAGGTATCCTTTGCCATAATTTCATCATTTGGGTTTATAGGCTTCTGTGAGTTCGACTCCCATTTTGCATAGAGAACATCAGGCTTTGTAAATTTGAATGTTGTTACCTGATTCTGCTTTGTTCGTGGATCGCTAAACCATCCTTTGAATGTGTGTCCGTATTTTGTCGGGATGTAAGTTTCGAGACTGATGCTCTCTCCGTACCTTTTTGTTATTGGTCTAATAAAGCTGCCACCGTCTGATGCGAAGGTTAAGGTTACATTTCCGAAGAATCCGATTTCGCTATCGTATATCAGTTCATTTCGATGCCATTGCAGTACATATTATTTTCTTTTTCATAAGTTTTGCTCCTTTCATTCATCATATATGTCATCATCATCTTCAAAGCATGCCATCACAAATCTTGCTTCATGCTTGAATCCTTTTATAAAGGTTTGACATTCTGTGAAATCCATGAATAACATGACAGTAGCCGATGCAAATTGCATCGGCTACTGTCGTTTATATTTTTAAGTTTTATTTTTCTATCTCATAAGGCCAATCGATAATACCACCAAACTCTTTTACATTGGTGTAACCAAGTTTTGCAAGGCTTTCAGATGCAATCTTGCTTCGTCTGCCGCTGCGGCAATATACTAAAATCAGTTTGTTCTTATCGGGGATCATTTCTTCTGCCTTATTTTCAATTTCAGTGTATG
>JAZRNL010000036.1:0-14279 GCA_045648165.1 Clostridia bacterium | reverse complement strand
TTCTTTTGAGCTTTTGAAAATTTCAAAGTATATTTTATCCATACGAGTCACCTCGGTATAAGTATACTCGGATTATATACCAAAAAAATGTTAATGTCAATATGAAAAGCAGTGACTTTTACTTAATGTTATTCTGTGATGAAATATTTAAGGAAACGAGCAAGGTGTCCTTGATGTCATAAACAGCCCCTTTAGATTAAAAAGCGAGTGTCCGAATAAAATCGGCACTCGCTTTTAATATTTTGGGATGGAAAATCAAGAGGGACAGAATATACAATAAAAAATTCAGAAAAGATAAACAAAAAAATCACTGTTATAAATGTAACAAAACAAGTAGATTGTGTGGGTTAAATGAGTTTTATACTATATATTGTGGTGTTTTTTTAAGAGTGGTTTGGCTTTGGTGTAAAATGACTACAAAAAAGCTGTAAACGTCAATAAGTTTGTATACTATTTTTTAACGAAAAAGCTTGATTTTACCTTGCTTTTCGTGTATAATGGTATCGTTGTGACAAATGTGTATTGGCGTAAAACTAATACAAAATCAATCGATGAAGCGGGAGGTTGCAGCCCTTGAGGCTGGTTTTTCCGTGGAGAATGTCCGATTCACGAAACCGGGCGACAGTCACGTTTTTGAGTAAGAATTAAGCAAACCGTTCCCGACCTGTGTAGGGGAAGTTTGCGCTTTTTTGCCGAAAGCGTACAAGACTTAAATGCCCTTTCTCGTAAAAAAATCATGAGATTGGGTTTTTATTTGAGGGTGGCACGAAACACCCGGCGGTGTGTGCAATTTTCATTAGGAGCTGTCGTGCGTTCACAATGCAAAAATTAATCAAGGAGGGAAAAACATGGCAGCAAGCAAAATCAGAATCAAGCTTAAGGCTTATGATCATGCAGTTCTGGATCAGTCAGCGGAAAAGATTGTTGAAATCGCAAAGAGAACAGGTGCTAAGGTATCAGGTCCTATTCCGCTTCCGACAGATAAGGAGATTATAACAATCCTCAGAGCTGTTCATAAGTATAAGGATTCCAGAGAGCAGTTCGAAAGAAGAACTCACAAGAGATTGATCGACATCCTGGTTCCCGGTGAAAAGACACTGGAATCACTCATTAAAATCGATCTCCCTGCAGGCGTTGAAATTGATGTAATCCAGAAATAATTTCAAACCTTGCAACAAAGTGCAGTAGCTAAATAGCTATGATGCAGGTCATGTTCGCACAAAATGTGTGAACCAATAACTGTAATAGGAGGAAACAAACAATGAAAAAAGCAATTTTAGGAACAAAACTCGGTATGACACAAATCTTCAACGAAGACGGAAAAGTAGTACCGGTAACCGTTATCCTTGCAGGTCCTTGCACAGTAGTGCAGAAGAAGACTGCAGAAACAGACGGTTATGAAGCTGTTCAGGTAGGTTACGGTGAGGTAAAGGAAAAGAGCCTCAACAAGCCTATGAAAGGACACTTCGCAAAGGCAGACATCGCTGCAAAGAAGTATTTGAGAGAATTCAGACTTGAGGATGTATCAAACCTCAATGTTGGTGATGAAATCAAAGCAGACATATTTGAAGCGGGCGAAAAGGTAGACGTAACAGGAACAAGCAAAGGTAAAGGCTTTGCAGGTCCTATGAAGAGATGGGGACTTCACAGAGGTCCTATGTCACACGGATCAGGCTACCACAGAGGTTCCGGTTCAATGGGTGCTTGCTCAAGCCCCGGCCGCGTTATGAAGGGAAAGAAGCTTCCCGGACACATGGGCGTTGAAACAGTAACAGTTCAGAATCTTGAAATCGTTAAGGTTAACGCCGACGAAAACATCATTCTGGTTAAGGGTGCAGTTCCCGGTTCAAAGGGTGGACTCATCACAATCAGAAACGGTGTGAAAGCATAACGAGGATTTTGGGAAAGGAGGAAATAAAGTATGCCAACAGTAGCTTTATATAATATGGAAGGCAAGGAAATCGGCACAGTTGAGCTCAACGATAGCATCTTCGGCGTAGAAGTAAACGAATCTGTAGTTCACACAGTTGTTAAAAACTACCTTGCAAATCAGAGACAGGGCACACAGAGCACAAAGACACGTACAGAAGTTCGTGGCGGCGGAATCAAGCCCTGGAGACAGAAGGGTACAGGCCGCGCAAGACAGGGTTCAATCCGTGCTCCACAGTGGACAGGCGGTGGCGTTGCTCTCGGACCTAAGCCCAGAGATTACCGTTATGCGGTAAATAAGAAGATTAAGAGAATAGCTCTTAAATCTGCTCTTTCTGCAAAAGTTGCATCAAACGATATCATCGTAGTTGACGGACTTAAGATGGAAGAGGTTAAGACAGCAAAAATCGCTTCAATGCTCAAAGCGTTGAACGCTGAAAAGGCTCTCGTTGTAACAGCAGACCTTGACAAAAACGTATATCTCTCAGCAAGAAACATCAAAAACGTAAAGCCGACTTATGTTTCACAGCTCAACACATACGAAGTTGTTAAGTACACAAAGTTCGTTGTTGCAAAAGATGCCATTGAAAAAATCCAGGAGGTACTTGCATAATGAATTCATACGATATAGTAAGAAGACCAATTATCTCCGAGCGCACAATGACTCCGGTATTTGACCGTGAGGGTAACGAAATCAAAAAGTATACTTTTGAAGTTCCCATGAGCGCAAATAAGATTGAGATAAAGAAAGCCGTTGAAGAAGTATTCGGCGTAAAGGTAGCTAAGGTGAACACAATGCACGTTCTCGGTAAAGTAAAGAGAATGGGCAGATACGAAGGTCGCCGTCCCAGCTACAAGAAGGCAATCGTAACACTTGCTAAGGGTTCAAAAACAATCGAGCTTCTCGAAATGTAATCAAAACCCACATAAATTGAATTAAGGAGTGAAAAGGATAATGGCTATTAAAAAGTATAATCCTACTTCGCCTGCCAGAAGATTTATGACTGTAAGTGATTTTTCTGAAATCACAAAGTTCGAGCCGGAACGTTCACTGCTTGCATCAAAGAAAAAGCACGCAGGTAGAAACTCATACGGCAGAATCACAGTACGTCACAGAGGCGGCGGAAACAGAAAGAAATACAGAATTATTGACTTTAAGAGAAATAAGGACGGAATGGTTGCAACTGTAATCGGTATCGAATACGATCCTAACAGATCAGCAAATATCGCTCTTATTCAGTACGAAGACGGAACAAAGGCTTATATACTTGCTCCCCAGGGTCTCACAGACGGCGACAAGGTCGTAAGTGGCGCAGGCGCAGATATTAAGCCTGGTAATGCTCTTGAAATCAAGGACATTCCCGTTGGTACTCTTATCCACAACATTGAGCTCTATCCCGGCAAGGGCGGACAGCTTGTTCGTTCAGCAGGCGTAAGCGCACAGCTTATGGCAAAAGAGGGCAACTATGCACAGGTAAGACTTCCAAGCGGCGAAGTTCGTATGATCAGACTTAACTGTAAGGCAACAATCGGTGTTATAGGTAACGAACAGCACGAGAACATTTCTATCGGTAAAGCCGGCAGAAAGCGTCACATGGGCTGGAGACCTACAGTTCGAGGCGTTGTTATGAACCCGAACGACCATCCCCACGGTGGTGGTGAAGGTAAGTCACCTATCGGTCGTCCCGCACCTGTTACTCCTTGGGGTAAGCCTGCACTCGGCCTGAAGACAAGAAAGAAGAAGAACAAGACAAACAAGTTTATCGTAAAGAGAAGAAACGACAAATAATTAAGATTTATTGTTTCCGAGAGGAGGAATATAAATGGGTAGATCACTCAAAAAGGGACCTTTCGTTGAAGAACGCCTCATGAAGAGAATTGATGCTATGAACGCAGCAAACGAGAAAAAGGTTATCAAGACCTGGTCAAGAGCTTCAACAATTTTCCCTGAAATGGTAGGTCACACAATTGCCGTTCACGATGGCAGAAAGCATGTTCCGGTATTCGTAAGCGAAGATATGGTAGGTCACAGACTTGGCGAATTCGCTCCCACAAGAACCTTCAAAGGTCATGCCGGTGCAAAAACATCCAGATAATTTATATAAGATAAATTGCCTATAATTTGAAAGGAGGTTTCCGGGAATGGAAGCACGCGCAGTATTAAGATACGCTCGTATATCACCCAGAAAGATGAAGATCGTGCTTGATCTTATAAGAAACAAGCCGGCTAACGTTGCTATGGGTATACTCAAAAATACACCCAAATCAGCAAGTGAATATCTCGAAAAGCTTTTGGCTTCTGCAATTGCCAATGCCGAGAACAATCACAATTTGGACAAAAAGAAATTATATGTTGCAGAATGTTATGCAACTCAGGGCCCCACTCTCAAGAGAATAAGACCGAGAGCGCAGGGCAGAGCATTCAAAATCATGAAAAAAACAAGTCATGTTACATTGGTTTTGAAGGAAATGCAAGACTAATCGGAAAAGGAGGTTCATTATGGGACAGAAAGTTAATCCGCACGGTCTTAGAGTCGGCATAATCAAAGATTGGGATTCTAAGTGGATTGCAGGAAAGAAAGATTTCGGAGACCAGTTGGTTGAAGACTACAATATCAGAAAGTTCGTTAAGAAGGCTTGCTTTGATTCCGGTGTTGCCAAAATTGCTATCGAAAGAAAGCAGAAGAAGGTTTACATCACTATCTTCGCAGCAAAGCCCGGTATCATTATTGGTAAGGGCGGAGCTGAAATCGACAAGCTCAAGAGCGACCTTGAAAAAATGACAGGCAGAAGCGTGAACGTGAATATTATGGAAGTTAAGTCACCTGATACAAACGCTCAGCTCGTTGCAGAAAATATTGCAGCACAGCTCGAAAGACGTGTTTCTTTCAGACGTGCTATGAAGCAGGTTATGGGACGTGCTATGAAGCTCGGTTGCCGCGGTATCAAAACAGCGGTTGCAGGCAGAGTAGGCGGCGCAGAAATTGCAAGAACAGAACAGTATCATGAGGGTACAATTCCCCTTCAGACACTTCGTGCAGATATCGACTATGGCTTTGCAGAAGCAAAGACAACTTACGGTATCCTCGGCGTAAAGGTTTGGATCTACAAGGGCGAAGTTCTTGCTGATGCAAAGAAGTCTGCTTTTGAAGGAAAACCCGAAAGACGCGAAAGAAAACCGCGTTCTGACAGAAAGCCGAAGGGAGGCAGACAGTAATGTTATTACCTAAGAGAGTTAAATACAGAAGAGTTATGCGTGGCAGAATGAAGGGAAAAGCAACACGTGGCAACGTGGTATCTAATGGTGAATTTGGCCTTCAGGCTCTTGAGCCCGCATGGATCACTTCAAGACAGATTGAAGCTGCCCGTATCGCTATGACAAGATACACAAAGCGTGGTGGTAAGGTTTGGATTAAGATTTTCCCCGACAAGCCTATAACAAGAAAGCCTGCTGAAACTCGAATGGGTTCAGGTAAGGGTTCACCCGAATACTGGGTAGCAGTTGTTAAGCCCGGCAGAGTAATGTTTGAAATTGGCGGCGTTAGCGAAGAAGTAGCTCGTGAGGCGCTCCGTCTTGCTATGCACAAGCTTCCTATTAAATGTAAGTTTGTAAAACGTGAAGCAGAGGATGGTGAATAAGAATGAAGATAAATGAGGTTAGAGAATTATCAATGGCTGAGCTCGAAGAAAAGCTTGCAGAAATGAAGCAGGAGCTTTTCAATCTCAGATTCCAGAAAGCTGTTAATCAGCTCGAAAATCCGAAGAAGATCGGTGACGTAAAGAAGACTATCGCTCGTATCTTAACAATTATTCACGAGAAAGAAAACGAAGAAGTCGCTGAATAAGCTACGTCAAATCATTAGTTCCATGAAAGGAGGACGCTAACGTGGAAAGAAACAGCCGTAAGGTTAAAATCGGTAAAGTTATAAGCAACAAGATGGACAAAACAATCGTTGTTGCAATTGAATACAGCGTAAAGCACCCGCTCTACGGTAAAGTTGTAAAGCGTACCTACAAGCTCAAGGCTCATGATGAGGAAAATATTTGTGCTGTAGGCGATAAGGTAAAGGTTATGGAAACAAGACCTCTCTCAAAGGATAAGAGATGGAGACTTGTTGAAATAGTCGAGAAGGCACAGTAATCGGCTAAAGGAGGAAGTTTATATGATTCAGCAACAAACACGCCTGAAGGCAGCTGACAACACAGGTGCCAAAGAAGTTATGTGCATCCGTGTAATCGGCGGTTCCAAGAAAAGATATGCGGCAGTCGGTGATGAAATCATATGCAGCGTTAAAAAAGCAACACCCGGTGGTGTGGTTAAAAAAGGTGACGTTGTAAAGGCTGTTGTAGTAAGAACCGTTAAAGAATGTAAGCGTGCCGATGGCTCATATATTAAATTCGATGAAAATGCAGCGGTTATCGTAAAAGACGATAAGAACCCCAGAGGTACACGTATATTCGGTCCTGTTGCAAGAGAGCTCAGAGATAAAGAGTACATGAAGATTCTTTCATTGGCTCCGGAAGTTCTTTGATTGGAGGTTACAGGCTATGAAAAAAATGCATGTTAAGCGTGGCGATACCGTTAAGGTAATTGCCGGCAAGGATAAGGGCAAGGAAGGTAAAGTTATTACTGCTATTCCTGCCAAGGGAAAAGTTGTCGTTGAAGGCGTTTCAATGGTTAAGAAGCACCAGAAAGCAAGAGTGCAGGGCCAGGAAAGCGGTATCGTTAATTTCGAAGCTGCTATCGACGCTTCAAACGTAATGAGAGTTTGCTCAGTATGCGGTAAGGCTGCAAGAACCGGCATTAAGGTTCTTGAGGACGGATCAAAGTCAAGATACTGCAAAAAGTGCGGAGCAGACATACAATAATTTTCGGAAGGAGGCAAATTCATACAATGAGTAGAATGCGTGAAAAGTATAAGGCTGAAATTGCTCCGGCAATGATGCAGAAATTTAGTTATAAAAGCGTTATGCAGATTCCAAAGCTCGACAAGATCGTTATAAACATTGGTCTTGGCGAAGCAAGAGAGAATCCTAAGGCTATAGAAGCTGCCTGCAACGACCTCGCTGCTATCACAGGTCAGCAGCCTATCGTTACAAAGGCAAGAAAGTCAGTTGCTAACTTCAAGCTCAGAGAGGGCATGAATATCGGCTGTAAGGTTACACTCCGTGGCGAGAAAATGTACGAGTTTATGGACAGACTCTTCAACGTTGCACTTCCCAGAGTTCGTGACTTCAGAGGAATTAACCCCAACGCTTTTGATGGTAGAGGAAACTATTCACTCGGTATCAAAGAACAGTTGATCTTCCCGGAAATTGACTACGACAAGATCGATAAGATTAGAGGTATGGATATTATTTTCGTTACAACAGCAAAGACTGATGAGGAAGCTCGTGAGCTTCTTGCACAGTTCGGAGCACCGTTTGTTCGTAGCTGATAAGGAGGAAATGTTATGGCTAAGAAATCTATGATTATAAAGCAGCAGAGAAAACCGAAGCACAGCACACAGGCTTACTCAAGATGTAAAATCTGCGGAAGACCTCATGCTTACCTTCGCAAGTTCGGTATCTGCCGTATTTGCTTCAGAGAATTGGCTTACAAGGGTGAAATTCCCGGTGTTAAGAAGGCAAGCTGGTAATCCGTGAGTGGGTACCTGCTAAAACATAAATGAGATTTCCCGAAGTTATCGGAAGGAGGTAAACTATATGCAAATAACTGATCCTATTGCAGATTTGCTTACAAGAATCAGAAACGCTAATTCAGCAAAGCACGAAACAGTTGAAATTCCTGCTTCAAATATGAAAAAGGCAATTGTTGAGATTTTGCTCGAAGAAGGTTATATAAAGAATTACCAGGTTATCGAAGATGGCAAACAGGGTATTATCCGTGTTACTCTTAAGTATGCTAAGGGCGAAAAAGTTCTTACAGGTCTTAAGAGAGTATCAAAGCCCGGTCTCAGAATTTATGCAGGAGCAGAAGAGCTCCCCAGAGTTCTTAAGGGACTTGGTATTGCTATCATCTCAACCTCAAAGGGTGTTATGACTGACAAGAAAGCCAGAAAAGAAAACATCGGCGGCGAAGTTTTAGCATTCGTTTGGTAAGAGTTTCTACCTATTATATATAGGACACAGACTGCGGATGCTTTTTCCGCAGCGAAAGACTGAAAACCTGCATATGTATTCCGGTGAGTCGTAAGGTCTTGCCGAGGCGGTACGGTGCAGAGAGAATTTAAGTTATAAGGAGGAAACCGAAATGTCAAGAATCGGTAAATCACCAATCACAGTTCCTTCAGGAGTTGACGTAAAGATTGGTGCAAATAACGAAGTTACAGTAAAAGGCCCTAACGGCACACTTTCACGTACACTTCACAGTGATATGATTATCAAAAATGAAGGCGGCGTTATCACAGTTGAACGTCCTTCAGAAAATAAGATGCATAAGTCACTTCATGGACTTACACGTACACTTATCAACAATATGGTTGTCGGTGTAACAGAAGGCTTCACAAAGGAGCTTGAAATCAACGGTGTTGGTTACAGAGCAGCCCTCCAGGGTAAAACCCTTAACCTCAGCCTTGGTTACTCACACCCCGTTAACTACACTCCTGCAGATGGTATTACCATTGAAGTTCCCGCTCCCAACAAAATTATAATCAAGGGTGCGAACAAGGAAGTTGTCGGCGAAACAGCTGCCAAAATCCGCGAGTTCAGAATGCCTGAACCTTATAAGGGCAAGGGAATTAAGTACGTTGATGAATACATCAGACGTAAAGAAGGTAAGACCGGAGCTAAGAAGAAATAAGAAAGGAGTGTTCGTAAATGATAAAACCATATAACAGCAGAGCGCAGAGATTAAAGCGCCACAGAAGAGTAAGAAAGAACATCTCCGGAACAGCGGAGAGACCTCGTCTTAATGTGTTCAGAAGCCTGAACAACATATATGCGCAGATTATCGACGACACAAAGGGTGTTACACTTGTTGCAGCATCAAGCCTTGATAAGGGCTTTGATGGTTACGGCGGTAACATCGAAGGTGCTAAGAAAGTTGGTCAGCTTATTGCTGAAAAAGCACTTGCTGCAGGCATCAAAGAAGTTGTATTTGATAGAGGCGGATATGTATATCACGGTAGAGTAGCTGCTCTTGCAGAAGGTGCAAGAGAAGGCGGACTCGTATTCTAATAGAGGAGGTAATGAGTAGTGGCTGAAAGAATAGACGCATCAGTACTTGATATTCAAGAAAACGTTGTTGCGATAAATCGAGTTGCGAAGGTTGTAAAGGGCGGACGTACATTCCGTTTCAGCGCATTGGTTGTTGTTGGTGACGGCAACGGTCATGTAGGCTGCGGTATGGGTAAGGCTGCTGAAATCCCCGACGCAATCAGAAAAGGCATCGAAGATGCAAAGAAAAATATGGTTACAGTTCCTTTGGTAGGAACAACAATTCCTCACGAGGTTATCGGCGAACACGGTGCCGGCAGAGTGCTTCTTAAGCCTGCTGCAGAAGGTACAGGAGTTATCGCCGGTGGCGCTGTCAGAGCCGTTCTCGAGCTTGCAGGTATCAGAGATATAAGAACAAAGTGCCTGCGTTCAAACAATAAGAGAAACGTAGTAAGCGCTACAATCCAGGGTCTTGCACAGCTTAAGCAGGCAGACCATGTGGCTGAGCTCAGAGGTAAATCCGTAGAGGAAATTATGGGTTAATAGCCCTGTCTATTTCACAGAAAGGAACGGTGCTATAATGGCTACATTAAAAATTAAATTGGTTAAGAGCACAATCGGCAGAAAGCAGGATCAGATTGCTACTGTTAAGGCTCTCGGCCTCAGAAAGATAAGACACGTTGTGGAACACAATGATACACCTCAGATCAGAGGTATGATTAAAAAGGTTTCCCATCTTGTTGAAGTAGAAGAAAACTAAAACAAAGACAAGGAGGTGTAGCAAATGAGATTGGATGAATTAAAACCCGCTGCAGGTTCCACATTCACAGTCAAGAGAGTTGGCCGTGGTATTGGTTCAGGTACAGGTAAAACTTCCGGTAAAGGTCACAAAGGTCAGAACGCTCGTTCAGGCGGCGGTGTAAGACCCGGCTTTGAAGGCGGTCAGATGCCTATTTACAGACGTTTGCCGAAGCGTGGATTCAAAAATATATTTGCAAAACAGTATGTTACTATTAATATAGAAGCTCTTGAAGCTTTTGAGGACGGAACAGAAGTAACCGAAGCACTTTTGCTCGAAAAGGGTATCGTTAAGAAAACTCTTGACGGAGTTAAGCTTTTAGGCCGTGGTGAACTCACAAAGAAGCTCACAGTAAAGGTTACAAAGTACACCGAATCCGCTAAAGAAAAGATTGAAAAGGCAGGCGGAAAGGCAGAGGTGATGTAAAATGTTCGAAACGTTTAAAAACGCATTTAAAATTCCGGATTTAAGACGCAGAATATTTTTCACACTTTTGATGCTTGTAATTTTCAGATTTGGTGCTCACATTCCCGTACCTTATCTTAGCGCAGATGCAATGAAGGCATTCCTTGGCGGCGGCGGACTTGACCTGTTCAGCTTGTTTAACACATTCACAGGTGGAGCATTTGCAAATGCTACAGTTCTCGCACTTGGTGTATCACCTTACATCAATGCATCAATTATCGTTCAGCTCCTTTCAGTTGCAATTCCCGCTCTTGAGAGACTTGCAAAAGAAGGCGTTGAAGGCAGAAAAAAGATTAATAAAATCACAAGATATGTCGGTATCGTCCTTGCTCTTATTCAGGGCGCAGGCTTGTATGTAACACTTTACAATATGGGTGTTTCAGGTCAGATTACAACAATTACTCAGACTAATGTTGTTGGTTTCCTCACCATCGTGCTTACATTCACAGCAGGTACTGCATTTATCGTATGGCTCGGTGAGCTTATTACCGAAAAGGGACTTGGCAACGGTGTTTCAATGATAATCTTTGCAGGTATCGTAACAAGTATCCCCGGCGGTATTGTAAACATCTGGACCAGATTCTTTGGAGAAGGCATCTCAGTTAAGTCCGTAGCAATCGTTGCAGCTATTGTAATTCTTGCAGTTGCGGCTATTGCATTCGTGGTGCTCTTTAACTCAGCTGAAAGAAGAATTCCTGTTCAGTATTCAAAAAGAGTAGTAGGAAGAAAGATGTATGGCGGTCAGAGCACAAACATCCCCATAAAGGTTGTTAGCGGTGGTGTTATGCCTATCATCTTCGCATCAAGTATTATGGCATTCCCCTCAACAATCGTAAGACTTATGTCAGGTGGAAATATGCCTACAGAAGGTGTTGGATACACAATCCTTTCAATGCTTTCAGCAGGTATGGGCCCATGGTGGTGCGATGTAATTTACTCAGTACTTTACTTCCTCCTCATCATATTCTTCACATATTTCTATGCTTCAATCCAGTTCAATCCGATTGAAATAGCAAATAATATAAAGAAGAACGGTGGATTTATTCCCGCAATCAGACCGGGTAAACCCACATGCGACTATATCCAGAAGGTTTCTTCAAGACTTAACTTGGCAGGAGCTATCTTCCTTGGTATAATTGCTATTCTGCCTGTTGTTGCAGGTGCTATGTTTGGTATCAATTCACTCCAGATCGGCGGTACTTCACTTCTGATTATGGAAGGTGTTGCTCTTGAAACGGTTCAGCAGATTGAGTCACAACTCGTTATGCGACACTATAAAGGCTTTCTTGGTTGATAAACGGAGGGTGCTTATATGAATTTAATTCTTATGGGACCTCCGGGAGCCGGAAAAGGCACACAAGGCGAGATATTGGCTAAAAAGCTCAATATCCTGACTATATCAACAGGAGTTATGCTCCGCAGCGCTATGAAGGAAGGAACTGAAGTCGGCAAGGTTGCTGCAAAGTATATCAACGACGGACATTTAGTTCCCGACAGTGTAATTGTAGACGTTGTAAAGGAAAGACTTTCAAAGCCTGATGTAAAAGACGGCTTCATCCTCGACGGTTTCCCAAGAACTGTTGCTCAGGCAAAGGCTCTTACGGAAGCAGGTCTTAAGATTGACAAGGTTTTATCCATTGATGTTTCGGACGACGAAATTGTGGGCAGACTTTCATCCCGAAGAGAATGCTCAAAATGTGGGGCTCCCTATAACGTGGTTTCAAACAAACCCGCAAAAGAGGGTATCTGCGATAAATGCGGCGGCGGGCTCATTCAGAGAGCCGACGATGTGCCCGAAACAATAATGAACAGACTTTCTATTTATCACAACGAAACAGAGCCTGTTCTTGATTACTACAAGGAAATGGGAATTCTGGTAACGGCAAAGGGTCAGCCCCTTCTTGAAGACACTGTTAAATGTGTTTTTGCCGCTCTTGGAATAGAGGACTGAAAATGATAACCGTAAAATCATCGCACCAGATAGAAAAAATGCGTGAAGCATGCAGAATAACTAAAGCAGCACTTGATTTGCTGGGAGAGAATATACGCCCCGGCATTTCAACTGCACAGCTTGATTCCATTGCCCACAAGTTCATTCTGTCACAGGGTGCAAAACCTAATTTTCTCCACTATAACGGCTATCCCGCAAGCATATGTGCTTCGGTAAACGATGAAGTGGTACACGGAATCCCTTCAAAGCATGTAATACTTCGTGAGGGCGACATTATCAGTATTGATATGGGCGCAGTCAAGGACGGATTTCATGGAGACGCGGCAAGAACGTTTGCCGTAGGAGAGATTTCCATCGACGCAAAAAAGCTCATAGAAGTTACAAAACAGAGCTTTTTTGAAGGTGTAAAGTATTTAAAGCATGGTGCCAAATTAGGCGATGTATCTTACGCTATACAGAGCTATGTTGAAAAACACGGATACTCTGTTGTAAGAGATCTGGTGGGGCACGGAATAGGCGAAAGCCTGCACGAAGATCCTCAGGTTCCCAACTTCGGCAAAGCCGGACGGGGAATGCGGCTCGCCGCCGGAATGACGCTTGCTATAGAGCCTATGGTAAACGCAGGTGATTGGCGGGTTGAGGTTCTCGACGACGACTGGACAGTAGTAACTGCCGATGGCAGCTTATCTGCCCATTATGAAAACACAGTTCTCATAACCCATGACGGGTATGAGATACTCACGAAGTAAAGGAGATGTTTTCATGACCGAAATTAAAATCGGAACGGTAGTCCGGTCAAAAGCAGGCCGCGATAAGGGTGATTTGTTCATCGTTCTCCGGACGGAGGACAATTATGCCTATATTGCCAACGGTATTCTACGTAAGGTAGAACGGCCTAAAAAGAAAAAGCTCATGCACCTTCAGCCAACAAGCTATGTGTCTCCCTTGATTGCGGAGCAGCTTGAGGCAGCAGGAGAAGTTGAAAACTTCCAGGTGCGAAAAGCGTTAGCGGAATATTCAGAGAATTAGCAGGAGGTAATATCTGTGGCTAAAGATGATGTATTAGAGCTGGAAGGAACAGTTGTAGAAACCCTTCCCAACGCAATGTTTAAAGTAGAGCTTGAAAATGGGCATCAGGTACTTGCACATATTTCAGGCAAGTTAAGAATGAACTTCATAAAAATTCTCCCCGGTGATAAGGTGACTCTTGAAATGAGTCCTTACGACCTTACCCGCGGCAGAATTACATGGCGTTCTAAGTAAATAGGAGGTAATTGACATGAAGGTACGTCCGTCAGTAAAACCCATTTGCGAAAAGTGCAAAATCATTAAGAGAAAAGGCAAGATAATGGTGATTTGCGAAAATCCCAAGCACAAGCAGAAGCAGGGTTGATTTTAAATGTGCCATCCGGCACACAAATACCAATTTGTTTATGACTTGTTTAAGCGCGGCTGCCGGTTAATCCGGTACTTATGCGAGTTGTTATTAAAGAGGCCCGACTTAGTTCGGGGATGACACAAACAACAAGAATTTATGGAGGTGTAAAAACACAATGGCAAGAATAGCAGGTGTTGACTTACCTAGAGAGAAGAGAGTTGAAATCGGTCTTACCTACATCTACGGTATCGGTCTCAAAAGCTCTCAGAAAATATTGGCTGAAAACGGCATCAATCCTGACACAAGAGTAAAAGACCTCACAGAAGACGAGGTAAACAAGCTCAGAGAAGCAATTGATGCTAACTACACTGTTGAAGGTGACCTCAGACGTCAGCTGGCTCTTGATATTAAGAGACTTAT
This sequence comes from Clostridia bacterium, assembly GCA_045648165.1. Lineage (GTDB taxonomy): Bacteria > Bacillota > Clostridia > UBA1381 > UBA1381 > RGIG9115. The sequence goes on along the minus strand of JAZRNL010000036.1, from coordinate 179 downwards.
GGAAATCGGCTGCCTCAGAGGCATCAGACACAGAAAGCGACTCCCTGTACGTGGTCAGAACACAAAGAACAATGCAAGAACACGTAAAGGCCCCAAAAAGGCAGCAGCAAGCAAGAAAAAATAAGGAGGATAAGCTAAATGGCTAAGGTAGCTAAGAAGACCACACGTACAAGACGTCG
>JAZRNL010000035.1:0-5903 GCA_045648165.1 Clostridia bacterium | reverse complement strand
GTCAATTTTGTGCCTGCAACAACTGAGGTTCGCGTAGGCGGAAACGACAAAGACACATTTGAAACTTATTACATTCAGAAGCTTCAGGATGTTACTATTAATACAATAGTTCCCGATGAAGCTGATGCTGAAAGAAGATTTGGTTTCGACGGAACATACCAGTTTAACGGTGGAGCAATAAGTGCAATTAAGTTTGCGCTTGCATCACAATACCATGATGAGACTCTCTATAATTCAACTGCTACAGTTGCAACAAACGATGCTTTGGTAGAGCAGCTCATCGGTAGTATCCCCAGTGCTCATGGCGTATTTACATACGGTCTTGAAGTTGCAAATGTTCCTGCCGGTGTAACTGTAACGCTTACAGGCGTAACCGTTGAATAAGGGAGGTATATGATTATGAAAAAGAATTATACAAAGCCCGAAATCTTAGTATCAAAATTTGATGTAGAAACATCTATTACAGCTGAAAATAATACAAGTCTTACATTGACAGCAACCATCTACACATCAGCAGAAGGTGCCACAAAGGACGCAGTAGCAGTTGTTGACTACACAAAGATTTTTGCTAAAAACTAACAAAAAAAACGGCAGTTTAACTGCCGTTTTTTTTGTGCCTATTTAGTCCCAAAAGTCCCAAAAGGGCCCCTCCCCAAAAAGGCCCAAAAGGGGACGGTCCCCTTTTGTCATCTTTTTTATCACAAAAATGCGGAGTTATATGAAACAACTCCGCATTTTGAATTTTAAATTTAAATATTGTATCCCATATCAAATGCCTTAAGGTTCATTTCAATGAACTTTTCAGGTACTGTTGCTTTAAGAGCTTCAATCCATTTATCATAGGGAACATCGGTTGATTTTGCAAGGACGCCGATAAGCACAACGTTTACTGCCTTTATGCTTCCTGCTGCTTCCGCAAGCTCTGCCGCTTTCAGAGAAACGAGGTCACAAGCACCTTTTAGCTTTTCTTCAAGGTTCTCTGGATACTCCGCCGCACCTGTGATAACGGGCATGGGGTTTATTTTCTGAGTGTTAACAATCATCTTTCCGCCTTTTTTAAGGTAGGGGAGAGCTCTGTAAGCTTCCAATAGCTCAAATGCGAGAATTATATCCGCTTCGCCTTTGCCGATAATGGGTGAATAAACTTCTTTGTCGTATTTTACATATGTAACAACGCTTCCGCCTCTCTGGCTCATACCGTGAACCTCTGAAACCTTAACATCGTATCCGCCGCCCACTGCAACGCTTCCGAGAATTCGGCTTGCAAGGAGTGTACCCTGACCGCCAACGCCTACTATCATTATATTCATAGTATCAGTCCTCCTTATCTATTGCCCCGAAAGGACAAACATTTGTACAAAGTCCGCATCCGTTACACTGTGTGGGATCTATTTTGATTTTGCCGTCAACCACTGAAATAGCGGGGCATCCAAGCTTCATACACATCTTACAGTTCTTACATTTTTCTTCCGAAATGCTGCACTTGCCTGTATATTTAACAGTTTTAAGAAGCGCGCAAGGACGCTGAGAGATAATAACCGAAGGCTCTTCCTTAGAGGTTTCTTCTTTTACTACTCTTTCAAATTCCTTAACATCAAAGGGGTCGCAAACCACCACGTTTTCTATACCCACAGCTTTGCAAAGTGTGATAAGATTTGTCTGCTTTGTAGGCTCCTTGCGGATTGTAAAGCCTGTTGTAGGGTTATCCTGATGACCTGTCATACCGGTTATTGAGTTGTCAAGGATAATAACGGTGCTGATTCCTTTGTTGTAAACGATATCAACAAGCCCGGTAATTCCGGAATGCATAAATGTTGAATCACCAATTACAGAAACGAGTTTTTTAGCAAACTCATTGCCGCGTGCCTTTGCCATTCCATGCGCTGCCGAAACGCTGGCGCCCATACAAATTGTAGTATCAACACTAACCAGGGGTGCAACTGCACCGAGAGTGTAGCATCCGATATCACCGCTTACGGTAAGCCCAAGCTTTTTGAGTACATAAAACGCACCTCTGTGTGGGCATCCTGCACACATAACAGGAGGACGAACGGGGATTTGTTCAATGTCAGTAAACTCAGGGGCATCTGTTCCGAGAATTGCTTTTGAAATCATAGCAGGTGTGTATTCACCAAGCATTGTAAAAGCTTCTTTTCCGATAACTTCAACGCCGATAAATTTGCAGTGTTCTTCAAAGAAGGGGTCGAGCTCTTCTATAACGTATACCTTGTCAAGCCCTTCTGCAAAATTCTTTATAAGCTTTTCGGGTAGGGGATAAACCATACCCAGCTTAAGGTAGTTAACCTTATCTCCTAAAGCTTCCTTTGCATACATATATGATATACCGGACGTTATAACGCCTATTTTGCTGCCGTTATCCTCTACCTTGTTAAGGGGTGAAGTCTCTGCATACTCTGCAAGAACTGCCTGCCTTTCTTCTACCACAACGTGGCGCTTTATAGCGTTTCCGGGCATCATAACATATTTTCCGATATTCTTTTCGTAATCCTTAAGCTCGTATTTTACAGGCTCCGTTTCTTCCACTAAAGACTGTGAGTGTGAAACTCTTGTAGAAAGTCTGAGTATAACAGGCACATCAAACTGTTCGCTGAGCTCATATGCCATTTTCGTAAAATCTCTGCACTCTCCGCTGTCGGAAGGCTCAAGCATCATAACCTTCGAAGCTTTTGCATAATGGCGTGAATCCTGCTCGTTCTGGGAACTGTGCATACCGGGGTCGTCTGCAACGCAGAATACAAGCCCACCGTTAACACCTGTGTATGCCACAGTAAATAAGGGGTCTGCCATCACGTTTAACCCAACGTGCTTCATACAAGCCATACTTCTTGCGCCGCCGATAGAAGCGCCTATTGCAACCTCGCCTGCAACCTTTTCGTTTGGTGCCCACTCAACATAAATATTGTCGTACTTTACTATATTCTCCGTTATCTCCGTACTGGGAGTTCCGGGATATGATGAAACGACGCTTACCCCGGCTTCATATGCGCCGCGGGCAACTGCCGCGTTTCCAAGCATCAATTTTTTCATAGTATCTTCTCCTTTTTACTGATAGAGTACATTATACCCCAAAAATATACCAATGTCAATATTTCTGCATATTTTGTCAAAAACTATTGAAAAAAAGTTGTGCCTATGATATAATATGTGTAATATATTTTTGAGGAACGGAGTTTGATTATGAAAAAAAGAATTATTTCCGCAGCTTTGCTTATTTGTATGCTGCTTACATCAACTGTATTTGCAGAGGTTATCCCAACGATTAACACGTCATTAGGCAGAGAGGTTTGCCTTGATGCGCCGCAGGGTAAATTCACAAACGGAGTGTTTATGGTGCCTGTCCGCCGTATTTGTGAGATTTTCAATGCACGTTGCGACTGGTACGGCGACGAAAGAATGATTATTCTCAATACTCCCGATAATATCACAAGAATTTTCCTTTACATAGACAGAGCAGAATTCAGAATTTTCACATTTACGGGGCTCATTTCAGGTGAGGGAGTAAATCTTCCCCTTGAAGCACCCCTTGAAATCGTAGACGACAGAACCCTTGTACCCTTTGAGCAGATTTGTAAAGCTATGAAAGGCGAGGTTGTATGGTCTGAGGACAGGTCAAGCGTGACTGTAACCGCACCTGTACAGGAGCAGGAAACAAAGGCAGAAATCCGTATAAAATCGGATAAAGAAGATGTTTCCGCAGGTGAAGAAGTAGAGCTCACCCTCGTTGCAAAAAACGCAAATATTTTAGAAAACTATAACTTCACAGGCTATTCTATGGCAGTGGTTTATGACAGAACAAAGTTTGAATACGTTTCAGCTATTCTCACTAACCCCCAAGGCAATATAATTGAAGCCATTAAGCTGGAAAATAAGAACTATACAGCCGACTCCTCCAAGGCAGTTCTTCTTGCAACAACTCCATTCGCAATCACGAATGACGAATTTGTTATCGGAAAAATCACATTAAAAGCACTCACCGACGAAGGCGGCGAAATCAAACTTTCAAACAGAGTGTATACCTCCGGTGACGATATGGCTCTTGTTTATACAAAAGCCGACAGTGAGGAAATGGCAGCGCTGAGCCGTGGCGAAATTCTTGAAATAGGCGAAGCCGTAATAATGAAATAACTTAAAAGCAGACAGGAGATGAAATCTCCCGTCTGCTTTTAAGTTTACAACTCAGCAGCAGTCGTTCTGACGCTCGCAGCAGTTGTCGCAGCAGTTGTTGCCGCCGAAAATGCCGCCGTCGTTAGATCCGAAGATAAGGAAAAGGATTATAATAATCCAGATCCATTCGCTGTTGTTGTTTCCGCATCCTCCGAATAAGCTCATAATATCACCTCTCAGACGTGTTTTAAGGAACGGCAAAATTTTCCGATCCGTAAGACGGCTTTTTCTGCCGCCTGATATATACTATGATTTTAAAGCTTCCCTGTGATTGAAATCCGTACAAAAAATCATTCAAATTTTGCATATTTAAGTAAAAAATGTTCAAAGCCTGTATCTGCCCTTGACAAATAGGCGTAAATTGTATAAAATAAAATATTATAACATAAATTTCTTAATTACAATATATAAGGTAATTTATGTTGCAATGAACGCTACCTATTGTGTTTTACAGGATGCGTTCATTATAACATAAATTTCTTATTGCGATATATAAGGTAATTTATGTTGCAATGAACGCTACCTATTGTGTTTTATAGAATGCGTTCATTATAAACTGCCGCCCGAAGCGGTGAATGGAGGACTAATATGGCATATACATTAGCAGAAAAAATACTCAATGCCCATATTGTAGACGGTGAGCCTGTTAAGGGTACAGAAGTAGGTCTCAGAATAGACCAGACTCTTACTCAGGACGCAACCGGAACAATGGCATATCTTGAATTTGAGGCAATGGGAGTGCCCCGCGTAAAAACAGAGCGCTCTGTTGCATATATAGATCATAACACACTTCAGAATGGTTTTGAAAACGCCGATGACCATAGATTTATCGGCAGTGTTTGTAAAAAGCACGGCATATACTTCTCACGTCCCGGCAACGGTATCTGCCACCAGGTTCACCTTGAACGATTCGGTGCTCCCGGCAAAACCCTTATCGGCTCCGATAGCCACACCCCCACAGGCGGCGGCATAGGTATGATTGCCATAGGAGCAGGCGGTATGGACGTTGCAGTTGCAATGGGCGGCGGTGCATACTATATTACATATCCGAAAATCGTAAATGTCCGCCTAACCGGTAAGCTTCAGCCCTGGGTTGCGGCGAAGGACGTAATTCTTGAGGTTTTAAGACGTCTTTCGGTTAAAGGCGGCGTAGGTAAAATAATCGAATACTCAGGCGAGGGTGTAAAAACACTGTCCGTTCCCGAACGTGCAACCATTACAAATATGGGTGCGGAGCTTGGCGCAACAACTTCCATATTCCCCTCAGACGAAGTAACTCTCGAATTCCTTAAGGCAGAGGGCAGGGAAGACGTGTACGTTCCCCTGTGTGCAGATGAGGGAGCAGAATACGACGAGGTTGTGGAAATCAACTTAAGCGAGCTCGTTCCGATGGCGGCTTGCCCCCACTCACCCGATAACGTAAAAACCTGTGCAGAAATCGGCAATCTCAAAATAGACCAGGTTTGTATTGGTTCATGTACCAATTCATCCCTTCTCGATATGCTGAAAGTTGCGCATATCCTTAAGGGTAAAACAGTTCACCCCGACGTATCCCTGTCAATTGCTCCCGGCTCAAAGCAGGTGCTTAATATGCTTGCTAAAAACGGTGCTTTGTCAGTTATGATAGATGCGGGTGCAAGAATTCTTGAAAGCGCTTGCGGCCCTTGTATCGGTATGGGTCAGTCGCCTAACTCAAAGGGTATTTCACTTCGTACCTT
>JAZRNL010000034.1:0-10876 GCA_045648165.1 Clostridia bacterium | reverse complement strand
CCAAACTGAGCCACACCCCGGTCAACAACGTAAACGATTATAACATTAAAGGCTTGATTTGTCAAGTAATCTTGTGAAAAAACATAATAATCGGCATATTGCACAACGATTGAAAACAAAGAGAAATAAAACTCAAATGTTTTGCAACAAAAAAGGAGAAGGCTCAACTTCTCCTTTTTTGTCAGGGGAATTATTTGGATTTGATATCGTTAAGAGTATCTCTGATTTCTTCAAGAAGGACAATGTCTGCAGGTTTTTCTGCAGGCTTTTCTTCCTCGATTTCTTCTTTCTTTTTCTTTAAGCTGTTAATTGATTTGACAACAAGAAATAAGCAGAATGCAGTTATTAGAAAGTTGATAATATTCTGAATGAATGCACCGTATTGAATACTTGCATCTCCCACTTTGATACAGAGCTCAGTAAAATTGTATCCGCCCATAAGTATTCCGACTATCGGCATAAAGATGTTTTCTACAATAGATTTAACAACGGCGTTGAAAGCGGCACCAATAATTACACCGACTGCAAGATCAAGCATATTTCCCTTGATTGCAAATTCTTTAAACTCTGAAAAAAACTTTTTCATAATTGATTACCTCCCAGCAATTTTGCGTATAATAAATAAGCTAATTATGCTCTTATACTTCTGTTATATTAGCATATTCGACAAAAATTGTCAAGTTATTATTAGTGTTTGTAATCAATAAATATTAAGATTAAAAAAGGATTACGATTTAAATAAAAATTTATGCCTTTTGTTGACAAGAAATAGGGGTTGGTATATAATTATATAATGGTTTCATTAGTATTTTTGAGATGAGGCGAACGGTATGGATTCTATTAATATTGTTATATGTGTATACATTCTCAACTTCATAACAATGGTTATACTTGTATGTTTTGAACGCCGCGATCCCGTAGTTAGTATAGCGTGGCTTTTTGGGTTTACGGTTTTTCCTGTTATTGGATATATTGTTTTCCTTGTGTTTGGCACGGGGCTTAAACGTAAAACCGCCCGTAAATATCGAGAAAAGTGGTATATGAATATGGATTTGTCCGAGAAGATGTCTATCGAGGATGAAAGAAAAAAACTCAAGGAATATAAATTTCTGCCTTATTCTGATATAATAACTTATCTTTTAAATATCAATAACAGTGTTCTTACTGACGGAAATGATGTAATGATATTTACAGACGCACAATCAAAATTTAATAGCCTCTTTGAAGATATAGAAAATGCAGTTGATTCTATACATCTTATATACTTCATAATACGTAATGACGAAATCGGGAACAAGCTTGTTAAGCTTCTTGCAAAGAAGGCAAAACAGGGTGTTAAGGTGCGTCTTATATATGACGATATAGGAAGCTTTACAACAAGACGCCAGATGTTTTATGAGCTTCTGGAAGCAGGTGGGGAAGTTACTCCCTTTTTCCCTTTCAAGCTCGGAACATACTCGAAGCTTAATCACAGAAACCACCGTAAAATAGTTGTTATTGACGGTAAAATCGGATATGTGGGCGGAATAAATGTTGGCGACGAATATTTTGGAAAAAAGAAGATAGCACCTTGGAGGGATACTCATATAAGAGTTGTTGGTCCTGCCGTCAGATATATGCAAAAAGCTTTTTCTCTTGACTGGACTTTTTCAACGGGGGAAGACCTGTCACTTAACATTGCAAGGTATTTTCCAACAAATGAAAAATATATAGCTAATAAGAGAATACAAATAGCCTGTAGCGGCCCTGATACCGAAGCAGATGAAATAAAAAGTGCATTCATTAAAATGATTAATTCTGCACGTGATCATATATATATCGAAACTCCGTATTTCGTCCCTGACCAAAGCTTTTTAAGTGCTATTAAGCTTGCGGCAGAATCGGGAGTGGATGTGCGGATAATAATACCCGGTGTTCCTGATAAGAGGTATGTATACTATTCATCTCTTTCATATGTTGGTGAACTTATCGATTCAGGTGTGAGGGTGTATGTTTATAACGGTTTTTTACATGCAAAGATGATTTCTGTTGATGGGGGAATATGTACAATTGGCACAACCAATATAGATATACGGAGTTTTCAGCTTCATTTTGAAGTCAATGCTTTTATATACGACAGTAATACGGCAAACCAGTGTAACACAATTTTTAGAGAGGATATGGGTAACAGTAAAGAAATAACATCCGCAATGTATTCTCGCAGAAGTATAAAACAAAGAGCGATTGAAGGCTTTTGCAGACTGTTTTCACCTATTATGTAAAAGGAGTGCATATGAATTTACCACCAGATTTTGTGAATAGAATGAAAAGCAGAAAAGACATTGACGCAGAAAAATTTTTAAAATCCTACAATACTCCCCCCGAAGTAGGAATAAGAATAAATCCTCGCAAATCAAATGGGGACAAGCTTATGGAAAAAGCTTTAGGAAAGCTTGAAAGAGTTGATTGGTGCAACTCAGGCTATTATGTAAATAAGGGGCATATTAAAGGAACTCATCCATATCATATGGCGGGACTGTTCTATTTTCAAGAGCCTTCTGCTATGTGTGCCGCAGAGCTTTTGCCTGTGAAAGAGGGGGAGCTGGTGTTGGACCTGTGTGCCGCACCGGGAGGGAAATCAACTCAGCTTGCGGCAAAACGGGGAATAACCCTGGTTTCTAATGAGATTATTTCCAAACGTAGCCTTGTTCTTAGTGAAAATATAGAACGTATGGGTTTTGATAACGTAATAGTAACCAATGAATCTCCCGAACGCCTTGAGCAAAAGTATGTGGGGCTATTTGATAAAATAATAATAGATGCCCCTTGTTCCGGTGAGGGGATGTTTAAAAAAGAGTCTGCCGCAGTTGAGGCGTGGAGCATAGAGCATGTAAAATCCTGTGCTGAACGGCAGAGAAAGATTATAGACAGTGCGATGAATATGCTTTCGGTAGGTGGGGGTATTGTATATTCCACTTGTACATTTTCAGAAGAAGAAAATGAGCAGAATGTTGAATATATAACACAAACCTATCCTTATATGAGAGTTGGCTCTGTTACAAAAATCTATCCTCACATTCATAGAGGAGAAGGGCATTTTGCTGCATACATATATGATACCAGAGAAAAAACTGAAAGAGCAACAAAACATAACAAGACATGCAAAATCCCTGAAGCGGTTGAAATATACAGGGCATTTGAAAGTGAATGGCTAAACATTACTCTTGACGGTGAATTTATCTTGTTTGGTGAAAATCTTTATCTTAAACCGCAGGGAATACCTATAGACGGTATTAAAACTGTTCGCCCGGGATTGCACCTTGGGATGTGTAAAAAAGGCAGATTTGAGCCTGCACACGCACTTGCTAAGGCTTTGGATACAAATGATTTTAAATTTTCAGTCAACTATTCAATTTCAGACGCAGATGTCACCAAATATCTTAAGGGCGAAACCTTAAACGGTGATGTAAAGGGATTTGCAGTCGTTCTATGTGACGGACTGCCCCTCGGTTGGGTTAAGGGCTCAGATGGAGTTCTTAAAAATAAGCTTCCTAAAGGGCTACGAATATTTTGATAGGAGGAGTGCAATAAATGGCACAAAACAGAAAAAAGAAAAAGGCAGTTAAGCGCCCTACAAAGAGAAATACAGCTCCTGAAAAGCTTTATCTGAAGGCTTTTGGAGCCATAGCTATAGGTATTGTGTTGGCACTGTTTATGTATGTGTCCCAAGAAACTCCTTTAAATCTTTTCTTTAAAAAGTTTATACTGGGACTATTCGGGATCCCGGGAGTTCTTGTTCCTGTTATTTTTACAGGCGTTGGTGTATACTACTTCAACAGTCAGAAAAAGTTTGGAGAAAAGCTTGCTTTGTGCTTTGGTTCTCTTGTGTGTTTAAGCGCAATGTTCCATATTTGTACTGGTAATATTGTCTCCATAGCCGACAGTTATTCGACTGCAGCCTCGGAATATATTATGGGTAGCTATGGCGGAGGATTTTTCGGAGCTTTGCTTGCCTGCCCGCTTCATGCATTAGTGGGTGGGATAGTAGGTTTTGTAGTGGTGTTATTCATTCTTTTAGGACTAATAAGCCTTATAATTCATCATTCTGTGTTCGCGGTAATTTACGGAGCTGTCAGGGGAGTTTTCGGTGCAGTAAGAGAATCTGCAAAGGAAATTAACACCGATGACGATTATAATAGAGTTTATGACAAAACAAAGAATGCTGCAAAGAAGAAAATTGAATCTAAATCAATGACCGGTAGTGATGTGATAAAAGAAGCAATTGATTTCAGCAAAGACCGAAAGCAGAAAAATGAACCTAATAAATCCGATAAACAGGTTGACGATACATATTCAAACGGCATAGATGTTGTTTTTGGTAAAATGGAAGAAGAAAAAACTGTTGAGCCGGCAGAAGAAAAGCGTGAAGCGGATTTTTCGGGTGAAGCTGCTGCAAGTGATGATAAGGGCGAAGAACCGGTATTTGGAACTGAGGTTCAGAAAAGAGAAAGTAATCTTACATTAGAAGAACAAGAGGTTTACACAAAAGAAATAGAAGAAGGAATGGAAGTCGAGATAAAGGAATATGTATTCCCTGATATAGAGCTTCTTAATAAGAAATCCGCCGGCGGTGGAGATTCTCGTCAGCAGATGTATGAAACATCAAATAAGCTTATATCCATCCTTGAAAACTTTGGGGTTAAAGCAAAGCTTTTGCAGGTAACACAAGGCCCCGCTGTAACCCGTTATGAAATTCAGCCAAGTTCTGGCGTAAAGCTCAGTAAAATTGTGGGACTTGCAGACGACCTTGCACTTAACCTGGCAGTGCCGACTGTTCTTGTGGCGGCAGTTCCGGGTAAAGCTGCGGTTGGTATTGAGGTTCCGAATAAAGAAACGGCCTCAGTTACAGCCCGTGAAATGCTTGAGGCAGAAGAATTCGTAAGTTCAAAATCTAAGCTTTCAATAGCCCTTGGTCGTGATATAGGCGGACGTGTAGTTGTGGGAGATATAGCAAAAATGCCTCACGTACTTATCGCAGGTTCTACCGGTTCCGGTAAGAGTGTGTGTATAAATACAATAATCACAAGTCTTCTTTATAAAGCATCTCCCGATGAGGTCAAGCTTATAATGGTTGACCCGAAGGTGGTTGAACTTGGAGTTTACAATGGCATACCACACCTTCTTATACCTGTTGTGACTGACCCAAAAAAGGCGGCAGGTGCGCTTAATTGGGCAGTTGGAGAAATGATGCGCCGATATGATGTTTTTGCACAGGAGGGTGTGAAAAATCTTGGCGGCTACAATCTTGTAATGGATAAAACAGGTGGAACAAAGCTGCCACAGATTGTAATTATTATAGACGAACTTGCAGACTTGATGATGGTTGCTGCAAAGGAAGTAGAAGATTATATATGCCGATTGGCGCAGCTTGCACGTGCAGCAGGTATACATCTTATAGTTGCAACTCAGCGTCCTACTGTTGATGTTATCACGGGTCTTATTAAAGCCAATATCCCAACGCGTATTGCATTTGCAGTTGCCAGTCAGATTGACAGTCGTACAATAATTGACAGAGGCGGAGCAGAAAAGCTTTTAGGAAAGGGAGATATGCTCTATGCGCCGCAGGGTTGTCGGGCTCCAATTCGTGTTCAGGGAGCATTTGTTTCCGATGACGAAATAGAACGACTTCTTGATTTCCTTAAAGCTCAGAACACAGATTCTCATTATAGTGAAGACCTTGAAGAGCATATAGAACGAATCGCAACAGGTGAAAATGGTGTAACACCTGATACTGATGACGATGGCGATGAACTTCTCCCGCAGGCAATAGAGCTTTCAATAGAACTTGGGCAGATATCCACTGCAATGATTCAAAGACGGTTAAAGGTTGGCTATTCAAGAGCCGGCAGGATTATCGACCAACTCGAGGAGCGGGGAATAATAGGCCCGCCAAACGGCTCAAAACCCAGACAGGTTTATGTGAGCCATGCAGACTTTGCGGAGTAACAAAAAACAGATGCATAGCGGATTAGATATGCCGCTATGCATCTGTTTTTTTTTTTTTTTTTATCTTCTCCAAGTATGCGGCGAAAGAAGTATCAACACAGGGAATACTTCTAACCTTCCCACCAGCATATCAAATATAAAAACAACCTTAGAAAAATCTGAAAAATGTCCGAAATTTGATAAAGGGCCAACAGCATCAAGTCCCGGTCCTATGTTGTTAATTGTAGCCGCAACTGCGGTGAAATTCGTGGTAAATCCGTGGTTGTCGAGACTAATAAGTAGCAGTGACACGACATATATCACCACAAGCGATATTGCATATGCATTTACAACTCTTACGGTTTCATGCTCAATAGGTCGTCCGTCCATCGAGATTTTATGAACTGACTTGGGATGAGCTGCAAGTTTCAGCTCTTTCCCGATACCCTTTAAAAGTATTATTATTCTTGAAACCTTCATACCACCGCCTGTGCTTCCTGCACAAGCGCCTATGAACATTATAATAACAAGTATCGTTTTTGAAAATTCAGGCCATATGTTAAAATCGGCTGTGGAGAAGCCTGTGGTTGTAATAATGGATGAAACCTGAAAAAAACTGTGCCTCAAAGCCTCACCAAGGCTTCCGTATAGTGGCGATATGTTTAGGAATATAAGTAGTGTAGATGCTGCAATTATACCAAGATAAACCCAAAGTTCAGTAGATTTGACTGCATCTTTGAAATGCTTTATAATCAGTAGATAGTATAAAGTGAAATTTATACCGAAGAGGGTCATAAATATTGCTATTACATTCTGAATATACGGGCTATAGCTTGCAATACTGTCATTTTTTATTCCAAACCCGCCTGTGCCTGCAGTTCCAAAGGCAGTAGTAAGAGCATCGAATAAATTCATACCTCCAAATAGTAGAAGGATTATCTGTATTGTTGTCATAACTGTGTATATGGCATATAATATTTTTGCGGTAGATTTGATTTTCGGAACAAGCTTGCTAACAGCAGGACCGGTGCTCTCAGCACGCATAAGATGCACATTATTACCTCCTGAAATAGGGAGCATAGCAACTAAAAATACAAGAACACCCATACCGCCTATCCAATGGGAAAAACTTCTCCAGAATATCATACATTTCGGGAGTGCTTCCACATCAGAGAGAATGGATGCACCTGTTGTAGTAAATCCGGATACCATTTCAAACAGTGCATCTATATAAGATGGAATAACACCGCTGATAACAAAGGGAAGAGAGCCGGCTACGCTTAGTAGAATCCAACTCAGGGAAACTATCATAAGGCCCTCTTTTGCAAAAAAAGTCTTGCTGTGAACTTTTATAAGACGGGTGAGTATTCCGCAAAGTGCGAGTGCAAATGAGCATCCGAGAAAAACGAAAGCTTCCTGCTCTTTGTATATAAGTCCGCAAATACAGGGCAATATCATAAATATTGCCTCAAATATCATTACCAGCCCAAGGGTTCGGGCGATTATTCTACGGTTCATATTTATATCTTCTTTCTTATTGGATAATATCTGATATATCTGTCATACCAATGTGAGTGGTTATCACAATAACAGTATCGTTTTCAACAAGTTCATCCTTGCCTCGTGGAATGATTATTTTTCCGTTTCTGTATATGCAGGCTACGAGAACATCATCGCGGAGGCGTAACTGTTCAAGAGGCTTACCGAGTACCAGAGAATTACTTGAAATATAAAATTCAAGAGCTTCCGCCTTTCCATCGAGGATTGTATGCATCGTTTCGATGTTACTTCCTGCAGATTTGATTTTTGACCTTACAAAACGAACAATTCCGTCTGCAGTAAGGTTTTTCGGATATACGATAGTGTCAAGCGAAATATCTGGAATAACATCTGCATAATCAATTCTGTTGATTTTTGTAATAACCTTCGCTGCTGACATTTTTTTAGCATACAGAGAAAGGATTATATTTTCTTCATCAATGTTTGTAAGTGCAACGAATGATTCTGCATTTTCTATACCTTCTTCCAGAAGTACGCTACTGTCTGTTCCGTCGGCGTTAATGATTGTAGCTTTGGGTAGGAGCTGACACAACTTGTTGCACCGATCAAGGTCTTTATCTATAATTTTTACTGAAATTCCTGATTTTAAAAGGTTTTTAGCAAGATAGAAACCGGTAGTTCCTCCGCCTACTATAATAGCGTCTCGAACTCTGTTGGTTTTAAGACCGATGGTTTTAAAAAGTTGGGTAACTTCCTTCGGGTGAGCGAGAATGCTTATCATATCACCGCTTCTGAGAACAAAATTACCCTTTGGAATAATTGCTTCGTCGCCACGTTCAACGCCGCATAAAAGCACGTCTGTTTTAAGCTTTGATGATATGTTATATACAGGCATATTTTCAAGCACAGAACCGTCAGGGATGCGAAATTTGAGAATTTCGACTCTGCCCTTTGCAAACTGATCAATCTTAATAGCTGAGGGGAATTTAAGAACACGTGCCATTTCATCCGCCGCAGTCTGTTCAGGGTTAATGATAAGAGCAAGACCTAAGTCTTTTTGTATAAGGCTCATTTCCTTTTTGTATTCCGGGTTTCTCACTCGTGCAATGGTCTGGCAATTTCCGCTTTTTTTTGCTATAAGGCAAGTGAGGAGGTTAAGCTCGTCGGAGCCGGTTACGGCTATTAATAAATCCGCATCCTTGATGCCTGCATCTGTAAGTGTTTCAATGCTTGCGCCACTGCCCACAACACCCATTATATCATATTTGTTTATTAAATTCTGAACAATGTTGTACTTTAAATCAATAACTGTAATATTTTGATTTTCTTCCAGGCTGAGTTCTTCAGCAAGCTTGTGACCTACCTTACCGCAGCCGACAATAATAATATTCATATTATTACTTCCTTTCGGTTTATACAAAGCAATTATACTAAATTTGGTTCCGAATGTCAAGTGAAGAATGTTACTATGTATTATTCTTCTTTTAAAGATGTACACCTTTCACATAATGTTAAGGCTTACATGTGTATTATGGATAATTTTTGTTTTAAATGACTATTTTATGATTTTTTTGTTGCAAAAAAAGAATTTTATGTTATAATCGTATAAGAGGCTTTATGCCTACCGATACGAAAGGAGCAATTGCTAATGAAATATTCAAGTGAAGTTGAACATATGTGTCCTCTCGCTAAGGGCGCATATCATGGTCCCGCACCCATCCCCCAGGAAGGTAAGTGGACTAATGCAAAAGAAGTAAAAGACATTTCCGGTCTTACGCATGGTATAGGCTGGTGTGCACCTCAGCAGGGTACATGTAAGCTTACCCTCAACGTTAAAGAGGGTATTATTCAAGAAGCCCTTGTTGAAACAGTTGGTTGTTCAGGCATGACTCACTCAGCTGCTATGGCATCAGAAATCCTCATTGGAAAAACAATCCTTGAGGCTCTTAACACGGACCTCGTTTGTGATGCTATCAACACAGCTATGAGAGAGCTTTTCCTCCAGATTGTTTACGGAAGAACTCAGACTGCATTCTCAGAAGATGGACTTCCCATTGGTGCAGGTCTTGAAGACCTTGGTAAAGGTCTTAGAAGCCAGGTTGGTACAACCTATGCAACTCTTGCAAAGGGCCCCAGATACCTTGAACTTGCTGAAGGTTACATAACAAAAATTGCAGTAGATGATAAAGACCAGATTATCGGATATAAGTTTGTTCACCTTGGAAAGATGATGGAAATGATTGCTAAGGGCATGGACGCAAACGAAGCTCTTGAAAAAGCAAGCGGACAGTATGGACGTGTAGACGACGCAGCTCGTCTCCTCGACCCCAGACATGAATAATCGGATAGGGAGGACAATAAAATGGCTTTATTTGAAAGTTATGAAAGAAGAATAGACCAGATCAACGCAGAACTTGCAAAGCACGGAATAGGTTCAATCGAAGAAGCAAAGCAGATTTGTGATGATAAGGGTATAGACGTATATAATATGGTTAAAGGCATTCAGCCTATCTGTTTCGAAAATGCTTGCTGGGCATACATCGTAGGTGCTGCAATTGCAATCAAAGACGGATGCATAAAGGCTGCAGATGCTGCAGAAAAAATCGGTTTGGGACTTCAGGCATTCTGCATCCCGGGCTCAGTTGCTGACGACAGAAAAGTTGGTATCGGCCACGGAAACCTCGGAGCAATGCTCCTTAAGGACGAAACAAAGTGTTTCGCATTTTTAGCAGGTCACGAATCATTTGCAGCTGCAGAAGGTGCTATCGGTCTTGCAAGAAGTGCTAACAAGGCAAGAAAAGAAGACCTCAGAGTTATTCTCAACGGTCTTGGTAAGGATGCGGCTCAGATTATTTCAAGAATTAATGGTTTCACATATGTAAAAACTCAGTTTGATTACTACACAGGTAAGGTAACTGTAGTAGAAGAAATCAAATACTCAGAAGGCGAACGCTCAAAGGTTCGTTGCTACGGTGCAGACGATGTTCGTGAAGGTGTTGCAATCATGCACCTTG
The DNA here is from genome assembly GCA_045648165.1 of Clostridia bacterium. Lineage (GTDB taxonomy): Bacteria > Bacillota > Clostridia > UBA1381 > UBA1381 > RGIG9115. Next base: position 398 of record JAZRNL010000034.1, on the reverse strand, counting down.
AAGGCGTTGACGTATCTATCACAGGTAACTCAACCAACCCCACACGTTTCCAGCACCCCGTTGCAGGTACATACAAGAAGGAATGTATCGAGCAGGGTAAGAAGTACTTCTCAGATGCGTCAGGTGGTGGTACAGGACGTACACTCCATCCCGATAATATGGCAGCTGGTCCTGCTTCATATGGTATGACAGATACAATGGGACGTATGCACTCAGATGCACAGTTTGCAGGTTCTTCTTCAGTTCCCGCTCATGTTGAAATGATGGGACTTATCGGCGCAGGTAACAACCCTATGGTTGGTATGACTGTTGCAGTTGCAGTTGCTGTTGAAGAGGCAATGAACAAATAATTTATTTCACATCAGTTAAAACGACAAATGTTTTATGCATCGCAAAGC
>JAZRNL010000033.1:0-27763 GCA_045648165.1 Clostridia bacterium | reverse complement strand
AAGATGCATACTTGTTCCAAGATTTACACCAAAGAGCTATGGCAAGCTTATGATTAAGCATAAATGTAATTTTATTGCAGGAGTTCCTACTTTGTACGATGCACTTCTTCGCACACCTATTATGGAAAAGGCAGACCTTTCAAGCTTAAAGGGTGTTTTCTCCGGTGGTGACTCTTTATCAGTTGAACTAAAGAAAAAGCTTGATAAATTCCTGTACGACCATAAATGTAAAGTCCAGGTACGTGAGGGTTATGGAACAACTGAAACAGTTACGGCGTGTTGCCTGACACCGCTTCATATGCACAAAAAGGGAAGTATAGGAGTTCCATTCCCTGATACTTATATAAAGATTGTAGAGCCTGATACAGATATTGAAGTTCCCTATGGTACAGAGGGTGAAATCCTCCTTGCAGGTCCTACTGTTATGAAGGAATATATGAATTGTCCCGAAGAAACCGCAAATACTCTTCGTACCCACTCTGACGGGCTTACCTGGGTATATACAGGTGACCTTGGATATATGGACAGCGAAGGATTTATATACTTCAAAGGCAGGGCTAAGCGTATGATAATTACATCAGGCTACAATGTTTATCCGGCTCAGATGGAAAATATCTTTGATGCCCACCCTGCAGTACAAATGAGTTGTGTTATAGGTGTTCCGGACGAATATAAAAAACAAAAAATCAAAGCGTTTATAAAGCTTGCAGATGGATATAAGCCTGATGACGAAACAAAGCAAATGCTTCTTGAATATTGCAAAAAGAATGTTGCTAAATATGCAATGCCTTACGACCTTGAATTCAGGGAAGAACTTCCTAAAACACTTGTTGGTAAGGTAGCATACAGACAGCTTGAAAATGAAGAACTTGCCAAAATGGCGGACGCTTCCTGATAATCGATTAATGAAAGGATGTTTTTTATGAAAAAAGGTAACCCATTGGCACTTTTACCTATCGGTGTATTTTTAGTATTTTATCTGGGACTTGGTATACTTTTTGAATATGTATTGAAAATTCCTATGGGTTTTTATAATATCCCTATTGTTGTTGCATTTTTAATAGCACTGCTTGCTGCTTGTTTCCAGAATAAAAAGCTCACTTTTGATGAAAAACTGGAGCTTATGGGTAAGGGGATTGGCGATAAGAATATTGTGACAATGCTTTTGATTTTTTTGGAAGCAGGTATCTTCGTAGGTGTTGTAGGCAGAACAAGCGCTGAGTATGTGGCATATTTTATGCTTTCTCATATTCCTGCACAGTTTGCAGTAGCGGTGCTTTTTGTTGTCAGTTGTTTTGTTTCAACAGCTATGGGAACATCTGTTGGAACAATTACACTGATAACTCCAATTGCTATAGCAGTATCAAAGGCTTCAGGCTTTGATGCAGCTCTTTGTATTGGTTCGGTTGTTGGTGGTTCGATGTTTGGTGATAATCTGTCGTTTATTTCTGACACGACAATTGCGGCATGCAACGGTCAGGGGTGCGCAATGAAGGATAAATTCCGTGAAAATTTCTTTATTGCATTACCCGCAGCTCTGATTGCAATTGTCCTTATCCTTATAAAATCCTTCAATACAGATATAAGCGGTACAGTATATGGAGAATATCATCTTCTCCATATACTGCCATATATTCTGGTCCTTGCTGGTGGAATTGCGGGTATTAACGTATTTGTTGTTCTTCTGGTTGGTATTGTAGCCGGATCGGTAATTATGCTTGCCACAGGAACGACAGTTGCTACCGACCTTCTTGCTAATATGGGATCTGGTGCTTCAGGGATGTTTGAAACTGCCATGGTTGCAATTCTTGTTTCTGCAATTTGCGCTCTTATCCGTGAATATGGAGGATTTGATGCACTGCTTAGCGGAATCAGACGCGTATTTAAAGGAAAAAAAAGCGGGCAACTTGGCATGGGAGTGTTAGTTGGTGCGATGGATATTGCAACTGCGAATAACACAGTTGCGATTGTGATGGCAAACCCGATTGCGAAACAAATGTCGGAAACTTATGGTATAACTCCTAAAAAAACTGCGTCACTCCTTGATACATTCTCTTGTATATTCCAAGGTGTTATTCCTTACGGTGCGCAAATGCTTGTGGCTTTGTCGGCAGCGAATGAGCTTGGAATTAATGTAACAGCTTTTCAGATAATTCCAAATCTCTTTTATCCCTTTTTACTCCTTCTGAGTTCACTTGTGTTTATATTTATTATTCCTGATAAAAAACAATAACTTTCAAAAGCGGTATGTTTCATACCGCTTTTGGCATACTAATAGGGAGGAGTGATTATATTGACTTTTGAAGAACTGTACCAAAGCTTGATAGATGAGGAATTTCAGGGTAATGTATCTGAAAAATTAGAAGTCGATCCATATCATCTGGATTGTTTGCTACACCCCGAAAAACACCCTGTTGTTATTAAAACCGAAAGCTGTGGAGACTGTGAAAATGGGCATCCCTGCCGTGAAAGCTGTGTTTTTGATGCTATAGTAGATGACGGAAAGGGCGGTCTTACAATTGACAAAGATAAATGCACAGGTTGTGCAGAATGTATAGATGCCTGCAAATCTGGTAAGTTAATTGCAAGTCGTGATATTTTACCTGCTATGAAAGCCGTACGTCATAGCGGAAAAAGAGCCTATGCCCTCGTAGCTCCCGCTTTTCACGGTCAATTTAGTCACGATGTAACCCCAGGAATGCTTAGAAGTGCATTTAAAAAGATTGGTTTTATGGGAATGATAGAGGTTGCTCTTTTTGCAGATATTTTAACTCTCAAAGAGGCCCTTGAATTTGACAAACATGTAAATAATGAAAATGACTATCAGCTTACAAGCTGTTGTTGTCCTATGTGGATAGCAATGATAAAAAAAATATATAACGAGCTTATGCCCCATGTGCCCGGAGCTGTTTCTCCCATGATAGCCTGCGGTAGGGTGATAAAAAAGCTATATCCTGATGCGATAACTGTCTTTATAGGTCCATGTCTTGCAAAAAAAAGTGAAGCCAGGGAGCCGGATATTTGTGATGCTATAGATTTTGTCCTTACTTTTCAAGAGGTTCAGGATATTTTTAATGCTGCAAATATAAGTCTCTCTGATATGGATGATACCGATAAAGATCATTCGTCCCGCGCGGGTAGGATATACGCCGCTGCCGGGGGTGTAAGTGAAGCAGTCAAAACAACTCTTGAAAAATTAAATCCTGATAGGAAAATCAAAATTAAAACAGTACAGGCAGACGGTGTCTCTGCTTGTCGTGAAATGATCGAAAATTTGAAATCAGGAAAGCTTGAAGGAAATTTTTTCGAGGGAATGGGGTGCACAGGTGGATGTGTGGGAGGCCCTAAGTCCATTATTGACCCCGGAGTGGGTAGAGTTCATATAATGAAATATGGTGATGATGCACCTTATCTGACCCCTGCAGAGAATCCCTATGTAATAGAACTGTTAAAACGTCTTGGATTTAATACAGTACATGATTTGCTTGAAAAGAGTGAAATTTTTACAAGGAGATTTTAGTATATTCAGAAATTAAGCAATATTGTTATAAAAATCAGCAAAATTATTTATTGTATTCATCTCTTTTGTGAAGTATAATTATATCAAAATCACAGTATAGGAGAGATGATTTATGAGTAAAGACTTTGGAGCTGTACTTAAAAAGTCGTATAGCGGTGAATTTAATATTTATTCTGCTGATAACTTCCAGAACTCATTTATACTTGCTTGCGGTAAGGACGGAGTTCATATTGTAGATAATAATAACTTCAGGTTTTTAGAACGGATTGAAACCGTAGGCGAAGCTTTTGATATGAAGGCTCACGGCTACAGGATTTACGTTGCAGAGGGCACCGATGGTGTAGAAATTTTTGAGGTTTATGGAATTGCCTATAAAAAGATTACAACTTATAATCCGGGTAAAGATATAATTGAGCTTGAGATAAACGATGACGGAAAGTATATGAAATGTATCTGCCGTAATGGTGAAGTGATATATACTGATATTTCCAATGAGCCTAACGTAACGGAAGTTGCTCCTACAGATATTGACGACAATATTTTTAGATCTGAACTTGTACCTTACAAATCGCTTATGGCTGAATATCCCGGTGTTTGTAGAGTTAATATGTATGTTTTTATTTCATGCGACTATGAAAAGGGATGCGTTACAATAATTGATATTAAAAACAATAAGGTTATTGCTCAGATTTATCCTGAAGCAAAACCAATAAAACCTGTTCTTTTCGGAACGAGAAATCTTCTTCTGACAGAAGACGGATACTATGAGATTCTTTTTGAAGAACTTGTTATTCTTGCAAGCCAGTTATAATTTATAGCTTTAAAAAACCACCTGTTTGAAATTGAACAGGTGGTTTTCTAAGTATATTGTATATTGGCGGATTTATGAGATACACGTATTGTTTTGGGAAGAAAAGCTCACGGATAATTTTAGGTGCTGCTTATTTTGGTGATGGTATCAGCAATGAAGATGCTTTTATGATGATGAGACTAAGTCGGTGGATGAAATTATCAATACAATGAACCGTCTTGTGATGAGGGGAAAATAATTAAATTCGGTGCTTCTAACTGGTAAAATTAAAACGGTGTTGCAGAATAGCAACACCGTTTTCTAATCAATACATTCCGCCCATTGATGGATCAGGCATAACCGCCTTTTCAGGTTCGGGAATATCTGTAACAAGACTTTCTGTTGTGAGCACCATGCTTGCGACACTTGCCGCGTTCTGGAGAGCACTTCTTGTTACCTTTGCAGGGTCAACAATACCTGCTTTTATCATATCAACATATTCGTCTGTAAGAGCATTGTAGCCAACACCTTTTTTCTGAGCCTTAACCTTGTCAACGATAACTGAGCCTTCAAGACCTGCATTCTTTGCAATTTGTTTAACCGGCTCTTCAAGAGCTTTAAGTACAATCTGAATACCGGTTTTTTCATCACCTGTTGTTGTTTCAAGAAGCTTTTCAACTGCAGGAATTGCATTGATGTATGTGGTTCCGCCTCCGGGGATAATTCCTTCTTCAACAGCTGCTTTCGTTGCTGCCAGAGCGTCCTCTATTCTAAGCTTCATTTCCTGCATTTCAGTTTCAGTAGCTGCACCTACTTTGATTACTGCTACACCACCGGACAACTTTGCAAGTCTTTCCTGAAGCTTTTCCCTGTCAAAATCTGATGTTGTAACAGCAATTGCAGCTTTGATTTCAGCAATTCTGCCCTTTATAGCTTCGGCATCGCCTGCACCGTCAACAATGATTGTGTTTTCTTTTTGGATTTTAACCTGTCTGGCACGTCCGAGCTGAGTAATCTGAGTTTCTTTGAGGTCGAGTCCGAGTTCGTCTGAAATAACCTCACCACCTGTAAGAATTGCAATATCTCTGAGCATTTCCTTTCTTCTGTCACCAAATCCGGGGGCTTTAACAGGAACTGCTACAAATGTACCTCTGAGCTTGTTAACAATTAAAGTAGCGAGAGCTTCTCCTTCAACATCTTCTGCGATAATAACAAGCTTTTTGCCTGCCTGTACGAGTTGTTCAAGAAGCGGGAGTATTTCCTGAATATTTGAAATTTTCTTGTCTGTAATAAGTATATATGCATCGTCGATAACAGCTTCCATTTTGTTTGTATCCGTTACCATATAAGGTGAGATATAACCGCGGTCAAACTGCATACCTTCAACAACTTCGCTATAAGTTTCGGCAGTCTTAGATTCTTCTACGGTAATAACTCCGTCAGCAGTTACTTTTTCCATTGCATCTGCAATAAGCTCACCGATTGTTTCATTTGCGGCAGATACTGCAGCAACTCTTGCGATGTCTGCTTTTCCGTTAACTTTTTTAGCGTTGCCAACAATTTCAGCTACTGCTGTATCAACTGCGCTTTGGATACCCTTTCTTATGATCATGGGATTAGCGCCTGCAGTCACATTCTTTAGACCTTCACGAACAAGAGCCTGGGCAAGAAGTGTGGCAGTTGTTGTACCGTCACCGGCAACGTCATTTGTTTTTGTTGCAACTTCCTTTACGAGTTGTGCACCCATATTCTCAAACGGATCACTAAGTTCTATTTCCTTTGCTATTGTAACACCATCGTTAGTTATAAGGGGAGCACCAAACTTTTTGTCCAGTACTACGTTTCTTCCTTTAGGTCCCAGTGTGATTTTAACTGTGTCTGCAAGATGATTTATGCCGGCTTCTAAAGCGTGTCTTGCATCTTCGCCGTATTTAAGCTGTTTTGCCATAATATATACCTCCTGATTATTCTACAATTGCAAGAATGTCGTTCTGCTTAACAATAATATATTCTTCACTGTCGAGCTTAACCTTTGTACCTGCATATTCTGAAATAAGAACTTTATCGCCTTTTTTAACTGTCATAACAACTTCTTTTCCGTCTACAAGTCCGCCGGGGCCTACTTCAATGATTTCAGCAACCTGGGGCTTTTCTTTAGCGGCGTTTGTAAGGATAATTCCGCTCTTGGTTGTTTCTTCAGCTTCGCACATTTTGATTACTACTCTGTCTGCTAATGGCTTAATTGTCATTATATATCTCCTCCTTGTTAATATACATACACTTAGCACTCAAATGATTTGAGTGCTAAAGTTATTATGAACTTTTTTTTTGAAATAGGCAAATTCTGCATAAAGCGGTTGAGGTAAAAATATATAAAATAACTTTTAATTTCGTAAATTTGCTTCTGTTTTCATTTAATTACTCTTGTTTTCTTTAGTTGCATAAACTTTCCCAGTCTATCAATGCATCTTCTATTGTTTTGTACGTTATTCCGTCAGTTAAAGCTTTAACATCTGCTCTTGGAAGAACTTCAGGCGCTACAACCGTTTCATCAATAAGTTCATCTTTTAAATACAACATGAGCTTGTTCCCGGATAAAATTATTTTATATGGCCCGATGTCGTTATCAGTCAATTCATCAATAACGTTTTTGACTGAAGTCGGGAGTATGGGGTTATCTGAATGGAGAGGTCTATCAGGGGGTTGTTCTTCGTTTTTTACAGAAAATATTCCTGCTAATACTGATATTACCAGTATTGAAGCTGATAAAACACCTGTGATTGTTATTATTGTTTTTTTGTTCATAACTGTGTACCGCCTTAATATTTTATGTATTTATTTTCTGTAAATTACAGTTGGTTTGGTGAACCTGTACTATTTTTTTTCATAAATAAATTTTTTATTCAAAAAAACTGATTTTTTTTTAAAAAGACTTGAAATTTATTGTGATATCTTATATAATATACTAAGATATGTGTATCCAAAAGGAGGTAAAAGTTTTGGACTACCGTAATGATGACGAAAGAAAATATTATTATAAATCTGACAACTCTGAACTAAGACGGGATCGTGGAGCGTCCAGGCGTTCCGGAAGTAGTGAAAGAGTCAGAAAAAGAATGAAAAAGAATAGCCGGCGCAAAAAGCGAAATGACTTTTTTAGAGGTTTGACTGTTGTTATACTTATAATCGGAATGATTGGTGCGATTATAGGAACGGGTATAGGTGTTGGTATGTATACGGCTGTTTCAACTGAAATAAACGATATGAATTTGAGCGACCTTGCGCATAATAAGTTTTCTTATGTGATGTATACAGATGAAAGCGGAAGAGATGTCGAGCTCGAAAGAATTCGCTCCTCGGTAAATCGTGAGTGGAAATCAAGTGAAGATATAAGTCAGTATCTTAAGGATGCCGCAGTTGCAATTGAAGATGAACGTTTTTATAAGCATAACGGAATTGATATAAAGCGTACCACAGGAGCAACCCTTAAATATTTCCTCTCTAAAATCGGTATAGGTGATGCGTCATATGGAGGAAGTACCATAACCCAGCAGGTTATAAAGAATATCACAAACGAAACCGATAAGAGTGCAACTCGTAAGGTGAAAGAAATGATGAGGGCAATTGCTCTTGAAAAGCAGCTTGATAAAGATGAAATTCTTACAATGTATCTCAACATTATATATCTTGCTAACAACTGTTATGGCGTTGAAGCTGCTTCGAAAATGTATTTTGGCAAATCTGCGGCTGATGTCAATATCCAGGAAGCTGCAACTATTGTTGGAATAACGCAGTTTCCAAGTCGTTATGACCCATATGCAAACCCTGATGCTTCAAAGGAAAAGCGTAACAGGGTTCTTGCAAAAATGCTTGAACATGAAATGATTACTCAGGATGAATATGATAAAGCTGTAGTAGCTCCAATTAAGCTTTCAGGAAAGTCAGCATACAGAAATGCTGCTGTTTCTTCATATTTTGTTGATCAGGTAATAAGCGACGTTATGACTGACCTTCAGGAAAAAATGGGATATTCGGCGGAATTTGCAGAGCAACAGATTACAAATGGCGGTCTTCGGATTTATTCAACAATAGACCGTGATATTCAGGAAGTCATGGAGAGCGTTTTTGAAGACACTTCAAATTTCCCCAGCAGTAGCGCAGAATCAGCTATGGTTGTGATTGATCCATATACGGGTGAAATAAAAGGTATAGTTGGAGGATTGGGTCAGAAGACAGATATCAGAGGCTTTAACCGGGCAACTCAAGCAAAACGTCAACCCGGTTCAGCAATTAAACCCATAGGTGTTTATGCCCCTGCAATTGATTCGGGTGCGGCTACCGAAGGAACTATTGTAAATGATGAAGAATTAACAATTGGTTCCGACAAATGGAAGCCATCAAACTCATATAAGGGTTATAAGGGGTATATGACACTCCACGAGGCAGTGGGTCGTTCTGCGAATATCCCGGCGGTAAAGGTTTTGGATATGGTTGGCATCAACAAATCTTATTCTTATCTTGAGAATAGCTTTAAACTGTCAACATTAGTCTCTGCTGATAAGAATTACAGTTCGCTTTCTCTCGGCGGTCTTACAAAGGGTGTTACTGTAAAGGAGATGGCGGCAGCTTATGCTACGTTTGTTAATTCCGGAAAATATATAAAACCACACACTTATACAAAGGTTGTTGACGTTACAGGTAATATTATTCTTGAAAATAAAGTTGTTTCTACGCAGGCTATCAAACCAACCACTGCTTATATTATGACAGACCTTTTGAAAGAACCTGTTAACAGTAGTTACGGAACTGCCAGAAGTGCAAAGCTTCCTGATATGCCCACATATGGTAAAACAGGAACAACAAATGATAATTATGATAAATGGTTTGTCGGATTTACACCGTATTATGTTGGTGCTGTATGGTATGGATATGATACTCCGCGTTCTGTAGGCGGCTCTAATCCTTCGGTTGCGGCATGGCGAAAGGTTATGCTGAAAATTCATGAAAATCTTGAAGAAAAAGAAATTAAAAAGCCGGCTGAAATAGTAGAGGCAAAGATTTGTACAAATTCTGGAAATCTTTCAAAGAAAACCTGTAGTAGCAGAATTGCATACTTTGAAAATGGAACACAACCAAGAAAGGTTTGTTCAAAGCATTACTATTCTGAACCTGAGTCGTCCGAAAATCCTGAAGAATCTCAGGAACCGGAGGGTTCGCAAGAACCTGAAAACGATAATTCAGATGAACTCTCGCCAACTAATAGTCCTCTGGTCACGGCTACTCCAAAATCGACAACGGCGCCGAAAGTGACATTGAAACCAGAAACCACACCGTCGCCGGGCAATAACGGCGTAACGTCTGCAACTGCGGTTCCCAATAAATCTGAATAGTTTTTATAAAGGAAAGGAATAAATACGATGAAATTTAAGAAATTTGTAATAGCTTTTGGCGTTATTGCTATGGTGCTTTCCACGGTAGCTTTAGCAAATAACAATATACGGGTGTATGTTGATAATGTTGAAATCAAATTTGATAATCCCCCTGCGCTTGTGGAAGGAAGAGTTATGGTGCCTGTTCGTGCAGTGTTTGAAAAAGCAGGTGCAACTGTTTCTTGGGATGGTGAAACAAGAGTTACCACTCTTACCAAGGATGATTATGAAGTAACTATTAAAGAGGGCGACCCTTATCTTATAAAAAATGGTAAACCCATTTGCTTAGATGTTCCTGCTTCTATAATTGAGGACAGACTTGCAATCCCTGTTCGTGCCATTTCTGAAGCTATGGATTTTGGTGTAACATGGAATGGAACCAGAAGCTCTGTTCTTATAGCAACAAGCGGAAAAGCATACCGTGGAACAGCTCAGTGGAAATCAGGTTTCCATACTCTTCGGGAGGGAGGCTTCCTTGCAGCTTATAACCTCGATGATGTACCCTTCTTCGACCTTGACGGAGATAACGAAAAGGATAAACTTGCATTTATTCCTACTAAAATTCTTGACGAGGGAACAAAAGAAGTTCCTGCCCTTTGGATAAACGGTGCTTGTTTTAACGATGTTCTTGATAAAGATTACGATCCCTATGCAATAGCTGTTGCAGATATCGTATCTGATGATAAATATAAAGAAATTGTTGTGCTTTATAATAGCGACCTCGGCAGATGTGCAGGTTTTTACAGATACAATGGTGCTGATATTTTCCAGATTAAAGCTAACAATGACGACCATGGAATGATTTATTTCAATATTAATCTTTTCTTTGATGGTGTTGAAAATATTATTTCTGATGTAGACGGATACAGCTTTCTCGACAGTATGATTTGCACAGGACTTTACTCTTTGGAAAACTCTGAAATCTGTCGATATATGCTTGATCTTTCTAATATTGTAGGTAAAGAGTTTGTTCGTTCATATACCGATGACCTGCCCTACTGCTATAGAGAAGTAACAGAGTACGTAAAGGGCAACTATGTTGACAGTGCTGCCGGTGATGAAATAATTTCATCAAATCATATTGCAAGCTTTAAGGTTATTGACTATTATGTAAATGACCAGGATCCTTCAAAATTTGAACTTTATGTTGAGCTTCCTGATAAGTCAACTATTGTTCTCTGGCCGTATAAGGTGTGATATCATGAAGTTTGCTAAAAACATTCTTGTTGGCGCTTTGGTTTTGTTATGTTCTTTGGTAACTGTGGTTTATGCGGAATATATTGAAGCTGAACCGGAACTCACTGTTTTTGAAGCTATGGGTATATATCATCCAGATGAAATTAAAAGCGGATATATGATGAGTATTGACAAGCAAATGGCGATGGAGCTCAGGCAGGACCAAATTGTAGATTTTTGCAATGGGGTAGGTAATATGAAGCTCAGTCGCAGAATAATTAAAAATCCATTTTGCGGATTAGCGGTTATTCTTAAGACGGATGCAGGAGAAAAGACATATTATTATAATTCCGGTGTACAGGTCGGTAAGTATGGTGAAGATAATTACCTTTGTTATATAACCGCAGAAACAAATTCTGTGCTTGATGAGCTCTATTCGGAGTTTATGTCCTCTGACCGTCTGTATAATCATTCGCTGTTTACTATAAATGATAAAACAGATTATCTCATTTTCCCGACTGATAAATGGGCAGTGGAAGAGGTTCTTTACGGTGCGTCCAAGTCGCTTATACCTTATGAGATAACATTGTCTTTCGGTAAGGCAATATCCCGAGAAGAGTTTTGTGTTCTTATTGCAAATTATCTTTCTGTTTGCGGCAATTATTTTTCTCTGGATGATTATTTTTCAGAACGAGGTATGGCATATCATTCGAATTATTTTAAAGATTCCATAGGTTGTGATAGTAGTATTAATATGCTCCATGCTCTTGGAATAGTTAATGGTAAAAGTGATGATACATTCGGCCCCGGGGATGCACTTACAAGAGAAGAATCTGCAATCATACTTAAAAATACGGCTATGGCTGCAGGTATGGAACTTAAAATTTCGGATGCCGGTTTTTATGATATTTCATCTGTATCAAAATGGGCAAAGGATGCTGTAAATGCAGTTGGCTCGTGTGGTGTTATGACCGGAACCGATGGACGATTTAAACCAAAGGATTTCCTTACAACTGAGCAGGCAATAACAGGGATTAATAAACTGTTTAAACTTAGAAATAAAAATCACAGAATGTAAAAATTCTGTGATTTGTTTGTTGTAAAATAAAAATAATATAATTAACATTGATTTTTTTATGTTTATGTGATAAAATAAGCTAAACAAATTTGACATTTGGAGGTTTTTTATGGAAAATAAAAGAAGTAGCTTTACAGGCAAGCTCGGTTTTGTTCTTGCAGCTGCAGGTTCTGCTGTGGGACTGGGGAATTTGTGGAGATTTCCCTATCTTGCTGCTCATTACGGTGGTGGCATATTTCTTCTTGTATATCTTGTTTTGGCAGTGACATTCGGATTTGCACTTATGACAGCAGAAATTGCAATCGGCAGAAAAACAGGTCTCAGTGCGGTTGAAGCTTTCAAAAAACTGAGAAGTAAATGGGCTTTTGTGGGTTGGATTGAAGCATTGATTCCGGCAATTATTCTTCCGTATTACTCTGTAATCGGCGGATGGGTAACTAAATACTTGTTTGAGTTCTCCACAGGTGGCGCAGGTGCAGCAGCAGGTGATAATTTCTTTGGAGAATTTATAGGTCAACCGATTTCTCCGCTTTTATGGTTTGCAATATTCCTTGGTATAACTGCGATTGTGGTATTTTTCGGAGTGGAAAAAGGAATTGAAAAGGTTAGTAAGATAATGATGCCGGTTTTGGCGATTCTATCTGTTGTGATTGCTATTTATGTAGTATGTATGCCGGGTGCTTTGGAGGGCGTTCGTTGGTATTTTATGCCGGATTTTAGTAAATTTTCATTTACAACAGTGTTGGGTGCTATGGGCCAGCTCTTCTATTCGATGTCCCTTTCTATGGGCATAATGATTACTTATGGTTCATATATGAAAAAAGATGTAAATCTTGAATCCTCAGTGCGTCAGATAGAAATATTTGATACCGGTATTGCTTTTGTTGCAGGTCTTATGATTATTCCGGCAGTATTTGCATTCTCAGGCGGTGATCAGGCAACTCTCGGTAAAGGTCCCGGCCTTATGTTTGTAACACTTCCTAAGGTGTTCGACAGTATGGCGGGCGGCAATATAGTGGGAATTTTGTTCTTCCTCCTTGTTCTTTTTGCGGCTCTTACTTCATCAATTTCTCTTTATGAAACTGTTGTTTCGATAGTGAGAGATAAGCTTAATCTTTCAAGAAATAAGGCTTGTGTTGTTGTACTTATTATATCACTCCTACTTGGTGTTCCGTCGTCTCTTGGTAACGGCATATGGTCAAACGTTAAAGTTATTGGTATGGATTTCCTCTCGTTCTTCGATTTTATAAGTAACAGTGTTTTGATGCCTGTAGTTGCTTTCTTTACCTGTATATTTATAGGTTATATTATTAAACCAAAATCAATTATAGAAGAAGTTGAATTAACAGGTAATTTTAAAGCAAAAACTTTATTTACTATAGTAATAAAATATATTGCACCTGTATGCATTCTCCTTATTCTTGGTTTCTCAATTCTTGAGGGAATGGGTATAATGAAAATATAATATTTAAAATTTAAAACAACGGCTGTTGCAATTTAAGCAACAGCCGTTGTTTTATGGATAGATGTATTTTTAATTACTCCGCTGAAATTGTGAGAGTGCCGTCTGCAATTGATGCATTAAGACCTAATACTTCAGTAAAGAATGATACGGGTACGTGTGTTACTCCGGTATCTCCAACACAAACGCAAACTGCCGCTTGTCCAAGACTGATAGGCATCATTTTACCTCTTGTATAGTGGTCTTCGCCTATTGCAAATGAATACTTTCCGCCGTTAACCATAACTGCCGGTATATTCGCATCCCATTCAACAGTGAAACCAAGAGCTTCAGCTATCGCTCTTACAGGAACCATTCCTTCTGCGCCTGTTGCTTCTACGTAATCGAAAGTTACTTCTCCCGCAGTGATTTTAGTAAATGTTTCTTCTACAACAGGGAGCTCCTGAGTGGCTTTGTTAAGTACAATAACCTTTGAAGGAGTTGTCTGGGCAGGGATGCTGAAAGTTGCCATATTGTAAATTACAGCCAAATCGCGTCCGTCAAGGTTTCCATCAAACATCTCACGGCTGAGCTTGATGATTTGTGTTTCATCTGAAATATTGAGTACGAGAGTTTCTGCCTGGTTTATATAGCTTCCAAGGTCTGTTTTTTTGAAACTATCAACAACTACCATATTTGTAGCTTCTTCGGAATTCTTAACGATGATTGATGGTGAATACTGAGCGGGAAGTGAAAGAACCATAGGTGTGTCTTCTCTTACGAAAAGTGTTACCAAATCGCCTTCTTTAAGTTCTGTCATTTCGCCGTCTGTTGTAATCGACATCTGAAGCATACCTTTGTTTATGATAATTTCTTCCAGCTCTGTTTTAGCAGTAAGTGTTTCTTCTCCAATACCTGTGATTTCAGCGTTGATTGAAATAAAAGCACTGTGTGCTTCTTCTTTAACTTCCTCGGAGATTTCAACAACATCTTCGCTTATGAGCATTGTTGCATATTCATCTTCTGCAAATATTGCTCCGGCAGAAAGCAATGTTGCTCCTGCAATAAGTACTGATAAAAATTTCTTGTTCATAATTTTGCACCTCTTTTTTAAAATTTATGTATTTTGTTTTGAGCTTTTGATTGCCCTTACATATATAATACCTTTCAAACCGCCAAAAGGTTGCAAAAAAATAAAAAAAATATTTATATTTTTATCACAATTTTCGCATACTATTTATGACCTGTAAATCAGGGGATTATTTAGAAAGGAAGATTATTTATGAAACAAATTAAATTTATTATTGCTACACTGGTGCTTGCGTTTGTTCTTGCATCTTGCGGCAGAAATAATAATGATGTACAAAACACAACTCAGCCAACTGCAACACCAAAGTCAACAGAGGGTGTTATGGATGAAATGGGCAATGCTGCCAAGAGCGTAACCGACGGAGTTGGAAACGGAATAAAGGATATGGGCGACGCGGCAAGAAATATGGTTAAATAATTCTTATGATAAAGAACTGTTGAAAAAAATCAATAGTTCTTTTTTTTTGGTCTTGCAATTTATAAAAAAATCTGCTATAATGTATTTATGTTTTGGCAGGAGGTGGTGATACAATGGATTTTAATGCTTTAATAAGCTCTTTAAAGGAAAAAGGATATATGGTTTCAATGTTTGAAACCGGTAAAGAAGCTGCTGATTATATAAATAAAGAGATAGACGGTAAAACCGTTGGAATGGGCGGTTCTGTAACGATTGAAGAGCTCGGGCTTTTTGAAAGTCTATCAGAACATAATGAGGTATACTGGCATGCTCGTACATATAGCGATTTAACGCCATCTGAGGTTCGTACCAATGCAAATAATGCACAGGTGTACATTTCGTCTGTAAACGGACTCGCCCAAACCGGTGAAATTATAAATATTGATGGTGCGTGTAACAGAGTTTCGTCAATTTGTTATGGTCACGAAAAGGTTTATTTTGTTGTAGGTAAGAATAAAATAGCCCCCGATTATGAAACAGCTCTTTGGCGGGCAAGAAATATTGCTGCACCTAAAAATGCAAAACGCCTTCATAAAAAAACACCTTGCGCATCGAACGCCGACAAGTGTTATAACTGCAATAGTCCTGAGCGTATTTGCAGAGTGCTCTCTGTTTGGTGGTCAAAACCAATGATAGGAGAATACGAAATAGTTCTTATTAATGAGGAACTTGGATATTAAAAAATGAAAGAAGGATATTTATGAAAACAAGGAACATAGTTATTACATCTATGATGGCTGCACTGGTTTGCGTTGCTACCATGATAATAAAAATTCCTGCACCTCTTAATGGATACATAAATGCGGGGGATTGTGTAGTAATGCTTGCGGGGTGGATGCTTTCACCTCTATACGGTTTTATAGCTGCAGGTGTCGGCTCTGCTCTTGCAGATATCCTCGGCGGATTTCCTTTATATGCGCCGGTTACTTTTCTTATAAAGGGTTTAATGGCATTCCTTGTATACTATGTATATAAAAAAATATCTACGTACAATAAGCCTCTCGGAAGAATTTTACCAGCTGTCGTTGCAGAGGTAGTTATGGTCGTGGGGTATATGATGTATGAGATTTGTCTGTATGGATTTGTTCCTTCACTTGCTAATATACCTGCAAACCTTATACAGGCGGCTTTTGGTGTGATATCAGGACTTTTACTTATAAATTTCTTTGCAAAAAATAATATTAAGTTTTAAACAAAACGGATGTTGCAAATGCAACATCCGTTTTGGATTATTCGCCTTGTTTGAAATCTTTACCGTGAAGTATAACAGTTATAGCAAATTTTGGAAGAGCGGTCATTCTTTTGGCTCTCCAGGGCTCTTTTATCAGTCGGTAGAACCATTCAAGACCATGTTTGCAGTAGAATTCAGGGGCTCTCTCTACAGTGCCTGCGAAAACATCCAGACTTCCACCAACTCCTAAAGCGGCCTTTGTTTTAAGCTTATCAGCATTTTCGTGTATCCATTGCTCCTGTTTGGGTGCACCCAAGCACACAAACAGAACATCTGCTCCGCTTTTGTTGATTTCATTAACGATTTCAGGCGTTTCTTCAGGTTTGAAATATCCGTTTCTGGTTCCGCAAATTTTAAGCCCCGGATGTTTTTCTGTAAGCTTTTGTTTTGCAAGTTCAGCAACTCCGGGCTTTCCGCCGAAAAGAAACAGTTTGTAGTCGGAATTTTCCATCATATCAATAAGCTTGCAAGCTATATCAAAACCTGCAGCTCGTTCCGGGACTGGATTTTTGAGTATCTGTGCCGCCTTTACAACACCAATTCCATCTGCAGTGAGGAGGTCGGCATTATTCAGAATTTTAGCGAAATGCTTGTCGTTGTATCCAAGCATAATAATTTCAGAATTAGGAGTAAAAATCTTTGCACATTTATTGCCTGACAGAAAACTAAATATTTTTTCTGCAGCACCATTTATGCTCACGCGGTCTACCTTAATGCCCAATATGTTAACTTTATTCATAGGAAAAGCCTCCTTATTACCTGTCAATTATATGTACATACGGTCTTGGTTTAGAGATTGATTTGTATGCAGGACGTATAATTTTACGGTTGGAGTGAACTTCTTCCATTCTGTGGGCGCACCATCCGGGAATGCGTGCGATAGCAAACAGTGGGGTGTATAGTTCTGATGGTATTCCTAAGATTTTGTATACAAATCCTGAATATAAATCCACGTTCGCGCACATTGTTTTTCCGTTGTTTTTAACTTTTTCAAATACGTCGGGTGTAAGTTCTTCCACAAGCTTGTAAAGTTCAAATTCTTTTATGAAAGCTTCATTTTTTGATACAAGCGTTTCAGCTTTGCGCTTGATAATCTCAGCTCTTGGGTCTGACAATGTATATATGGCGTGCCCCATTCCGTAAATAAGACCGGATTTGTCATATACTTCTTTTTTTATTATGCGTTCCAGATATGATGCAACTTCATCTTTGTTTGTGCAATCTTTGACATTATCCTGTATATCGTCTATCATGCCCATAACCTTTGCATTTGCACCGCCGTGCTTGGGGCCTTTAAGGGACCCGATTGCGGCTGAAATTGCTGAATATGTATCGGTATCGCTTGATGAAACGACGTGGGTAGTAAATGCAGAGTTATTACCGCCGCCGTGCTCTGCATGAACCATTAACAATGCATCAAGAAGCTCTGCCTCATCTTTTGTAAAACTATTGTCGGGACGAAGCATATATAAAAAATTCTCTGCAGTTGAAAGCTTAGGATTTGGTGAATGTAGAATAAGACTTTGTCCGTCATAATAGTGGCGTTTTGCCTGATATCCGTATGATGCCATAACGGGGAGTTGTGCTATGAGTTTGATTGATTGGCGAACAATGTTGTCAATTGATAAATCATCAGGATTATTGTCATAGGAGTATGATGCCAGGACTGAACGTGCTAATTTATTCATAATGTTATTACTGGGTGCTTTCATAATCATATCTTCAGCAAATCCATCGGGGAGGTTTCTCAAGCTTCCCATATAGTTTTTAAAGTTATCCAGCTCATCTTTTGAAGGGAGATTTCCTGTGAGTAAAAGATATACAACTTCTTCAAAACCGTATCTGTTTTCTTTTTCGCATGCAGAAACAATATCTGCAACATCATAGCCTCTGTAACGCAAATGACCTGCCATTGGCATTTTTTCACCGTCTTCGATGTAGTATCCCGCAACCTCACCGATTGAGGTCACACCAGCCATGACGCCTGTTCCGTCTTTGTAACGAAGACCTTTTTTTACATTATACTTGTCGAATATTTCACGGGGGACAGGGGTGTAAGCTCTTGCTATTCCTTCGTGAAATTTCTTTTCAAATTCCTTGTTATCTACCATCGCATTTATGTCCTTTCGATTTGTATTATTCAAAGGATAATTGACCGCTGTCTTCTTTTCGGATAAAGCATCCGGCAGCAGGGATATTCTTTGTGGAATAATACTTGATGTCGCTCAAGTGTGTGTTTTCAGGTGTAGTTACCATTATCATTTTTGCGTTTTTCTTCTTAAGTGTCAGAACCTGAACGCCTTGGGTGTTCTTTGTTGTTTTAAGAGGGATTTTTTCAGTGTTAAAAGCAAGCGCTTTGTTATTATCCGATATTGCAACATAGACGGTATCCTCAGGGATAAAGTGCATTGCACATATGGGGGATTTGTCGGAATATGCGTTTATGAGCTTCTTTCTGTTAGTTTTAGTTGCATAGTTAGAAAGCTCTACTTTTGCTATTTTACCATTTTCAAAGCAGAAAAGCATCATACCTTTATAGTCTGTTGTTACCGCCATATAAAGAAATTTTTCGCCTGCATCTGCACCAACAAGTCCTGGTACATATTCTCCCATTGCGCTTACCTTCGTATCGGGAATGTCGTTTAGCTTCATCTTGTAAACCGTTGACTTATCGGTGAAGAGGAGAACTTCTGCAATGTTTGATGTTTCGACTTCCTGAAGTATAATATCACCGTCTTTAAGTTTGTGGTCGTTTGTGCTCATGCGAAGAGAGTTGAAAGGTATTTTCTTGATGTAATTATCTCTTGTAAAGAACAGTGTAAGCGGATAGTCCTCGACTGTCTCGGTTTCTGTATAAGAAAGTACATCCGTGCCAGAAACAATTTGAGTTTTTCGCTCTGTTCCATATTTTTTTGCAATTTCCTGAAGCTGTTTAGCAATTAATTTTTTGATTTTCTTTTCGCTTGTAAACAAATCCTCAAGGTCTGCTATTTCTTCTATGAGTTTTTCGATTTCTGCAGTTCTATTCAGAATATATTCGCGGTTAAGATTTCGAAGCTTAATCTCTGCAACATATTCTGCCTGAAGTTTATCAATGGAGAACCCGTCCATAAGATTGGGTACTACATCTTCATCACGTTCTGTGTGCCTTACAATGCTTATTGCTTTGTCAATATCAAGAAGTATTTTTTTAAGTCCGGTAAGCAGGTGTAGTTTTGAACTCTTTTTTGATATGTCATATTCAACTGCGTTTTTAATACACTGAACGCGGAATTTAATCCATTCGTTCAGTATACCTTTAATTCCAAGTACCATAGGTTTTGAGTTGATGAGCACATTAAAGTTACAACTAAAAGTGTCTTCCAATGTTGTGAGCTTAAATAGTTTTGACATAAGAGCTTCGGGATCGGTTCCGCGTTTTAAGTCAATTGCGATTTTGAAACCCTGCAAACCTGTTTCATCACGAGCGTCGGAAATTTCTTTCAGCTTCCCGGCTTTTATATTTTCCATAATCTTTGCAATTATAACTTCACTTGTTGTAGTGTATGGAATTTCTGTAATTTCAATACAATTGCTCTTGCTGTCAAAAATATACTTAGCACGAAGCTTAAAGCTTCCTCTGCCGGTTTCGTATATTTTGTCCATCTCTTCTTTGTCGTATATAAGTTGTGCACCTAAAGAAAAATCGGGAGCCGGCATTATCTCAGATATATCACATTTTTCATCTTTCAAATATGCTATGGTGGCTTCGCACACTTCTTTTAAATTGAATGAGCATATATTTGATGCCATACCAACAGCTATACCTTGATTTGGGTTTACAAGTATGTGAGGGAAAGTGGTAGGCAGGAGTGTGGGCTCTTTGAGAGTTCCGTCATAGTTATCTACAAATTTAACGGTGTTTTTGTTAATATCTGCAAAAAGCTCATTGCAAATAGGCTCAAGCCGTGCTTCTGTATAACGTGAAGCAGCATAAGCCATATCTCTTGAATACTGTTTACCAAAGTTACCCTGAGATTCAACCAAGGGATGAAGGAGTGCTTCGTTACCTCTTGTAAGACGTACCATTGTTTCGTAAATTGCCGCATCGCCGTGGGGGTTTAGTTGCATGGTCTGACCAACTATATTTGCAGATTTTATAAGCTTGCCGGTTAAAAGCCCCATTCTGTACATTGTGTAAAGAAGCTTTCTGTGGGCAGGCTTAAGACCGTCAATTTCAGGTATTGCACGAGAGATAATAACGCTCATGGCATAGGGCATATAGTTGGTTTCCAGAGTCTCACAAATAGGTTGCTCACGTATTTCTGCAGGTACTATTTCAGGCTCCGTCAGTTTTTTCTTTGCCATTTAAAATTTCATCCTTTCAATTAGCTGATATCAACCATATCCATATAGGCATATCCGTTTTCTGCTATATAGTCTTTTCGCTCCTGAAGCTTGTCTCCCAAAAGAATGTCGAACATCATAGCAGTTTTTTCGACATTTTCTGGTGTAACACGTATAAGCTTTCTTGTGGCAGGGTGCATAGTGGTAAGACTCATCATTTCAGGTTGGTTTTCGCCAAGACCTTTTGAACGTTTAATTTCAAAATCATCCTTTTCTTTTGAAAGCCCTTCAGATTCCAGATTTGAGACGATTGCATCCTTTTCTGCATCTGAATATGCAAATTGCTTTTCACCTTTTCTCTTTGTTTTAAGAATTGAAATCTCATAAAGAGGCGATTCTGCTATATAAACCTTACCCGCATCTATTAGGGATGGGGTGAGTCTGTAAATCATAGTAAGCACAAGGGTTCTTATCTGAAAACCGTCAACATCGGCATCGGTACATATTATGACCTTATCCCATCGGAGATTTTCCATGTTGAAACCTTCTACCTTTGTATTATGCTTTGATTTGATTTCTACGCCGCATCCTAAAACCTTCAGAAGGTCAACTATTATATCACTTTTGAAAATTTTGGGATAATCAGCTTTTAGGCAGTTAAGTATTTTGCCGCGTATGGGCATAATTGCCTGAAACATAGGATCCCGTGCTTGTTTACATGAGCCGAGTGCTGAGTCGCCCTCAACAATATAAATTTCACGCCTCGTTTTATCTTTTGTTCGGCAGTCAACAAACTTTTCTACTCTGTTTGTTACGTCCATTGTTCCTGTAAGCTTTTTCTTTATGTCAATTCTTGCTTTTTCGGCATTTTCGCGGCTGCGTTTGTTAACGAGCACCTGGTTTGCAATTTTTTCTGCATCAATTTTGTTTTCGATAAAGTAAACTTCGAGCTGATTTTTAAGGAAATCAGACATTGCTTCCTGAATAAACTTGTTGGTAATTGCTTTTTTTGTTTGGTTTTCGTAGCTTGTCTGGGTGGAGAATGAATTAATAACAAGAGCAAGACAATCACTTACATCATTGAAGTTTATTTTTGACTCATTTTTGTTATACTTATTATTAGTCTTAAGATATTTATCAAGGGCATAAACAAAAGCAGTTTTTACTGCTTTATCGGGAGAACCGCCGTGCTCAAGCCAGCTTGAGTTGTGATAATACTCCAATGTGTTAACCATATTTGAAAAACAAAACGCAATCTGCATTTTAACTTTGTAGTCTGCCATATCCTCACGGTCGCGGCCTTTTCTTTCACATTCCCAGTTTTCGATTTCTGTAAAAGCCTGCTCGCCTGTTTTATCCTTAAGATAGTCTATTATGCCATTTTCGTAATAGTATTCATACATCTCCATACCGTCTGTGGTTTCGTTGTAGAATACAAATCTGAGACCAGCATTTACCATTGCTTGTTTTTGGAGTGTATCTTTATAGAATTCAACAGGAATAGCAATATCTGTAAATACGTCAAGGTCAGGCTTCCAATGCTGAACTGTTCCTGTTTGGACGCTTCTTGTTGGTTCCTTGGTAAGACCGCCTATATTTTCGCCTTTTTCAAAATGAAGTGTATATTTTGTTTTGTCACGTATAACAGTAACATCCATAAACTCAGAACTATACTGTGTTGCACAGGCACCAAGACCGTTAAGACCAAGGCTGTATTCGTACATTCCATCGGAATTATTGTCGTACTTTCCGCCTGCGTAAAGTTCGCAGAATACAAGTTCCCAGTTATACTTGCCTTCTTTTTCGTTATAGTCGAGAGGTATGCCTCGTCCGTGGTCTCGGATTTCTATGGAATTGTCAAGAAATCTTGTGATCTCAATAATATTACCGTATCCTTCCCTTGCTTCGTCGATAGAGTTTGAAAGTATTTCAAAAAATGAATGTTGACAACCCTCAAGACCATCCGAACCAAAAATAACACCGGGGCGTTTACGTACCCTGTCGGCGCCTTTCAGACTGGTTATACTATCGTTATCGTAGGTTTTCTTTTTACCTGCCATTAATATTTCAAATCCTTTCAGAACTGATTTAGATGGACGTTTTTATGTGCCAAAACACTTTGAACAAAAACTATACCTATTATACACTATTTTAGGTCGGTTTGTCAAATTTTAAAACTTTACTATTGTGTTACATTTTTATTTGTGATATACTATGTATAGGTTTTTGTTGATATGGAGGAAAATTTTATGAATTCCGCATATGTTTATTTGCAGATTTACAAATTATTCGACAAAGTTACGCCTATAAAGGCAGATTGCGGCAAGCTTTGCAACAAAGCATGCTGTAAGGGAGATGATTCAGGTATGTATCTTTTCCCTGGCGAAAATAAGGTGTATGATTTGCTTAGCCCTGAATGGATTAAAATTGAAAAATCTGATTTTTATTATAATTTTAACGGCAAGAAGAAAAACGTTCCCATTGCTATGTGTAAGGGAAAGTGTGACCGCTATCAGCGTCCGCTTGCTTGTCGTATTTTCCCACTTACTCCATATCTTGACGAAAACGGGGAGCTTTGTATTATTACAGATCCCCGGGCTAAATCCATTTGTCCTATGGCAAAGCTGATGAAAAAAGACGAGTTTGACGGGAAGTTTGTAAAAAACGTTGAGAGAACATTTAAACTGCTTATGAAAAATCCTGAATTTAAAGCATTTATGAAGGATTATTCAGCATATATATCAGAGTATCTTAAGTTTTTCTCATAAATATCTTGTAGGGTTGTTGTTCGAAAGGATGGGAATTGATGAGTGATAATGAATTAAAAAACAAAAGAGAAGATGAACCTGAAGTTGAAGACTTTGATGATTTCAGCAGTATTCACAAGCCTGAAAATAATTTTCAAATAAATACAGATAGTGATAACTCCGCAGATAAGAATAAGAAATCATCTTCTGCTTTTTGTAAAACACTTTGCATTGTTGTTGCACTTCTGGTGGTTTTTGTGATTGCTTTTGGTGCTTACGGTGCATTTGTACCCCAAGATAAAATACTCGGTGGTATAACAGTAAGCGGTGTTGAAATTGGGGGGTTGGATATAAGCGAAGCTCTTAATGAGCTTAACAGTTCTGATTCTGCGTTGAAAAGTGAAGTTGTAATTGTTGCAAATGGTAAAAGATTTGTAGTTAAAACTGATGAGATTGATGCAGTCCTCGACATTGAGGCGACCGTAGATAAAGCATTTAAAACTGCAAAATCCGACAATATTTTTGCTAATGCTTTTGATTCGGTGAAAATTAAACTTTCAGGCGGTGAAATTCTGCCTGTGATAAATTTTAATGAAGAAAAATTTTCAAAAAAAATTAATGAAATAGGCAAACTGGCAGTAGGTTCACAGTTGGTAGAACATAGTGTTCGTTTTGATGGTGATGGCCTTGGATTTATTGTTCCCGGTATATCCGGATATAACAATGACCCTGCTCCTGTTATGGCTATGATTAAAGATGCCCTTCTCAAATCTGAATCTACAGAGATTGAAGTTAATTTTAAAAAAACAAAGCCTGCTAAAATGACTGTTGAGATGTTGGAGTCACTTGTTAACAGCGATCCCGTTGATGCATCATTTGCCCTTGAAAATGGCGGGGTTAAGATAATTGAGGCTGTAGAAGGCAGAATAATAGATAAATCAGAATGTAAAAAGGTTATCGATAAAGTAACTGAGGGAGGACAGGAAATAAAATTTTCATACAATTCTACTGAACCCCAGCTCAGGTCGGAAGATGTGAGAAACAAGCTTTTTAATGGCGAGCTTGGCTCATATACAACACGTTATGCACCCGGCGGTAACCGCGGCTCAAATGTTGCAATTGCGGCTTCAAAAATCAACGGTTCAATAGTTTTGCCCGGCGAAACATTTTCGTTTAATAAAACAGTCGGCAGAAGAAGTGTAGCAAACGGATTTAAGCCTGCACCCGAATACCAGAACGGTCAAACAGTTACTGGTATTGGCGGTGGTACATGTCAGGTAAGTACTACGTTATATTCTGCCGTGCTTTACGCAGACATTAAAGTTGTAAAGCGTTCAAATCATTCTATGAGTGTTTCGTATGTTCCCCTTGGTCAGGATGCTACGGTTACAGATGGAGGAATAGACCTTCAGTTTAAAAACGATACAAAGTTTCCTTTAAAAATATCCGCAGTAACGGGCGGAGGTAAGATTACAGTAAAAATTATCGGAACTAAGCCTGATTCTCAAAAAACAGTTAAGATTTCACACAAGTCTGCAGGAGGGGGTATAAGAACAACCCGTTATGTGTATGATGCAGACGGTAAGCTTATAAAAGAAGAAGATATGGGACTTAGTAAATATAAGCCACATTCTGAAGATAATGAGAATAGCTCGCCCGCACCTTCACCGGTTGCATCTGAAGCACCGGCGGAAGGTACAGGCGCCGAAACGTCTGAAAGCGAGGCTGTACAGGCTCCCGATGCTTCAACCACAGAAGCGCCTATTAAAACAGAGTCGGATGTTGAGGTTACGACAAAAGAGCCGTCAACTGTTACACCTGTAGCGTCTGCTATTCCTGCTGAAAATGGAAATGTTAGTACAACCCCTATGAAGTCGGAAGGCTAAAAACAGAAAATCGGCTCTTTATAAGCCGGAACAATTAACATTAAAGATGCCTGAAATCCATGGAAGTAAGGCATCTTTTGATGTATTTTAGACAGACCTTTGAAGCGAGGTTAGAATATGGTATATAAGCCTACAATCGGTCTTGAAATTCATGCAAGACTTTTTACGAAAAGAAAAATATTTTGCACTTGCGAAAACGCGTTTGGCGGCGAACCTAACACGCGTATTTGCCCTGTATGTTCCGGCATCCCGGGTGCCATCCCTGTACTTGATAAAGAGGCTGTTGAACTTGGGGTAAGGGCAGGAGTTGTTCTTGGATGTGAAATAAGTAATTTTTCATCATTTGACCGTAAAAATTATGATTATCCCGACCTTCCTAAGGGGTATCAGATAACGCAACAATTCAAACCCCTTTGTAAAAACGGCGGTTTTGAGGTTAGAGGGAGAAGAAAACGTATTAATAATATACATCTGGAAGAAGATGCAGCAAAGCTTGTATATACTGATGACGATGTTTTGGTTGATCTGAACCGTTGCGGCGTACCTCTTATAGAAATTGTTACAGAACCTGATTTTGAGTCGGCAGAAGAGGCATCAATGTTTGTAGAAGAACTTGCACTGCGATTAAAATATGCAGATGTTTGCGATGGTAAGATAGAGCAAGGCTCTCTCAGAGTTGATGTTAATGTTTCGGTTGCCCCTGAAGCATCATCTATGTTCGGAACCAGATGTGAAATAAAAAATATAGGTTCTTTGAAGTCTCTCCGAAAAGCAATTGACTTTGAAATAAAAAGACAAAGCAGTATACTTGAAAATGGCGGCTTTGTGGAAAGTGAAACAAGGCGATTTGATGAAGCTGAGGGCGTAACTGTGTTTATGCGTAAAAAAGAAAGTGAAGCTGATTACAGATATTGCCCCGACCCGGATATTCCGGAGCTTTTTGTATCGGAGAGCGAAATTGAAAATATAAAATCCACGCTGCCGACACTTCCATCGGATAGGATTTCGAATTACATTTTAAACCTCGGCCTAACGTTGGAGGAAGCAAGAAATATTGTTTCGGACAAGCAATATTCCGATTGGTTTGAAAATGTGTGCAGTAAAACTCATTATCCGAAAAAGGCCGCTTCTTTAATGATAGTTGGCTTGAACCGATTATTTAACAAGTTTGGCGGTACTATATCCGAAACTAAGCTTACACCTGACAATTTAGGCGAACTTGCACAGCTTTGGGGTAATGGAAAGATATCATCAGACGCTGCTTTTATCGTGCTTGAAGATATGTTTATAAGCGGTGATGATCCAAAGGATATTGCAGAGAGTAAAGATATGATTGTTTTTTTCGATGAGGAGCTTGTTAAAACTGAAATTTTTAAAATACTTTCTGAAAACGAAAAAACGGTTTGTGAGTATAAATCAGGTAATAAGAAAGTATTTGGATTTCTGATGGGGATTGCAGTGTCAAGACTTGGGAAAAGCACTAATCCGGTAGATATAAAAAAAGTGCTTGAAGAATGTATAGAAACTATATAAATTAGTAAAGGGGCATTTAAATGAATTATGTGTCTGTAAACCGCATAGAAAAGGAGATTGCTCCCGAGGATATTGTTCTCGGAGCAGAGCTTTCATTCGGATGTTGTGTTCATAAAATTAAAAAACGGAGCACATTCACTTTTGTGACTTTAAGAACCGGTAAATATACATTTCTTGCGGTCCATAACCCTAAGTACTGTGAAAAGCCGTTAAAAGGAGTTTTTGAAGGGGTTTATCTTAACGTCAAATGTAAAATCAGGGAAGAGAAGAAAGCAGAAAACGGTCTTGAAATTGCTATAGTTGATTACGACATTCTTACAAAACCTGCAGAAAAATATCCCCTTCCGGTTTCAGACAGAATAATTGACTGTGCTCCGGAAGAAATGATCGAGAACCGTTCTGTTACTTTCAGAAATCCTGTTGAAAAAGCACCTGTGTTTGTGTTCTCGACGGTGCTGGGCGGTTTTTCGGAATTTATGAAGAAAAACGGGTTTATCGAAATAAAAACACCGAGAATTACAGAAATACATCCCGAACCCGATAAGGATATGTTAATGCTGAAATATTTCGGTAAGGATGCATATCTGATTTCTGACCCGGGTATATATACCCAGTGCGCTCTTGCATATTTTGACAGTGTTTATGAAATTTGCGATGTATTCAGCGGCAAAAAACGAAATTCGCCAAGGCTTTTAAACGAATATACCTCGCTTCATTTTGATATATCATATGTAAATAATATAAATGAGCTTATGTCTTTTGGGGTTTCCTTAATAAATCATATAATCGGTGAGGTTTCAAAAGAGTGTAAAAATTCGTTGGAATTAATTGAAGCACAATTACCTGATATGTGCGACGTTCCCTGTATTGACTTTATCGAGGCTATGGAGCTTCTAAAAAAAGAAGAAGCTCAGGCAGATCTTGACCCGACTGACGAAAAGAGAATATGTAAATGGGCTAAAGAAAAAAGGAGCTCTGATTTTGTGTTTGTAACGGGGTATCCGACAAAGAAAAGACCGTTATACTACAAGGAAAACGAAGCATTTGCGCTGCTTTTCCG
>JAZRNL010000032.1:0-4443 GCA_045648165.1 Clostridia bacterium | reverse complement strand
TTTACTAACTCTGACATACATTTTCGTTATTCCGAATACTGTCATAAAAAACTCAAATTTTCCGACAAGTTTCGCACTGTTTATTTTTCAATGTACAACTGCTCTCTTTGCGACAGCTTGTTCAGTATATCACAGGATTATTCCACTGTCAACATTTTTTTTAATATTTTTTTAGGTTTGAATGTTTTGTACAACTAAAATACTTTTTTCGTCAAAACAAGTTATGCAATTAGTTCAACAATGCTTTCTTTGATTGATTTTAAATTACATTTATGGTAGAATTACAATGGAATTATTTTATATATAGGAAGAAAAATATTTAGAATGCAAAATTTCAATGAAAGCTTTATGAAAGAAGCAATAAAGCAGGCACAAAAAGCGGCATCAATCGGTGAAACCCCTGTTGGCGCAGTAATTGTGCATAAAGGAAAAATTATTGCCCGCGGATATAACAAACGGGAAAAGAACAAATGCGTTCTGGAGCATGCAGAAATAAACGCCATCAAAAAAGCATCTAAAGTTCTTGGCGGGTGGCGGCTTCCCGAATGTGATATGTACGTTACGTTAGAACCATGCCCTATGTGTTCGGGAGCTATTATTCAAGCTCGGATAAATAATTTATATTTCGGTGCATACGACCCCAAAAACGGATGCTGTGGCTCAAAATTGAATTTGTTCGTGCCGGATTTGTTCTATTATAATGTTAATGTTAAAGGCGGAGTTCTTGAAAAACAATGTTCAGAACTACTTACTGATTTTTTTAAAAAGTTACGTCTTTCAAAGAAAGAGAGAAAGGATTGATTTATTATGAATTTTTCAGATAAACAAAAAAAAATAATTTGCGGAGTTATAGCACTTGCACTCATTCTCCCCATTGCATTTGCTGCTGTTTCATTTTTTGTTGGCGCATAAATATTTTAATTAAAACCTATTGCAAAAGTTTATAAAATGTTGTATACTAAGATTTGTATTTAACATACGATAAGAAAGGAATGACAATATGTCAAGAAAATTATTTACATCAGAGTCAGTTACAGAGGGGCATCCCGATAAAATCTGTGACCAGATTTCAGATGCTATATTAGACGAAATAATCAAAAACGATCCTATGGCAAGAGTTGCCTGTGAAACCACTTGTACAACCGGTATGATTTCTATTATGGGTGAAATCACAACTTCCTGTTATGTGGATTTTCAGAAAATTGCAAGAGGTGTTGTTTTAGATATCGGTTATGACCGCGCAAAGTATGGATTCGACGGACATACTTGCGGTGTAATCACTTCAATTGACGAGCAGTCACCGGACATTGCACAAGGCGTTAACAACGGTATCGAAAACAGAGAGCTGGGCGGTACAAGTATCGACAATTCAACCGGTGCCGGCGACCAGGGTATGATGTTCGGATATGCTTGCGACGAAACACCCGAGCTCATGCCTCTTCCCATCTCACTGGCACATAAACTTTCAAAAAAGCTTACAGAGGTACGCAAATCAGGCGTTATCGACTATCTCCGTCCCGACGGAAAGTCACAGGTGACCGTTGAATACGAAAACGATGTGCCAAAAAGAATTGACACGGTTGTTATTTCATCACAGCACTCCGACAAAGTTGAGCTTGAAACAATCAGAGAAGATATAAAGAAGTTTGTTATCGACCCAATTATCCCCTCTGAGCTTGTAGATGAAAACACAAAAATTTATATAAACCCAACAGGTCGTTTCGTTGTGGGCGGGCCACAGGGCGATTCAGGGCTCACCGGCAGAAAGATTATAGTTGATACTTACGGCGGATATGCGCGTCACGGCGGCGGTGCTTTTTCTGGAAAAGACCCCACAAAAGTCGACCGTTCAGCAGCTTATGCAGCAAGATGGGTTGCAAAAAATATTGTTGCGGCAGGGCTTGCAAAGAGATGTGAAATCCAGCTTGCATATGCAATTGGCGTTGCAACACCTGTTTCTGTTATGGTTGATACTTTCGGTACCGGAACGGTTTCAGACGAAATTATTGAAAAAGCAGTTGTAAATGTATTTGACCTTCGTCCTTATGCTATCATAAAGGAACTCGACCTCAGAAAACCAATTTACAAGCAGCTTGCAGCTTACGGTCACGTAGGACGTGAGGACCTTGATGTTAATTGGGAAAAGTGCAACAAGGTCGAAGAACTTAAAAAGTTTATAAAAGAGAACTAATTAATATCCCCGTCGGAAACTACGACGGGGATAATTTTAAGGAAAGGGAATTCTTACTATGCCCAAAAAAGTATTAATAGGAATGTCGGGCGGTGTTGACAGTTCTGTTGCCGCATATCTTTTAAAAAAAGATGGATACGAGGTTACAGGTGCAACAATGATACTCACTGACGATGATAGTGCTCTACAAAACGTTGAAGCTGCAAAATCAGTTTGCGAACAACTGGATATTCCTTTTATTGTATTTGAAATGAAAGAAGCTTTTTCAAAAAGCATTATAGACTATTTCTGCAACGAATACAAATGTGGCAGAACCCCCAACCCATGCATCCAGTGTAACAAACATATGAAATTCGGCGCATTTCTCGAAAAAGCAGAAGAAATGGGATTTGATTATATTGCAACCGGGCATTATGCAAGGGTTGTATTTAACACTATGACCAACAAATACGAAATGCATGTATCGGACGCGGAGAAAAAAGACCAAAGCTATTTCTTATATAACCATACGCAATATACTCTTTCAAAAACCCTCTTCCCTCTTGGCGGTTTCAACAAAGACAGAGTACGCGCTGTGGCAGAAGAAATCAAACTTAAGGTTGCAAACCGTCCCGAAAGCCAAGAAATATGCTTTATAAATGACGATGATTATGTTCGCTTTATAAAAGAAAGAGATGGATATATTCCCAAAAAGGGTAATTTTAAAGACGTATCGGGTAACTCAATCGGTACTCACGATGGTATAATCAACTACACCATCGGTCAGAGAAAAGGTCTTGGTGCTTTTGGAAAACCTATGTTTGTGATGAAAATTGATGCAGATAAAAACGAAATTATCCTTGGTGAAAAAGGAATGGAATTTGATTTCAGGTTAAGAGCAAATAACCTTAATTTTATTGCCGGAGAGGCGCCTTGCAACGAATTTGTCTGCAAAGCAAAAAACAGATACCAGGCAAAACCTGCAACGTGCACAGTAAAAATCGAAAATGATATTGCGCACATAACATATGATGAGCCTGTAAGAGCAATTACACCGGGGCAAGCCATTGTATTTTACGACGGCAATATACTTCTCGGCGGCGGAACAGTTATTTAAAGGAGAAAACAGGATGAGCATACTAAATGCAGAAAATATAACACACAGTTTTGGCGGCAGACAAATCCTTGAGGACGCAAGCTTCAGGCTGTTGAAGGGCGAGCATATCGGACTTATAGGAGCAAACGGAGAAGGAAAATCTACTTTTCTTAACATTATAACAGGTGAGCTTCAACCGGATAGCGGCACTGTGGAATGGTGCAGGCATATAACCTACGGATACCTTGACCAATATTCAACTTTGGAAAAAGGTAAAACTATAATGGATGTGCTTCGTGATGCATTTTCACACCTAAGCTCCCTTGAAGAGCAAATGCTTGCAATGTACGATAAAATGGGTGAAGCTTCGGACCGTGAAATTGAAAGTATGATGGAGGAAGTTGGAGAAATCCAGGAAATTCTTGATTCTTCAGGCTACTACACAATCGACACAAAAATTTCGGAATATGCAAACGGTCTTGGCCTTGGCGAAATCGGACTTGACAAGGATGTTTCAGAGCTTAGCGGCGGGCAAAGAGCAAAGGTGCTTCTGACTAAAGTGCTTCTTGAAAATCCGATGATACTCATATTGGACGAACCGACAAACTTTCTTGACGAAAATCATATAAACTGGCTGACGGACTTTTTACAGAATTACGAAAACGCTTTTATTCTCGTATCCCACGACATTCCCTTTCTTACAAAAGTGACGAATGTTATATACCATCTTGAAAACACAATTCTTACAAGATATAAAGGCACTTATGATGACTTTTTAAGAATGTATGACCTTAAAAAGCAACAGGTGGAGCAGGCATATAAAAAGCAACAGAAACAGATTGCAGACCTTGAGGAATTTGTTGCAAAGAACAAGGCACGCGCTGCAACGGCTACCCTTGCACGTTCAAGGCAGAAGCAGCTCGACAAAATGGACAGAATAAGCCTTGCTCCTGAAAAAATCAAGCCTACTTTTGCCTTTAATTCGGACCGCGCTCCGGGCAAAGTGGTTATTTCTGCAAAAGGTCTTGTTATCGGATACGACACGCCTCTTACTAAAAAGATTGATATTGAAATTGAGAGAAATAAAAAAATAGCCATCAAAGGCGTGAACGGACTTGGTAAATCTACGCTACTGAAAACTCTTTTGAAAATCATTCCTCCCATTGAGGGAACAATC
>JAZRNL010000031.1:0-9968 GCA_045648165.1 Clostridia bacterium | reverse complement strand
ATTAAGCACAAACGCTCTTTCACCGGTAGGATTGAGATCACTATCAGTTATAAGTGCATCGTGCATTACAACGTCAGCGCCCTTTTCAAACTCATTCATAACGGCTTCAACCTTTCCTTCAAGCCATACATCATCCTGGTCGGAAAGGAATATAAAATCACCTTTTGCGTTATTTATAGCGTGTTCAAAATTTTTAATTAATCCTAGACTTCTGCCGTGAATATAACGTACACGCGAGTCATTTTCGATAATACCGTTCAAAGCAGACCTTGTTTCACCCTGAGGATAATCATCCGAAACAATCAGCTCGTCGTTATCGCCAAGCTGTGAAAGGATTGAACAGACCTGCTCTGCGATATATTTTTCGCCTTTATAAGCGGCAAGAACAACTGAAATCATAATCAGTCAAGTGTCTTCATTGTCGGGAAGAGCAGAACGTCTCTTATTGCTTGGGAGTCGGTGAGGAGCATACACATGCGGTCTATTCCGAAGCCTATGCCGCCTGTGGGGGGCATACCTATTTCAAGAGCATTCATGAAGTCTTCGTCTGTGGTGTTTGCTTCATCGTCGCCTTGAGCAAGGAGCTCTTCCTGAGCCTTAAAACGTTCTCTCTGGTCGATGGGGTCGTTGAGTTCTGAATATGCATTTGCCATTTCCCAGCCGTTCATAAAGAACTCAAAACGTTCAACGTATTCGGGGTTCTCCGGCTTTTTCTTTGTAAGGGGAGAAATCTCGATGGGATGGTCCATAACGAATGTGGGCTGAATGAGGGGCTCTTCTGCAAATTCTTCAAAGAAGAGATTTAATATATCCCCCTTCTTATGGCGGTCTTCATATTCAACATGGTGCTCCTTAGCGGCAGCTCTTGCTTCTTCAAGAGTTTTTATTTCGTTAAAGTCAACTCCTGAATACTTCTTTACTGCGTCAACCATTGTAATTCTCTCAAAGGGCTTGCCAAGGTCCATTTCTATGCCGTTGTAAACGATTTTTGTGGTGCCGAGTACTGAATTTGCAACGTGGCGGTAAAGGTTTTCGGTGAGGTCCATCATACCGTGGTAATCAGTGTATGCCTGATAAAGCTCCATAAGTGTGAACTCGGGATTGTGACGTGTGTCAAGACCTTCGTTTCTGAACACTCTGCCGATTTCGTAAACCTTTTCAAGCCCGCCTACGATTAATCGCTTTAAGTATAGCTCAAGTGAAATTCGGAGCTTAAAGTCTTCATCCAATGCATTGAAGTGAGTTTCAAAGGGGCGTGCTGCCGCACCGCCTGCATTTGAAACCAGCATAGGTGTTTCAACTTCCAAAAATCCCTGCTCACCAAGGTAGCTGCGGATTGTTGAAATAATTTTTGAGCGCTTTATAAATGTATCTTTAACGTCCCTGTTCATAATAAGGTCGGTATAGCGCTGTCTGTAACGAAGGTCGGTATTTGTCATACCATGGAACTTTTCGGGGAGGGGCTGAAGTGATTTTGTAAGAAGAGTTATATTGTCGGCTCTTACTGATACCTCACCTGTCTGAGTTGTGAAAACCTCGCCCTCTGCACCGATTATATCACCAACATCAAGCTTTTTGAAGCGGTTGTATTCATCTTCGCCAAGCACGTCTTTTTTAACAAAAATCTGAATCTGTCCGTCAATATCTGCAATATGGATAAATCCTACCTTACCCATACCACGCTTTGACATAATACGTCCTGCTACGGAAACTGTTTGTCCGTCAAGGGGTGAAATGCTGGCTGTAACCTGCTTTTCTTCGCCGCGAACAGAGATTGTGCGCTCCTCAGTCTGGCAGTTTTCCATAATTTCCTTTGAAGTGTGTGTGCGTGTATATTTTGTTATTTCAAAAGGATCCCGTCCGTCTTTTTGAAGCTCAGAAAGCTTATCACGTCTTACTTGCAAAAGTTCGGAAAGTTCCCGTGTTTCGTTTTGACTGTTCTGATTGTTTTCCATTACATATTCCTCCGATTATATCATTAAAACTATTATATAATAAACTTTATAATATTACAAGTTTTTTCTGAAATTTTTAATAAGTTGATAAAAAAAAACATATAATTATGCCCAAAAACAGACAAATTATATGCCTTAACGGAAAATTCATAATTAATTTATAAAAACATATTGATTTTTTGAGAAAAAAGTGGTATATTTATTTGGTAAAACCGAAAGGAGATATTTATAATGGCAAAAGAAAAGGTTAAAGCAAAAAGAAGTTCAGCCGATAAGGCTATTAATGCAGTTATAGCGGTAGTGATGGTTGCAATGATTGCACTGGCATCATTTGCGCTTTACTCTAAGTTCAGTCCCAAAGATAAGGTTAAAGACTTTGCAGATCAGATGGGAATGGCTGTTGAAGATTTTCAGAAGGAATACGGACTGGAAAATGTTTCTCCCGATACAAAGATGGAAGAAGCTTATATGGAAATGACTATAGAAAATGCACTTAAGTTTGAGGGCGCATCATTTGATGAATTTATGGCGTCAGGTCAGCTTCCTGAAACTGTTACACCTGATATGAAAATGTCTGAAGTGCAGAAGATAATGGAAGAAATGATTGCAGATACTGAAAGCGAAGAAGGCGAAGAAGGCGAAGAAGCTCATGCAGAGGGCGAAGCTGCTCCTGCTGAATAAGGAGGCCTACAGATGAGTGATAATAATGGTTTTGTTCCGGAAGAGCCCGTTATAAACGGGGATACTGACGGATACGCAGAGTCTGCAATGGCTATGGCAGATGATAATTTCGATGGTGATGCAGATTCTGTTGAAGAAACAGTAGAGAGCTATACACAGGAGATTGAGGAAGTGCTTGAAAGTGCATACGTGCCGAAAAAGAGCATCAATCTTTCAAAGGCGGCAGTGGCGGTTATAAGTGCGGCAACTGCGTTAATTGTTTGTATGGTTGCAGTTGCGGTGGCATATGCAGTGAGCTATAACCCATATAATGCAAATAAAGAAGGTTATATGCCCACTCTTGAAGATCTGGCTGAAACAAATCAGATGACTGTTGACAGAATCAAAGAAGCATACGGTCTTCCCTCGGATATGCGGGGTGATACCGTAACGGCAGCGGCATTGAACTATATGCCCGCAGGTCTTTATGTTGAGATGTATTACGGAATTCCCTTTGATACGGCGGTTGAGGCTATGGGCATCAAAGGTGATGAACGAATAAACGAAAATATGCGCTACGGCGATTTTGAAAAGATACTTGATGAGGTTGAAATAGCACCTCCCGTAGGTGAGGAAGAACCGGTTCAACAGGCAGAAGAAATTGCAGAGGGCGAAGAAACACCCGTTGCTGAATAATTGTTAATTTTAGAAAGGAAATAAATAAAATGAGCGAAGAAAAGAATTTGTTTGAAAACGA
The DNA here is from genome assembly GCA_045648165.1 of Clostridia bacterium. Taxonomy (GTDB): domain Bacteria; phylum Bacillota; class Clostridia; order UBA1381; family UBA1381; genus RGIG9115. The sequence goes on along the minus strand of JAZRNL010000031.1, from coordinate 6,596 downwards.
ACAAGCAGTTGAAGAAACTGTTGAGGTTACAGAAGAGATGGTTGAAGAGACTGCTGAAGTTACAGAGGAAATAATCGAAGATGTTGTTGAAGTTGCAGAAGACGTAACCGAAGATGCGGCAGAAGCTACAGAAGAAGTTATTGAAGAAGCCGCTGAAGAAGTTATTGAAGAGATCGCAGAGGACGAAGAGAAAAAGGTTTATACAAGAGTTTCTCTCATAAAATCAGTTATTATTACACTTGTAATCTGCGGAATACTTATGGTGGCTGAATACTATATTATGGATTCAAGAATTAATCACTATAATCTTAATGAAGATGGCTATGCCACAACACTTGATGATGCTGCAAAGCAGATGAACAAAACTCTTGACGAGTTCAAGAAGGAAAACGGACTTCCTGAAGATATGCCCGGAGACACAACAATTTCTATTGCTGAAGGCTATATAAAGCTTGGCAAGATGCTTGAAATGCAGGGTATGGGCGACGATATGATTCCTATGTTTGCTCAGATGTATGGAATAGACGAGTCAAAGATCAGCAAGGATATGTATATGGGCGAATTCAATAAGCTCGTGATGGAAGCTCAGGTTAAGGCTGCAGAGGAAGCAGAAAAAGCTCCCGCAGAAGATGAAGCTGCACCTGCAGAGGGTGAAGAAGCACCTGCTGAAGGCGAAACTGCTCCCGCAGAAGGAGAAGAGGCTCCCAAGGCAGAATAATTTTTAATCAGACACAGGTCTGTTCTGCGTTGAACAGACCTGTTTTTGTATTTGTATGAGAAGAGGAAATAATATGTTTTCTAAAGAATATGATTTTAAATACAGCGACATTGACAGCAAGGGCGGAATAAAGCTTTCAACCGTGGTTGAGCTTTTGCAGGATGTTTCCATTCTTCATTCTGCACAGGTGGGATATGACCTTGCAAAAATGCAGGAAATTTCTCTTGCAATGCTTCTTCGCGGGTGGAGAATAAAGCTTTCGGAGCCGCTTTGTCACAATATACCGGCAGAGTTCAGAACGGGGATTATGAAGGTTCAAAGATGCGACGTAATGCGGAAATATGAAATCCTTCAGGAAGGCAGATTAAAGGGTATTGCTACAGCAGGATGGTTTTCTTTTGATACCGATAAAAAAACCATTATACGCGTGCCTGAGGAGATAAACTCCACCTACGACACTATTGATGAGCCTGATAACGATTTTCCTCTTGCAAGGTTAAGGCCCGGGACTGATATGGAGTTTGCGGGAGAGTTTACGGTAACGAAACGTGACCTTGATACAAATAATCATATGAACAATGTAAAATCTGTTGAAGCGGCGCTTGACTGGTTTCCCGATGAAAATGAGTTTTCAGAGCTTCAGGTGATTTATGTAAAGGAGCTTCGGAGAGATGACAGAGTTTTGGTGTTTGTGAAGAATGACGGTCTTGGATTTACCGCAGAACTTCGTAGTGCCGACGGAAGTGTATGCGTTATTGTGAGGACGGAAAAGTAATTTTTAGTACAAAATTACCAAAAAAAATTTTTACGAAATGAACAAACCAAAGTATACAAAAATGTTACAAAGTTCGATTTATTTTTGTTGTAAATAACATAAAAAAACATCTAAAAAACCCTTAGAATTACATAATTTTCTCGTGTTTGAAATATGTAAACCTAAAGGGTTTTTTGATTTCGTTAAATGTTACAAAGTTTTTAAGAAAATCAGAATTTTTGTAACAACTCCATTGCCTGAGGGGGGATTTTATGATATAATTACTCTCGTTGGTAAAGCTTACCGACTTAAAGAAACGGAGGTAATTATGAGGAAATCAGTCTTATGTCTTTTGGCATTTGTATTTACGATTTTTATCGGGTCAGCGAGTGCATTGGCTTCGGAAATCGGAATAAAACTTGATAATGTTGTAAGCAGCAGTACAGTACATATTGATTTCGACACAGTTGCACCAATGACTATAGAAAATTCTACGGTAGTTCCGCTCAGAAGATTTTGCGAAAGCGCAGGTCTTGAGGTGAGCTGGTCGGATTCGAAAAAAAGTGCGTATATTAAATTAAATGCAAAAGAAAGTTCAGCTCTTCCAATCGAGGAGTATGCATATCGTATGTTATCCAAGGCAGACACAAAAGGTCTTAATCTTGTACCCGAAAGCATTATCGTAACAATGACGGTGAATGCGGAGAGTTTTACGCTCACATACAACTATAAGGATGCTGAGGGCGACACAGTTTCAATGGGAAAAAGTATTGTGGCGTCAGTTCCGGCAACGGTTGTTTCTGCGGGCTCTATAGTAGTTCCTATTCGCGGACTTATGGAAGCCTTCGGTCTTTGGGTTGAATGGCATAATAATATTGTAACGGTTTCAATCCCCCCATTTGTTCAGTTAACCGACGGATTAATGGTTGTTCCCGTTATGCAGTTCCCGGAAGAACAGGGCAATGATATATGGTACGGTTCAGTGGGTGCATCAGTACCAAACGGTGCAGTATATCTTGGTAATTTCAAAATAACTCATTATTGTATATGTTCAAAATGTTCCGGTAAGTGGGGAAGTGCTACTGCCTGGGGCGGAGAGGTTACTCCCGGCTACACAATTGCGGTTGACCCCAAGGTAATACCAAAGCTTTCAACGGTTTATATTGACGGCTACGGAGTAAGATTTGCAGAGGACTGCGGCGGTGCAATCAAGGGCAACAAAATAGACGTTGCGGTTTCAAGTCACAGCGAAGCTTTAAAGCTTGGTGTGGCATATAAAGATGTATGGATTATGCCGTGATAAAAAGAGATGCGAAATTTTTTTCGCATCTCTTTTTGATTTATCTTTTAATAAACATCTGTGTCCAGTATTTCCCCTGTGCAACGTATCCTACACCTATATGTGTGTATGAGGAGTTGAGAATATTTGCCCGGTGCCCTGATGAATTCATCCAAGCGTTTACTACCGCTTGGGGCGTGGACTGGCCTTTTGCAATATTTTCTCCGGCGCTTTTGTAGGAGATGCCAAAGCTTTTTATCATATCAAAGGGAGAGCCGTATGTGGGGCTTGTGTGGGAGAAGTAGTTTTTGTCTTTCATATCCTGTGACTTAAAACGGGCAACACGGCTAAGCTCCCAGTCTTCTTTAAGAGGAGAAAGTCCCTTTTCTGCTCTTTTTTGGTTTACAAGCCGTATAACTTCTTTTTCGTAATTCACAACGGCTGTATCTGTTGTGGGGATGGTTATTACCTGCCCGGGATATATAAGCTCAGGGTTTGAGATATGGGGATTTGCGTCTATTATTTCGCTTAATCCCACTTCATATTTCACTGCAATTTTCCACATACTGTCACCTGATTTTACAGTGTGGGTTGTAGCGGCAAACGAGTAATTTGTCGAAGTTAAAGCCACAAGCATTAAACACGCGGTAACCAATATTTTTCTCATTACACTTTAGTTCCTTTCTTCTTTATCGTAGGTGCCGTAATATTATATCATATTGGTTTACATAATTCAAGAAGCAAAAGATGGAAGTGATTGTTTTACAAAAAAGAAAGAGCAGTTACAAATGAGTATCTCAAAAATGATCATTTGTAACTGCTCCATATCTACCATCGGGAGTTCGTAATAAGTAATTCTTTATTTATTGTTCATTATTCTTACATTATTCCATATATAATATAAATAATATAAAATGCAAATAGTAAAATTTAAAATTCAGATAAACGTATATATTGTCAAAATGTTACCTATTTTTATCAATTTATCCCAAAATATATGATTGGGGTTTACAAGAGATGTAAAATATGATATAATAAATTTAAGTAGGATTTGTAAGAAGGGAGTTATACGTAATGAAAGTTTTGTTTGCTACTTCGGAGGCGGCTCCATTTGTAAAAACCGGAGGTCTTGGCGACGTTGCCGGTTCACTACCAAAAGTATTATGTGATAAAAACGTTGATACACGTGTTATTCTTCCACTGTACAGATGTATTCCTCAGCAGTTTAAAGCCTCTATGGAATATGTGGGTCATATTTATATAGATGTTGCATGGCGTAAGCAGTACTGCGGCATTATGAAGCTTGTATATGGCGGAGTAACATATTATTTTATAGATAATGAGTTCTACTTTAATGGAGATAAGCCTTATGATTTTATCCACCTTGATGCGGAAAAGTTCGTGTTTTTCTCAAAAGCTGTGCTTTCCGTGCTTCCCACAATAGGTTTTAGGCCCGACGTTATCCACTGTAACGACTGGCAGACGGGTGCAGTCCCTGTTTTGCTGGACACTTTTTATGATAATGAGTTCTACCGCGGAATAAAGACGGTTATGACTGTGCACAATCTCAAATTCCAGGGCAGATGGGGCATTGACGAGGTTAAGGATATAATGGGTATATCCGACTACTATTACACAGGTGATAAGCTTGAATTCTATAAGGATGCAAACCTTTTAAAGGGTGGACTTGTGTATGCAAGCAAAATCTCCACCGTGAGCGAAACCTATGCCAGTGAGATTACAACAGCGGAATACGGTGAAGGTTTAGACGGAATTATGAGAGCTCGTGAAAATGACCTTGTGGGTATTGTGAACGGTATTTCATACGACGATTGGAACAGCCGAACAGATAAGTTCATACCCTTTAAATATAATATGCGTAACGTATTTAAGGAAAAGGTGAACAACAAAACCGCACTTCAGGCCGAGCTTGGTCTTGAGGTTAATCCCGACAAAATGATGATTGGTATAGTATCACGTCTTACCGATCAGAAAGGTTTTGACCTGGTTGCCTGCGCTATGGACAGGTTGATTGAAACAGGTGCGCAGCTTGTAATTCTTGGTACAGGTGACGAGCAATACGAGAACCTGTTCCGCCATTATGCGTGGAAGTCACCGAACCAGGTTGCGGCATGTATATATTTCTCAAATGAGATGTCACACAAAATCTATGCGGCATGCGATGCATTCCTTATGCCGTCACGATTTGAGCCCTGCGGCTTGTCACAGCTTATAAGCCTCCGCTACGGAACGCTTCCAATTGTTCGTGAAACAGGTGGATTGAAAGATACTGTTATCCCATATAATGAATATACAGGTGAGGGTAACGGGTTCTCTTTTACAAACTACAATGCCGAGGATATGCTGAATGTAATTTATTATGCAATGGATATTTATTATAACAGGCAGAAGGAATGGCGAAAGCTTATAAATGCTGCAATGAAATCCGACTACTCGTGGGATGTTTCGGCAGATAAATATATAAGAATGTATGAAAGTCTTTGAAAGGAATGAAATAATTTGACAGAAACAAAAAAGAAGCTCACAGCTTCTCAGGAATCAGTAAAAAAAGAAATTATAGGTAAGGTAGAGCGTCACTTTGGCAAAACCATGGAGGAAGCAACTCCTAAAATGATTTATACTGCCTGTGCGCTCACCGCTCGTGATAAAATAATGGAGCGTTGGTCAAAGTCGCATAAAACCATCAAAAGAGACGGCAACAAAAAGCTTTATTACCTCTCGTTTGAGTTTCTTATGGGCAGACTCCTTTCTACCAATGTACTAAACCTTATGCAGACAGGGGATTTCAAAGCTGCACTTGCAGATCTTGGCTATAAGATGGAAGATATTGTGGAGCTTGAAAATGATGCGGGTCTCGGTAACGGCGGCCTTGGCAGACTTGCGGCTTGCTTTATCGACTCTCTTACAACTCTTGATCTTCCTGCATACGGATGCACAATCCGTTATGAGTACGGGTTATTCAAGCAAAAAATCGTAGACGGTTATCAGACAGAGCTTCCTGACCCCTGGCTTGAGGGCGGTAACGTGTGGGAAGTTCCGCGACCTGAAGAAACCGTTGAGGTTAAGTTCGGCGGAAACGTATATACCGATTGGTACAACGGTCAGTTCTCGTTCCGATATGAGAACAGCCACACTATCCTTGCCATGCCATACGACGTACCCCTTTGCGGATACGATTCAAATATAGTAAACAAATTAAGGCTTTGGAGCGCGAAGTCTCCTGATGTTATGAATATGCATGAGTTTAACAGCGGTAACTATGCACGTGCCGTTGAAGAACGTCAGCTTGCAGAGGTTATTTCAAAGGTTCTTTATCCTGAGGATAACCATACAGAGGGTAAGGAGCCTCGTCTTAAGCAGCAGTATTTCCTTGTTTCGGCAACACTTCAGTGGATCCTCCGTGAGTTCAAAGAGAGAAACGGTAACGACTTTACAAAGCTTCCCGAAAAGGTTGTGCTTCACATAAATGACACACACCCAACCCTTGCAATTCCCGAGCTTATGCGCCTTCTTATGGACGAAGAGGGGCTCGGCTGGGACGAGGCAATGGCAATTGTGCGGAAGGTTTTTGCATATACAAACCACACCGTTATGAGCGAAGCTCTGGAAAAATGGCCTGTTGATATGTACAGACGCGTTCTTCCCAGAATTCATATGATTACAGAGGAAATGAACAGACGTCTTATGGAATATCTTGAGCAGGTTTACCCCGGTGATCCCGGAAAGCATAAGTGGATGGCAATTATCGCCGACGGTCAGGTGTTTATGGCAAATATCTGCCTTGCAACATGCTTCGCGGTAAACGGCGTTTCAAAGCTCCACAC
>JAZRNL010000030.1:0-6916 GCA_045648165.1 Clostridia bacterium | reverse complement strand
CCATCACGTGGCGAGCGGCTGTCGGTTACTACGATGTGGTAGTAAGCGTAGTCTTTGTGACCATGACGAGCCAAACGAATTTTTGTTGCCATTTGTTTTTTAGTTTGTGGACTATAACTACACGAGTTACTTGTCCGGGTTAATAAATAATTAATGGTATGCTTTTTTCACGAAAAAGCGTGCAAAGGTACGACAAAAAATGCAAATGAGCAAATTTTTTTGAAAAAAATGTATTTTTGGACAAAAAAAAGTGCTCTTATACTGTATTGAGCGACCATGATTTCGGGTAAACATGTGTGAAAAATTCGTTCGAAGAAAGTGAAAAAACAACTCCCCCAATCGCTCAAAGAAACAATAGATTGACAATAGGAGAGGCGGGGAAGATAGATTATATCTATCAATTTGAACAAAAAGAGGATTTTTCTTGCAAAATTGCTTTTTTTTTCGTACCTTTGCACGCTAATTTGTATACGTATGCTTTTTCGAGAAATAATAGGACAAGAAGAGATTAAGAATCAACTCCGTCAGGCGGCACGCGACGGACGTATAGCCCACGCCCAACTGCTGACAGGAGAGCTTGGTGTGGGTAAGCTGCCCCTAGCGCTCGCCTATGCACAATATCTTAACTGTCCACACAGAACAGAAGAGGATGCGTGCGGACAATGTCCTACATGTCTACAGTACCAGAAGTTGCAACACCCTGACCTACACTTCGCTTTTCCTATTGTGAAAAGTGATCAAGGCGATGTATGCAACGACTATCTAGATTCATTTAGAACATTGGTGATCAACCAACCATACTTTGATCTAGAAGATTGGTACCAACAGTTGGGAATAGAAACCAAACAAGCTAGCATTTACGAAAAAGAAAGCGCCGAAATATTACGTAAGTTATCGCTAAAAAGTTTTGGAGAAGGATACAAGGTTATGATCATATGGCAAGTAGAGAAAATGAACATAACCTGCGCCAACAAGTTGCTTAAACTGCTAGAAGAACCACCCCACAAAACCGTATTCCTGCTGATAACCGAACACCCAGAACAACTACTAGCCACTATTCTGTCTCGCACACAAGAGATACGCGTGCCTAGACTGAGTGAAGCAGAAATAGCACAAGCGTTAATAGAAAACCAACCTGAAATCAACGAACAAACCGCTAAGGATCTAGCCCACATAGCCAATGGTAGTTATGTGGCGGCTATGAAGATAGCCAACGAGTCGGAAAGCAACAAGAAATACTTTGAGGAGTTTATGGCACTGATGCGCAATGCATGGTTGGTAGGACAGAAAAAAGACTACAATGCATTGGTAGAGTTGAAAAAATGGAGTCAGAACATGGCTGATGCCAAGGAAGGAAGAGAAAGACAAAAGGCGTTCCTACAATGTTCTTTGTAAATAAAATAGATGATGACAGAGCGGATTATCAGAAAACCCTTGAGGAAATGAAGGCAGTGTTCGGAAAATCAATTACGCCGTTTGTTTATCCAATTCAGGAGGAAGGCGAATTCAAGGGCTTTGTTGACGTGGTTGATATGACTGCACGTCGTTATAACGGAATTTACAGAGAGGAAATTCCTGTTCCTGAGGGTATGGCAGAGATTGTTGCTCCTTTGAGAGAAATGATTATGGAAGCTATTGCCGAAACAGATGAAGAGCTTATGGTAAAATACTTCAACGGCGAAGAATTTACCTTTGACGAAATTAAAAAAGCTATCCGCAAGGGTGTTAAGGACGGTAGCATCTACCCTGTTTACTGTGGCTCCGGTCAGGATAATATAGGTGTACGAAGCCTTATGGACGGTATTGGTAAATATCTCCCGGCACCATCAGAAATTGAGCAAATGGCATACACTGCATCAAACGGCGAGCCCGTTGAAGTTGTACAATCCGAAGAAGAATCCACTGCGGCTCTTGTTTTTAAAACAGTGGTTGACCCGTATGTTGGTAAAATGTCAATGTTCCGCGTGTACTCAGGTGATGTAAATGCAGATTCTACTCTTTACAACCCCAACAAAAGTTCACAGGAGAAAATCGGCAAAGTATTCCTCCTTGCAGGTAAAAAGCAAATTGAAGCAAAGCGCATCAAAGCAGGAGACATCGGCGTTGTTGCAAAGCTTGACAAAACAAAAACAGGTGATACACTTTGCGATATGGGCAAGAATATTATCTTAACAGGTATTGACTTCCCGCAGCCCGTTCTTTCAATGGCAGTCAAGCCAAAGGAAAAAGGTGATGAAGAAAAGATTATCAGCGGTCTTACAAAGCTTATGGACGAAGACCCCACATTCACAGTTGGAAATAACACCGAAACCAAGCAAACAATTATCAGCGGTCTTGGTGAGCAGCATATTGACGTTCTGATAAGCAAGCTTGCCACAAAATACGGCGTTAACGTTAATCTTGAAGAGCCTATAGTTCCTTACAGAGAAACTATCAAAGGTAAAGCAAAGGTTGAAGGTAAACATAAGAAGCAATCAGGCGGTCACGGACAGTACGGCCACGTATGGATTGAATTTGAACCCGGCATTACAGAAGAGCTTTTGTTTGAAGAAAACGTATTTGGCGGAAGCGTTCCCAAAAACTACTTCCCGGCAGTTGAAAAAGGTCTCAGAGATTCATGCCTCCACGGCGTAATTGCCGGTTATCCCGTTGTTAATATGAAAGCTACGCTGGTTGATGGCTCATACCATCCCGTTGACTCATCTGAAATGGCATTCAAAACAGCGGCAGGTATTGCGTTCAAGGAAGGTATGAAAGCGGCAAATCCCATACTTCTCGAGCCTATCGGATACCTGAAGGTTTATATCCCCGAAAGCATAATGGGCGATATTATCGGCGACATCAACAAACGGCGCGGTCAGATTATGGGAATGGGCGAAAGTGACAGACCCGGACTTAATATGGTTGAAGCTGAAGTACCCCTTTCAGAGATGCATAAGTATGCAACAGACCTTCGCTCAATGAGCCAGGGAAGAGGCGAATTCACCTTTGAATTCACAAGATATGAAGCAGCACCGCCTCAGGTTACTGAAAAAGTGATTGCGAACGCTAAGAAGGAAGATTAATTACATAATAATTAAACAGGGCATTCTCCGGTGAGAATGCCCTGTTTATTATTGGTTACATTTATTACATTGCTGTTTTATTTTTATTAAATACCTGCAAAATCAAACTCCGGTATAAAGCTCTCTGTTTGCGTTCCTTCCTCCTGAATAAATGCATTCTCCACTCCTATCCTCAAAGCATAGTCTATAACCTCATCATATTCCTTCGCGGTTACCTTACGGTTTATTTCGGGAAAGCTTTTTATCTTAATGGGAGTGTATTGATTCATAATGCTTAGTATAACTTTATTTCCATATTTTTTAAAAATATAATCAATTATTTTTTCAGACTCAGATGTATATCCGGGAAGCAGCATATGCCGTACGATTACACCCTTTTCCATTATACCACGGATATTATAACGGGGCTCGCCTGTCTGCATTACCATTTGTTCAATTGCCGCCTTTGCCGCCTCGGGGTAATCCTTTGCTTTTGAATACTTTTCTCCCGTTTCACTTTTCCAATATTTAAAGTCTGCAAGATAAATATCAACATATCCGTCAAGAGCTTTTATTGCTTCAACACTTATATAACTGCTTGTGTTGAAAACAATAGGTATTTTAAGACCTTTTGCTTTTGAAGTTTTTATAGCCTCAATAATCTGGGGAATAAAGTGCTCTCCTGTTACAAGGTTTATATTATTGGCTTTTTTCCTTTGCAGCTCAAGAAAAATTTCAGCCAGTCTGTCCGTTGTAATTTCTTTACCTACCTCTCCTATAGATATGCTCTTATTCTGGCAATAAACACACTTTAAACTGCAACCCGAAAAGAAGACCGTGCCGGAACCTTCCTCTCCTGATATACAAGGCTCCTCCCACATATGAAGAGAAGCTCTCGCCGCTCTGATTTTATCACTTTCTCCGCAATAGCCTTTTTTAATGCTACGGTCAACTCCGCATTTGCGCGGACATAACATACATTTCATAATATCACCATTTTAGTTGTATAATTTTATTTACCAATATTATATACAAAAATGCTGAACAGAAATCTGTTCAGCATTTTATTAAATTAGAACTTAGGTCTTGCAACATACTTTGTATGAAGAAGCTCGTGTGATTTATGTGATCCGGGCTTTTCAAGGAAGTCGCTGTAAAGGAGCTTGATGTCAGGGTTTTCGTGGCTCTTTCTGAGAGGTGAATTTGCATCCTCTGTGTAGAGAGCCTTTGCTCTTTCTGCCTTAACATCGTAATCCATATATTCCTTAGCTGTGCAGATAGGCTGTCCGCCACCTGTTACACAACCGCCGGGGCAAGCCATTATTTCGATAAATTCGTATGACTTTTCTCCGCTTCTTATGCTATTGAGAAGCTTTCTTGCATTACCAAGACCGTGAGCAACTGCAATTCTGATATCCTTACCTGCAATATTGAGAGTTGCTTCTTTGATACCTTCTGTACCACGAACCATCTCATAATCAATCTTATCGATTGACTTGCCTTCAAGAATTTCTGCAACTGTTCTGAGAGCTGCTTCCATAACACCGCCTGTAGCTCCAAAGATTACGCCGGCGCCTGTTGCTTCTTCAAATGGAGCATCAAACTTCTCATCAGGAAGCTGTGCAAACTTAATACCTGACTGCTTAATCATTTTTGCAAGCTCTCTTGTGGAGATAACTGCATCAACGTCGCGAAGCTTATTTACTTCCATTTCTTCTCTTGAAGATTCAAATTTCTTAGCTACGCAAGGCATAACTGATACTACAAATATCTTTTCAGGGTCAATATCATGCTTTTGTGCATAGTATGTTTTAAGAATTGCACCAAACATCTGGTGGGGTGACTTACAGCTTGAAAGATTATCGAGAAAATCGGGGAATTCATGCTCACAGAATTTAACCCAACCGGGGCTACATGATGTGATAAGAGGAAGCTTTCCTCCATTCTGAATTCTTTCTAAAAGCTCTGTTCCTTCTTCCATTATTGTAAGATCGGCACCTGTATCTGTGTCGAATACCTTATCAAAACCAAGTCTTCTGAGAGCTGCAGCCATTTTACCTGTAACAGGTGTTCCCATTTCAAAGCCGAACTCTTCACCGAGAGCAGCTCTTACTGCCGGAGCAGTCTGAACGATAACATATTTATCAGGGTCTGCAATTGCGTCGAATACTACCTGTGTGCTATCTTTTTCTTTGAGAGCTCCCACAGGGCAAGCAGCAATACACTGACCGCAGTTTACACAGTTTGTTTCTGCAAGAGGTTTATTGAAAGCACTTGCAATTGTTGTTTTGAAGCCACGCTCTGTAGCGTCAATTGCTCCAACTGTCTGAATGTCTTTACATACATTTACACATCGACGGCAAAGCACACACTTATTATTATCTCTTACAATTGAAGGTGAGAGATCGTCAATTGCATATTCGCTCATTTCGCCTTCGTATCTAATACTGTCAACACCAAGCTCTTCTGAAAGAGTCTGAAGCTCACAGTTTTTGTTTCTTACACAAGTAAGACATTTTCTGTCGTGATTTGAAAGTATAAGCTCGAGAGTAGACTTTCTTGCTTCCTTTACCTTTGGTGAATGGGTAAGAACTTCCATACCTTCAAATACTGGATACACACAAGCTGCCTCGAGAGCTCTTCCACCTTTAATTTCAACAACACATATTCTGCATGAGCCTGTAACTGAGCTATCCTTTAAATAACAAAGTGTAGGAATGTCAATACCAACCTCTCGAGCAGCTTCAAGAATTGTATAACCAGCAGGAACACTTACTTCCTGACCGTTAATTTTTAAGTTTACCATATCCATTATGCTCTGTTCATCCTTTCAACTTATTTTTTATAGATAGCGCCGAACTTACATGAGCTCATACATACGCCACACTTGATACACTTATCGGGATCGATAACGAAGGGTTCTTTAACCTTACCTGAAATTGCATTAACAGGACACTGTCTTGCACAAAGACTACATCCCTTACACTTGTCACGGTCGATAACGTACTTAGAAAGAGCCTTACATACACCTGCAGGACAAGTCTTATCCTTAACGTGTGCAATATACTCATCTCTGAAATACTGAAGTGTTGAAAGAACAGGGTTAGGAGCTGTCTGACCAAGACCGCATACTGAAGAAGCTTTAATGTTATAGCAAAGCTCTTCAAGCTTATCTATGTCTTCCATTGTTCCTTTGCCTTCTGTAATCTTAGTAAGGATTTCAAGAAGTCTCTTTGTACCAATTCGGCAGGGAGCACATTTGCCACATGATTCGTCAACAGTGAATTCGAGGAAGAATTTCGCAATATCAACCATACAGTTGTCTTCATCCATAACTATGAGACCGCCTGAACCCATCATTGAGCCGATTGCCATAAGTGAGTCGTAATCGATAGGTGTATCCATAAGTGAAGCCGGAATACATCCGCCTGAAGGACCACCTGTCTGGGCTGCCTTGAATTTCTTTCCGTTAGGAATTCCGCCACCGATTTCTTCTACGATTTCACGAAGGGTTGTACCCATAGGAACTTCAACAAGACCGGTATTGTTAATTTTACCGCCGAGAGCAAATACTTTGGTACCCTTACTCTTCTCTGTACCGATTGTCCGGAACCAGTCAGCACCTTTTAAGATAATCTGGGGAATATTTGCATAAGTTTCAACGTTGTTAAGGAGTGTGGGCTTACCCCAAAGACCTTTAACAGCGGGGAACGGAGGACGGGGCTTAGGCTCACCGCGATAACCTTCGATTGAGTGAATAAGAGCTGTTTCTTCACCGCAGACAAACGCACCTGCACCAAGTCTTAGCTCTAAGTTAAAGCAAAAGACTGTTCCGAAAATGTTATCACCTAAAAGTCCGTATTCCTTAGCCT
>JAZRNL010000029.1:0-48548 GCA_045648165.1 Clostridia bacterium | reverse complement strand
CGATGTGACGCAAAAATTCGTGACCAAGGCCAACCCCTTCGCTTGCACCTTCGATTATCCCGGGAATATCTGCGAGAACAAAGCTCATATGCTCACCAACCGAGCATACACCAAGATTAGGCTCAAGCGTGGTAAAATGATAATTTGCAATTTTGGGATCGGCTTTTGTGGTTTTGGAAAGTATTGTTGATTTGCCAACATTTGGGAAGCCAACAAGTCCCACGTCTGCAAGAAGCTTAAGCTCAAGAATTACCATCCGCTCATCCCCCGCTCTGCCGTTTTTGGCAAAATTCGGAGTCTGCCGTGTGGGAGTCGAAAAATGACTGTTACCCCAGCCGCCATTACCTCCCCTTGCCAGAATTACCTCCTTATCGGGTGATGACATGTCTGCAAGTAGTCTGTTTGATTCTGCATCACGAATTAACGTACCGCAAGGAACATTTATTACAATATCGGCACCGTTTTTGCCCTTTTGACGCTTACCCCAACCGTCGCCGCCGTTTTCTGCAAGATACTTTCTCTTATATTTAAAATCCATAAGAGTTGTCATACCCTCGTCAACTTTAAAAACAACGTTACCGCCTTTTCCACCATCACCGCCATCAGGACCGCCTGCCGCTACATATTTTTCTCTGTGAAATGCAATAGCACCGTTACCGCCATTACCTGCTTTTATAAAAATTCTTGCTTTGTCTATAAACATTTTAAAGCCTCCGTTTTAAAATGAACAAAGGGCTGCCAATTGTATTGACAGCCCCAAACTCTGTTTAAATTAAGCAGAATATACACTGCACTGTGTCTTATCTCTGCCCTTTCTTTCAAACTTAACCTTTCCGTCGATTAATGCGAACAATGTATCGTCACTGCCCTTACCAACATTAACACCGGGATGAATTTTTGTTCCTCTCTGTCTAACGAGGATATTGCCTGCCACTACAAACTGGCCGTCAGCTTTCTTAGCACCAAGTCGTTTACTTTCGCTATCGCGTCCGTTTTTGGTACTACCCATACCTTTTTTATGAGCCATGAATTAACACCTCTGCTTTCTTGTAATCAAATACGAAATTAACCGTTGATCTTTGTAATCTCAACTTTTGTAAAGGGCTGTCTGTGACCCTTTTTACGTCTGTAGTTCTTCTTTCTCTTCATTTTGAAAACGTAAATCTTCTTAGCTTTACCATTCTTCAAAACTTTAGCTTCAACAGTCGCACCTTCAACGTTGGGAGCGCCAACTGTTACATTGTCACCATTGCCTACCATAAGAACCTGGTCAAATGTTACTGCTTCGCCTTCCTCAGCTGTGAGCTTCTCGATAAAGAGAGTATCGCCCTCTGAAACTTTGTACTGTTTTCCGCCTGTTACGATTACTGCGTACATGAAAACACCTCCTGATAATTTAATGGAGACACGCTATTAAGGCGCTACGCTTAAAACCTCTTCTATGCGGTCACTTCAAAAGTATAACAGATAAAACACTGTAAGTCAAGTGCTTTTTACCATTCTTGTCCTTTTTGGTTATTATGCTTAATTTTTAGCTTTTATAATCCTCTTTGCATATGCAACGAGAACTGATTTTTCGTTTTCAACTTCACCGTCTATCACTGCAGACAGAATAGTTTTCTTCACTGCCCCCAGTTCTTTGCCGGGCACAAGCCCAAGCTCTATAAGTTCTTTTCCGCTTATATTAAGCTTACTTTCCGATACACATTCATTATTATCCAAAATCTCGCACATCGCCGTCTCTGCCTCTGCCAGGTATTCAACACGTTGATGATATTCCGGAGCAAGGGACAAATTGTCTGCCTTTTTTAAAAGAAACAATCTTCTTGCACCCTCCTCCGATATTGCTGATAACAAACGGCGAAGTGATTTTTTTGTGTTTACAATATCTCTGTCGTGAAGCCGCACAAGCTCACAAACGAGCTTTTTCGTGCAGTTTGGTGCTTTAAGCCTCGTAAGTGCACAGTGGCACAATTCCTCGCTTTTTGCACTATGACCGTAAAAATGCCCTTGTCCGTCGTCACCCATAAAAAAGCACTGCGGCTTACCTGCATCGTGAAATAACGCAGCCAGACGAAGCTCCGTATCAGGCGGGCATTTTTCCACTACATTTGCAGTATGAGTATACACATCAAAGCAGTGATGGATATTATGCTGGTCAAAGCCCACTGTTTCCCTAAGTTCAGGGATTATAACGGAAATAACATCATTAAAATCCATAAGTACGGACTTTACATAAGTTCCGGAAATTAATTTACATAACTCTGAAAAAATTCGTTCTGCAGATATTTTACGAAGGCATGAACATTTACCATGTATAGCCGATGTTGTTTCACTGTCAATTTCAAAACCAAGCACCGATGAAAAACGAATGGCTCTCATAATTCTGAGTGCGTCTTCGTCAAATCGCTTTTCCGCATTTCCCACAGAGCGGATTATTTTTTTTCGTATATCTTCCACCCCTCCAAAAAAATCAAAAATGCCGTTTTGGGGAGAATATGCAATTGCATTCATGGTAAAATCACGACGTGCCAGGTCATCTTTAAGATGGCTTGTAAAAGTAACCTCCTCCGGATGCCTGCTATCCTTATATTCACCATCAATACGGAAAGTTGTGATTTCCACATTATCCCCATTTGACACAACGCAAACAGTTCCATGCTTTTCGCCGGTGAGAATGGTAGGATAGTCGCGAAAACATCTTTTAATGTCATCAGGCTTTGCATTAGTTGTAATATCGTAATCATCGGGCTCTTTGCCCATAAGCATATCCCTTACGCAGCCGCCTACGGCATACGCCTCAAATCCTTCATTTTCAAGACGGGATACAAGATCAATCACATAATCAGGTAGCTTCATTATATCTCCTTCCACTTGTAATGTTCACCCCTCTCCGAAAGGCAGAACTTCACTCGCCCGCTGGGGAAAACTCAATTGATTCATTCACACAGTGAATGAATCATATAAGCACCCAGCTATCAAACCAGGCAAGGAAATTCCGTACAAATTCAGGGGATATTCCTTGTCCCGACAGCACGGGATAAAACATTATAAAAAGAATAACAGCCGAAATCGCAATCGCGGTAAAAACACCAAAAGCTATACGTGGATACTTTTTACTTATTACCCTTGCAGAATTTGCGATCATAAGTGTTGCAAAAGGCACACAGGGGAAATAATGGTATATATAAGTTGTCCGCGCAACGGGTATCCAGGGAAGCAAGCAGGAGAAATATGCCACAAGAAGGTATGTTGCCTTTCTGTCCCGCTTTATAAATGCGAGATAGATATTGTATATAACAGCAAGGGCTCCCGTCCACCACACCGCCGGGTTACCGAATGAACTTATTCCCTCTTTCAAGCCTTCCGAAATCTCCCCGGAATAATACCATATTGGCCTTACCATAACAGGCCAGGTATACCAACGAGAAGCAAAAGGATGGTCAGAAGCTAAAACTGTACTTGAATGATACACAAAAATATCACGCTGATTTTTTATTATGGTTTTTATCCCATCCGCACCCTCAGTTCCGAGGTAAGGTATATACGACAGCGTATATATAATTACAGGTACTATTATAAACAAAACTACGCAAAAAGCACAACTTTTCACAAAATATTCTGTAAAAGGAAGTTTTTCACCACCGCTTTTTCTCAGTGTGTAATACTCGTTATAGCGCACTGCCATAACACTAAAATACAAAATAGCTATGCCGGCACATGCATAGATAGCAGTCCATTTGCTTGCTGCTCCCAATCCAAAGGCAATACCGGTAAGTGCAAGAGGCATAAAAGTCTTTTTAAGAGGTGTGTCGTAAAAGCTCGTCTGATAGTACTTATACATAAACAAATACATAAGCATAATAAAGAACGTTACGTACACGTCTATGGTTGAAATCCTGGTTTGAGCAAAATGCATAAAGTCAAAGGTAAACAGGACTGTGGCAAGTAATGCTATCCACGTTTTTTTGAACATATTCTTTGCCATTATATAGAACAGAGGAATCATAAGTATCCCAAACACATTTCCTACAACGCGCCATCCAAAAGGATTCATTCCGAAAAGCTTTATGCCAATTGCTATAAACACCTTACCAAGAGGCGGATGAGTCCACTCGTAAACCCGGTAGCCGTTAACAAATTCATATCCCGTACGGGCATGATAAATTTCGTCAAAATACGTACTGTTAAGATGAGTTTGTCTGTCAGGCACAAGGCCCTGCTCGTCAAATAACGCCCCTTCTCCCACATCAATTAAGCCATCTTCCCCAAACAGACCGATTTCCATAACCATAAGACGGTCACTGTTTGAAGAAAACGTTATATCTGTTACAGACTTACCAAAATCAACAAAATTCCAGCAAAATACCGCCTGATTATCAAGGACTACTTCGCCTGCATTACCACTTTCGTCTGTATATGAAACCGTAATACTTCTTTCATCGTAGATGTCGTTACAGGAAGGATATAATGCAATTTTTTTTATATTCTGAGGTTCCCCAAATGTTACGGTTACAGGAGCTTCAGAAAGGTCATAAAAGCTTTCGGGAGCCTTCATTTCCCCGAGGTTATAAAAAGATATTCCACCATAAACAAGCATTAAAACTGCTATCAATGTAAAATCTATCTTTGTAAGCTTACCGATGGCACGGGATTTAAAACGCGGAACCCTGTTATCTTCCTCTCCCGCTTCAATCTCTTTATCTGTACCGCTTTTTCTGCAGGTATACACTATATATGCAAGAAGCAAAATATTAAGCACAGAAAATGCAATTATAACAGGGCTTTTGAAGTAATAACTTATGTCTTGTTCGTAAACAAACAAAACCCAGGCAGTATTTATAAACTGCGAAAGGGATGTCAGTATAAAAATCCCCATAGTTTTTTTCTGGGGTTTCAGGATAAACGCAAGCAAGAAAAATATTACCGCCGGGAAAGCATATCTCTCATGCATTTTTGCAGAAAGCATATACGTACCGAATGCAAGAACGCCCGCAAGCATAAACCAGTTTCTGTTTCCTTTAAAATATTCATAAAACACATACGCTGTAATAGCTACAATACCTACCCAACCAACAACTGAAATCACAGGAGTAAGTTCTGCCCAATTAAGACCGAGAGCACCGTAGATATTAAAAGCATTTACCGTTGCATATGGATATGAAGCCAGAGTTACCGCATACTGACTAAAAGTTTCTGAAATCCCGAAAGGAACAGAAAGTAAAATAACAAGAGCAATCGCACAAAGTCCTGAAACTACGTTAATCAAAAGCTTTTTAGAATTATAATCCTTAATTACATTCTCCCAGATTCCGCACAAAATAACAGGAGTAAAAATAAGCGCCTGGGGCTTTACAAAAAAAGCCACAGCAAAGAGAAAATATGTGAGAATCATACGTTTTCGGCACATACACCATAAGCATAAAACCAAAATAAATGTATAGATAATATCCACTTGGCCCCACAAAGCAGAGTTCACAATAAGCACAGGTGAAAAAAGCAAAAATCCAGAAAGCAAAAGTGAAGTTTTTTCACCAAAACGTTTTCTCGAAGCTGTATATACCAAAGCTCCGAGAGTAACATCTGCAAGCATTGCAGGAAGCTTTACCAGAAGACCACTGTTACCAAAGACACTCCTAAGCCATCCTACAACATAGAGAATATACATATATCCGGGCGGGTAGTCGGTAAAGCTATCCGATGTATAAAACGCACCGAAGCCATCACTGTATACCATATCAGACCAGGCTTTGAAGCAATTTATATCGGTTCCGTGACCTTCAAAAAGCATCGCGCCTACAATTCGAATAACAAAAGCACAAACAACCGCAAGAACAAAACCCATAATATATGTGCCTTCATCACGGGAACGATAAATATTATATTCACTATGACAAGGGTTTAAATACATATAAACCATCCCGCAAAAAAGAGAAATACTTAAAATTGCAAACATTTGCCTGCTCCTTTCTGACTGAAAATTTTTATTTTACGCAGTCTTTGACCGCAATTGATTTTGTCAAGTTAGGACAAGATTTTTTGTTTCTTATATCGTTTCCTAACGAGCCTCAATATACAAATCTATATCTTCAATGATATAATTTATTCCAGTTGTGTGTAATGCTTCAAATGATTTTATCATAGCTTCGGTATGTTTCCTTTTTTCTATAAGAGCAGGGATATTTCCTGCATCTTTGCCTAAATATTTTGTAATTACTTTTTTCCCCTCGCGATATTTTAAATAATAATATTTACGCCCGTTTTTATTTGACTTTGATAATGAACCTTTCGGTAATTAATCTATTATTCTACGATATCGTTTAAGCATATATTCAATTCTTGTTTTTTCCTTTAGTATAGTGTAAATAATCAAATTCATTGTTATCGCACATTTATTATATACAACATTTTCAAAAGTGTCAATGTTTGTTGTAGAAAATCTATTACTTTAACTACAAAAAAGCCTGTATGCAGCATTGCCACACAAAAGCCTCTATCTCAACTTGTCTCTATTATAGTACAACGATATAAAGACTGTATAATATAGATGCCACTTGTTCTGGCGATATAACTCCGCTTCGCTCCGTTGCGATATGATATAAATTCCTTATTATCGTGCCAAAGGCATATATCGCATTACGAAGTAATATATCGCACCGCAAGGTATATTGCAAATTCCGTCAGAAATTTATATCGCTGAAAATGTTTAAAAAAATATTTTTGGGGTATTTATATAGTGACGGAGAACAATCCGCCAATACTAAAAAGACTGGAGTGACGTTTATGAAGTTTACAATTATTGCAAGAAAAATTGATTTGAAGGACAAATCCAAAGACTATATAGAAAAAAAGCTTTCAAAGCTTGATAAGTTCTTCAAGGGAGAGCCTGAAGCAAGAGTTGTAGCGGGCACCGTTAAGGACCAGGAATACGTTGAAGCCAATGTTTATTCTCAAGGCGTTGTTTACAGAGCAGAAGCTCTCGATGTTGACGTATGCACAGCAACAGATAAAATAGTTGATATAATTGAACGTCAGATCAGACGGAACAAAACAAAGCTTGAAAAGAAACTGAGAGTTGACTCGGATTGGGATAATGTGATGATAAGCGGTACACCGTATTCCGGTGGCGAGGACAAGGATAAAATTGAAATTGTGAAGACAAAGAAATTCTCCATTAAGCCCATGTCTCCCGAAGAAGCAGTTCTTCAGATGAATCTCTTAGGTCATAACTTTTTCGTATTTAAAGACAGCGAAAACAACAGTATGAAGGTTGTATATAAAAGAAAAGACGGCAAATATGCTATTATAGAATCTATTGAATAAAAATAAGGAGCGTTGCGACTGCAACGCTCCTTATTTTTATCAAATTTGAGTTTGTACTGCTACACCCTTTTGTGCCGATTCAAAGGCTGCTTCCATAACCTTTACAACGCGGAGTGCCTGTTCTGGCTTAATTTTTAGCTCTGCACCCTCAATTGCAGCAACGAGTTGTTCGTAAACGGGATCGAGATTGTCTACTACATCAAGAGGCTCTGAAAGTGCTATGGTTTCGGTTGTCAAAGGATCTCTGGGTGCCATTGTTTTTGTAGGACCTGCCTTGGTCATTACAATTTCCTGAGCCCATGAATCCTGCTTTTCCTTAACTCTTACAATTCTGCCGTCACAGCCCCAGTCATCAATCTGAAGGGTACCGTCTGTTCCGAGGACATACCATCTGGGATGTGTTATGAAATTATTGGTTGAAACCTCTATATGAGCAGTTTTTCCGCTTTCAAAGGTCATTGTAAGACGGAAGTTATCATCAACTTCAGGATAATGAACTGAATACATTTTACAAAAAACATTTGTAACCTTCTCATCCAGCATATACATCATTTGGTCAATAAGGTGAACTCCCCAGTCATACATCATACCGCCGCCCTGAGGCTTGCTTTCTCTCCAACCGCCGGGAATACCTCTTGAGCCTTCAACTCTGGATTCAAATACATAAGGCTCACCAATAAGACCTTCTTCAACCTTACGGCGCATAAGAACAAAGTCTTTGTTTGTTCTTCTGTTCTGGTCGATTGTGAAAATCTTACCTGTTTCCTTTGCAACCTCCATAATTTCAAGGAGTTCTTCAGATGACATAGTAACAGGCTTTTCGCAAATCACGTGCTTACCGTGCCTTAATGCCTCTATTGAGAAATCCTTATGAAGATCGTTTGGCACTGCAACGAGAACAATATCAACTTCCGGATCGGAAAGAAGCTCTTCTCTTGAAGAGTATGCATAAAGGCCGCGCTCTTCTGCTGCCTTTTGCCTTGCTTCGTCGATATCATAAACGCCTTTTATTCTCATTTTTGTATTACACTTCTGAAGCTGTGTGCAGTGATGACCTGCCATGCCTCCGAAGCCTATACTTGAAAGTATGTACTTATCTTTCATTATGCCCACCACATTTCTCCTGCTGTTTCGTAAATAATAACATTTTTAAGGAATTTTATTGCCTTCTCAAGACCTTCTTTTGACGACATAAGGCAATCCTCGTGCTCAATGCTTATAGCACCATCATAGCCGACTGCCTTAAGCGTGCTTATAATATCATTCCACACCTGAGCATCATGACCGTAACCAACTGTTCTGAAAATCCAGCTTCTGCCAAGAACATCACCGTAGTTACCTGTATCGAGCACACCGTTTACAGATGTGTTGGCATCGTCAATTCTTGTATCTTTTGCGTGGAAATGATAAATTGCACCTTTCAGGCTCTTTATTGCTTCAACAGGGTTAATCCCCTGCCAGAACAAATGGCTGGGATCAAAGTTCGCACCGATTATATCTCCTACTGCATCGCGAAGCCTTAAAAGGGTAGCAGGGTTATATACTGCAAATCCGGGGTGCATCTCAAATGCAATTTTCTTTATACCGATTTCTTTTGCAAGCTCTGCAGTTTTTTCCCAATAAGGAATAATAACTTCATTCCACTGCCAATCAAGAATCTCAAGATATTCGGGAGGCCATGCACAAGTTACCCAGTTGGGGTTCTTTGAGTCTGCACAGTCGCCGGGGCAACCGGAGAAAGTGATTACAGTTTCAACGCCCAGAGCCGCCGCTACCTTCATAGCAGCAACAAACTGATTGTGGAACTTATCTGCAACTTCCTTATTTGGATGAACAGGATTACCGTGGCAGGCAATTGCTGAGATTTTCATATTATATTTTTTGAGTATTTCTTTTACTTCGTCTAATTTAGCAGAATTTTTAACACACTCCTCTGCATCTAAATGTGCAGTTCCGGGGTATCCTCCCACTCCAAGCTCAAGACTGTCTACTCCAAGCTCAGAAAGATACTTAACTGCATCTTCAAGGCTCATTTGCGCAAGAGCAGGTGACATTACGCTTAATTCCATAATTTTTACCTCCATTTTATTATTGGCATTTTAGACAAATTTGAATTAATTATAGCTTAAGTATAGCATTTATAAACTTATTATGATATAATGTTTCTATACAAAAATATCAAAAATTTGTCATTGAGGGATAATTATGAGGCACGAAAACACAAAATACCATCGTGAAGAAGTTACAGATACCATATTATTTCACAAGCAGGAAGTATCCTCTGCCGGTTGCTGCGTTCCTGTTCACTCTCACGACTACATAGAAATTCTCTATGTATTCGGGGGAGAATACAGCGTGTGGCTTGACGGCGAATATTTCGAATTTTCAACAGGAGATCTGGTTCTTATAAATTCCTGCAAGCTTCACCACATTATATGCAGAAATCCTGTTACAAACGGCGGATATTACTGCATTCGTTTTTTGCCGTCAATTTTGTATGAAAGCACACGTAAAGTTTTTGAATATAAATACGTTATGCCATTCCTCACAAACCACACTCCACCTCAAAGCGTTCTCCCTGCAAGCAAGATATCCAATTCGGAAATACCAAGGCTTGTTTACGATATGTACAGGGAAACCCAAAATCAGGGATATGCATATGATTTTGCAATGAAAGCAGATGTATACAAAATATTTCTCTACATACTGAGGCACTGGCAAAAAGCAGGTCTTAACGCCGGTAAAGAAGTCAATATCGACCTTGCGGCAAAAATCCAGAATGCTATAGATTATATGAACTCACACTACAGCGAGCCCATTACCGCAGAAGAAATGGCAGAAAATGCAAATTTAAGCTATAGCTACTTCTCAAGGATATTCAAGCAGGTTACAGATCGTAGCTTCAGTGAATACCTTAACTACATACGCATAAGCGAATCGGAAAAACTTCTGCTTACAACAGATATGAATATCACAGAAATAGCAATGGCAGTAGGGTTTTCTACATCGAGCTATTACATACAACAGTTCAGGAACTACAAAAACCTGTCGCCCAAGCAATTTAAAAAGCAATTTTATAATTCATAGGAGATGATTTGTTTGAGACTGGATAAATTCTTATGGGAGCTGGGATCCCGGAGCGAAATAAAAAAATTACTCAAAACAGGCGTGATTACAGTCGATGGAACTCCTGTTAAGG
The DNA here is from genome assembly GCA_045648165.1 of Clostridia bacterium. GTDB lineage: Bacteria > Bacillota > Clostridia > UBA1381 > UBA1381 > RGIG9115. The sequence goes on along the minus strand of JAZRNL010000029.1, from coordinate 38,026 downwards.
ACGGCGGATTTCAGGTAAAGGTTACCTCATCGGTATGCTATATGGGCAAAGAAATAAAATACCGGGAATTTATATATATTGTAATGAACAAGCCGAAAAATACAGTTTCTGCCACATTTGACAAAAAGCTTCCTGTGGTTACCGACCTCCTTTCTGAGGAATACAAAAAATTCGAGCCCTTCCCCGTGGGCAGGCTTGACATTGACACGGAAGGACTTTTAATTCTCACAAACGATGGAAAGCTGGCTCATGAAATTACCTCCCCTAAAAAGCAGGTTTACAAAAAATACTTTGCAATCACAGATATACCTATGGAAAAAGATGATGTAACAACATTTGAAGAAGGAATGGACCTGGGAGACTTTACAACACTGCCCTCAAAGCTTGAATTTACAGATAAACCCAACGAAGCTTACATCACAATATGTGAAGGTAAATTTCACCAGGTTAAGCGTATGTGCGAAAAATGCGGAAAAACCGTCACGTATTTAAAAAGAGTATCGATAGGCAATCTTGAACTCGACACAAATAAAGAGCCGGGTGATATGTACGAAATAGATAAGGATACTCTGACAGAACTTATTTTTAACAATAAAGTTTAATTTTTACAAAATTTCTTTTCCATATTTTTATATAGTTTCTATTTTTAACAAAATTGGTATATAGTATTGATTTTTGAAAAATTTAATGGTAAAATTAATTATCTATTTAATTAAGGGGTGTTATTTATGTCATATGCACAGAAAGTCCTTGACGAACTCAAGGCAAAGAATTCAAATGAGCCCGAATTTATCCAGGCTGCAACAGAAATTCTTCTTTCACTCGAACCCGTTCTTGCTCAACATCCGGAATATGAAGATGCTGCTCTTCTTGAAAGACTTGTAGAGCCCGAAAGACAGATTTCTTTCCGAGTACCCTGGGTTGACGACAACGGCAAAGTACAGGTTAACAGAGGCTACAGAGTACAGTTTAACTCCGCCATCGGTCCTTATAAGGGCGGTCTCAGATTTGCTCCCAATGTATATTCAGGAATTATTAAGTTCCTCGGTTTTGAACAGATTTTTAAGAACTCGCTCACAGGTCTTCCCATCGGCGGCGGCAAGGGCGGCGCTGACTTTGATCCTACCGGCAAGTCAGATGCTGAAATTATGAGATTTTGTCAGTCTTTCATGACAGAGCTTTACAGACATATCGGTGCCGAAACAGACGTTCCTGCAGGTGACCTTGGTGTCGGTGCAAGAGAAATCGGATATATGTTCGGTCAGTATAAGAGACTTAAAAACGTTTACGAAGGTGTTCTCACAGGTAAAGGTATTCCTTACGGCGGTCTTAATGGCAGAACAGAAGCTACAGGCTACGGTATAGTTTTCTATGCAAGAGAAATGCTCAAGCACTTCGCCGAAGAGCTCAAGGGCAAAGAAGTAGTTGTATCCGGCTTCGGTAATGTATGATGGGGTACTGTTCAAAGGCTCAATCAGCTTGGAGCTAAGGTTGTTACAATTTCAGGTCCTGACGGATACATCTATGATCCCGATGGTGTTACAGCGGGCGAAAAGGAAGACTTCCTCCTCGAGCTCAGAGCATCAGGAAAGAACATCTGCTCACCCTATGCAGAAAAGTTCCCCAATGCTAAGTTCTTCCCCGGCGAAAAGCCTTGGGGTGTTAAGGCAGACCTCTATATCCCCTGTGCAACACAGAATGAAATCGGCATGAAAGAAGCAGAAGCTATGGTTGCCAACGGCTGTAAGTTCCTCTGCGAAGGTTCAAATATGCCTACAACAAACGAAGCTATGTCTTACCTTATGAACAACGGAGTTATCGTTGCTCCTTCAAAAGCTGCAAATGCAGGCGGTGTTGCTTGCTCATGTATCGAAATGGGACAAAATGCAGGTCATACTGTTTTCTCACCCGCTCAGGTTTACGAGCAGCTTGAAAACATTATGGTTAACATTCACGACAGTTCAGCTGCTGCATCCGAAAGATACGGCCTCGGCTACAACCTTGTTGCAGGTGCTAACATTGCAGGATTTGAAAAGATTGCAAACGCAATGATGGCTCAGGGTATTGTTTAATATCTTATACATAATAAAAATCGGATGCTTCAAAGCATCCGATTTTTGCGTATGAGACAAAAAAAAGCGGCACCACCGCATAATGCAACAGCACCACTTATATTTATTAGTTAAGGATATAAACTGTAAGATTCTTTCTGCCGAAAGCCATAAGCTCTTTATTTGGCTTTTCAAAACATAGGTCTATTTTGTTACCCTTGATTACACCGCCTGTATCTCCGGCAATTGCATACCCATAGCCTTCAACATAAACCTTTGTTCCAAGAGGAATAACCTTCGGGTCAACAGCTATAATTCCATAGCGCGCAGTCATACCGGAAGCTGTAATACCATAGCTACCGTCTTTCCTGAATGCAGAATACGCAGTTGCTACCATCGTCATTTTTTTACTATAAGAAAAACCAAGCTCAGAAGAACTTCCTCCAGTCTGCTTTGCGGAAGCAGCGGTAGGCTTGACTGATTTATACACAGCCTTTGCTTGCGGCTTTTTCTTTGTGCCTTTAGCTACAACTTTATCAACTTTTTCTACCAGAGTTTCTCTCGAAACTTCTTCTCTTGAAACCTCAACTCCGTTTTCAGTTACAACATTTTCTGTTATACGGATTTTCCCTTCCACGCCAGCAGTCAACACCTTAGTCTCGCCGGTGTAGATGTTTGAATCATTCTTATAAACAGTTTCAAATGGAACGGTTTCCTCACGAATTTCAGTGTTATTGGTAACACGGTTTATTGTGATAATCTCATCCTCTTTGATTTCTGAATCGACAGGGGGAACTGTATAGTCCAGTTCACCAATAAATATACCATTTTCCATCAGAGCTTCGCCAACTGTGTCTGCAGTTGTAGAAGTTGCAACAATAGCACCATCCATATTAACCGTGATTCCAACACCACGGCGTATAATGATTGTATCGCCGCTTTCAAGGGCATGATAATCATCAAGATTAATCGTATCGTACAAACCAAGCTCTATACCGTTATCAGCAAGAATTTCACTCACCATTGTATCTCTTGTTTTAATAGTGACTGTGTTCTCAACATTTTTGATTTCATCAATTTCTTTGAGTGTAACATCAATACCGGTTACATCATATGCAGCACCGGTACAAACAAGACAGATTACGAATAATCCGCAGATAACGTTTATCCTACGCCCGGATTTTTTCATATTCTTTTTCATAACGAACTTCCTTTCTGTTTGTTCAAAGTATATTATACCTCATTATCATTACTAAGTCAATACACTTATTACAAAATGATTACGTATATATTGCAAATTCGTCTTGATTTCGTAATAATTATGGAATTTTTTGTAAGAAAATACACAATATGTAGTTGTGAGATTTATAACCCTATACCATATTCCGTGTTTTACAAAAAAATTCCTTTTTCTCAAATTTTTTAACACAAGCCGTGATTGTGCATAATTTATTGGTTTTTACCAATCATTTTTCCGTTATTATCCACATAAAAGTCTTCTTTACACATCAGCTCAGAAACTGTTAGAAATTCAAAATTGCCATTTAAACTGTCAAGAATACGAGGTAATACTATAGCCGTATTCTTTGTACCTGTATGCATAAGAATAATGTCCCCAGGCCCGGTCTTTGAAGTCGCCCTTTCAAAAATACCGTCACTGTCGGCATCGCCGTAATCAATACTATCTACAGACCACTGTATAGGAATATATCCATCTTCCTCAATAGCTGAAATAACATCGCTATTATAGGAACCAGAAGGGACTCTTATAAGTTTTATTGATTTTCCGCATGCCTTGTTTATTGCATCCGCGGTTTTTTCTATGTCCTTTTTAATATCCGATTTTGTTAACGACTGATAGTCCTTATGATTATATGAGTGCCCTCCCAGCTCATGGCCTGCATCTGCAATCGCCTTTAGTTGCTGAGGATACTTTTCCGCCCATTCTCCAACAATAAAAAAAGTCGCCTTTACATTGTACTTTTCAAGAGATTTCAAAACATTTTCAATATCATCACTTCCCCATGCACAATTAAATGTAAGGGCTATTGAGCTATCGTCTCGTTCCACACTGTAAAGCGGCAGATTTCTGCTACCGTTTAAAAACACATTTTTCACACCGGGACTTACAATACTCCCGCAAAACACGAGCACCGACAGAAATACAATCAGAATTGAACTTTTTTTGAAGTAATACATATAAGTTAATACACCTCCATATTAAAGACTATTTAATGGACCCCCCAGATATGACAAAGCATTGAACAAAAAAAGAACTATTGCAACGACTGCAACAGTTCCTTCAATTAAAATACATTCTTAATTATTCCAAAAGACAGAAGGCTCATTATAAGACCTGCCGCCATAACTCCCAATGCAATGCTTATAAAGGATTTAAAAGGTTTCATCCCAAGGAGCGCCGCAAGGAGTGAACCCGTCCATGCCCCCGTTCCGGGAAGGGGGATTGCAACAAATAAAAATAAGCCGAAAGCTCCGTATTTATCAATCTGTTCTCTCTTTGAAAGCGTTTTATTCTCCAGCTTTACCGCAATCTTACCCAATGATTTTGTGGTTTTCATCCATTCAAATATCTTTGTAATAAACAATAGAATGAAGGGGATTGGAATTAAATTTCCTATTACTGCCACTATATATGTCTGCAAAAAAGATACATCCATAAAACCTGCCGCAAGAATACTTCCCCTTAGTTCAAGAATGGGTATCATGGAAATTATAAACACTATAAGCTGTGATGGGACGCTTCCGCCAAAGGTATCAACAATAGAGTGAACAATAGAATCTACCATATTAACTATCCTTTCAAACAACAGAGCTGTTGCGGAATAATCACCGCAACAGCAACCTATTGATTATTTAAGTATTTTTACAAAGTCAGGATATGCCTTTTCCCATGAATCATTGTCTGTAACAGAATACTCAACAACTTCAAATGAGTCGGCAATAATTTTTCTTGCTTCCCAGATATCCGATATAGCGCCGTTAGCCATAAGCTGAACTGCTACGTTACCTGCAGCTGTAGCTTCAATAGGACCTGCAACAACTGGTACATTTGCCGCATCTGCAGTCATCTGGCAAAGGAATGTATCCTTTGTTCCGCCACCTACCATGTGTATTACCTTAAAGTCACGCTTACAACATTCTTTAAGCTGAAGGAATGTGTACTTATACTTCATAGCAAGGCTTTCGTAAATACATCTGATAACCTGACCGTCTGTTTCAGGAACAGTCTGACCCGTTCTCTTACAGAAGTCTTTTATTCTCCGGGGCATATTACCCGGAGTTACAAAATCTGAAGCATCCGGATCAATAAAACATGTAAACGGCTTTTCTGCGCGTGCAAGCTCTTCCATTTTTGCATATGAATAATCCTTACCTTCACGCTTGAACTGACGTCTTGTTTCCTGAATAAGCCAAAGACCTATAATGTTTTTAAGAAATCTTGTAGTATTATTATATCCTGTTTCGTTTGTAACATTACACTTTTGTGACTCTTCTGAGATAACAGGGCTATCAAGCTCTGTTCCGAAAAGTGACCATGTTCCGCATGAGATATATACAAAATCCTTTTCCTTTGTGGGAACTGCAACAACTGCACTGGCTGTATCGTGTTCACACACTGCAACAACATTCTTGGGCTGGATATCCAATTCCTTGCAAATTCCTTCTTCCAAAGTACCTACTATTGTACCGCTGGGTACAATTTCCGGGAACCATTCTCTCTTAAGACCAAGCTTATCCATAAGTGAATATTCCCATTCCTTTGTGTGAGGATTAAGAAGCTGAGTTGTTGAAGCTATTGAAACCTCAGCCGCCATTTTACCTGTAAGGAAATAGTTAAACATATCCGGAAGAAGTATTACCTTATCCACAAGTTCAAGAAGCTCCGGCTTCTGATTTTTGAAAGCATATAACTGGAAAATTGTGTTATATTCAGCAATTTGTATACCTGTGAGATTATATAAATCCTTTTTTGTGATTATGCTTTCCATATCTTCAGGTGCGCCCACAGTTCTTTCATCACGGTAGTGATACAAGTTTCCGATAAGGTCACCTGCTTTTGTAAACAGACCGTAGTCAACACCCCATGTATCAATACCTATACTGTCGAAATCTGTCATATTCTTCGTTTTGATTATTCCCTGTTTTATTTCAAAAAACAGTCTTAGTACATCCCATCGGAATGTTCCATTCACTATAACAGGATCGTTATCAAAACGATGTACCTCTTCAAGTGTTATTTTGTTGTTTTCAAAAGTACCAATTATCGCTCTGCCGCTTGAGGCACCAAAATCAAAAGCTAAAACCTTCATTAAATTCAATCCTTTCTTTTATTCAGGGATTACTACTCCCTTTTTAAGAATAATGTTTGCATATATTGCAGTTTCTCCTGTCTGCACAACCGCATAAGCTTTTTTCGCTCTTTCATAGTATGCAAAACGCTCCATATGATCGAATTTTGCAGCAGGGTCGTGCTTTTCTACTATCTTTTTATACTCATCCCAGATTTCAGGCACGTAGGTGTCACCGGGGACAACCTCCATAAGGACTACCTGTTTGTCGCTGTACACTGAATCAAGTGGGAAAAGCTCAAGAATTGCATCCACAAGCTCGGGGCATCCGTGACCATCTGCACGAATTAAATGCTGAGCCATAGAAGCTCCCGGGAAGTTGCCATCGGAGATAACAATTTCATCGCCATGACCCATTTCCATAAGAACTTTAAGAAGCTCGGGTGATAAAATCGAAGGTATTTTCTTTAACATAATTCTCTTCTCCTTTATATATTCCTGCCTGTGTCATACTCAACATCGTCGCCATATACATAGTCATCAGAATATCTGTTATCACGACGGTCTGCATACTGATAACCGTAGCCATAGCCATAACCATAACTGTAGTTATATCCGTATTTATAGCCGTATTTATATCTGTAACGGTATTTATACCTTGCACTGTAGGCTCCATAACGGGAATATCCAATACCTGCCATAGGCTTGATATCATTTATAATATATCCCAAAATTTTAGCCTCTGCAAATTCCAACGACTGACGTGTTCTTTCAAGAAGCTCGTGAATAGAATAGTTATGACGAACAAGTAATATATATCCGTCCACAAACTTTGCTAATGACAATGCATCTGTTACAACCGTTACCGGTGGTGAATCTATAAATATGTAATCATAGGATTCAGCCAGTTTTTCAAGCAGCTCACCCATCTTATCTGACGAAAGAAGCTCTATAGGGTTAGGAGGTATCTGACCTGCAGTTATGCAGTCAATATTATATTCTTCATGATGCTTGATAGCCTTGTCAATAGTTATCATGCCTGCAAGCAAATCCGACAAACCGTCATTTTTTTCGAGATTTAAATATCTGTGAGTTCTTGGCTTTCTGAGGTCTCCATCTATTACAATAACTTTAGCATCCATCTGAGCAAATGTTATTGCTACATTAAGAATTGTTGTGCTCTTGCCTTCTCCGGGCTCAGCACTCGTAAAAATAACCTTTTTACAACCTTCATCTCCAGCAAGAGAAAACATAATGTTTGTACGAGCAGCTTTGTAAGCTTCGTTAATAGAGAAAGGTGTTTTATCATCAATTAAATGAAATCTTGTAACATCTGTATTTGTAATAGCAGAATTATTTCTGAGGCTATGTTTCTTTTCGTTTAGTTTTCCTATGATTTCCATCATTTTACTGGGCATAATAATCTCCAATCTGCTGGCTTTTTGCAGCAACAATAAATTTTACTCTAAAACAAAACTCGGTATTTCACCAAGTACCGGTTCAGGGTATCTCTTTTTCATTTCCTCCGCTGTTTTCACATGAGTATCAAAAAGCTCCATAAGGAATATGCATCCTACTGCAATTACCACCCCTGCGATTGCGCCTATAAGTGCATTTCTTGCTTTATTGGGTGAAAATGGCACACTGGGAACAAAAGGAGTATCCACAACCTCAACAGAGCCCGCCTTTACGATTGTAACAAGGTGCTCACCTGCTCTTTGGAGAATACTTTCAACAATAGCACATATATCCTCCGGGCTATGTCCTTCTGCAGTTATTTTCAAAAGCTCTGTTTCATTGATAGATTCTATAGCGATCATATTCTCTATCTGCATATATGTATACTTATTATTAAGGTCGCGGGCAACCTCTGTCAGAAAAGACCTTGCCTGCAAAACATCGATATATGTTCTTGCCAGTCTGGCATTAGATTCAATTCTTCCCGTACTTGCAACATCAACCCTGTCTGCTTCGGTTTCGCAGTTTACATAGATAGAACCGTCTGTTTTGTACATAGGTTCCATAAAAAGGTCAGTATATATATACGTACCTCCTCCACACACCAGCACGAGGATAGCTATAAGCCACCATTTTCTTATCATAACATTAAGCAGTTCAATAATATTTATCTCGTTTACCAAGATATTCACTCCTTTTTTTAAACGTAAGTAATACCTGCCGGATAGAGAAAAAAAACAAACATATCCATGCACGACAGAATAATTATGCGTTTCATAGAAATTTAACAACATATCTTTTTCAATTGTATCATAACATTCGAAAAAAAACAAGAGATTTTTTGAAAAAATATTCTTTTTAAAAGAAAAATACTAAAAAAAGTCATAACACCGGAAAGGCAATTCCCTTTTATGTGAAACAACCCTGTTTTTACATAAAGCTTTTTGTGTTATGACTTTTTATTTTAAATTTAAACTATTTCTGCACCTGACTGAATATCTTTAAGTGTAGTGAGCGCAGTGAGCTCCTCACCGTGTTCTGCAGAAAGAATCATTCCGCAAGACTCAAGCCCCATCATTTTACGAGGTTTAAGATTTGCAATGAAGATTACGTTTTTCCCAATAAGTTCTTCAGGCTTATGATACTTGGAAATTCCTGAAAGTATCTGTCGCTTGTCCGGACCAACTTCGAGAAGAAAACGAAGGAGCTTTGAAGACTTGGGAACAGGCTCACATTCCAGAACCTTACCAACCCTTATATCAAGCTTTTCAAAATCTTCAAATTCAACATAATCTTTATACGGAGCAATCTCTACAGGCTTCTCTCCCTCAGCTTTAGCTGCGTATTCTTCCTCAATGGCTTTGATTTTTTCATCCATATCAATCCTCTGGAACAGAATTTCGGCATTGCCTACCTTTGTTCCGGGTTTGTATGAACCAAAGCTCTGAACGCTTTCAAAAGAAAGGTTTGAATCATTAATCTGCTTGGAAATCGCTTCGCTTGTTCCCGGCATGAATGACGAAAGAAGTGATGCAATTATTCTTATTGTTTCAAGAAGGTTATACAAAACTGTTGAAAGCCTGGGCTTATCTTCTTCATTCTTTGCAAGAATCCACGGAGTGGTTTCATCTATATACTTATTTGCTCTGCTTGCAAGCTTCCAGATTTCATCAATACTGTCTGCCACATGGAGAGTTTTCATCTTTTCCTGTATGCGCGCTACGCACTCAGCGGCAGTAGCTTTAAGGTCATCGTCAAAATCACCTGATACATCGCAAACAGGAACTGCTCCGTCAAAATACTTGTTAACCATTGAAACGGTTCTTGTTACAAGATTTCCCAGAGTATTTGCAAGCTCTGAATTAAATCTTGAAATAAACACATCGTATGTTATTGTTCCGTCCTGAGCAAAGGGCATCTCGTGAAGTGAATAGTATCTTACTGCATCAACTCCGAAATGACGTACAAGGTCCTCAGCATATATAACATTACCCCGGGATTTACTCATTTTTTCCTCACCCACAAGCATCCAAGGATGGCCAAACACCTGCTTTGGCAAAGGTTCACCCAGAGCCATAAGCATAATAGGCCAGTATATGGTATGAAATCTCAGAATATCCTTGCCTATAACGTGCACATCAGCAGGCCAGTACTTTTTATAAAGCTCACCCTTTTGGTCAGGTGTATACCCCAATGCCGTGATATAGTTTGAAAGGGCATCAATCCATACATATATAACGTGACCCGGGTCAAATTCTACAGGTACACCCCATGTAAAACTGCTTCTTGAAACACAAAGATCCTGAAGTCCCACTTTAAGGAAGTTATTGAGCATTTCCTTTTTACGTGATTCAGGCTGAATAAATTCCGGATTATCTTCTATATACTGTATGAGCTTGTCCTGATACTTACTCATTCTGAAAAAATATGCTTCTTCTTTTGTTTTCTTAACTTCTCTGCCGCAGTCAGGGCACTTACCGTCTACAAGCTGCGACTCCGTCCAGAACGACTCACAAGGAGTACAATAAAGACCTTCATATTCGCCCTTATAAATATCTCCCTGATCGTATAACCTTTTGAAAATCTTTTTAACTGCATCCTCGTGATAATCATCAGTTGTACGGATGAATTTGTCGTAGCTTATATTAAGCATATCGGCAATATCCCTTATCTGCTGAGCAATCACATCTACATGCTCCTTTGGAGTAATCCCTGCCTGCTCGGCTATCTCCTGAATTTTCTGACCGTGCTCATCCGTTCCTGTAAGGAAGAATACATCTTTTCCGATGTAACGGTTAAATCTTGCAATTGCGTCGGTAAGAATAATTTCATATGTGTTACCTATATGAGGCTTCCTTGATGTGTACGCAATGGCTGTTGTGATATAATATTTTTCCAATTCATTCACTCTCCCAAAAATTTTTAAATTTATTTTTCAGCGATATCCACTGTTTTTTTAAATATTCATTTACAGCCCCCCAAAAAGATATAAGACCACTGAACACCCCTGCTCTGTAAAGACTTAAAATCAGGAGCATTATAACAGGGCCGAGAATCATACCGCCCACACTTAAAAGTCTGTAACCCAGATACATTGATATAAGTGTAAGCAATGGATTGGTGCCTATATTCTTACTTACTATTTTAGGCTCAATCAACTGACGGACCACAAATATGACTACATATATAACTATAGTACATATACCCATTCGTATATCACCGCTTATAAAGCTCACAAGTGACCATGGCCACAACACTGCACCGCTTCCGAAAAACGGAAGTGCATCAAGAAAAGCAGTACCTAAAGCAATAAGCAGTGCAAAGTTGACATCCAGCAAACTAAGGCTCAGGAACAAAATAATAAATGCCACTATCATAATTGTTCCCTGTGCTTTTACATATCCTCCCAGATATATTTTTATCTGGCGTGATACATCTGAAATCCTTGATACGGTTTTGTCTCCGAATGGTTTTCTTACATAGGCTTTTACTCTTTCAAAATCCGAAATCATAAAGAATGTTGACAAAACAAACACTATCATAGATATAAATACTTTTGGAAGAGATTTTGCAAAGGAACCGGCACCTGTTACAAACGGGAGGGATTTTGTGTTTATAAGCTCTGCTACTTTTTGAGTAAACTGAGTAATAAATTCTGAAATTGCCTGCTGAATATTAAAAGGCAGTATTTCATAAAATCCCTTAAAACTGTTTCTGATATTATCAATGGATACGAGCAAATTCTGATAAAGCTGAGGTAGATTATTAAACAAGGCTCTTATTTCGCTTATTATCATATACCCTGCCCAAGACAATCCTCCGCCTACGACACCAATCACAAGTAAAATTACAATCCATGCGGTAATACTACGAGGCATCTTAAACTGCTTTTGCAGCCTTCTCACCAAAGGGTCGGCAATCAGCGCAAAAACGTACGCCAACACAAACGGCATAAACAAACGGAATAAATATACAAGGAGCTTGGAAACTGCAGGTAACGCAAAAATAGCACCAATAATCAATGCAACCAAAAAAACTATTCCCAAAAACAATCTGATGGGCTTTCGTCCCATTTTCATCTGACGCAACTCCTTTCAAAAATTTATTCAGAAAGAAACCTGTCCATTAAAGTATATCCATCACTGATATACAAACCTGTTTTTTCACAGTTCGCTTCATTATAAGCAATACCGGTTTCAGTTTCCTTCTCTGAATTATAAATCACAAAAGGAACAGGATCGCTTACATGAGTTTTAAGGGAAACAGGAGTGGGATGATCAGGAAGAATAAGCATTTTATAACTGATCCCCCGCCTTTTGAGTTCATCTTTTAAAAAGCCGACAACTTTTTTGTCGATTAATTCAACAGAAAGCTTTTTATTGGGTGCATCTCCCTGATGCCCACACTCGTCAGGCGCTTCCATATGTATATAAACAAAATCGTATCCGTCATCACACAATGACTTAAGCGCAGCCTCTGCTTTTCCGTCAAAATTTGAATGGTATGTGCCTGTTGCACCTTCAACATCTATGGAATTCATCTCTGCACAGATTGCAATACCTTTTATAAGGTCAACAGCAGAAATCACACTTCCTTTTAAACCGTATTTCGCTTCAAATTTTTCGAGGATAGGTTTCTTTCCCTCGCCCCAGAGCCAAATTGATGTGGCGGGATTTTTTCCAGCTTTTATCCTTTTGAGGTTTACAGGATGATTTTTAAGAATTCCGGAAGATTTTTTCATTAGTTCCAGTAAAAAATCCGAATTGTCACCCTTGGGAAGATAGTCTGTGATTTTTCTGTCGGAAATGTCATGAGGGGGAGTCAGCTCTACTCTGTCTGAGCCCTTGTCCCACACGAGAAGATGGCGGTAACTTACGCCTGTATAAAACTTGCGGATATCATCATTTAATTCCTCTGCTACAGCCTGTATAAGCTCACGGGCTTCCTCTGTTGATATTTCCCCTGCGGAATAATCAAGCATGGTTCTGTCCTCATAGTTCTCTTCATCAGATAAAGTCACAAGATTACATCTGAAAGTAACATCTGTATCTTTGAGCTTTACACCTATACTCGCCGCTTCAAGAGGTGATCTTCCGGTATAGCATTTCTTTGTGTCATATCCCATAACCGAAAGATTAGCTACATCGCTTCCGGGCTTCATCCCGTCCTGCACAGTTTTTACAAGACCTGCTTCACCGTGAGCGCACATATAGTCAATGTTTGGCTTATCTGCGACATCAAGAACGGTTTTACCACCAAATTCAGCAACTTCATAATCTGCCATTCCGTCGCCTAAAATTACTATGTATTTCATTTATAATCAACATCTCCGTTTCCAAAGTTATCCATATGTTAAAGCTGTACTTATACCGTTCTGAACACTATCGCAAATGCACCGTTTCCTGTATTTGTCCCAATTAGAGGTCCGAATTCTGCCACAAAAATTCCATTTGATGCATCAAATTCTTCTTTTATAGCTTCTACCATTTCATCTCCCGCTTCTTCATCTGAGTGAGCAACGATAAATTCACAGGCGGATTCATCAAAGCCTTCGTATTCAGCCGCAAGCTCACAAAGCTTTCTTGCAAGCTTTTTCTTGCCTCTGAGCTTTGCTTCAACCTCTATAAGTCCGTTTGAAACAGTGAGAACAGGCTTTATATCCAGCAAACTTCCAAGAACTGCAGTTGTTTTTCTCATACGCCCGCCCTTTTCAAGAAATGTAAGGTCGCTTACAAGCATCATAGCATGCCACTTTGACATATATTCCAGAGTGAGGTCTATAACCTCGTCGGCACTTTTACCTTCTTTAACATACTTTGCCGCTTCCAGAGCAGACCTTCCTATGATAACAGAAAATGACTTTGTATCAACTATTCTGATATCAGCATCAGGATTTTCATTTTCAATAATATCATCACGAACAAGCTGTGCACTATGATTTTGTCCGCTTGCCAGAGATGAGAGTGTAAAGTAAATAACTGTGTCGTGTTCCCTGCTCTCCTTAAGAAGAATATCGTACATTGAAGCATAAGGAGTCTGACTTGTTTTTGGCAAAATGCCTGACTCATTCAGCATTTTATAGAATTCACCGTTTGAAAGCTCTTCTTCTATAACGTAGGATTTTTCTCCGAAAAGACTGAGAAGAGGTATAAGACCTATTCCGTTCTCCTCTCTTAATGCTTTCGGCATATCAGCAGATGAATCTACTATAATTTTAATATCAGCCATTATTTTCGTTTCCTTTCCACAAATATTTTGTAAGCTCTCCCCTGTTCTTTAACTCGAAAAACGAATTCTGCCTCAAGGCTTCATATGTTACAATTGCTACCGCATTAGAAAGATTAAGACTTCTTGCCTCTCCAATCATGGGTATTCTTATGCACCTTTTTTCATTTTTATACAACAGCTCCTCCGGCAGACCTTTTGTTTCCTTGCCGAAGAAGATATAATCACCGTCAGAGTATTTTACATCTGAATATGTATTAACCGCCTTTGTTGATGCATAGTAACAATTGGCATCAGGGTTCTTTTCAAAGAAATCTTCAAGACCTTCGTAATATCTCACACCAAGAAGGTGCCAATAATCAAGACCTGCTCTTTTAAGCTTTTTGTCGTCTATTTCAAAGCCCATAGGCTTTATTATGTGCAGTTTCGAACCGGTTGCCGCACAAGTACGGGCAATATTCCCCGTGTTCTGCGGTATTTCCGGCTCAACAAGCACTATGTTAAACATTATAAGTCACTCCTATTTAAGAATGTATGAATATTTTCCGTAAATCTCAAGGCTGCGTGAAATTTCGCTGCTTGTAAGAACACTTTTTATGTACTTTTTAACTTCTTTCTTATTTGTGTAATAGTTTGCTATACAATAATTAACATCTATCTTACCATAAATACTCATAGCAAACGCAAATTCCTCCGCCGTCATTTCTTCTTTTACTCTCTCCATAAGAGTTTTCGGCGCAGGTGTGGGAGCCGTATAGGAAACAGGCTTTTGAGTTGGTGCAAGCGAAGCTTTGGCTTCCTCGGCCTCTTTGTATGCAAGATACCCTTCAAGCTGAGAACCGTCCAGTTCACCGTTCTCTACCATTTCATCCGCAAAATTTTCAACTTCTTTTCTTAATTTCTCGTCCTGAAGAATTATCTGTGCTTTTTCAAGAGCCTTTTCTATTTTATCTTTTGCATAATAGTGGTACACGCATACCGACGCAATTATAACTGCACTTATTAAAATCAATACAGTTATAAGCCATTTATGCCATTTTTTCATAAATCAATCTTTCCCATGTTAAAAACATAATATTTTAATTGTCTGTATTTGCAAGCTTTTCGCTCTGATCTGCGGTAATAAGAGAATCAACTATTTCGTCGATACTTCCGTTCAGGAACTGTTCAAGCTTGTACAAAGTAAGATTTATACGGTGATCTGTAACTCTTCCCTGGGGGAAGTTATAGGTTCGTATTCTCTCACTTCTGTCACCTGAGCCAACCTGGGATTTACGCTCGTCTGCAATTTCCCGGTGGCGCTCCGCCTCCATAACCTCGTAAATTCTCGAGCGAAGAATTTTCATAGCTTTGTCTTTATTTTTGTGCTGAGATTTTTCATCCTGGCAGGAAACTACAATGCCTGTGGGCATATGAGTTATACGCACAGCAGAATCGGTGGTGTTAACGCACTGACCTCCTGGGCCGCCGGCACGGAAAACATCAATACGCAAGTCATTCTGGTTTATTTCTACTTCAACTTCTTCAACTTCAGGCAAAACAGCCACTGTAACTGCTGAGGTGTGAATTCTTCCGCCAGACTCTGTGGCAGGGACTCTTTGAACCCGGTGTACACCGCTTTCAAACTTCAGCCTGCTGTAAGCTCCTGCTCCCTCCACTGAAAAACACACTTCCTTATAACCGCCGATATCAGTGGGGTTTGAGCTTAGTATTTCAATTTTCCAACGCCTTGTTTCGGCATACATAGAATACATTCTCATAAGGTCTGCCGCAAAAAGCGCCGCCTCATCGCCGCCTGTACCTCCCCTAATTTCCATAATAACATTCTTTTCATCATTAGGGTCTTTCGGCAGAAGAAGTATTTTTAGTTCGTCACTGATTTTTTCAAGAAGCTTCTCGGTTTCGGAAAGCTCTTCCCGAACCATCTCTTCAAGCTCCTTCTCAACTCCCTCTGCCAGCATTTCCTTATCATCTGCAATAGTTTGCTTTGCAGATTTATATTCTTTGTATTTATCTATTATAGGTGCTATATCAGAATGGTCTTTACAAAGCTTTCGCCAGGTTTCCTGATCGGCAATTACTTCAGGGTCACTTATTTTTTCTGCCAGAACCCCAAACCGTTCTTCAAGAGCTTCGAGCTTATCAAACATAGATTATCTCCCTTAATGTACAAAAATAGGTATTATAATTTTACCAAAAAATCAATCTAAAGTCAACACATTTGAAAGATTTTTTCCTCAAAAACATATGTTTTTGTATAATAAGCATCTTAATATCCGAACATTCATTTGCAGATAAAACAATGTATAAAAAATCCCATTACAGGAAACAATCAAAGCATAGATAAAACATACTCACGTTTTAAAAAAATTTTACCCTCTGTTTGTTTATAAACACTTCTCCTTTTTACATACCCCTTTCAAGGGGCGAGTCACCAAATGGTGAAACAGAGGAGGGAATTTATATGATTAACAAAGTTGAAATATGCGGGATAAACACTTCTAAGCTTCCCGTATTGTCAAGAGAAGAAAAAGAAAAGCTTTTTTTGGAAATAGAAAAAGGTAACGCTGAGGCAAGAGAGAAATTTGTGCATGGAAATCTCCGCCTGGTCTTAAGTGTAATACAAAGATTTTCTAACAGGGGTGAAAACCCCGACGATTTATTTCAGGTGGGATGCATAGGGCTTATAAAGGCAATAGATAACTTTGACCTTTCACAGAACGTTCAATTCTCCACATATGCAGTTCCGATGATTATAGGCGAGATAAGAAGATATCTCCGGGATAACAATTCTATACGGGTTTCGCGTTCCCTTAAGGATATAGCCTATAAAGCACTGCAGGTAAAGGAAAAGCTCATAAACTTAAACTCTCGTGAGCCTACCGTGGCAGAGGTTGCAAAAGAGCTTAATCTCCCCAAACGAGATGTTGTTTTTGCTCTGGATGCAATATCTGCGCCCGTTTCCCTCTTTGAGCCGATTTATCACGACGGCGGAGAGGCTATATATGTAATGGATCAGGTAAAAGATGAAAAAAACAGTGATGAAAGCTGGCTTGAGAACATAGCCATAAATGAAGCCATGAAGCATCTGGACGAACGGGAAAAGCATATTCTGAGTCTGCGTTTTTTTCAGGGCAGAACACAAATGGAAGTTGCAAACGAAATAGGTATAAGTCAGGCTCAGGTATCAAGACTTGAAAAAAGTGCACTCAAGCAGATGCGAAAATATGTGTAAAACGCCGAATTTTTAGTCAAAACCCATTAAATTTACCATAATTTTATGTTTTTTTTTCAAATATTTCATATATTTTTTAAAAAAAGCCTTGCAAAACAAGAGAACTTGATGTATACTTATTTAATAAGTACGTATATTATTAATTTACGCGGGAGGAATGTTTAAATGATAAGCAAGGCGTTTCAGAATATTATCACTCAGATGGCTGATGTATTCCCCAAAAGATTTGGTATAGCAGATACTCAGGGGCTTATTCTCGCCTCAACCGGAGTTGAACCAAGAACTGAAGTTATTGAGGATCTTGTATACGCAGTTTCCAACAGTGATAAAATTCTTTTTAAGGACGGATACACTGTAAAGGTTCTTTCTAACAAGCCTTATTCTGAATATATTGTATATGTTGAAGGTACCGATGAAGTGTCAAAGGTATGTTGCTCTGCTGTGGTTGTAGCAGCCAACAATGTACGTCACTACTATGATGAAAAGTACGACAAGACCATGTTTATGCAGAACATTATATTCGATAATTTGCTTGCTTTTGACCTTCATCAAAAAGCAAGAGAGCTTCACGTTGAAGTAGACATTCCCCGTGCAGTATTCTATATTAAAGCAAACGACAGAATGGAAAATGGAATTTATGAAGTTGTACGCAATATGTACCCCGATAAAGAGCACGATTTTGTAATCAGCATTGACAGTGCAAATGTGGTTCTAATAAAAGAAATGCATCAGACTCCCACAGAAGAAGAACTTCAGCAGATTGCCCAGTCTATCGTTGATACAGTTAACGGTGAAACATTCCTTAACACTCTCGTTGGTGTAGGTACAATCGCTGCAACTCTTGACGAACTCAACAGCTGCTACAAAGAAGCCCAAATCGCTCTTGAAGTTGGCAAAGTATTTGAGGAAGACAAATATATTTTAAATTACGACAATTTAGGAATCGGACGTCTTATATACCAGCTTCCCATCAAGCTTTGCGAACTCTTCCTCCAAGAAGTATTCAAAAAAGGCGATATTGCATCTCTTGATGAAGAAACCATATTGACAATAAACAAATTCTTTGAAAACGACCTTAATGTAAGCGAAACTTCACGACAGTTGTTCGTTCATAGAAACACTCTTGTTTACAGACTTGAAAAGATTTATAAGCTGACCGGCTTAGACCTTAGAAAATTCGATCAAGCCATTGTGTTCAAGGTTGCAATGATGGTTCACAAATATCTTGCTTCAGATTCAATGAAAATATGAAAATGCAGGCTGTCTTGATTTTCAGGGCAGCCTGTTTAATTTACTTCATTTTGACGTATGAAATCGACTTTTTCGCGTGGTAAAGGAGCGTGTTCAATTTGAGCAAAAAAGCAGCAGCAATATCTGCAGTCATAGCCGCCGCAATCGCAGGAAGTACTGCATGGTGCTTCAGAGGTCTGTACGATATATTCGTACATAGAGATTTATACACAAAAGTAGCAGGCGTTGAAAGTGTACTCAACGATAATTTTTTATACGACTATGACATCCAATCTCTGGCAGACTATGCCGCCCTTGGAATGACCATGGGGCTTGAGGACCCCTACACAGTTTATTATAATAAGCAACAGTTCTCTCAGTATACCGATGATAATGCCGGCGATTTTATAGGCATAGGTATAACTGTTGTCTGGAATAAAGAAACAGACGAAATAGAAGTTACCTCTGTTATGGATAACTCACCCGGTAAAGAAGCAGGTTTATTGCCCGGAGATATTATTATCGGGGTAGAAGATGACCGTTACACAGGCTCACAAATGAATGAAGCCGTCTCCCGCATCAAAGGAACAGACCTGATCGACCCTGAAAACACCGCTGTTAATATTACAATCCGTCGTAAGAACAAAGAAATGGAACTTACACTTGTAAGAAAAAGAATTCATCAAAAAACCATTACTTATTCCATACAAGACGGGAATATAGGATTAATCAGAATTTCTGCTTTTAACATAGCTTCCAAAGAAGGCGAAAAGTCAACAGACGAAGAATTTAAGGATGCCCTTGAAAAGCTTACAAAAAAAGGAATGAAAAAGCTTATAATCGACCTTCGTGATAACGGAGGCGGCGATCTGGGGTCCGTAAGCGAGATAATTGATATGATTGTTCCGGAAGGGCTTATAATGTATACTGAAGATAAGTATGGAAACCGCGAGGAACTCAAATCGGACAAAAACGAACTTAACATACCTATAGCAGTTCTTGTTAACGGCAACTCAGCCAGTGCTTCAGAGCTGCTTACCGGGGCTTTGAAGGATTATGACAAAGCTGAAATAATCGGCACAAATACCTATGGTAAAGGTGTTATGCAAGCTATATACCCCTTCGGAGACGGTTCGGGAATGGTAGTTACAGTAGCCAAATACTTTACCCCCGGCGGTACTTGTGTACACGAAAAAGGAATTGCACCGGATATTGTATCCGAACTTCCGGAGGAGCTGAAGAATATGCCCGTCACTTCCATACCACAAAGCAAGGACGTTCAGCTGCAAACAGCAATTGATTATTTAAAAAAACAGTGAAAGGAGCTTATAATGCTTGATCTTCATTACCTGAAACTACTTTCAGACAGTTATCCAAACATCGACTCTGCTTCTGCAGAAATAATAAATCTGCTTACAGTTGCAGGGATGCCCAAAGGCACAGAATATTTTTTCAGCGACCTCCATGGCGAGCATAAGGCTTTTATATATCAGCTGAAAAGTGCATCCGGCGTAATCAAAATGCGTATTGATGAACTGTTTTACCAGTCAATGACCGAGAACGACAGAAAAGCACTGGCTGTACTTGTATACGAACCGGAAAATGTTCTTAAAACTATTCCCGACGGTCCGGAATTCCATGAATGGTTCAGGCTGAAGGTATCTGTACTAATCGAGCTTTTCCGAGATTTTGCAGGAAAGTATACAATATCCAGAATAAACAAAAAAATCCCCCGGGAATTTGCCCAGACTATCGACGAATTTTTGTATTTCAGGGGAACTAATAAGGAGCTTCATTTCAGACGTATTATCCAGGCAATACTTGCAGCAGGAGTTGCCCGTGAGTTCATGGTGTCACTTTGCAAGATGATACGTGATATTTCAGTTGACAGACTTCATATTATAGGAGATATATTCGACAGAGGGCCGCGGGCAGACCTTATAATGGATGAACTTATGAGCTTCCACGACGTGGATATTCAGTGGGGAAACCACGATATTGCATGGATGGGCGCCGCATCGGGCAATCTTACATGTATTGCAAGTGTAATCCGAACAGGCATAAGTTACAACAACTTCGACTGCCTTGAAGATGGTTATGGAATTAATCTTCGTCCCCTTTCTATGTTTGCATCCGAAACATATAAAGACGACGACTGCCTTCCCTTCATCCCTCATCTCCTGGACGAGAGCAAATATGACAGAGTACGCACCGAGCTTGCAGCTAAGATGCACAAAGCAATCGCTGTAATTCAATTTAAGTTGGAAGGAAAACTTTACAAACGCCATCCTGAGTACGGAATGGATAGCAGAGACGTTCTCTCCCGTGTTAATTTTGAAAACAACACAGTGGAAATTGATGGTAAAATTTATTCGCTCAGCAATTTTAATCTCCCGACAGTTGACCCTTCCAACCCTCTTAAACTTACTCCCGACGAAGAGAACCTTATGAATACTCTTGCCGCTTCTTTTATGCATAGCAGCAGACTTCAGAAGCATATAAGGTTTTTATACGAAAAAGGAAGTATGTTCCTCGTTTATAACAAAAATCTCCTTTATCATGGATGTATACCTCTTACAAAGGACGGAGATTTCGAAAAAGTAAGCTTTGGCTCAGAAGAAATGTGCGGAAAAAAATATCTTGAATACATAAACGATGCAGTTCGAACCGCATATTTTTCTTCCCACGAAATAAATTCAAAAAGCACGGACTTTTTCTGGTATTTGTGGTGCGGAGAGAAGTCTCCCCTTTTCGGAAAGAGCAAGCTTGCAGCTTTTGAGCGATATTTTATAAACGACGAAAATTTGTGGAAGGAGCATATGAACCCTTACTACAGCCTTATCGAAAGAAAAGAAATTTGCCAAAAAATCCTTACGGAATTTTCTCTCGACGAAAACTGTCACATCATAAACGGTCACGTGCCCGTAAAATCCGGAGAAAACCCTGTTAAGGGCGACGGACTTCTATTTATGATAGACGGTGGAATTTCCAAAGCATATCAACCCAAAACAGGTATAGGAGGCTATACATTCATTTTCAGTTCCAGGTATATGGCCTTCGCAAAGCATACTCCCGACGAATGGAAAACTAATGAGATACCCCAAATATGCGAGGTTGAGCGAATGAAAAAAAGAATGCTTGTAGACGATACAGACGACGGAGCTGTTATAAGACAAAAAGTTTCAGATCTTGCAGCTCTAAATGAAGCATACAGAAGCGGACTTATCAAAGAAAGACGATAATCAAAACGGTGCAGTTCATAGTTAATGAACTGCACCGTTTTGATTACATAGGCGGTAATTTTTCAACTGCTCTTACCAAATCCGAAACCTTTGTGGACTTTTTTATTTCTTTAAGAATTTTCTTTTCTTCAGGATAATTCCACATCCCATACATCCATACCTCTTTAAGCTTATTAAGTGTAAAATAATCAGATTTGAGAACCTCCATATAGTTTTGCACAAGCATATGAGTAAACTCCGTAAGCTCCTCTGTGGTAAGTTTCTCGCCACCTTTTATTTCTCTAAACAGCGCAGGGTTCATAATCGCACCCCTGCCAATCATAATACCCTCAAGCTCCGGATATTTTTCAGCAATTCTATGAAAATCGTCCGCCGTGAAAACATTTCCGTTAAAGCAAAGGGGATTTTTAGAATTTTCATAAACCATATCAAACACTTCATAATCAGGCTCCCCGCCATAATAAGCCGCTCTTGTTCTGGGATGAACTGTAAGGAGAGATATGGGGTATTGATTATAAATTTTAAGAAGCTCTTCCATTTCACTTCCCGATTCAAAACCAATTCTTGTTTTTACTGAAACATTTATATCAGTGCTTTCAAAAATTTCGTATAAAAATTTATCAAGCCCCTGCATGTCTTTAAGAAATCCGGAGCCTCTTCCTTTTTTTACAACAGTTCCTGATGGGCATCCGAGATTTATATTTATTTCATCGTAGCCAATGCTCTTAACCTTTTCAGCAAATTTAAAAAAAGATTGGCTCTTGCTTGTAAGTACCTGTATTTTTAAGATTAACTCACTGTTTTTTTCAGGAATTATATCTCTTAAATTCTTCATACTTATCTTTTCAATATCGCTGGGTGTTATAAACGGAGCAAAATACGCATCAGCACCTCCGAACATCTGATTATGAGTATTTCTGTAAGTATAAGTCGTAACGCCTTCAAGAGGCGCAAAATACAAATTCATATTACCATCCTTTGTAATAAATCAAAAAAAATCAAGGGATTGTTGCTACAGAACAACAATCCCTTACCGTCAGTTAAGAACTCTTTTTGCGCCTATATAATGGCTCAGGTAGTAGTCGGAATTAATAGATGTGTAACAGATGCTCTTACCTGTACTGGGCGAATGAATCATCTGTCCGCCTCCGGCATATATACCTACGTGGCTTACATAACCGCCGCTTCCGAAAAAGACAAGATCCCCCGGCTGAAGCTCACTCTTCGGAACACTCACACCGTTGCTTGCATACTGGTCACGGGATACTCTTTTTAGAGTAATTCCGAAGTTGTTGAACACGTATTTCACAAAACCGGAACAGTCAAATCCTGCCGGAGTTGTACCTCCGTAAACATACTTTATTCCAAGATACTTATCAGCCTCTGCAAGAATTGCTCTTGCTTTATCGGTCAGCACTTCATTATCATAATTGATAATAGGCTTACTTAGCTCATCCCTCGAATTATCAACGTTTGACTCAACAACACCGGGCCTTACCGCAAAGTCCTCAGGAACACTGAAAACAGTGTCGCCATTTTGCATTTTGGCCCCTATTACCACGCTGTAGTCTGCAGGCTCTATTTCGGATTCACCTATTATCTCAACATATGATTCTGCAGGAACTGAAGAACTGTAAACTATTTTACCGCTTTCATTCTTTACTATAACATCGTAGCCTATGGCGCCATCAATTTCGCCCCACGCAACTACAATATCACCAGACACAAAATCTGCAGGTGCAGTAAGTATAGGAAGCATATATCTGTCCTGATTAACTTCGGCAAAGGTTTTATAACAACGGTTCACACAAGCCATAGCCTGCTCCCTTGTTGTATTCTCAAGGGGCATAATTTCGTTATCGTCGTTACCTGAAAGCAAGGAATAGTTAATCATAGTAGTCATAGGAGCTTTTGCCCAATCACTTACTTTTTTATGGTCAACAAAATCCTGAATTGCTTTTTCATCCTCACCGGTGTTAAAAATAACATTAAGCTCTGCAGCATTTAATACGTTTACAAGCATTACCGCCATTTCCTGACGGGTTACAGGACGGTACGGCTCAAATTCATCCTCCGACACTCCGGAAACGATACCGTTATAATATGCCTGACTCACCGCAACATTGTCACAGTCGACAAAGGGTGATTTCTCAGGCACTCTTAAATCTTCATTAGTTACTTTTTCATAAAGGTTTATTGCAAGTTCGCAAAATTCTTCTCTCGTGATATTCGATCTTAAATCGCCCGACATTATTTTGTAGGAAAGCAAGCCGGTTGCATTAGCTTCTATGTAGTCATTTACCGCCCAATCACTCAGGTCTGCCGCCGAAGCTGTAGCCTGAAGGGATAAAGCCAATGCGCTAATAGCGAAAATCGTCTTTAGCCTATTCAAAATATCGCACCTTTCTGATAATTTTTGATCCTCTCACGTTGAGGTCATATGGGCACACGTACCCGTAAAACACATACATTGTAACATCATTAAATCAATTTGTCAAGAGGTTTATGAAAAAAATATTAAATAAATTTTAAGTCAACATCACAAATCGTATGTATTTTTTTAATATTCGTAACAATTATGCTTATAAAAATCCCGTTTTTATCAGGTTTTTTACAAAATCACCTTTTAAAAAATGTTACAAAAAAACAAGAACCAAAATGTTACAAAGTTATTAACTCCGTAACATTTTGGTTCTTTTATGACAGTTTAAATTTACATAATTCTACAAAATACGGTAAACCAACTTGAAAGAAAACTCAATATATTGTAAGCTTCATACTGTTACTTATTTTTAACTTATCTGTCACTTACGCTATAGTTGGGAGCTTCCTTAGTAATGAATATATCATGAGGATGACTCTCTCTGAGACCTGCGCCTGTAATTTTAACGAATTGACTTTTTTCTTTCATAACATCAATAGTTTTAGCGCCGCAATATCCCATACCTGACTTAAGACCGCCAAGGAGCTGGAACACTGTGTCTGATGCAGAACCCTTATAAGGAACTCGGCCTTCTACACCTTCCGGAACAAGCTTCTTTGAACCGGTCTGGAAATACCTGTCTTTGCTTCCCTTTTCCATAGCTGCAAGAGAGCCCATACCTCTATAGGTCTTGAAACGTCTTCCCTGATAGATTTCAAACTCACCGGGGCTTTCGTCACACCCTGCAAGGAGGCTTCCCAGCATTATAACATCTGCGCCTGCAGCAATTGCCTTAACTATATCGCCTGAATACTTGATACCGCCGTCACCGATAACGGGGATGTCGTACTCTTTCGCTACTTCGTATACATCGTTTATAGCTGTTATCTGAGGAACACCGATACCTGCAACAACACGTGTTGTACAAATAGAACCGGGACCTATACCAACCTTAACTGCGTCTGCACCTGCTTCAATAAGGTCTCTTGCAGCTTCACCAGTTGCAATATTGCCGGCAATAACAGGAAGGTTCGGGAATGCAGCCTTAACTTCTTTAAGCTTCTTCACGATGTTTGCAGAATGACCGTGAGCTGAGTCAAGTACTACAACATCTACTCCTGCCTCAACGAGAGCAGTTGTTCTTTCGATACAGTCGTCTGTTACACCGATTGCCGCACCGCAGAGAAGTCTGTCAAACTTATCACGGGCAGTGTTGGGGTATCTTACAGCTTTTTCTATGTCCTTTGTTGTGATAAGACCGCAAAGGTGCATTGAATCGTCAACAAGAGGAAGCTTTTCTATCTTATACTTTCTGAGAATTTCTTCTGCATCCTTAAGAGTTGTTCCCACAGGTGCAGTAACAAGATTTTCACTTGTCATAGCTTCTTTAATTTTTTTAGAAAAATCTCTTTCAAACTTAAGGTCACGGTTTGTGAGAATTCCTACTAAAATCCCGTCTTCGTTACAGATGGGAACGCCAGAAATTTTAAAACGCGACATAAGCTGCTCTGCATCGTTCAGTGTATGGTCGGGAGATAAAAAGAAAGGGTTTTTGATTACGCCGTTTTCTGAACGCTTTACCTTATCAACCTCCGCTGCCTGCTCCTGGATAGTCATATTCTTATGGATAATACCTATTCCGCCTTCTCTTGCCATGGAGATTGCCATTGCAGACTCCGTAACAGTGTCCATTGCGGCACTCATAAGAGGAACGTTTAGGTGTATGGTTTTTGTAAGTCTTGTTCCGAGTTCGATTTCGTTCGGTGTCACATCTGATTTCTGCGGAACAAGGAGTACATCATCAAAGGTTAAGCCTTCTTTTGCAAATTTGTTTGACATAAAATAACCCATCCTTTCTTTTTCACTAATTAATGTATTTGATTTATTGTACCAAATTTCATAAACTTTTGCAAGTCTTTTTTTTAAAATACCGGTTATTTATACACACTGTCACAAAAATCCGACAATAATCGTTCTGTTTCATTTAATTTTGATGTTTTAAACACTGCATTTTTAAGTTCGCCATTATTCTTCATTCCCTTTATATACCATGCAATATGTTTACGCGCTTCTTTTATGCCCCTGAATTCGCCTTTATTTTCAACAAGAAGCCTTGTGTGTTCGATTGCTTGTTTGATTTTTTCTTCATCAGTAGGGGAATAACTCTTAGCCCCGGTTCCCATATATTCATTAACCTGTCTGAAAATAAATGGGTTTCCTTCAGCCGCCCTGCCTATCATAACTGCGGCACAGCCTGTTTCGTCCATCATTTTTTTAGCAAGCTCAGGGCCTGTAACGTCACCGTTTCCGATTACCGGGACAGAAACAGCTTCAACTATTTTTTTAATCTCTGTCCAATCAGCCTTGCCTGAATAAAACTGAACGCGGGTACGGCCATGAACTGCAATTGCAGACGCTCCGTTGGCTTCAACGATTTTCGCAAATTCCACGCCCACTCCCGGGGCATCCCAGCCTATACGCATTTTAACAGTAACAGGCTTTTTTGCGTTATCCACTGCTGCCTTTACAACTCTTCCCGCAAGTTCGGGATTTTTGAGAAGTGCGCTTCCGTCGCCGTTATTTACAATCTTAGGAGTGGGGCATCCCATATTTATATCAAGAAAATCCCCATAAGATGCCGCTTCTGCGGCTATCTCGGCTATAATTTCAGGCTCGCACCCGAAAATCTGCACTCCGTAGGGAACGTTATGTTTTCCCTCCATAAGTGAGGCAGTTTTCTTATCCTTATAATAAAGCCCCTTAGCGCTTACCATTTCGGAATACACTGCACCTACTCCGTATTCTTCGCAGATTTTACGAAAAGTAAAATCACAAACACCTGCCATAGGGGCAAGGAATATATTGTTTTTAAACTGTATATTATCAAGCTTCATTTATGTTTCTCTTTCTTGTAAACAGCATAACGGTTGAAAAGATAATAAGCACGGCGGCTACTATCTGAGAAATCCCTACATTTCCAAAGGCATAAAGGATATACTCCGGTTGACGCATACCCTCAAGCACAATTCTCCCTGCAGAATACCACAGGAGATAGCCGTAAAAAACCTGACCGTGAACTGTTTTTTTGTCGCGGAAAATAACAACAAGCAATAAGCCAAGGAGATTCCACATTGATTCGTATAAAAACAACGGATGCACGGGAAGTCCGCCGTCTATTGACATTCCGAGAAAAAAATCCGTTTCTCTCCCGTATACCTCGGCATTAAAAAAGTTCCCGTATCTGCCAATCGCCTGACCTATCATAAGCCCGGGAGAAGCTATATCAAAAAACTCATATACATTGAGCTTTTTTACCTTGCAATACACCAGAGCCGTCAGCACACCGCCGATAATTCCGCCGTAAATAGCAAGTCCGCCTTCCCATATTTTGAACACGTCCCAAAAGCTTTCAAAGGAATCTAAATCAAAAAGCACATAGTAGATACGGGCACAGATTATTCCAACAATAAGTCCGTAAAAGCCTATATCAAAAATATAATCAGGATTAAGACCTCTCTTTTTACCTGAGTGCATACAAAAAAGCACTGCAAGAATAAATCCCGTGAGTATGATTAATGCATACCAGTAAACTTCCTTTGAACCTATATAAAAAGCAACGGGATTGATATTAAAATCAAGGCCTATTGCAGGGAATGTAATTCTGTTCACTTAAGCCACCCCCTCAGTTAACCATTTCTCTCACTCTTAGAGGAACACCTGTTTTTTCTGCGATACGTCTGCACTCCTCAATATCTTCTTCGGGCAGTACATCCACCACACTGAGAACAACGCTTTTTACGTGTTCTTTTGCTTTCTTTGCAAAGCTTAAAAGCTCATCAAAACCCTCTTCACCGTAATCACACACGCATATTTCGTGATATTTTTTTGCATTTTTTTCGTTCAGGCTTATTGAAATTTCATCAATGAGCCCTTCAAAAGAAGGTGTTATATCCTTGCCGGCTATACGGTTGCCGTGACCGTTTGTATTAATTCTGATTTTAGCTTTCGGATTACCC
Source organism: Clostridia bacterium (assembly GCA_045648165.1). Taxonomy (GTDB): domain Bacteria; phylum Bacillota; class Clostridia; order UBA1381; family UBA1381; genus RGIG9115. Next base: position 9,837 of record JAZRNL010000029.1, on the reverse strand, counting down.
TCACGGATAAATCTGCAGATTTCGGGAATTATTTCCCAACGCATTGTTGGCTCGCCGTATCCGCACATTACGATTTCCTCGCTTTTTTCAAATTCCGCCTTTTCGAGAGCAGATTTTATTTCATCCACATCGGGCTCATGCTCAAGCCATAAATCAATCCCGTCCACGCCCGAATCGGTATATCGGATACAGAATTTACATTTGTTTGTACATCTGTTTGTTATATTAAGATACAGCGCTTTCTGACCGTAGTATTTGTAAGCTATATTCATATCCATTTTATCATTCTCCTATTTTAAACAAACGTTTTGCATTTTCAAAGGTGGCATCTTCTACCTCTTGGGGGGAAATACCTTTGATTTCGGCTATTTTTTCAATCACATAAGGTAAATAAACCGAGGAATTTCTTTTGCCTCTGTAGGGTACGGGAGTTAGATAGGGGCAATCAGTTTCAATCAGAATTCTGTCGAGAGGCACGTATTTTGCAACCTCCACCGTTTTAACATTATTTTTGAATGTAAGAGCCCCTCCAAGAGCAATATAAAGACCGAGCTCCAAAACCTCCCTCGCCATTTCACGGCTTCCCGAGAAGCAATGAAACACACCTTCGAGTCCTTTATGGGAAGAAACTATATCAAGACTGTCTTTATGAGCTTCTCTGTCGTGAATTATAACGGGCATATGAAGCTCCTCCCCAAGAGAAAGCTGGAAATCAAAACACTGCTTCTGTACATCACGGGGGACAGAATCCCAGTAATAGTCAAGACCTATTTCCCCAATGGCTTTGATTTTCTCCTGTTTTGCATATTCTTTGAAATAAAACTCCGTTTTACTATCACAAACACAGGCACATTCGGGGTGGATACCTACCGAACCGTAAACACCGTCATATTTTTCGCAAAGCGTAAGTATATCGTCCATTTCATCAAGGCGTGAGCAAGCATTCATTATATATTCCACATTGTTATCCTTCATAGAGGAGAGGACTTTCTCTCTGTCTATGTCAAATGCCTTATCATTATAATGGGCGTGAGAATCAAAAATCATTAATTACAGTCCTTTCGTATATACAATCCCAACGTACAAAATCAGTACACAAAGCATAGGCACAAGTCCTCCAAAGCCCGACCGCTGAGTTTTTTTCAGACTTTTACCATTTCCGAAGCAAAGATATGCGGCAAGCATAGCTACAGGAAATAAATGTGTCATAACAGAGGCATATCCCATAAGAAAATCTGTTATATAATAAAGTTCGCTTACATAAACCGAATGAAGGAATGTTTCAAAATTAAGAATACTGTGAAACAACATACACGCAACAACAGACCCGGACCATGTTCTTATAAGCCCAAGCACAATTCCCCACAAAAGAAGGTAGGGAAATGCGGATGCCTGAAAGTGGATAACAGCAAATCCAAGTGCCGAAACCAAAACAGCCCTCCATGAGCCGTAAGGTTCAACGCTTTTAAAAACTGCACCCCTGAAAACTGTTTCTTCAAGTACAGGCGCAATAATGCAATTTGACAAAAAGAGCATTAACATTTCGTAGGTATCCTTGGGAATTGTTTTTGCATCCACTGCGAAGGATTTTTCTGTAAATGCCGCACCTAACGACTGTATGTATATCCCGAAATACCTTGAGCAAAGAGGAAGAAGCAAGATAAAAAAAGTAAGCCCCGGATGAAACCGCTTAAATCCCATAGCCTCCGCCGTATATCTTCTGCCGAATTTAGTGCCCACATAAAAAGTTCCCACCAGTGCAGGACCCAACATAGACAGTTGACCTATAATCCGCGAAACATATTTATCTGCGCCGAAAATGCGGCTATATTTGCTCAACACCGAACCTGCGATTACTGCCATTGCTGCACACAAAATAAGAAACCATGCGGCTCTCATTCCGGTTTTATTCTTTTGCACAGCATATCACCCGTCCTTCTGTTATTACATAATCCATTAAAATATCATGACCTTCAGTTTCAATGCGGTCAACCAGCTGAAAGCCATAGCACAGACCAACCTTAGTTCCGTCAGTTCCTTTAAGGAGCTTATCATAGTAGCCCCTGCCAAATCCCACACGTCCGCCGCGGCAGTCAAACGCCAGGGCAGGCACTGCAAATATATCCACCTTTTCCTTAGGAAACTTCCGGACCTGCAATGGCTCACGAATGCCAAACGTGCCTTTGCGAAAGGTTTCGGTCAGAGGGGAAAGATATATGTCTGCCCCGTCCACGACAGGAATTACTACTGTTTTGGACTGTTTTTTACATTCATCAATTATATAAAATGTTTGCACCTCATTAAATGCGTCCATATACACACATACAGTTTTTGCATCTACAAAACTGTCAAGGGCAGCAAATGCCGCACAGATTGTGCGGCTTTTGATTTCTTTTTCATCTTTAAGAAGGCTTCTGCGTCTTTCTTTCATCTGCATCCGCAGAGCTTTTTTATCAATATTGCATTGCATTTTTTATCTTTTCCGCCGTTTCTGCTCCGCACGCAAGCTCTGCCAGTTTAAAGGCAAACTCGCCAGCGGCTCCTGCACCCTTTGCAGTTATATAAATTCCGTCTGTTACCACCTTAAGGTCAACTACCTCTGCACCTTCCAGCTCCTGCTCAAAACCGGGGAAGCAAGTTGCTTTTTTGCCCCTGAGAAGCCCAAGCTTGCCAACCACTGAAGGTGCGGCACAAATAGAGGCAATATATATACCCTTGCTTTCTGCATACTTTATAAGATCATATACCTTTTCGGTTTTAAGGGCCGTATGGCCGGGGCCTCCCGGAAGAATCAGCATTTCCATATCATTTTTTTTGATTTCATCAAAAAGAATATCGCACTCTACAGAAATATTATGAGCACCCACAGCAGATTTTCCGTTAACTCCCACCGTAAGCAAATCTGCTCCGCATCGTCTTAGAACATCAACAGGTGTTAACGCTTCTATTTCTTCAAATCCGTCAACCAATAATAAATATATCATCCTTTTTCTCCTATCAACCTACAGTTGAAGCAACCATATATTCAGTAAGCTCCGCTACAGACATACTCTCGGCAACAGGGGTGCTTGAAACTATATACTGTATCATCTGAGCCGCCGCTTCATAGCCAAGCTGTTCTTTTATTTCATCGGAAATTGCAGGTAACGGAAGCTTTTTGATTATATGATAACCGTAATCTGTTTCTACAATTCCGCTTATTTCGTTTTCCTTAAGGTTAAAGACCGACTCTTCAAATTCCGCAACCATTTCCCCTTTTGTGAAAATATATCCGTCCGGATAGTACTCCACTCCGGGATCCATACCATATTCTTTTATAAGCTTGTCGAAATCTGTACCGCCTTTTGCTTTTTTAAGCACAGTTTCGGCGGTCGCCTTTGCCTTTTTTACATCCGCTTCTGACAAGCTCTCACCTGTGTCGAGATTAATTTTCCCGATAAGCACATGTTTTGCGCATACATAAGATGAAGTGTATATCTTTTCAAGCTCTTCTTCTCCGGAAGCAGTGCTGAGCATTTCATAAGCTCTGTCTGAGATATCAAGATTTTGCAAAAGCTTAACATAGTTGGCTTTCAGAATTCCCGCAATTGCAAATTCATCATCGGTGTATGAGTTTATAAGTGCAAGATTTTCCTCCGAAAGATTAATATTGGGGTCAATCTGTTTCCAATAACTGCTCATAGCAAAAGTGTTAACCACATCCTGATACACTTTTGCTGCATACTCTTCTTCTCCGTAATACTCAAGGTAAAATGAATTTGAAAGGTAATATGTTCTGAACATATCCTTTGACACCGGCGTGCTGCCTACAACAACTGCAGGAGCATCGTCGGATATAAGCACCTGGCGCGTGGGAGCAATGTATTCAACCGTTGTACCCATATTTTCTGAAACAAAACGGAGAGGTACAAGGGTTATGTCGTTTACTATAACGGGCGGTGCAAGAAGCTCTGAAGTCTTTGTTTCACCACCTGAAACAGATACTGCGTTTATATTGCCTATCTGAAGAGTTATAATATTTTCGTCTTTTGCTATTGTGATTTCACGGGTGTCGGGATTCCAACCCACCTCTGCACCCAACTCCTCGGTTATAAAGCGAAGAGGCACCATTGTGATGTCGTTTTCTATATAAGCCGCCGCCTGGAGCGTATTTTTAAGAATATACTCATCCGAAGTGAATACATCCGCCGAGTCGATTGTAACCTGAATGGTTTTTGCATAGGCACCTGCACCCATTACTGCCACTGTAGCAAGAATTGCCGCCAAAAATTTTTTCATAGTATTAGTCTCCTTTAACTAAGCTTTGTTAGCTCTCCTGTTTTTAAATCTATAATATAATCCGTGTCATAACGGAAATAAACTTTTTCCTTTTCTTTGTCAATTATAACGTTATCAAACACCTTTGTTCCCCAGAAGCTTACAGAATTAAAATTATCAGAATAATCATGATAGCTTCCGTCAGCTCTTGCAAGAACAAGATACTGTGATGCTCCGTGAGGCGTGCCCGCACTCATATAAGCGAAGGTATAATCCTCTGTATCAAAACGCTCCAACACACCTCCGATATGGTTAACCTTATAATGATTTATTACATCTTCTTTTGTAATTTGAGGCTTTTGTACGGTTTTTGAAATCTCTGCAATTTTTTCTTCAAATAAATATGTGTATGCGTAAAAACCGTTTGGTTTCCAATGCGACTTCTCAGTGGTGCGGTATAGATGATAGCCTATAACATCTCCGTTATAAACAAGAGGTATAGACTTTTTAATATCCTCATCTGTACCATTTAGCTCATCAATCCAATAGGGCCAATTGAAATCCTTCACAAGCATAGCACGGCAGTATGGATTACCTGAAAAAATAACCGTCCCTTCTGAGAGGTCATCTTTCATATCAACCGTAATATTTATATTATAGTCACGGATGATAGTGCTGTTGTCGTATATAAATTCAAGACTTATTGTGCGGTTTTCCCCATCCCATATGTATTTTCCGCCAATTTCGGAAAAGCTTCCGTCATTTCCCAAATCTTCAATGGCAACTGCAGTTTTACCGCCAATACTGTAGGATGGAATTACATAATCATAGATAACGGCTTTTATATCCGATTCATAAATTTTACCCGTTACCCTACCGATTTTACTTTTGAGCTCCGACCTGCCTCCCACTATTACCGAAGGGGAAAGACTGTATAGCTCAATAGTCCTTGTACTGTCGTTATAATAATATCCGGTCTGTGGTTTTGCAACGTCCTCTATTGCTACGGCTGTTTTTCCATCAATAGAATAGGACTTAACCTCAACACCGTTTATATAAGCTCTTATATCAGTGTCATACACATATCCTACTACATCACCGTTTGCGGCAAAGGCAAGGCTTGCGGTTATCAATGTGGCAAATACTATTATTAATCCCGTTATTTTCTTCATGCAATTACCCCCTTTGTAACTCCAATTATACAACATATCAGCCATTTTGTAAATAGGATACAACTAAAATTTATCAAGTTTTTATTCTCACATATGAACAATCTGTTAACAATTAGCACTCTTTCGTTAAGAGTGCTAAAACCGTATTGACAAATTACGGCTTACGTATTAAAATATGGATATTAAAATTTTAAGGAAGTGCATAAATTATGGCAAAAGGTAATATTTCGGTTAACTCCGAGAACATATTTCCCATTATAAAAAAATGGCTCTACTCCGACAAGGATATATTCCTTCGTGAGCTTGTTTCAAACGCCTGTGATGCTATTACAAAAATGAAGAAGTTCGCAGGAATCGGCGAGGCGGAGCTTGGCGATAACGAGGTATTCAGAATAGATGTTTTAACCGACGAAGAAGCCGGCACCCTTACTATCCGTGATAATGGTATTGGTATGACCGCCGAAGAAATCGACAAATACATTACCCAGATTGCATTTTCGGGAGCAAATGATTTTCTCGAAAAATATAAAGACGAAAAGAACCCTGATCAGATTATAGGCCATTTCGGTCTTGGTTTTTATTCTGCATTTATGGTTGCAGACAAGGTTGAAATCGATTCACTTTCGTATCAGAAAGGCGCAAAAGCTGCCAAATGGGTATGCGAGGGCGGTCTTGAATATGAAATGACGGAAGGCGAGAGAACAGAGCGCGGTACCACCATCACTCTCTACCTTGGAGAAGACGGCAAAGAATTCAAAAACGAATTTGAAGTGCGCTCTATTCTTCACAAATACTGCTCATTCCTCCCCGTTGAAGTTTATCTCGACTCTGTGAAAAAAGAAGAGGAAAAGCCGGAAGAAGGAGCAGAAAAGCCGGAGCCAAAGCCTGTTAACGACACAAATCCCTTGTGGATGAAAAAGCCTTCAGAATGTACCGATGAAGAATACAAGGAATTTTACAGAAATGTGTTTATGGACTTTAATGAGCCACTTTTCTGGATTCATTTAAATGTGGACTTCCCATTCAGACTGAAGGGAATTCTTTACTTCCCGAGAATTAATCACGAATTTACCGTAAACGAAGGGCAGATTAAGCTTTTTAACAATCAGGTTTTTGTTGCCGATAACGTAAAAGAGGTTATCCCCGAATTCCTTATGCTCCTTAAAGGCGTAATCGACTGCCCCGATCTTCCCCTTAATGTATCACGAAGCTTTCTGCAAAATGACGGGTATGTGCAAAAGATTTCTGCACACATTACCAAAAAGGTTGCAGACAAGCTTACCGGAATATTCAAAAATGACCGCGAAAACTATAACAGCTATTGGGACGATATAAACATCTTCATCAAATACGGCTGCATGCGTGACGAAAAATTCTACGACAAAATTAAGGATATTATCATCTACAAAACAACCGACGGTGAAGTGCTCACCCTTGAAGATTATACAGGAGGTAACGAAAAGAAGGATGTTTACTACACATCGGATAAAGACCGCCAGAGCCAGTATATAAACCTGTTTAAAGAACAAGGTATAAAGGTTATTGAGCTGCCATCATTAATCGATAATCAGTTTATATCATTTATTGAAATGAAAAACCCCGATGTAAAATTCAAGAGAGTTGACTCAAATGTATCTGACCTTTCAGATGACGGAGAGGAAACAGAGGGTAGTGAAGCTATTATAGAAATAGTGAAAAAATCCCTCCCCGAAGATGTAAAAGTTGAAGCAAAAGCTCTTAAAAACACTGCTATCCCTGCAGTGCTTCTCCTTGGCGAAGAGAGCCGCAGAATGCAGGAGATGTACAGAGCTTACGGTCAGCAAATGGCGGCAATGGCAGGAATGTTCAAGGACGAATACACACTTGTGCTCAACACTGAAAATGCTTTAATCAAAAAGCTCACTTCACTTTCGGAAGACGATGCAAAGCTCGTATCCGACCATATTTACGACCTTGCAATGCTCTGTAACAAGCCGCTGCCCGCTGAACAAATGACAAAGTTCATCGAAAGAAGCAACCGGATTATGGAGAAGATGCTTTAAATGAAAAATTATGTATTGTTGTGATTGACCTTTAGAAAATTATAAGGTATAATAAAACCGGCAATACAAATTACCTGTTGTAATTGAAGCAGGCAGAGTTTTATTGCTCTGTCTGCTTTTTTCTTAACCGCATCTTAACCGTCGCGGCAGTATAATTAGGTATACAACGATTAATTTAAACGGTGAAATATATGAAAAAATCATATGAAATTCTGAAAAACATTTTAATATCATTTTTAACTCTTGCTTCTTGCTTTGCACTGTGCCTTGTGCTTCACAATATATTTGAGGATAATACATTTACCTCTGCTATTTTTGTGCTTGGTGTTTTCCTGATATCAGTAATAACACCGGGATATATTTACGGCGTGACTTCTGCACTCATCAGCGTTTTAGCAGTTAATTTTGCCTTTAATTTTCCTTTCTTCGAATTCGATTTTACTATTCGGGAAAATATTGTATCTGCCATAATCCTTTTGTTTGTTACATTGATAACCTGCGGTTTGACCGCAAAGGTAAAGCAACACGAAGCCGTAAAAGCCGAACGCGACAAAGAAAAAATGCGTGCCAACCTTTTAAGAGCTGTTTCCCACGATTTGAGAACTCCCCTTACGACTATTTACAGTTCAAGCTCTGCACTTCTTGAAAATTACGACGAATTCAGCGATGAACAACGTAAAAATATGATTGGCGGCATAAGCGAAGATTCCCTATGGCTTTACCGGATGGTAGAGAATTTATTATCCATTACAAAGCTGGATAGCGGCAAAGTTAAAATAATAAAAACAGAAACCGTTCTCGACGAGCTCGTAGACTCTGTTCTTGTAAAGTTTGCAAAAAGATATCCGGAACAGACAGTTGAAGTGGATATTCCCGACGAGTTTATTTCAATACCTATGGATGCTTTGCTGATAGAACAAGTTATACTGAATATTCTGGAAAACGCAGTACAACATGCCAAAGGTATGACATATCTGAAGTTTAAAATTTTAACAACTCCTGCCAAGGCAATTTTTGAAATAAAGGATAACGGATGCGGAATTGCCGAACATAGGTTAAAGGATATTTTCAGCGGAGTATATACCACCCAATCTAACATATCAGACCGAAAAAAGAACAATGCAGGTATAGGTCTGTCGGTATGCGCTTCAATTATCAAAGCCCACGGCGGAGATATTAAAGCCGAAAATTTAAAAGAAGGCGGATGTATGTTCCGGTTTGTGTTAAATATGGAGGATAAAGAAAATGCATAACAATAAATATAAAATCCTCGTTATCGAAGATGAAGATAATATAAACAACCTCCTGAAAGCGCTTCTTGAAACAAACGGGTATCAGGTAATTTCGGCAAAATCCTGCGAGGGCGGAGAAATGCTTTTTTCATCTCACCGTCCCGATTTGGTAATTCTTGATCTTGGCTTGCCTGATTTTGACGGGATGAGATTTTTAAAAGGCGTGAGAAAAGAATTCTTAACCCCTATTATAGTATTGTCTGCAAGAACGGATGAAAAGGATAAGGTAGAAGCTTTAGACTGCGGAGCAAATGATTATGTAATGAAACCATTCGGCTCGGCAGAGCTTGTGGCAAGAGTGCGCTCTGCCCTCCGGAACTCAAGGCACAGCACTTCGGAAGGCAAATTGCCCGGAGGTAAATTCAAGTCAGGAGGGTTGGAAATCGACTACGACGCAAGACGTGTGTTTATTGACAAAGAAGAAATAAAGCTTACACAAACCGAGTACAATATTATAGCATTCCTTTCCGAACATTCAGGAAAGGTTATGACATATTCTGCTATAATCCGTGACATTTGGGGATATAACGATTTAAACAGCACTAAAAAGCTTCAGGTTAATATGGCAAACATCCGAAAAAAAATCGGTGCAAAGCCAGGTCAGAACAACTACATAGTAAATGAGTTGGGTGTAGGATATCGTATGTGTGAAAGAGATTAACAAAATGGGGATGTTTAAAAATGCACAGACCGTTCAATGGCTTTAAATCAGCATTTATAATCATTCACAAATGTGAAACCTTATAAATTATTGTAGAAATCCGCAAATTTGCGGATTTCTATTCATTTTATGCCATTGAACTACGAACGTAACTCACTACTCGGCGTACCAACGTACGCCTTCGGGCAGGGTATTATGCGGATTGAACCGCATAATACTTCGTTCCGTCCGTTCTGCACTATTTTTAATCATCCCCTGGACTGTGAGCTGACTTTTAAACAGCACCTTAAAGTTATTTTTTAAGCGTTATTCCTGATTTTTCAAGATCTGCAATTATTGCATTTACAGGTTCGGAAACCTCTTCCTTAGTAAGCGTTTTCTCAGGGTGTGAGAAAAGAATTCTTACAGTGATT
>JAZRNL010000028.1:0-19922 GCA_045648165.1 Clostridia bacterium | reverse complement strand
CAGCGTTATGGCTTCAGTAACAAAAAATGCTACAGGTGTAGATATAGATATGCTTTCAACCAGTGGTGATAAAACAGTATATTGTATGGCAGCTAAATACACCGGTAACAAGGTGACTGGTATTAAGTTTGCAAAAGCAACTTTGAGCAGTACATTATCTTCAATCAGCCTTGAAGGTGTAACTGATGATTATACATTATTCATCTGGGATAATAATTTAAAACCGCTTTGTAATTCATTTACACTTGCTGATTAATTGTTTTTAAATGGGCATTGCCGTAGAATTTACGGCGATGCTCTTTTTAGTCTTTTTTGTGCATTTACAATTATTAATTGCGGTGGTATAATTATCAAAAAAGGGGATGATTTAATGCAAAAGAATAAAACTGTAATCGGAGTAATAAACTGGGATGCTTCTGTGCCTTCGACTACATATATAGGGGCAGGGGTAACAAAAGCTCTTAGCCCTGCAAAGTACAGGACTATAACTCCGTATTATGCAGATATTATAAATGAGAATAAAATTGATTATCATTATCGCACTCTCGAAGAGTATAATATTGAGCTGCAGTATGCAATAGATGCAGGGATAGACTATTTTGCTTATTGCTGGTATATGAACGACGAAGTGAATAAGGCGAGGAAACTCCACTCTCAAAGTGAGCTCAGGCATAAGCTTAAAATGTGCGCCATTTTGTTCCCGGAGCAGACTGAGGATTTTATAAGAACGGTTGCAATTGAAGCAAAAGAGGAGCATTATCAGAGGATAGACGGAAAACCCTTGGTTTATATTCACGGAGGATATAAAAAGGATTTTGTGGAATGTGTAAGACGTGCATTCGCCTTAGAAAATATTGAACCCTATGTAGCTTTTTTATATGGCAGTGAAGATAAAGCAGGGAATGATTATACAGGAGCTGATGCTACAAGTGCATACTGCTGCAGTTGCCATGAAATTACAAAACACAGTGAGCTATCAAAGCTTATGGTGGATAGAAATGAAGAGCGTAAGGGATATGGGCTCACAGTAATTCCGGAGTATACAACAGGATGGAATCCTTCTCCGCGAATTGACAACCCCGTGCCATGGATTTCATACCGAGATGTTGACTATCCTCCTGCGGCAACTGAGGAGGAGCTTCTTGAAAGCGCAGAATTACTTGTTGATTGGATAAAGAAAAATTCTGAATGTACCACAACAGGTCATATACTTTGCTTTGCCTGGAATGAGTTTGAAGAGGGCGGGTGGATATGCCCCACTTTTGCGGAAGATGGAGGAATTGATTTATCAAGGCTCAAAGCTTTTAGAAAAGTCGTTGATTACTTTAAGAAAAAACTTGACAAATAGTCGTTTTTGTGCAAATAATTAATCTGAATTTTATATTCTTTTCAGTATAGTTTTTGTAATATTATCCCGTGTTATTAACGGTGTGTTTCTTGCGTGCTTCTTTATGATAAAATGCGGCTTTGGAGTGATTGGATTATGGATGGGATTGCAGTTGATGAATTGGTGATAGCTATGGTTTCCTATTTCAGGTGGAAACAGGCGAAATGGAAGCTTAAACTTGATAATACTATACCTCAGTGATGTATCGAATTTGTTAAGTGTATTGATTTGTGTATTTACAAATATAGTGTATTATGATATATTTAAAGTTAATACAATTGAAAAAAAATCAATGCGAGAGGAGTTAGAAAGTATGAAAAAAGTGATAGGACTGCTTACACTTATGTCAATGTTTCTTCAGTTTGCATTCATTGTGCAAGCAGAAGAGGCTGCGGTTATTTATAATCACGATTTGAGCGAATATGATACAGGTGATGTTATTAAAGAAGCATGGAATGTTGCACCCAACGGAACAGTTCTTGTGGGGGAAGAAGATGAAGGAAAATTTGTAGCGGTTAATGACAACAATTTTTCCACTGAGGTCGGATTTATTGATGTAGTCCCTGTATCACAGGGAGTGGTTACTGTATCGTTCGACTGGAGAAATCATTCCGATACAGTGTATCCCGGTATGTTTTACATAAAAAATGCTAAAGGACAGGGAACTGCTTGTCTTACAATCGGTAAATCGCCGGAGCACTACAATGGCAGTGCGGGCGGTGACCGAACATCTAAGGGAAATATTGAACCTGAAACGTGGGTTAATATTAGTTGTGTGATGGATTCAGCTTCAAAGAGCTTTAAACTTTATCAGGACGGACTTCTTATTCTTGAAAACGGAAAGTTCAGAGATGGTAATGAGATGACAGATTCTCTTGTGCTTCATATTTTCGGAAAAAAAGAGCAGGCATCTGTTTTTGATTTTAAAAATTTAAAAGTGTATCAGGGAGAGTATATCCCCGAGATGTCGGAATATGCAAAGGCCATGGTAGTAGATCCTGAACGCACCTTGGTAGATTTTAAAGATAGTAAACAAAAGCTCGACAAGGCTCTTAAAAATTCAGTCGCAATGGCAATCGGAAATTCGGTTGCAAGGGTAAATAACGAATATGTAAATATTTATCCCGGCGAGCCATATGTGGCACCATTTATTTCAGATGATGGTAACACTCTTATTCCTGCCCGTTTTGCAACGGAAGCAATAGGATGTGAGGTTGAGGTTAAATCCCTTGAGGATTTTAAAATATCAAAAGATGGTAACAGTATAGAGCTTAGATTGGGTAACAGAACCGCTATAATTAACGGTGCTCCCGTGGAAATGCCAACAGCTCCCGTTCTCGTTAAAGACAGGCTTTTTATTCCTCTCAGATTTGCAGCGGAAACTTTTGGTAAGTCGGTTTTCTGGGATGATAGAGGTCTTATAGTAATAAGCGACAGAAATGCAGTTAAGGAAGGTCAGGAAGAAATTATAAAGCCTCTATTAACTGAAATCAGGAACTATACAACGATATTTGGAAATAAGAAGTATTCTGATGTTTTGTATACATCACGAAGCTATTACGAACCAGGAAACCAGTGGGGAACATTAGATGCTGCTAAACGCTTTATGGCAACATCTAACCGATGGACATACGATGCTTTTGGTGAAAAGGGAAAGAAAATGCTTGACCAGGGGCTTTTCCTCCAGAATACTTTAAATGCGAATGCACGAGATGATCAGGAATTTTTGAAACAGGTTACCACTTATTTCCTTGGCGGAGAAGCATATACCCGTGCTGATGGTGTTAACGGAACAACCTGGACTTGTATAAGTAATCCTGATTATTGGGAAAATATAACATGGAGAGCTCGTAATGGTATTGACAACGGGATTTTTGCATGGCAGTTTGACGACTGGGCTTTAAACCAGAACTACAGGCATGGCGGTTGCTTCTGCGAATATTGTGTAACAGGCTTTACAAAGTACCTTAAAGAAAATGTGAGCGCTGATCAGCTTACTGAGTGCGGAATTTCTGATATAAACAGCTTTAATTATGTAGACTATTTAAAAGAAAAAGGCATTGTAAGCTATACATCTTATGATAGTGTGAAATCAACCCCCATAGGTTTGCAGTGGGAAGAGTTCCAGAAATACAGAGTGCGCGAGTTCCATAAAAAATTAAAAGCCTATATGGAAGAATACAGCGGTAATGAAATCAGCTATGCCTTTAATGCAGGAATAAGTGCCGACGGTGCGGCAACAGGCTGGTATCTGGATCTTGCCGACGGTGTAATGGGAGAAACAAGCTCAGGTCATATGGCAGCAGAAAACCTCTACAACAATATGCTCGCCGGAAAAGCAACAGGCATTGAAAGCGTTTATTCACCATTGCCTAAGAGCAAATCTGATAGAGAAACCTTGTACAGCGCTATTCCTATGAGTTATGCAACAGGGCAGTATGTTCTTGTGCCTTGGGATGCATGGCTATATGGTAGTACAAGATATTATGCAACAGTGGAAGAGCTTGGCGGAATTTATGAGCTTCCGAGAGAATATCCTTGGCTCTTTGATAACTACGAAATTCCTGAAAAAATCGGATATATTATAAATGGCGATGCTATGACTGCAGACTACGAAGAATATTTTGGCAGACTTCTTAGAGAAGGTGTTCCTGCAAAACTTCTTATACACCGCGACAATATCTATTCTATGACTTTTGATGAAAACGACTTTAAAGGTCTTTCAGGAATAGTTGCAGTTGACGGAACAGATAATTTAAGCGATAGCGAAAAGGAAACTCTTGACAGATTCGGACTTTTAGTTTCAGACGGCGGACAGGCGCTTGAAAATAGTCTTTGGACTGTTCGCACACAAGAACCTGATGTATACACAGTTTTAAGACAAAATCAGCTTTATGATAATGCTCCTGTTGTTGTTCACGTTGTAAATTACGATGCGGATGGAACAGATAAAAAGAATGTTAAAATAACTGTTAACAATGAATATCTGCCCGCAGGCGATTCTCTTACTGTGAACGTATATAAGCCTGGAGAGAATATGACCAGCTTCAAGGCCGGAAAAGGAAACGGAACTACAGAGCTTACTGTTGATTCCATAGATAAATGGACTATTCTTGAAATCAGCGGAGCCGGAACAGTTAAACGCGATGTGGCATTTAATGTAGGCGACTTCAGTGGAATAGGTCTCGGAACCAGACTTTCAAAAGATAAAGCCTATGGTACTCCGAAAAGCTTCTCATTGGTTACATACGGTGAGGGTATTAACAGTACAACCTACGGTGATGATAATGGAACTCAGGATGAAGGTGCCTTTGTTTATAAAAGGCTTGGTAAGAGCAAAATAAACGAAACTGTTATTTCAGCAGGATTTGATGATTTTGACGGTGTTCACGGACTTATGGTACGTGACGGAATATATTCAAATGCAAGATTTTTAGCTCTTATTCAGGATGGAAACGGAGTGAAGTTTGCATACAGAGGTATTACCGATAAGGGTGTTCAGTATAAGGAGCTTGACAGTAGCACTCATAAATACCTGAAGCTTCAGCGTAAAAACGGAGTTTATTATGCATATGTTTCGGACGACGGCAAGAATTACACAGAAGTTGGCTCATACGAAACAGAGTTTAATAATGCAGTTGGCGGCGTGTTTGCGGCAAGCCCCGACGGTAGCCGTGCGGAGTGCAGAATAAATAATCTTATTGTAAGTAAAGGCGCATACCCTGCAGAGGAATTCTCAACATTCAAAATCAGATATAAAAACGGAAAAATTGAGAAAAGTACAAAGAATGAAAAGCTTGAAATTCAGCTCAAAACTGAGAACTACGCTAATATCACACCGGATGATGTAAAGATAGACTTTGTTTCAAGCAATCCCAACATTGTAGAAATTGCTGATGACGGAACAATAATTCCTGTAGGTGAGGGAAAAGCTACAATTTCTGCTACCGCAACTATGGGTCTTAAGAAGATTTCAACAACTGCCAATATTGAAATTCTGCCGCCTAATACTACAATGTACAAAGAAAGCTTCGATGTCGCACAGTTGCCATCGTATATCAATATCATAAGCCCCGGTAACATTTCAACAAGTGATGGAACTCTTAAAATCAAAGCTGATAACGCAGGTGACGGTGTTGATGTGAAATTTGAGTTTGACCAGAAAAAATTACCTGCAGCTTTTGAATTCGATTTCAGGGCAACATTCGGTCAAACTTCTGAATCTCCGGGAGCAAGAGTTCTCTACGGTAACGAATACGGCGGAATATCGCTTATAGCTGATAAGGGTGGATTCAAGTGGTTTGATAAAACAGGTCAGCACGTAATTCATGAAATTACCGATGGAAAGTGGTACAAAATAAAGGTAGAAGCATTCTACGACGAACAACTTGCAAATGTTTATATAAATGATAAGCTTGTTGCCGAGAAAGCGGATATCCGACTTGCAGTTACACCCAATGGCGAAGTACAGCTTGGAGGCTGGCGTCTTGGTACGGATACAAGCCTTGAATGGGATAATTTCCACGTATATTTTATTGACTGATAAGAATGTGGATATAAAATAATTCTCTAAAACGGACGGAGATCTCAATTTGTTTGAGGTCTCTGTTTTCTTTTCTTATATAATAAAATGACGCTCGTAAGAACCTTGTTCTCAATCGAGCGTCTTTGTTTTTTATTCATAATGCATTATCTTATGATTTGAA
Organism: Clostridia bacterium; assembly: GCA_045648165.1. Classification (GTDB taxonomy): domain Bacteria; phylum Bacillota; class Clostridia; order UBA1381; family UBA1381; genus RGIG9115. Next base: position 13,829 of record JAZRNL010000028.1, on the reverse strand, counting down.
CTGAAAAAGTCTATATTTGCGTCAAAATACAGTCTTGAAATATGAGAGCCTTTTTTCATTTCACCATTTTCGAAGCTATTATATGTATCCCATGTGGGGTCGATAATTACCCATCTTCCATCTACATACACTTCGTTCCAGGCGTGGTTTTCTTCACTTCCATCTATAATTCTTTTCGTCCATTCGGTTTTCCCTGACGAAATACCAAGAGCATAGCCTGTAACAACGTAGCAGGGAATATCAAGGCTTCGGCAAAGCGCCGCATACAGATTTGCATATCCTATACAAACCGCTTTTCGGGAGTTTAAAACATCCATTGCGGTGTAGGGAGGAATGTCACTTTTTGAAAGGCTGTCGTTATCGTAATGCAGATACGCGCATATCCAATCATGAAGAGCAATTATTCTCTCATAATCTGTTTCACAGTGGCTTGTTAACTGAACTGCAATAGATTTTAATGTTTCGTTGCTGCTTTGAATATTTTCTGTGGCTTTAAGAGCTTTGGATATGGAACGTGGAGCTTCAAACAATATGCGGTTGTTTTCACATACAGGGGATTTATCTACTTCCCATTTGTTATCCTGTTTGCTTATAAAAAGGTAATCATTAATCCATCCCACATATCCTCCATACCTTTTTTCGCCCAGAAAAACGTCAATGCGGAGTCTGGTTTGGTCGGTTTTCGGGATTTTTATGGTTTTACTGAACTGATACTCGGTGTCTGTTGCAAAATTTTGTTCGCTTATTATATCACCATTTTGGGTTATAATCCGAATGACGAGATTTGATTTTTTCACATCCGACAAAACGCCGAATAAAGTAAATGTGTTATCATTGTTCACAGTGATACCCATACTTTCATTTTTGTAGAAGTTAAGTAGGGGGCTATCCTTTATATACGCATTTTCTGCAAAGGTTTCAGGCTCTACAGGCATTTCTTCTTTTATTAAGTTTTCCTTAAACTGTGAGATTGTCGGGAGTTTTGAAAAAGATGTTCCAATATTATCCATAGCATAGGCTAACCAAGGCGCTTTTTCGGAAATTTCCGGATTATTCTCACTGAAAGCTTTAAAAAAATCTGTTTCAGAATTTACAACGTAAATCAGTAAGAATAAAGATGCAACCGTCACAGTAAAAGCGGTTAATATTTTTTTCACATTACAACCTTCTGTCATTAATTGGTAAATCGATTATATCAAAAAATACGTTGTGTTTCAAGTACTTTTTGATTACATATTAAAAACATTATACAGGATATTCGACGAATTTATCCTCGTCAAATGCAAGAGCGGTTTTAAATCCCGCGTCTTTTATAAGCTTATATGCAATATCGTATCCGTAGTCAATATGCGCGCTGTTGTGGCAATCGGAAGAAACTACGGGCATCATACCTGCTTTTTTCATTTCTTTTAAAATTTCGATTGAGGGATAGGGAAGAGTGCGGTAACCTCGTGACATAGCTCCCGTATTCACTTCAAAAACCTTGATTTTTTTTGAAACTTTAGAAACTGCATCTAATGCATATTCTAAGTATTTATCACTTTTTGTGTCAAAAAAATCAGTTATCTCGCAGAATTTTGAAAGAAGATCGAAATGCCCAAGAATGTTGCAACAGGTTTTTTCAGGTACTTTTACAATTTCCTCAAAATAAGCTTTCACATATGCCATGTTGTCGCTATCAAAATAATTTTTAATTGAGTTTTTAACACATTCCTCGGAAAGGTCGACATCAATATATTTTCCGTCTTTAAAAATGTAATGAACAGAGCCAATAATATAGTCAAATTGTGACGTGTCGTACTCTGAATAAAGGTCATATTCAATTCCTTTATATATTTTGATTTGGTCTTTGTATTTTTCTTTTAGCTCATCAATTTCTGCGCAGTATTTTTTTGTGTTATCAAGCGACATACAGTATGAACTGTCGAAGGGAGTGTAACAATGCCCTGAAAAACCCAGTGAAGAAAAGCCGCTTTTTATGGCGGCCTCAGTCATTTCTTCAAGTGTATTTTTACCGTCACAGTATATTGAATGAGTGTGAAGGTTTTGTTTTATCATTTTGTCATTTTCTCCTGCTTAACTTTTTTATCGATAACGTGACGTGATGCAAGCTCAGTTCTTATATCCTCAAGAGATATTCCCATTTCAACCATCATAACCATTACGTGGTATGCAAGGTCTGCAACCTCGTAAATAGTCTCCTTTTTATCGTCAGCTTTTGATGCAATAATAACTTCAGTACATTCTTCGCCAACTTTTTTTAGGATTTTGTCTATACCTTTTTCAAAAAGATAAGTGGTGTATGAGCCTTCTTTTTTCTCCTCTTTTCTGCCCACGAGAAGCTCATATAATCCGTCTAAAGAAAATGCGCCAAGCTCGTCGTTGTCAAATACCTTGTTAAAGAAGCAGGAATTTTCTCCTGTGTGGCAGGCAGGACCGTCTTTTATAACGCTTACAGTTAGTGCATCCATATCGCAGTCTGCAGTGATGTCAACAATATGCTGGTAGTTGCCGGAGGTTTCACCCTTGCGCCAGAGACACTGTCTTGAACGTGAATAGAAACAGGTTTTCTTTTCTTTAATGCTGATTTCAAGGCTTTCCTTATTCATATATGCAAGCGTAAGGACTTCCTTTGTCTCTGCATCTGTAACTATTGCAGGGATAAGTCCTTTTTCATCAAATTTAAGCTTATTAATATCAAACATATTAGTTTTCCTTTCAAATTCTAACATTTATACCGTCATTTTTAAGCTTTTCTTTAAGCTTTGGGATTTCTACTTCGCCGAAATGGAATATAGAAGCCGCAAGCCCGGCATCGACACCTGGCACACTGTTAAACAGCGTGGTAAAATCTTCTGCGCATCCGGCACCGCCTGATGCGATAACAGGTACAGAAACCGCATTGCACACAGCCTCAAGCATTGGCAGGTCAAATCCCTTTTTAACTCCATCAGTGTCGATACTGTTTACAACGATTTCCCCTGCACCGTCCGCAGTTCCTTTTTTTATCCATTCAATGGCGTCGAGCCCGGTATTCTCTCTGCCGCCTTTGGCAAAAACGGTAAATTTTCCGTCAACTCGCTTAATGTCAACTGATAAAACAACGCATTGGTCACCGTATTTTTTTGCCGCTTCTCCGATAAGGGCGGGATTTCGTATTGCCCCTGAATTCACGCTGACCTTGTCGGCACCGCATTTGAGAACTCTGTCAAAATCTTCAACAGTGTTTATACCGCCGCCCACAGTAAGAGGAATAAAAATTTTAGAAGCTACTTCGCAAAGTATATCGGTAAAAAGCTTTCTACCGTCGGAGGATGCAGTTATATCGTAAAACACAAGCTCGTCCGCACCGCATTTGCTATAGAACGACGCAAGCTCTACCGGTGAAGATACATCGGAAAGCCCTTTAAAGTTAGTTCCCTTTACAACTCTTCCGTTTTTCACATCAAGGCAGGGAATAATTCGTTTTGTTATCATATGCGGCTCTCCTTTATTGCCTCTGTAAGGTCGATTGCTCCGTTGTAGAGGGCACGTCCGATAATTGCTCCGTAGAGGTTCAGTTTTGTAAGCTCGCGAATATCCTCCATATCGGAAACTCCGCCTGATGCAATTATATCGAGGGGGAATTTTTCTGAAAGCTCCCTGTAAAGCTCACGGTTTGTACCTGCCATTGCTCCGTCTTTGGAAATATCTGTACAAATAACTGTTTTAACTCCGATATTTACAAGGTTCTCGCAGAAGCTGAATGCTTCAAGCTCAGATTTTTCAGTCCAGCCGTTAATTGCAACATATCCGTCTGCAATATCAACTCCAACGGCAATTTTTTCTCCATATTCCTTAACCATTTCTTTTAAAAATCCGGGATCTTTTACAGATGCAGTTCCAAGGATTACTCTGAAAATACCTGAATTAATATATCTTTCTACAGCTTCAGGGGTTCTGATGCCGCCGCCGGTTTGTACCTTAAGTCCGGACTGCCGTGCAAGTTCTTTTATTATTTCTGTATTCTCGCCGTTTCCGCTTTTAGCTCCGTCGAGGTCAACAACGTGCAAAAATTCGGCACCCTGGTTTTTAAACCTTTTCGCAACTTCAAGTGGGTTGTTACCGTAAACTGTCACTTTGTTATAGTCGCCTTTTAAAAGACGGACTACCTGTTTATCTTTTAAATCTATTGCAGGAAATATATTCATATGTGCCTCTCCTTATAATTCACAGAATGCTTTTAAAATTGAAAGCCCCGTGTCGCCGCTTTTTTCGGGATGAAATTGCATTCCGTACACGTTTTTATCCGCCACTGCGGCAGTAAGACTTCCTCCGTATTCCGTTGTGGCAATAACTGAAGCTTCGCAGTCTGTTCCATGGTAGGAATGTACGAAATATACGTGGTCTCCTTCTTTCAAATATTTGAAAATTTTATTTTTTTCGCCGGGGAAGTGGAGGCTGTTCCAACCTATATGGGGGATTTTAAGGTCTTTTTCGATATAGTCACCAATATATCTGACATTTCCCTTTATAAGTCCAAGCCCTTCTGTTTCGCCGTACTCAAAGCTTTTTTCAAATAAAAGCTGCATACCAAGGCATATTCCCATAAGAGGTTTGCCTTTTGAACAGTTTTCCTGAATAACGTCAAAAAGACCTGATTTTTTAAGTTTGTCTGCTGCATCTGCAAAAGCACCTACACCGGGAAGTATAATCTTATCGGCTTTTTCGATAACCTTTTTGTCTCCTGTCAGAACTGCATCTGCTCCTATGCAGGCAAATGATGAGCGCAGTGAAAAAATGTTCCCTACACCGTAATCTATAATTGCAATCATATGTACAACCTCTTAAAGTAATGTACCCTTTGTGGATGGGATTTCGTTTTTATATTTTTCGTCAGTTGATACTGCAACTGAAAGGGCTCTTGCAAATGATTTGAAAGCACCTTCTGCAATGTGGTGTGAATTTGCTCCGTCAAGCTTCTTTAAGTGAAGAGTTATTTTTGCTTCTCTTACAAATGCTTCAAAGAATTCCTGAATAAGCTCCGAATCAAAATCTCCGATTTTTTCAGTAGGGATAGAAAGGGAGTATGCAAGATGGCATCTTCCCGAAATATCAATTGCACTTAAAATAAGAGCCTCGTCCATGGGTAAAATCATATATCCGTAGCGAACAATACCTCTCATATCGCCAAGAGCCTTTAAAAATCCTGAGCCGAGAACAATACCGATATCCTCTGCTGTGTGGTGATAGTCCACCTGAACATCTCCTTTGCAGGTAAGCTCAAGGTCAAATCTGCCGTGCTTTGCAAAGAGGGTTAGCATATGGTCCAGAAAACCACAACCGGTATCAATTTTTGATTTTCCGGAACCGTCGATGTTGAGTGTCATCGAAATATCGGTTTCGGTTGTTTTTCTGTCGATTTTAATTTCTCTCATAAATTTAATTCCTTTCAAGGATATTATCCACTGCCTCAAGCAGTTTTCCGATTTCTTCTTCGCTTCCGATTGTAATACGATTATACATCGAAATGCGTTCTTTGTCAAAGTGTCTTACCAAAACTCCGGAATTTTTGAGCTTTGTGTATATTTCTTTGCCGTCTATGGCGTTGTGTTTGGCGAAAATGAAGTTAGCTTTTGATGGAATAACATCAAATCCGCGTTTTTCAAGCTCTTTAGTTAAAAATTCCCGGTTATTTATTATTTTGCCTGTACACTCTTTAAAATATTTGGTATCCAGAATAGAAGCCGCACCAAGGGATTGTGTAAGCCTGTTTATATTATATGGATTATTTGAGTTTCTGATTTTTTGAAGGTCGGCAATTATTTCAGGTGAGCCTATACCAAACCCGAGCCGTGCACCTGCAAGTGAACGTGATTTTGAATAGGTTTGCACAACCAGTAAATTGTCGTATTCATTGATAAGCTTGCAGCAACTTTCGCCGCCAAAGTCAATATATGCCTCGTCAATGACTACTATATTGTTCTTATTAGTGTCGAGTATTTCCTTTATCTCATCAATAGTGAGAATAATGCCTGTAGGAGCATTGGGGTTTGCGATAAATACGGTTCCGTCTGCGTTTTTAAACTGGGGAATATCTATTGAAAAATCATCTTTTAAAGGAACTATACGTTTGCTTATACAGTTGATGTCAGCAAACACTTTGTAAAAGCCATAGGTAATATCTGCAAAAACTGCAGGTGTGGTTCTGTCGCAAAATGCAGTAAAGGCAAAAGACAGAATTTCATCTGATCCGTTTCCGAAAATTATCTGATTTTTGTTAATGCCATATACTTTGCAAACCGCTTCAGTAAGTTTAGTACAGTCAGGGTCGCTGTAAAGGCGCAAATCCTGAGCTTCCGCCTCTGTCATAAGCTTGCATGCCTCGGGTGATGGAGGAAAGGGGCTTTCGTTTGTATTAAGCTTTACATACTTTTTGTCTTTCGGCTGTTCACCGGGTATATATTCCTCAAGACCTTCAAGCCTTTTGCTTAAAAATCTGCTCATTTATTTTTCATTCCTTTCCAAATCGAATAAGTGCTGATTTAGCGTGAGCTGTAAGCCCTTCTTTTTTTGAGAATTCCGCAACTTTTTCAAAATCCTTTGAAAGAGCATCTTCAGTATAGTATATGAAAGATGATTTTTTTATAAAGTCATCAACAGATAGGGGGCTTGAGAATTTGGCGGTTCCGCTTGTGGGTAGTGTGTGGTTAGGGCCGGCAAAGTAGTCGCCCAGTGCTTCCGGAGTGTATTTCCCGAGGAAAATCGAGCCGGCATTCTTTATCTTAGAAAGGTAGTCAAAAGGATTATCCACACAAAGTTCAAGGTGCTCCGGTGCGATTTGGTTTGCAACATCAATTGAGCTTTCAAGTGAGTTTGTAATAAAAATCTTTCCGAATGTGTCAATTGAAGCTCTGGCAATTTCAGTACGTTCAAGTAATGGGATTTGCCTTTCAAGCTCGTCTGACACCTTTTCAGCCAAGTCGCGGCTGTCAGTAACTAAAACTGCAGATGCAAGCTTGTCGTGCTCTGCCTGTGAAAGAAGGTCTGCCGCAACGTTTGCAGGATTGCATGTACCGTCTGCAATAACAAGTATTTCTGAGGGGCCTGCAATCATATCAATACTTACCTTGCCGAAAACCTGACGTTTAGCCTCTGCAACAAATACGTTGCCGGGACCTACAATTTTATAAACTGCGGGAATGGTTTCTGTTCCGTAGGCAAGAGCGGCAATAGCCTGAGCACCGCCGATTTTAAATATCCTGTCTACTCCTGCGATTTTAGCGGTTGCAAGTAAAACGTCGGGTATAGTTCCGTCCTTGTCGGGTGGAGTAACCATAATAATTTCAGGCACACCGGCTATTTTTGCAGGAATTGCATTCATAAGAACGGAGGATGGGTAACGTGCAGTACCTCCCGGCACGTAAATTCCAACTTTTTCAAGGGCAGTGATTTTCTGACCGAGAACAACTCCTTCTTTGTCATTCATAACAAAGCTTTGACGTATTTGCTTTTCGTGAAAAGCACGGATGTTTGATGCGGCTTCTGTTATTATTTCTATAAGCTCTGTATCAACTCTTAAAAAAGCTGCATCAATTTCTTCTTTTGAAACTTCCATTTTATCAGGTCTTGCACCGTCAAATTTAGCTGTGTAGTCAAGAACGGCTTCGTCGCCTTTTTTTCGAACATCATAGATTATATCTGCAACGGTTTCAGAAACAGTATCTGCGATGGTGCTTTCAGTTCGTCCCATTATTTCATCAATGGGGCAGTTAAGACCTTCGTATATTTTAATCATTTATTTTCATTCCTTTCAAATTGCACCCGCAAGGCGGTTTTTCATCTCATTAATTTCGTTTGTTTTAAATCTGAAGCTTGTTTTGTTTGCAATAAACCGTGCACTTATATCAACAATATCTTCAAAAACTTCAAGGTTATTTTCTTTAAGCGTTGTTCCTGTTTCAACTATATCCACTATAACGTCGGACATGCGAAGGAGGGGAGCAAGCTCAATAGAGCCGTTAAGCTTTATAATCTCAATGTCCCGTCCCTTTTTTCTGTAATGCTCAAGGGCTATATTCTGAAACTTTGTGGCAACTCGTATTGTTCTGTCGCCACGGAGTTTTCTTCCTTTTTCACCTGCCACGCAAACTCTGCATTTGCCGATGCCGAGGTCTAAAAGCTCGTATATATCGGGGGAGTACTCAAGAAGAATATCCTTTCCGACAACTCCAACATCTGCCGCACCTTTTTCTACGTAGATTGCAACATCTGACGGCTTAACCCAGAAATACCTTACTCCGTTTGCTTCATCTTCAAAAATAAGCTTACGTGAATTTTCGTGGATTGACGGACATCCGTAGCCGAGAGATTCAAATATATTGTATACTTTTTCGCCCAGCCTCCCCTTGGGAAGTGCTATATTAATCATTTCTTTCACCTTAGTCCGTCTCCTTTCAGTTCATATTAACAGTGAGCTTATATTTAAGATTTTTCGGAATTTCAGTTGAGGCAAGGACGGTAAGTCCGCCTTCGGTGAGCTCTTTAACCTTTTTTGCAACTGAAATAACGTCTGTATTTTCTGAGTATATAAGCATAACGTCAACATCGTTTTCGTTGCTTGAAAATTCAAGATATTCAAACATATCAGTGTAGATAGCAAATCCGATTGCGCCGATTGATTTTCCCATTTTGTTAAGGAGATTATCATATCGTCCGCCTGATAAAACACTGCCTGTGATACCATTTATAAATCCCTGGAAAATTACGCCGTTGTAGTAGCTCATATCATTAACGATTGAGAAGTCAAGGTTTATATTTTTATCACATCCGGTAGCCTTTAAAAGTTCACCTAAACACATTAGCTCTGAAACTGCACTTTCAGTTTTACTGTTTACACTAAGTTCTTTGCAAACGGGGAGTATTTCGTCGAAGCTTCCGTATAGGGTGGCCATTTTAATAATTTTGCCGGATATATCATCTGATGCACCGCTTTTTTCGCAAAGAGCTTTTATTTCGTGAGCATCTTTTCGGCTTATAAGCTCAATTAGCTTTTCGTATTCCCAGCCTGAAAGTTCAAGCTCATCAAGAAGTCCCGATATAAATCCCATATGTGAAATGTCAAGTGCGAAACTGTCGGAAATTTCACTGAGGCTTTTTGCCGCCAAGCTTATAACCTCGCTTGCAGTGTATGTGTCTACATCTCCGATGTATTCAAGGCCTACCTGCATTATTTCTTTGTACTGACCTGACTTTACTCTGTATACATTTTCAGTATAGTAAAGCTTTTGGGGAGAAGTACCTGAATTCTTTACAATAGAAAGTGTTACGTCAGGCTTAAGAGCTAAAAGTTTTCCGTTGAGATCGTTAAAAGTTATTATATTTTTACTTTTGAGGAAGCTTTTATTTTCAAGATAAAAGTCATATTCCTCAAATTTGCTCATTTTATATTTTTTGTATCCAAGCTTTTCGTATATTGTACGGAGCTTTGGAATAAGCTCCTCCTGTGAGCCGAAATTATAGTTTACCATAAAGATTTCACCTTTCTGTTTCATTGTAACAAGTATACCACGCTTTAACGCTTTAGTCAAGTAAAACGGTAAAGTATTAGCACGATAAATCAAAGATTTACATATAAACCTCTTCTTTTTAGACAAAGTGCCTAAAACCTTGCGTCCCAACAGTTATATGACGGCTTGCATCTATTGACTTTTTATAGGTTTTGTGTTATGCTTTACTAAATCAGTTTGGAGGATTAAATTTGAAAAATTCATTTTTGCCCGTAAGCCCCGAGGATATGAAATCCCGGGGGTGGGAACAGCTTGATTTTTTATATATCGTGGGTGATGCCTACGTAGACCATCCAAGCTTTGGTCATGCGATTATATCGCGTGTTCTTGAGGCAGAGGGATATAAGGTAGGAATAATTGCATTACCCGACTGGCGGAGTGCAGATGATTTTAAAAGGCTTGGTAAACCTCGCCTTGGAGTGCTTGTAACTGCGGGGAATATCGACAGTATGGTTAATCACTATACTGTGAGCAAGAAAAAACGAAGTGACGATGCATACGCCCCCGGGAATAAAGCAGGGCAGAGACCTGACCGTGCTACTATTGTATATTGCAACCGTATAAGAGAAGCTTTTGGAGATATTCCGCTTATTATCGGCGGTGTTGAGGCAAGTCTCAGACGTTTTGCTCACTATGATTACTGGGACGATAAAGTAAGGCGTTCTATACTTCTCGATTCCAGAGCCGATATTCTTATTTATGGAATGGGCGAACGTCAGATTGTGGAAATTGCAAACAAACTAAATAGCGGAGTTCCCGTAAAAGAAATCCGCGATATAGACGGAACCTGTTATCTTTCATCCGAAATTCCGACAGGAGCTTTGGAGCTTCCCTCAATGGAAAACTGTCGTGATTCAAAAAAGGAATACGCAGTATCATGTCGTGACCAGTACTATGAACAAAACCCCTACACAGGCAAAATTCTTGTTCAGAAACATGGGGATAAATACCTTGTTCAGAATAAACCTCAAACTCCTCTTACAACAAAAGAGCTTGACCGTGTATATTCACTGAAATATATGAAAAATTATCATCCGATGTATGAAAGTTCAGGTGGGATTGAGGCAATAAAAGAGGTCAAGTTCAGTATAGCAGCTAACCGAGGTTGCTTTGGGGGTTGTAACTTCTGCGCACTTGCATTTCATCAGGGAAGAATAGTCACTTCACGAAGCGTGGAATCTATTGTACGCGAAGCGAAAGAAATGGTATGGGACCCTGATTTTAAAGGTTATATCCACGATGTTGGCGGACCAACTGCTAACTTTACCGCAGTTTCCTGCGAAAAGCAAAAAACTCTTGGAGCTTGTAAAAATAAGCAGTGTTTGTTCCCTTCGGTTTGCAAAAATATGAAGGTGGACCATACGAAGTATTTGCAGATGCTCCGTCGGCTTCGGGAAATTGACGGGGTAAAGAAAGTGTTTATCCGTTCAGGAATACGTTTTGACTATCTCATGGCAGACAGGAGTGATGAGTTCTTTAATGAACTGTGTGAGCACCACGTAAGCGGTCAGCTTAAAGTTGCCCCGGAGCACGTATCTGATAATGTTTTAAAATGTATGGGTAAGCCTGAAAATAAGGTATATAATGCATTTTCCGATAAGTTTTATAAAATTAACGATAAGCTCGGCAAAAAGCAATTTCTTGTGCCATATCTTATGTCCAGCCATCCGGGAAGTACAATCCACGATGCAATAAAGCTTGCCCAGTATCTGAATGCTCACAGGATAAATCCACAGCAGGTTCAGGACTTTTATCCCACGCCGGGAACGGTGTCTACCTGTATGTTTTATACGGAACTTAATCCATTCACAATGGAAAAGGTGTATGTTCCGAAATCATATAAAGAAAAAGCTTTGCAAAGGGCGCTTTTGCAGTTTAGAAACCCTGCAAACAGGAAGCTTGTTGAAGAAGCACTAAGAATTGCACACAGAGAAGATTTAATCGGTCATTCGGACAGATGTCTGATAAGACCTGAAAAGCAAATAAATAAACCAATAGGGAGGAATAGCAAAAATGGCAAAACTACTATTAGGCAAGGAAGTATCAGCAAGAATAAAGGGCGAGCTTCGGGAGGAGGTAGCCGCGCTAAAGGAAAAAGGCATTAATCCCGGCTTGGCAGTAATAATCGTAGGAGATGACCCAGCAAGCCGTGTGTATGTAAACAATAAAAAGAAAGCTTGTGAGGAATGCGGAATTTATTCGGAAGAATATGCACTTCCTGCAGAAACATCAGAAAAAGACCTCTTAGACTTGATTGAGGTCCTGAACGGAAATGACAAAATTTCAGGCATACTCGTTCAGCTTCCCGTACCAAAGCATATCGACGAAAAAAAGGTTATCGAAGCAATCAACCCTATAAAGGACGTAGATGCTTTTCATCCAGTAAACGTGGGAAAGATAATGGTGGGGGACTTTGACTTTGTACCCTGTACACCTGCAGGTGTTATGGAGCTTATAGCGGAGTCAGGAATAGATGTGGCAGGTAAGGAATGTGTTGTGGTTGGCAGAAGCAATATTGTGGGCAAGCCTCAGGCAATGCTTCTTCTTCACAAAAACGGAACTGTTACAATCTGCCATTCAAGAACAAAGGATTTGGCCGCTAAAACAAGAGAAGCAGATATCCTTGTTGTTGCAGTAGGTATTCCTAATTTCGTAACAGGTGATATGATAAAGCCCGGAGCAGTTGTTATAGATGTGGGAATAAACAGAGTAGCAGACAAAAAGCTCGTGGGAGATGTAGAGTTTGAAACTGCTGAAAAGGTAGCAGGAGCAATAACTCCCGTGCCTGGAGGCGTAGGACCTATGACCATTGCAATGCTTATGAAAAATACAGTCAAAGCGGCAATTGTTCAGGCAGAAAATAAATAAAAAAACAGGCGATATCGAATTATATTCGGTATCGCCTGTGTTTTTTTAGTCTTTAAATTCAAAAAGCTTTTTAAGTGGAATATTCAAAGCTTCTGCAATATCAATTAAAGTATCAAGAGTGCAAGAGCAAGCAGCGGTTTCAATCTTTTGCATATATGTTCTGCTTATATTGCATTTTTCAGCTAATTGTATTTGTGTTAAGCCTTGTTCTTTTCTGTAATGCAGAATGTTAAGACCAATACCTAACCATATATCAAAGTTTCTATTCTTCATAGTTTTACACCTCAAACTATATTATATTTAGAAATTTTTGAAATATAAACAATCAAAATGTTTACAAAGTAGAATAAAACGTTTGCATTTATTATATTTGTGTGATATAATGTTAATCACCAAATTGCATTTGCAATTAAATTGATTGTATGAGGTGGTTAAATTGAGTAAATCTTGCTGCTTTGCGGGTCACGGTGATTATAGTTATAAAGAGGAATTTTACAATACTCTTATAAGTGAAATTGAAAGCTTAATCTTAAATCAAAAAGTGAAAGAGTTTTATGTGGGAAACTATGGTTTGTTTGACAAAATGAGTGCAAGAGCAGTAAGAAGCTTAAAATCCAAATACCCTCATATCAGGCTATATCTTACTATTCCTTATTTAACCTCCGAAATCAACGATAATAAAAAGCAATACTACACCGACTTTGACTGTATATTGATGGCGGAATTACCTGAAAAAACGCCACGGAAAATAGGGATTTTAAAGTGTAATGAATATATGGTAAATAATAGTGATTTTCTCCTTTGTTTTGTAAAATACTCCTGGGGCGGTGCTGCAAAAACTCTGGAATATGCTAAAAAGAAAGGAAATATTGAGATTGTTAATCTTTCAATAAAAATATGATGTTGGAATAAACCAACATCATATTTTTATACTATTTTTGTACTCCAACCTGAAACATCCCATACCTCGTCAACCACTTCACTATAAAATTCACTTTCGTGACATACAAGAAGGACAGTTCCTTTAAATTCCTTTATTGCTTTTGAAAGCTCTTCCTTTGCCGCAATATCCAGATGGTTCGTAGGCTCATCCAGTACCAGTATGTTTGCAGGCTTTTGCATTATCTTGCAGAGCCGCACCTTTGCATTTTCACCACCTGATAAAACTCTCATCTGTGTGGTAATATGCTCTGTTGTAAGTCCGCATCTTGCAAGTGCCGCTCTGGCTTCTGCATTCGTGAGGGAGGGGAACTCATCCCAGAACTCCTCAAGTGCAGTTCTGTCTGAAGAACTTTCTTCTTGTTCAAAGTATCCAACATTTATAAATTGGTCGTGTTCGATTGTTCCTTCGATGGGAGGAATGATTTTTAATAGCGTTTTAAGCAGTGTAGACTTACCAAGTCCGTTCACGCC
>JAZRNL010000027.1:0-11155 GCA_045648165.1 Clostridia bacterium | reverse complement strand
CATACACGACTACAACAGACATCGTGAAGGATGTGAAGTACATAGGACCGGCACAGCTATTCCACGCAATGTTATATGCAATGGGAAGGCATAGAAAGATTATAGAGCCTCTGGATAAGTATATTGATAAGTATTCTCGTCCGAATCGGTATATATGTATTCTCTTGTGATATTATTGTTTTGGTCGTACCAATATTCCGTTCCTGAAAAATGAGAGGCAGTTGCCGAGTTTTTTGTATAATCGGTTGTGAGTCTGCCTTTATTATCGTAGGTCTTTATCTGATAATAACCGTCACCTTCACGGGTTGAGGTTATAGTTCTTTCAATGTCACCGGAAATGGTATAGTTCTTTTTGTTGATAACGCAGCCATCGGATAGTTCGTGCTCAGATTCTACAAAATACATCTGACGGATTGTTATGGTTTCATCGTTCTGAATATACATATCCTTATATTTATAGTGCTTTTCCATTCCGGTAGGATAAATTATTCTCTCAAGATTATATCCGCGAGATGATTCATTACTGCCACTTGTAACAGACATCGGTCGATTCAAATTAAGCCGTCCGCTGCCAAAAGAAAACGCCGAGAACACATTGCAACTTCTGCTATCGTAATGGGTAGATTCCCCCTCTTGATTAGTCACGGTAAGCCTGTCGACAGGTTTCATAGAAAGGAGACTGCCATTATCCAATTGTTCCGGAGGCAAAACAGTTTTTTCATAAGTTATATTCTTTTCGATGCCGTTCTCCATATAACTGATTCCAGTAGTATCAATTACAAATTCACGTCCGAAGGTGTCGGTAATCTGAACAGGCAATTCACCTTCTGATGCATAATTGTACTTTATCTCATTTCCGTATGAATCAGCTATCTTTACAACGTAAGCGATTTGTTTGCGGGTGGTCATAGGCTGGGTAGAATATAGCATATAATAGGTTAAATTATCACGTGGGTCATAGGCGGTGAAATCATACACTGTCCCGTCTTCTGCAGTCTGTTCGATATAATATCTGTTATAGATTATTTCGTTATATATATCCGGGGTTATAGCAGAAGAAAATTTTGAATCGAAACCATTACCATATTCTCTGAGGTCATCATACTCTGTATAGGTATGCACTTTACCGTGCACATCCACAAATACTCCGCTATATTCACGATATTTATAATCAGAATATGAGTTTGTGTATGTACATATAGAATTTGTAATGGGCAAGTCTATTTTCCAACCGTTACCTATAGAAAAACGTGCAATATTTAAATCCACATTTTTGACTTCGTAAAATTGTCTCTTAAGAATGTAATCTATTCGCATTTCGACACTGCTATCGTATGTGAGACGTATTCCTGAATCTGACTGCTTATATTTGATCCTGTCATAAGTCACGCCGAGCTTTAAGTCACTGTCGGAAGTGAATTGAGAGTCAAAATTCAAAGTTGATACATAGCAGCCGTTATACATATAGATATAAAACTCATCCTCTGAATAAAATCCTATATCCAGGCTTTTGCCCGTTGATGTATTAAAGCGATATATATGCAAAAACTGAGCCACCTCGGTGGGAGAGCCTTCATAATGCTTAGTCGCATAAAATCCTGAATAGTCCTGACTTTCATACTTCCGCCGTATGGCTAAATCAAGTCCGTTTTTGCCCTTAAGAAACAAGTCTGTTTCCGTCATTCTCAACTGGTTTGTGTTATCAGTTATTTCAACTGTTCCGGGCTGATAAAACGGGTTAAAATAATTCTCGCCAAACTTATATGCCATCATTTGTTCCCAGATGGACTGATTCATATCATATTCACTTCGCAACATACGATTGTTTCCGCGAATATCGAAAACCTCATCATCGTCTTCTTCAAAAACGCTCCGGTCTACCAAGTCATAGGGAATAAGCTCGGGCTCATCATCTTCTGCAGGTAATTCAAAGCTATCATTCCCACTCCCGTATGCAGAACCAACACTCTCAGCAAAGGCTATATCGGCATCTGCAAGGTTATAAAATGCACCTCCAAGCAGAGCTATTGACAGCATAGCGGACATAATTCTTTTTTTCATATCAGTTATCCTCCTCTATGTTGGAAATTGAGCAAGTTATTTCTGCCGCTCCGCTTTTCGTTGCCTCAAACATCATACCTGATATTATGATTTTTATATCACGTGCAGCTATGAAATTATCTGATACAACAAATTCTACTCTACCGTCTGTAACAGATTTTATGTTTAGCCCCAAAAGCTCAATATATACAGGATGTGTTTCTTTTACACTTGTGAACACACAAGCATCTGTAAGATTCAGTTTATCGTGAGGATATTCCACTACAATAATCTTATCTGCAAGATTTTCTACAGACTTAAGTTGAACAAAATACGGAACAATATCATTTTTGGATATATCAATTGATTTTGTTGTTTGGTACAACTCTTCCTGTATAGGAACCACTTCTCTGCCGTTGGCAATGACTTTAAAAACTGTATTCGGCAAAAGATTAGGAAAAGTGGCAGACACGTTTTTATTATCTTTTATCGTGGTTCTGGTGTTAATCAGATTTGTATTTACTGTTCGGATATGGGTATCTATTTCAACATTATCTTCTACTTCAACTTCTCCATCAACAGTAACAAAAAAAATTGAAGTGTCTATATTTGCCGAAATTTCAGCAACGGTGGCAGCATTTTCTTTACAACTGATTAAAACCCTGTATTCCTTCCCGCTTATGAAGCTCGGCAACGTATAGGACAAATTAAAAGTTCCATCCTCAGAAGTAATCTCTTCTTTGCTGAAAACATTATTGTCTGTAATATTTAAAACCGTGAACTCTAAAGTTTTGCCCTCCGAGCATGAAATAGTTCCACTGATGGTAGGAACATATGCTTTTAAAGTTATGTTAAGGTCAACTGTAAAAATATCATTTTGGGTTACACCATAATAAAGCTTTCCGTAATATGTTGGAATATCAATACTGCTTCCTACTGCTATGTCATACGCACCCGGTGAGCGGTTTTCCGGCATAGTATAAGCAAACGCAAAATCCCCATTATCGGAAGTGTTTTGTTGGTCCACATATATTAAGTCATCCCAATTACCCAGCATCAACGTGACCGTCTCACTCTGTGATGTATCAGGCAGTTTGCCTGATACGGACAAATTCCTGCCATCGCATACTATTTCTAATGACATTGAATCTTGTGCATAAGAAACCTTAGAAATAAGTATAAGAAGCAGCGAAGTTAAAATAATTAATTTTGTTTTCATTACTTATCCTCCTTATTGTTTATTACCACAAATTTTACCATATTTTAACTTGTTTTTCAATTAACCACATCCACAAGTTTAAACTTACTGAATTGTTTAATAGGGAGAATTTAAAACATTTTTTTAAATTTTGTCCTATTTTTCTGCTTCGTGATAACAAAAATGTCATAAAATGAAGAGAAGCGGATGAAAAATAATTCCCTAAAGCAAACAGAGACCTCAAAAATGAGATCTCTGTCTGTTTTAGGGAATTATTTCACTTATCCGTTTAATCAGATGGTAGCATATGCTTCTTCTTCGCTTAGCAGTGTAAGACCTTTTTCTTTTGCAATTTCAATGAGTTTTTCGTTATCGTTAACCCGGAGAATTACAACTGAACCATTATGGAATTTGCCGTTGAAAGCATACATATATTCTATATCAATTCCTGTGTCTTTAAGAGGAGCAATTACCTTTGCAAGTCCGCCTACTCCTGAGTCGATTGCAACGGCGGCAACTTCGGTAAGCTTAACTGCCATACCAAGGCTTTGTATTGCTTCATAAGCCTTATCAGGTTCATTTACAATAAGTCGGAGTATTCCGAAATCTGCAGTGTCGGCAATAGACAGGGCATTTATATTAATACCTTTTTCAGCAATTGCAGTAAGGGCATCTGCCATTTTTCCAGATTTGTTTTCAATAAAAATAGAAATTTGTTTTACAAGGTTCATATTAATACTTCCTTTCATTTATTACATATTTTAAGCGGTATAAAAACACCGTTTTACACAAAAAATCAATATGTGATATTTATTGTCCGTGCAATTCCGTCCCACTCGACATTTATTCCCAGATGCTCAACTGCACGTATATGAACCATTGTATTATCACACATAAGTGTAGTGGAAGTTGCAAGCTTTTGCTCATTTCCATTTACAAAAATACTGTCGGAGTTGGTTTTTAAAGCAAGAGTGATACCGTCTTTTTCGGCATAGGCGGTTTTGGTACTGTCGTCCCATGCAACAACGCAGCCCACTGCTTCAAAAATGTTTCTTAAGGGAATAAGAGTGGTACTGTTTTTCATAACTACGGGGTAATTATATTCAAGCTCATTGCCGTTGACGTAAATTTTTACATCGTTTAAAACGTCAACCACAGTGTTTTGAATTTTATCGACAGTTACAATGTTTATGCCGTCTTTTTTGCAGTAGTCCTGCATTATGGATGAAGCGCCTGCATACACGGTGAGGTTGTCGCATCCGTAGAATGCGCTTTCTCCAACCATAATAACACTGTCGGGGATATATATCTCTTTCAGGTTTTTACAGTCTATAAACGCATAATTCATAATATATGTAACGCCGTAGGGTATAACAACAGTGTTTAGGCTGCTGCACCCTGCAAAAGCCTGGCTTCCGATTTCCCCCACTGTTGACGGGAAAATAACATCTCTCAGCACAGTACAGTTTTTAAAAGCATTGTTACCTACAGAGGAAACTCCTGACATCATAGCTACATAGCTTATGTTCTGACTGTCTTCCGTAAAGGGTGACTTTACGGAGTTGGTGAAGTCCCTGATTTTCCCTGTTCCTGATATTATGGTATAGCCGTTGAGGTTTGAAGCTTCAGTAGCGGCATTTGCGTAAATTCCGGAATTTATCATAAGTGCAGTCAACAAGATACATGCAAGTTTTTTTAACATAGTGTATTCCTTTCGGGTGATATAGTAATTTAATTTCTGTGCATTTATTATATCACAGGCAGTGCTTTAAGTCAAGAAAAAACATAATTATTGACAGTTTGTTAATTTATTTCTATTTACTTTTTGATGAGTGTGTGTTAAAATTAAAAGGTAAGGAGGTCAAAACTATGAAACTCAAAAAACGTACTGCACTGTTGTCAGCTTTGTTGGTTGCAATGTTAAACATAAATGCTTTTGCCTCCGTTCTTGGAGAGCTTACAGGCGGAAACCGTATTACAATGACGGAGGATGCAGAGTTTTATCATTATACCTATAGTACAGAAACCACAACTCAAAGTGAGTATTATGTGGATTATAAGCCAAACGATGAAGTAGTCCCCATCGTTGTAAACGGCGAAGCTATATATGGTAAGCGCACAATAACCCAGGCGGCGCAGTATATGAAGGATAATGGTATGCGACCTTTAATTGGCATCAATGCCGACTATTTTTCATATCAGACAGGTATACCTATGGGTCATACTGTAATTGACGGAGAGCTTGTAACCTCTGATACTACCGGGCAGAATGCTATTGGCTTTAACAGTGACGGAACAGGGTTTGTTTCCTGGCTTGAAATACAAAGCAGATTTATTACTTACACAGGCGAGGAAATGACGCTTGACTGTGTAAATAAATGGTGTCAGCCTACAATCAGTGCATCGTATCTTCTTACTGATAAATTTGGCAAATCCACAAAAACGTCAGGAAATTGTAAGTTTATCATTTTTTCTGTTGTAGACGGAAAGCTCTCTATAGGTAAGAGTATTTTCCTTAAGGTTGAAGAAAAGTTTGATTACGACGGCGATATTGCAATCCCTGAGGGAAAGCTTGTGCTTGTTATGACAAACACCTATGGAGATAAGTCAAAGCTTGAATTTATGGATAGCCTTCAGGTGGGTCAGGAGCTGGAGCTTAAAACAGAATCTGTATACGATAAAGAAAAATGGGCAACGGCAGAGCACGGGATGGGATCTGTTGGCGGCAGGCTTATAGAAAATGGCAAGGTATATACTAAATTTGAAGCCGGGACAGCACCTCGTACTGCAGTTGGAATAAAACCTGACGGAAGCATTATTTTCTACGTTATAGACGGACGTCAGCCCGGGGTTAGTACAGGGGTGCAGATAAAAACCCTTGCAAACAGGATGAAGGAGCTTGGTTGTGTGGATGCCATAAACCTGGACGGCGGCGGCTCTACGGCAATAGCAGGTGTGTTTCCGGGTAGTGATGAAGTAACAGTTGCAAACAGCCCTTCGGAGGGGACTTTGCGTAAATGTGCAAATTATATTTTTCTTAAGGATATGCGAAAAAATCCGCAGCCTTCCTATAAATTTGATGTAAATGTTTCGTCTAACAGAAGATTTCTTGCAGGATACAGGGAAGAGCTGGATATTCGCTCAATAACCGATAGCAGAGGCAATTATGTAGACCCGCAAATAGTTGAGAGATATGTAGATAACCCCGACGGAACCGCTCTTACAATAGAGGGGAACACAGTAAAAACCGACGGTAATGGTGTAGGATATATCACACTTTCGGCAGGCAGCTCAAAGCATCATATTTCATATACGGTTCATAAGTCTCCTACCAAGATATCAGCTTTTGCAAACGGTGGGGAAATATCTGAACTGAGGCTCATAAAAGGAAGCTCTGAGGTGTTGGATATAGACGCCGTATCCTTTATTCATAATATGAAGCTCAATTCCGACGACTCCTGCTATACCTGGAGCTGTGACAAAAATATTGGATATATTGACAAAAACGGGATGTTTGTGCCGGATACAAGTGAGATTAAAACCGGATATATTTATATAAAAGCAGGCAATAAAACCCATAAAATTCCCGTAAGCATTGAAAGCTCATCAGTGTTTGAAGATATGGACTTTCATTGGGGGAAGGAATATGCAAATGAGCTTTTCCATATGGGAATAGTAACAGGTGAAGAAAAAGACGGAGAAATGATATTCCGTCCCGAAAGCCATATAACAAGAGGGGAATTTGCAGTTATGGCAGCCAGATATATGGGTCTTGACGTGAAATCTTATGAAAAGTATAAATTCCTTGACTATAATGACATTCCCGACTGGCAAAAGCCATATGCAAATGCAGTGGCGGCAGAGGGAATAATCTCCGGCAAGGAAACAGGCTGGGGAGTAACCTTCTCGGGCAGTGATAATATAACCCGTGCCGAGGCAATGACAATTCTTTTCCGTACAAGTAAAAAGAGTTATAATTTTGCAGACGTGGAGTTTAAAGATAGTCATAAAATTCCCGACTACGCCCATAAGGCAATTAACACCCTTGTAAGTCTTGGTATAGTTAACGGTTATGAAGACGGGAAACTCATGCCTCAGGGTAACGTAACAAGAGCAGAAAGCGCAAAGATTATATATGGTTGTATAGGTGTTTTGTAAAAAATAAGCCGACATTTGAACTTCAGATGTCGGCTCATATTTTGCAGCTAAAACAAATTTCAAAAAAACTATTGACAAATTGCCTTGTGGGTGTTATAATACCAACATCTTGAATATTTTTAAAACCGTTGAGGCAGAAAAAAGTCGAAGCAGGTCTTTCTGAGCGAGTGGATTACGGTGTGAGTTCCACAAAGGCTCTTCGAGTAATATGGACTGTCGAGGGTGGCGTCAAATGCGCCGACGTAAGGCTTGCGTTATAAGCCGGAAGTATGATGGTACTTCGCCAAAGGGCACGGCTTTTCCGTGAATCAAGGTGGCACCGCGGATATAAATTGTTATGTTCGTCCTTGGCAGATTGTAATTTTCTGTCGGGGGCGTTTTTGTTTCCTCTAAGAGAAAGGGAGTAGTGGCAGTGATAAGTTTGACGCGGCGATGGCGTGACGGCTGAAGTTATATAAAATAAATTTTGAAAGGACGTCTTTAATAATGAACCATAACGGAATTGAATTTAATACATATCTTAAAAATTATCCCGATAAAAACGGATACTTCGGGAAATACGGCGGCGCATACGTGCCTGAAAATCTTCAGAAGGCTATGGAGGAAATAACCGAGGCGTATTATACAATCTGTAAGTCCAGCAAGTTTGTAAGTGAGCTCAGACGTATCCGCAGAGAGTTCCAGGGCAGACCTACCCCAATCTCTCATCTCGAAAGGCTTTCTGAATCTCTCGGTAATGTTCAGCTTTATGTTAAGCGTGAGGACCTTAACCACACAGGCGCTCACAAGCTTAACCACTGTATGGGTGAAGCGCTTCTTGCAAAGTATATGGGTAAGAAAAAGGTGCTTGCCGAAACAGGCGCAGGTCAGCACGGTGTTGCTCTTGCAACTGCGGCAGCATATTTCGGACTTGAATGTGATATTTACATGGGTGCGGTTGACGTTAAAAAGCAAGCTCCCAACGTTGCACGTATGAAGATTTTAGGTGCAAACGTGGTAGAGGTAACAGACGGTCATGCAACAATGAAGGAAGCGGTTGATGCTGCATTTGAAGCGTATAGCAGAGAGTATAAAGACAGTATTTATTGCATTGGCTCTGTAGTAGGCCCTCATCCTTTCCCAATGATGGTACGTGATTTCCAGAGTGTTGTGGGAATTGAAGCAAGAGAACAGTTCTTAAATCTTACAGGAGAGCTTCCCGATGCGGTAGTTGCTTGTGTTGGCGGCGGTTCAAATGCAATGGGTATATTCTCGGGCTTCCTTAACGACCCTGTTGATATTTACGGCGTAGAGCCTTTAGGCCGCGGAGCAACTCTTGGCGACCATGCCGCAAGCCTTGCTTATGGTGAAGAAGGTGTTATGCATGGCTTTAACAGTATTATGCTGAAGGATGAAAACGGCGAGCCTGCACCTGTTTACTCAGTAGCAAGCGGGCTTGACTATCCGTCAAGCGGCCCTGAACACGCATTCCTTCACGACATCGGCAGAATTAAGTATGATGTTATAAATGACGACGAAACAATAGATGCATTCTTTAAGCTTTCAAGGCTTGAGGGCATAATCCCCGCAATCGAAAGCGCCCACGCAGTAGCTTACGGTATGAAGCTTGCAAAAGAAATGGGCAGGGGTTCAGTGCTTATCAATCTCTCAGGCAGAGGAGATAAGGATATGGACTATGTGATGGAGAATTACGGTATAAGATAAAAAAGAAGCGACCTGGGTGTCGCTTCTTTTTTTTGCTATCGTTACAATGCATATTTTTCTGAATAGTAAGCAAATTTGGATTTGAAATATTCATCATTATCTTTCATATCACGAACGGACTGATGGATATTCATATTATTCTCCGATGCGTCAATTACGCAGGCTGCAATGGTAGAGCAATGGTCTGCAGTTCTTTCAAGATTTGTTATCAAATCTGCCCATACAAATCCTGCCTCAATTGAACAAGTACCGTCTTTAAGCCGCATAATATGACCATCGCGGAGCTTTGCTTTTAATACGTCAACAACCTGTTCCAGAGGTTCTACATCGTGAGCACTTTCAAAGTCATTGTTGGTAAATGCTTTGAAGGAAAGCGTCAGAATTTCAGATACTGCACTGCATAAAACGTCAAGCTCTTTCTTTGCATCAGGAGTAAACTGTATATCCTTATCATTCATCTCCTCGGCAGATTCAAGGATGTTAATTCCATGGTCAGAAATTCTTTCAAAGTCACCGATTGCCTTCAGAAGTTTTGAAACCTCAGAACTGTCGTTGTCGCTGATTTGGTGCCTGCTGAGTTTTACTAAATATGTTCCTAAAATATCTTCATAATGGTCTGCTTTTTCCTCAGCCTCGCGGATTTCGTCCGCAATATGAGAATCGTATGCCGAAAGCATATTCAATGAATTTTTTAATGCCGTAATTGAGTATTCTGCCATTTCACACACAAGCTTATTACATCTCTCCAGTGCTATGGGGGGAGTTATGAGAAGTCTTTCGTCAAGCTCAGTATTTTCTTCTTTTTTGTTTGTATCGGGCACAAGCCTTATAGCAAGTTTCTCAAGCAGTGATGACATTGGGAGCAGAAGCGCAGTACATGCTATATTAAACAATGAGTGGGCAACAGCAATACCGAGATATGATGCGGATATATCCAGAATAGCGGGCCTTAGTATTGTAGATATTAAACTGAATAATGTAAGCCAGATAATAGTGCCGAGAACATTAAATGATAAATGAACGATAGCTGCACGCTTTGCATTTTTATTGGTACCAAACGATGATAGAAGCGCTGTTACGCAAGTTCCGATGTTCTGACCCATAATAATTGGGACTGCGGCACCGTAGGAAACCTGACCTGTTACAGAAAGCGCCTGGAGTATACCAACCGATGCAGAGCTGGACTGAATAATAGCGGTAAGAACTGCTCCTGCCAGAACACCGAGGATTGGGTTTTTAAACATTATAAACAGGTTTTGGAAAGCAGGAACGTCTGCAAGGACTGATACTGCAGAGGACATAGTATCCATACCAAACATCAAGGTTGCAAAACCAAGGAGAATTGTTCCCGTATCCTTTTTCTTGCTTGATTTGCCGAACATCAGAAATGCGGTGCCAATGAGAGCAAGAACAGGAGTAAAGGAAGTGGGTTTCATGAGCTGAACAAGCACATTATCGCTGGATATTCCGCCAAGGCTCAATATCCACGCAGTTACGGTTGTTCCGATGTTTGCCCCCATTATAACACCAATAGACTGTTTAAGGGATATTATACCCGAATTTACAAAGCCAACCACCATAACTGTGGTAGCTGGAGAGCTCTGAATAACCGCAGTGACGGCAAGACCGGTGAAAAATCCGGCTATTTTGTTTTTTGTAAGCCTTGCCAGCAATTTTTTTAAGCTTCCGCCGGCACGGCGTTCTAAGGCATCGCCCATTATGCTCATACCAAATAAAAATAAGCATAATCCGCCGATTAAAGTTAATACATCAAATATGGTCATAAACACACCTCATTAAAGTAAATGTAGTTTTTATAAATGTAAAGATATCTATTCTTTATTATCTCAACACTGTTTAAAATTATATATCATATTTGGTAAAGATGCGGTTAAGAATATTAAAAGGGGCTGTTTAAAAAGTCAGCTCACAGTCCAGGGGATGATTAAAAATAGTGCAGAACGGACGGAACGAAGTATTATGCGGTTCAATCCGAATAATACCCTGCCCGAAGGCGTACGTTGGCACACCGAGTGGTGAGTTACGTTCGTATGC
>JAZRNL010000026.1:0-1700 GCA_045648165.1 Clostridia bacterium | reverse complement strand
AGGCTCGTCTAATATATAGAGCTTTGCGTCTCTTGACATAACAAGGGAAAGCAAGAGCTTTTCCTGCATACCCTTTGACATTGTTTTTGATTTCTGTTTTTCAGAGAGACCAAAGCGTCTGAGCATCTCAAGAGCCTTATTTTTATCAAAATCCGAAAAGAAATCATTGAAATAATCAACTGCATCAATGTTTCTCATCCATTCGTGAACGAAGGTTTGTTCAGGAAGATATGCAGTATAAGCCTTTGTCTGCTCGCCAGGCTTAACACCATCTATGAGAACATTTCCTTTATAATCGTGAATAAGACCTGTAAGAATTTTCATAAGGGTTGTTTTGCCACAACCGTTCGGACCGAATAAGCCGATAATTTCTCCTTCAGGAAGAACAAAGCTCATATCATTGAGAACTATGTTGTCGCCATAAGCCTTTGTAAGAGCGTCAACTGTAATGATAGCCAAAATGAAGCCTCCAATCTATTGTTAAAACATTTGTGAATCTGTAGATTTCAGATTTTTTCACAAATTAAATCAATTATATATTTTACAATAATAATATTATTAAGTCAAGTTTTTAGGTAAAAGAAATGCAGCGTCTGAGGGGTCAGACGCTGCATCCCCGACGCACAGTATAACACTATGCATCTAAGGTTTACTTGAGGAGGGGTTAGTTCCTCACAGAACTAAATACTTGTACTCGGGTGCGGCTCCCTTTCCAAGTACGTCTAAATATTATCAAAAATTTGTTAGCAAATTATGAATATAGTATTAAGCAGAAGTTAAACTACAAAAAAGTTGTTTTTTGTCGGACATTTCAAAAATATGGAAAAAATCTTATGAAAACTATTGACAGTCATATGAACCTGTGATATTATCATATCAACGCGATAAGTAATCGTGGGATGAAAGGAGATGAGGATGCAAATGAAGGACAGAGCATTTGAACCAATAAGAACGGCTATGAAGCTTACAGGTGGTTTCACCCTTTCTCAGCTTGCAGAAATTTCAGGTCTTGAAGCAACAACAATTCAGAACTGGGTTAAACGTGGTTGGATTGAGCCCCCTAAGGAACGCCGTTATGGTGAAGAATCTATCGCAAGAGTTCTTATAATCAATATGCTTAAAGGTGCTATGCAGCTCTCAAACATTGTTTCCTTGATGTCATATATCAACGGTAAGGTCGACGATAGGTGTGACGATGCCGTTCCCGATGGTGAACTCTATAGTATGATGTGTTCCGTTACCGAAGAAATTGACAAAATCGGAAATTGGAACAAGGAAACAGTTGTCAATGTTATTGACGAAGAAATTAAAGATTATGAAGAGCCTTTTTCCGGAGGCAAAGAGAAATTACGCAACGCTCTTGAAATTATGATGTTGGCTCATATTTCTTCTAATCTTAAAAATGAGGCAGAAAAAATGCTTCAGGAATTTATGGAAGACTGATGTTCCACGTGGAACAATGATAAAACAGTTTCACGGGAACAAGGTCAGAAAGCCAAAATGTTTCACGTGGAACAAAATAAGTTAAAAAACGAAATCTGAAAAGGAGTACATAAAATGGTTAAAAATGCTAAGGTAGTTGGCGAATTTAGTTTTGCAACAGTTAAAAAGTTAATTATAGCAGGCGTTATAGTTTTAATAGCTGCAGTCGTGCTTTTAGCTTCAGTTACAATTGTTCCTGCAGGTCACACAGGTGTTGT
>JAZRNL010000025.1:0-30361 GCA_045648165.1 Clostridia bacterium | reverse complement strand
ATTTATTATATCAAAAAAGCGTACAATATGTCAATTGAACTCGAAAAATAACATATAAATAAATTGAAAAATTTTTCAACTTATAAAAATAGTATAAGCTATTGCTTTATAAAAAAATCCCGATTCACAAGGAATCGGGATTTGTTATCAGTTGAGGCTTGTTCTGAGGTTATCAAGCTCATTCTTGAGAGTTTCGGGAAGCTTGTCACCGAATCTGCCGTAGAACTCTTCGATACCGGGAATTTCACCCTTCCAGAGGTCGTTATCGACAACAAGGATTGATTCGAGTGTTTCCTTGGAAACCTCATCCTCAATACCTGCAAGGTCAATATCATCAGCAAAAGGAACATATCCGATAGCGGTTTCTCTTGCATCAACCTTACCATCGCAACGGTCAAGAATCCAGTTAAGAACTCTGAGGTTGTCGCCGAAGCCGGGCCATAAGAAGTTACCGTCATCATCTTTTCTGAACCAGTTAACATTGAAGATCTTGGGAGCCTTTTCGGGATCAAGAGTCTTACCGATGTTGATCCAGTGCTGCCAGTAGTCACCCATATTATATCCGCAGAAAGGAAGCATAGCCATAGGATCACGACGAACAACACCTACTGCACCTGCTGCTGCAGCTGTTGTTTCAGATGCCATGATTGAGCCAACAAATACACCGTTGTTCCAGTCCTTTGACTGATATACAAGGGGAGCAAGCTTAGCACGTCTGCCGCCGAATACGAAAGCAGAAATCGGAACACCCTGAGGATTCTCAAATTCAGAGCTGAGGCAGGGGCAGTTTACAGCAGGAGCAGTAAATCTTGAGTTGGGATGAGCGAGCCTGCCGCCGTCTGCAGCGAACTCTACGCCGTTAACCTTAGCGCCCTTCCACTCTGTTGCATTAACAGGAGGATTCTTATCAAGACCTTCCCACCAAACTGTCATATCGTCATTGTTGAGACAAACATTTGTGAAGATTGTATCTTTCTTTGTTGATTCAAGAGCATTGAAGTTTGTTTTAACTGATGTTCCGGGTGCAACGCCGAAGAAGCCTGCTTCGGGGTTGATAGCATAAAGTCTGCCGTCGGGACCAATCTTGAGCCAAGCTATATCGTCACCAACTGTCCATACCTTATATCCCTTTTCCTGGAGATATTCGGGAGGAATAAGCATTGCAAGGTTTGTTTTACCGCAAGCTGAGGGGAATGCAGCACAGATATACTTAACTTCACCTGCAGGGTTCTCAAGACCGAGAATAAGCATATGCTCAGCCATCCAACCTTCCTGCATACCGAGGTATGAAGCTATACGGAGAGCGAAGCACTTCTTACCAAGAAGAACATTACCGCCATAAGCTGAGTTGATTGACCAGATTGTTGCATCCTGAGGGAACTGTACAATATATCTTTCTTCAGGATTTACATCCTTCTTAGCGTGGAGACATTTAACGAACTCTGTTTTGTCGCCAAGCTCATCGATAACTGCCTTGCCCACTCTTGTCATAATAAGCATATTAAGAACAACGTAGATACTGTCGGTAAGCTCGATACCAATCTTTGAGAAAGGTGAGCCAACAGGTCCCATTGAATAAGGAATAACATACATTGTTCTGCCCTTCATTGAGCCCTTGTAAAGAGCCTTGAGCTTTGCATACATTTCTGCAGGGTCCATCCAGTTGTTAATGGGGCCTGCTTCTTCCTTAGTATTAGTACAGATAAATGTTCTGTCTTCTACTCTTGCAACGTCGTTTTCTGCTGTTCTGTGGTAGTAACAGCCGGGGAGCTTTTCCTGATTGAGCTCTATAATTTCGCCTGTTGAAACTGCCTCTGCACGAAGTGCGTCTCTCTGCTCGTCGCTTCCGTCAATCCATACGATTTTTTCGGGTTCGCACATAGCAACCATTTCGTCAAGCCAGGTAAGAACTGTTTTGTTGTTAGTCATTATTATTACCTCCTGCCATAATTAAGCGGTATTATTTGATGAAATCCGAAAGAACCCCAGTTTCATCTTCGATACCATTATAACACGAAAATCTCCATAATAAAAGCATTTTTTTACAAATTTAAAAATTTTATATATAACAACTTAATTGTTAAAAAAAAGACTATCTATTATAATAGTTTTGCACAATAAATATTAACTATTTCCCAATAATGTAAAAATAACTTATGAACACAACAAAAAAATGGTTTTTTCAAGTCAAATTGACATAATTACGTTGCGTATATTGACAGAATGTACAATATGATGTTATACTAATTATGCAAAATACCCGAAAGGAGACAGATACTATGTATTTTGAACAGTGGAACGGTTTCAACCTAAATCGTTGGGACAAGGAAATCAACGTAAGCGACTTCATCAAGCACAACTACACACCATACTTTGGTGATGCTGAATTTCTTGAAGGTCCTACAAAGCGTACAACTGATATTAACGATCAGGTAAAAGAGCTTCTGAAAAAAGAAAGTGAGAACGGTGGTGTTCTTGATATTGATACTGATACTATCTCGTCTCTTACATCATATGCCCCGGGATATATTGATAAAGATAAAGAGATTATTGTGGGGCTTCAGACGGATGCACCCCTTAAACGAGGTATCAATCCTTTTGGCGGCATGAGAATGGCAAGAAGTGCCGCAAAATCCTACGGCTACGAGGTATCAAAGCGCATTGAGGACGCTTTTGAATTTAAAACAACGCATAACGACGGTGTTTTCAGCGTTTATACAGAGGATATGCTGAAAGCTCGTCATTTCGGAATACTTACAGGTCTACCCGATGCTTACGGCAGAGGAAGAATTATAGGCGACTACAGACGTCTGCCACTATACGGCGTCGATGTTCTTATAGAAGAAAAAGAAAAGGACAAGGCTAAGTATGGCACAAAGGATATGACAGAAGAGAATATCAGACTGTGCCAGGAGCTTTTTAAGCAGATAGACTTTTTAAAGCGCCTTAAAAAGATGGCAGAAAGCTACGGCTACGATATCAGCAAGCCGGCATCAAACGCAAGAGAAGCATATCAGTGGCTCTACTTTGCATATCTTGCAGCTGTTAAAGAGCAAAACGGTGCGGCTATGTCCCTTGGCAGAGTGAGCACATTCCTTGATATATATGTTGAGAGAGACATCAAGCTCGGTCTTCTTACAGAAACCGAGGCGCAGGAGCTTATGGATGATTTTGTAATAAAGCTCCGTATTGTACGTCAGCTCCGCACACCCGACTATAACGAGCTTTTCGGCGGAGACCCCACATGGGTAACAGAGAGCATAGGCGGTATGCAGGAGAATAACAACAAAACTCTCGTTACTAAGAACTGTTTCAGAATTTTGAATACACTTTATAACTTAGGAACTGCTCCCGAGCCTAATCTTACTGTTTTATGGTCAGAGCACTTGCCTGAGAACTTCAAGAAGTTCTGCGCAAAGGTTTCAATCGACACAGATTCTATTCAGTACGAAAACGACGACCAGATGCGCAAAATATACGGTGACGACTATGCAATTGCATGCTGTGTTTCAGCTATGAAAATCGGTAAGCAAATGCAGTTCTTCGGCGCACGTTGTAACCTTCCCAAGCTTCTTCTCCTTGCCCTCAACGGCGGATGCGATGAAGCAACGGGAACAGAAATTGCACCAAAGTGCGAGCCTTATAAGGGTGAATACCTTGACTTTGATGAAGTTATTGAACGCTTCGACCGTTATAGCAAGTGGATATGCAATCTTTATATAAATACACTTAATGTAATCCACTATATGCACGATAAATATGCATATGAAAAAATACAGATGGCACTTCACGACACACAGGTTGGAAGATTTATGGCATGCGGCGTCGCAGGACTTTCAGTTATTGCCGACTCACTGAGCGCAATTAAATATGCAAAGGTTAAGCCAATCCGCAACGAAAACGGGCTTATTAAGGATTTTGAGATTGAGGGTGACTTCCCCAAATTCGGAAACGACGACGACCGCGTTGACGACCTTGCAATATATGTTCTCGATTCAATCAACACAAACCTTAAAAAGACAAAAACATACAGAGATGCAGTTCCCACACTATCTGTCCTTACCATTACTTCAAACGTAATGTACGGAAAGAAAACAGGTGCAACCCCCGACGGAAGAAAAGCAGGAGAGCCTTATGCTCCCGGTGCCAACCCCATGCACAACAGAGATATAAACGGCGCTCTTGCATCACTGAACTCTGTTTCAAAAATTCCATATTCAATCACACGTGACGGCACTTCAAATACTTTCTCAATCACACCGTCAACTCTCGGTGTAACAGAAGAAGAAAGAGTAGAAAACCTTACGGATATATTAAATGGCTATTTCCGAAACGGCGCACACCATATAAACATAAATGTTCTCGATCGTGAAAAGCTGATGGATGCATACGAGCATCCCGAAAAATACCCCAACCTAACAATCCGAGTTTCAGGGTATGCAGTAAACTTCTGCCGACTCAGTAAAGCACAGCAGCTTGAAGTAATCAACAGAACATTCCATGACCATATATAAAAAATGGGATTCTTAAAGAGCGGAAAATAAAAAAGTGTTTTATTAAACACTCAATTTGTAATTTGTTAAAAGATAAACAATCAAAAAGCAGAAACACAACGTTTCTGCTTTTTTGAATTATTAAACATTTAAGAATTCATTTACCACTCTTGCCATATGGTTTTTTTCACATACTGTGTCAAATACTGCAGGCTTTGTTTTAAGCTCGGAGAGTGACTCCGGAATTGTGAGCCCGCTTTGGAATGCAAGGTCCTCAAGGAGCTGGAACTCGTCCTTACCTACAACTGCATTAAGACCATTCAGCGCAATAAGTACACTCTGATTGAATTTGAAGGGGCTTGCAGTTGATGCAATAACAGTTTTTGTTTTATCACCTGTTTCCTTCACATACTTATCATAAACCGCCTTTGCAACCGCTGTGTGAGTATCAACCACATATCCCGATTCATCATAGGTTTTCTTTATTGTGTCAGAAGTCTCTGCGTCATCCGCACAGCCACCCCACATAAGAGCTGTAAGCTTTTCCTTAACATCTGCATCTATTTCGTATCTGCCCTTTTCGGAAAGAGCTGCCATCCACTCTGCAACCACACTGTCATTCTCGCCTGTAAGGTCGAAGAGAAATCTCTCAAGGTTACTTGAAATGAGAATATCCATAGATGGACTTGATGTTGTATGGAATGCACGGTTTTTATTATACACACCTGTATTTATAAAATCTGTGAGAACATTATTCTCGTTTGAAGCACAAATGAATTTATTTACAGGGAGTCCCATTTTATATGCATAGTAAGATGCAAGAATATTACCAAAATTACCTGTGGGCACCACTATATTAATTTTATCACCAAGGTTGATCTCACCATTTTTAACTAAATCTGCATATGCAGAGAAATAGTAAACAATCTGAGGAACAAGCCTGCCCCAGTTAATCGAGTTTGCGCTTGAAAGACTATAGCCTGACGAAAGAAGTGACTGTTTATATTCATTATCGGTAAATATCTTCTTCACACCGTTTTGCGCATCGTCAAAGTTACCCTCAACTGCATAAACACCCACATTTCCGCCATCCTGAGTTACCATTTGAAGCTTTTGGATTTCGCTTACGCCATTATTAGGATAGAATACAACTATTCTTGTTCCTGAAACGTCTTTAAACCCTTCAAGAGCCGCTTTACCGGTGTCACCGCTTGTGGCAACGAGAATTACAACTTCTTTGTCCTCATTTGTTTTCTTCATTGAGGTGGTAAGAAGGTGGGGCAATATCTGAAGCGCCATATCCTTGAACGCACATGTAGGACCGTGCCAGAGTTCAAGAAAATATGCTTCGTCATTGTACTTATAAAGAGGAGCTATAGTGTCTGTTCCGAACTTTTCTTTTGTGTATGCCTTTGTTACACAGTTATCAAGCTCTTCAGCAGAGAAGTCTGTGAGAAAACGTCCCAAAACAAACTTAGCTCTGTCAGTATACTTACATTCGGAAAGAAATTTAATGTCGGAAAGCGACACTTCCGGAAACGACTCCGGAACAAATAATCCGCCCTCATATGAAAGTCCCTGTTTAATTGCCTGTGCAGCAGATACACATACCTTTTTATTCCTTGTGCTGCAATAATTCATTTCAAATCCTCCAAACATAAAAGTTTCCGCCGCCGGTCAGAACCGACGGCGAAATTTTTATCAAACGTATTTTTTAATATAATCAGGTGCAGTTTCTGCATCAATACTAAGTGTCATAACGAATGATATATTAAACTTAGCGCTCATTGCATCGAGACGGTTAAGGAATTCTTCAAAGTTGTCAAGACTGTCTGTGCCAACGATTTTGAATATTCCGTCTACGAATATATTTGTAATATCAAAGTTACCGCTTACTATACCGCAGATAAATCCAAGAAATTCGCTGTAGCTTTCGATATCAAACTCAGCAGTTTCTGCCATTCGTACCCTTGTTGTGATATCAAACATATTTCTTGAAGTGTCGTTAGAAATGAACACTACATTTCCCTTAGCGACTTTAACAGCATTGTTTACACTTTCAATAAGCTGCTTTGTTTTGCCGGTACCCTTTTTTCCGATAATTAATTCAACCATAATTTTGTCCTCCTTAAAAATATTTATTCCAAGAAAGTTTTAAAAGGCCGGGCAATCTTTATTTTATTCCCGTAGCCGGTTTGCTTTTGCCCCTTGCTTTTATGCTTTCTTTAATTTACTTAAGTCTTTCATCAAGAGCCTTCTTCTCTTCTTCGTAGCCGGGCTTTCCGAGAAGCGCAAACATATTTTTCTTATATGCTTCAACGCCAGGCTGGTCAAAGGGGTTAACGCCCAGAACATATCCCGAAATTCCGCATGCCTTTTCGAAGAAATAAACAAGCTTTCCGAAGTTATAAGAATCAAGCTTTGGAATTCTTACAACAAGGTTTGGAACTCCACCGTCTATATGGGCAAGATTTGTTCCGAGAGCTGCCATATTATTTACATAGTCAACGGTTTTACCTGCCAGGAAATTAAGCCCGTCAAGGTTATCATCAGTTGCAGTGATTTCAAAATCACGTGCAGGCTCATCAACCAAAAGTGCTGTTTCAAAAAGCATTCTCTGACCGTCTTGTATATACTGACCCATTGAGTGAAGGTCAGTAGAAAAATCTGCCGCAGCAGGGAAAATTCCCTTGCCGTCTTTGCCTTCGCTTTCGCCGTAAAGCTGCTTCCACCATTCGCCAAAATAATGAAGCGCAGGCTCAAAATTAACCATCATTTCCACACTCTTACCCTTGCGATAAAGAATGTTTCTCACCGCCGCATACTGATAACAGATATTCTCTTTAAGATTGGGGTTTGAATATTCTGATTGACCGTCTGCCGCACCCTTCATCATTTCATCAATATCAATGCCGGCAGCGGCTATAGGAAGAAGCCCAACAGCTGTGAGAACAGAGAATCTGCCGCCAACATCATCGCTTATAACAAAAGTTTCATAGCCTTCTGCATCAGACAATGTTTTAAGCGCACCTCTTTTTGCATCTGTTGTTGCAAAAATTCTTTCTCTTGCACCATCTTTTCCATATTTCTTTTCGAGAATTTCCTTGAAAATTCTGAAAGCGATTGCGGGCTCAGTTGTTGTTCCCGACTTGGAAATTACATTTACAGAGAAATCCTTGCCCTCAATTGCATCAAGCAAGTCTCTGAGATATGATGAACTTATACTGTTACCTGCAAAGAAAATCTGAGGCGCCTTTCTCTGATCCTTAGAAAGGGTGTTGTAAAAGCTGCCCGTGAGCATTTCAAGAGCCGCTCTTGCTCCAAGATAAGAACCACCTATACCGATTACTATTAAAACATCTGAATTTGATTTAATTTTTTCTGCTGCAACTTTAATTCTTGCAAATTCTTCTTTATCATAATCTGTGGGGAGATTTACCCAACCGAGAAAATCATTGCCCGGTCCGGTTTTGTCGTGAAGAAGCTTGTGCGCCGCTGAGATTTGCGGAGTAATATTTTCGATTTCGTGTTCTCCAATAAAGCCCATTGCTCCATCATATTCAAATCTGATATTTGCCATTATATGTAAAACTCCTTTCGATGAGCCGTCTTTGATATTCCCCCATATACCCATAAAGACAGGCATATCGTACACCTGTTGCATATTATACGATATATTACATATATTCTAATACATAAACAAAGAAAAATCAAGTACATTTTTGAATATTAAAAGAAATTTAACTATTTGTACAATGCAACTCTGAAAAATACGTTAAAAGAGAAAAAAACTAATATTTTTATAAAAAAGTATTGACAAATTCGCTTTCAAATGATATAATGTTATCGATATTTGCGGGAGTGGCTCAGTGGTAGAGCGTCACCTTGCCAAGGTGAACGTCGCGAGTTCGAATCTCGTCTTCCGCTCCAAAAAAGACATCCATCGGATGTCTTTTTTTAGTTAAATTTGTCTTGCTACGGAATAAATCTGCTTTGCTGATGAAATCACCTATTGAGGTTAGACGAAGGATTTTATCTCCCTATTATCCCCCCATCAACCACCTCATCAAGGTGCACCGTTCTGTATTGGAACGACAAATCTTCATCTGTTTTTACAAGCACTGTTATATAATTCGCCGTTTTTCCTTCAAAATACCCTTTATGCTTCTCTGATGGTTGTTCAAACAGCACTTCTGCCTCCCTGCCTATAAAAGCAGAGAGATATTCTTTTTCGCTTTTTTTGCGGATTATCTCAAGCACCTTGCTCCGCTCTTCCTTTTTTTCAGGAGTTACCTGATTGGGATAGTCTGCCGCAGGAGTTCCCGGCCTTGGTGAATATTTGAAAATATGAATATCTGAAAATCTGATTTTTTCTGCAAATTTTGCGCTTTTCTCAAACTCCTCATCCGTTTCACCGGGGAATCCCGTCATTATATCCGTGGTTATTGCAGCATTAGGAAAACTTTCGCGGATTGATTTTACTATTTCTTCATACTGCGCCGTTGTATATCTTCTGTTCATACGCCTTAAGGTTTCGTCACAGCCCGACTGAAGTGACAGATGAAAATGAGGGCATAACTTATCTGCAGGGCTTATTTTTTCTATAAATTCGGGGTTAAGCGTCATAGGCTCTATGGAGCTTAAACGAATTCGCTTTATTCCGGTTAGCTTGTTTATTTCAAGAATTATATCCGCAAGAGACGTGTCCTTCCGGTCAAGACCATAGGATGCAATATGAATGCCCACAAGAATGATTTCAGTAAACCCGTCTGCAACAAGCCTTTTTGCCTCTTCAATCACCGCTTTGGGATCACGGCTTCTGATAGGACCTCTTGCATATGGAATAATACAATAGCTGCAGAATTGGTTGCAACCCTCCTGAACTTTGATATAGGCACGCGTCATTCCACTATAGCCCGACACCGTCATTTCTTCAAAGTCGTGAGTGTGGGAAATATCGTTTACACAGGATGTTTTAGCTGCCTCTGTAAGCTTTTCTGCCTCAAAAACTATCCTATTTTTTTCATTTGTTCCGATTACCAGGTTTACTCCGTCTATTTTAAGCACCGCTTCAGGCGCCACCTGAGCATAGCAACCGGTTACTATTACTACACTATGAGGGTTCTGCTTTTTGGCACGACGTATAATCTGCCTTGATTTTCTGTCACTCATGGCGGTTACACTGCAGGTGTTTATAACATACACATCTGCGAATTCCGAAAAATCTTTTATATCATAGCCGTGAGCTGCAAACTGCTCGGATATTGCTTCTGTTTCATACTGGTTTACCTTACAGCCTAATGTATAAAATGCGACTGTTTTCATTATTTTATCAATCCTTTTTTTATGTTTGTGGTAATATTATATAAAATTTTTCTTAATCAATAAAATCCCTTGACTTTAAAAGGGAAAAGTTGTAATATTAAATAGCGGAGAAAAGCTCTGCAAATTAAGTAAAGAGATCAGGAGGCATACTCAATGAAAACTTTTAATATTTTACTTAGCTCAATTAATGATGTGAAGGATTTTGTCAATATCGTAAGCAAATATGACTTCGACGTTGACCTCACATCAGGCAGATACGTGGTTGATGCAAAATCAATCATGGGTATATTCAGCCTTGACCTTTCAAAGCCCATTAAGGTGGACGTACATGACGATAACAGCGATGCGTTTGTGGCAGAGCTTGAAAAATTTGTTATTGCATAATTTTTGTAACCAAAGAGGTTGTTGCTAAGCATCAACCTCTTTTTTTCTTGCAATTGCAGCTATTATCACTATTAAAATCGTTACCGCAAGCATAAGCGTACAAAGAGCGTTTACCTCAGGGGTTACACCTTTTTTTAGCTGTGAATAGATTTTAACAGGCAGCGTATTTGTTCCCGGCCCCGTTACAAAAAAACTTATCAATATATCATCCATAGACATTGCAAAAGATAAAAGTGCACCGCTTACTATTCCCGGCATAAGCTGAGGCACCGTAATTTCAAAAAATGTTCTGATTTTACTCGCCCCAAGGTCACGGGCAGCATCTGTTATGCTCCCGTCCAACTGCTCAAGGCTTCCCGTAACCGTCATATACACATAGGGTATACAAAATGAGGAATGTGCCAGAACTATAGTAAAAATGCCAAGCTTCACCCCAAGGGCAGAGAACACGAGCAAAAACAAAATCCCCGTTATTATCTCAGGCATCATAAGAGGTACCGAAGCCAGCTTTTTTACACCTCTGTCAAGAGCTGTTTTGCCCTTATATATTGAAACTGCGCCGATTGTTCCGAAAAGCGCAGATGCAAGTGATGTGATAAGCGCAATTATTAAACTGTTTTTAAGAGCCTCCGCCATTTCACGGTCGGCAAATAGCTCACTGTACCAGTTAAGAGAAAACCCCGACCATACAGTAGTGATATTTGATTTGTTGAATGAATACACCACCACAAGGAGCATTGGTATATACATAAGTAAAAGTATTATAAACAAATATACCTTTTGAAAAACTGTCTGTTTCATTTTCTGCTTCCTCTTAAAATCCTGTTCACCAAAATACGTGTTATTTCCATACATAAAAGCATTGTGATCAGCATCACGACCGATATCGCCGCCGCAAATGGATAGCTATGGGAGGTCATAACCTGGTCCTTTATCAGATTTCCCACAATCATCACCTTACCTCCCCCAAGAAGGTCGGATATGAAAAATAAACCCATTGACGGTATAAAAACAAGAGTTATCCCCGAAACAATGCCGTCGGCAGTGAGAGGCAGTACAACGTGGAAAAATGTTTTCAATGGTGATGCTCCAAGGTCACGTGCCGCTTCAGATAAATTTGCATCTATCTTCACACATGCAGAATAGCTCGTGAGAATCATAAAAGGCAAAAGTGCATACACCATACCCGTTACAACTGCCCCTTCCGTATACAAAAAGCCATATCCATCACCAAGGCCAAAAAAGCCCAGAAAAGAATGTAAAAGACCATTGCCTCTTAAAAGGATAATGAACCCATAAATTCTGACAAGTGCGTTTGTCCAGAAAGGGAGTATCACAAGCAATAGAATGAAAAACTTCATTCTTACATTTTCGCATCGTGACATAAAATATGCAAACGGATAGCCTATAATCAGAGTTACAACAGTTGTTATAAATGAAAGACGTAGCGATGAAATAAAAGTTTTTAAATATACTCTATCAAATATGTTTTTGTAGTTTTCAAAGATGAATACAGGAGTATAACTCAAAGCTCCGTCTTTTTCCATAAAGCTCAGCGCCACAAGAAACACCAGAGGCAAAAGTACAAAAACAAGGGTAAACAGGTACATAGGCAAAGCATCGGAGGTAAAATACTTTTTCATAACTCAACCCTCCAGACGCGATAAAAATCTGCCGTCTATATTTATATATACCCTTTCTCCCACTGAAAACACAGCGTTTTTGTCGTCACTTACCCCTGAAAGCTCAGTTCCATCCACCAATCTGCACTTAAGACGGACAAAGCCGCCTGCATAGGATTTATGGATTATTTCACCCGGAAATCCACCGGGCTTGTGGCTTACAACAACATTTTCACTGCGCACGCACACGTTAATCTTTTCTCCTGTTTCCACAGGGAACTCCACCTCAAGCTCCTCACCGCCAAATGCAATTTTTCCACCGGAAGCACCAGTTGCTTCAAAAATATTGGATAATCCTATAAACTCTGCCACAAAGCGGTTTGCTGGTTTATCATATATCTCCTGGGGTGTGCCCCATTGCACAAAGCTGCCCTCGTTCATAACCACCATACGATCTGACATATTCATAGCCTCGTCACGATCGTGAGTTATATAGATAAAGGTTGTTCCGCTTTCTTGTTGGATACGGCGTATTTCGTCGGTAAGATATCGCCTGAGCTGCAAATCAAGAGCACCAAGGGGTTCGTCCAGGAGCAGAATTTCAGGCTTGTTTATAAGCCCTCTTGCAATGGCAACTCTCTGCTTCTGCCCGCCTGAAAGCTCTGACGGAAGCTTTTTCTCAACTCCTGAAAGCTGTACAAGGTTCAGCATTTCCTCAGTTTTTTGTTTTATGATTTCTTTTTTTTCGCCGCGAATTCGCAAACCATAGCCTATGTTTTTTTCCACCGTCATATGAGGAAACAAAGCATAGTTCTGGAACACTGTGTTCACCGCTCTTTTTTCGGGAGGAAAAGATGTTATGTCATTTCCATCAAGCACAACCGTACCTTCATCCGCCTCACAAAGCCCTGCTATAATCCTCAAAAGTGTGGTTTTACCGCACCCCGAGGGGCCCAAAAGGCTCACAAACTCCCCTTTTTTCACAGAAAGTGATACATGGTCGAGAGCCGTTATTTTGCTATAGGTTTTGGTTATACCGGTAAGCCTTAGAATTTCATCTGTCAAGGTTTACACTTCCTTTATTTCTTGGTTTTATCATACATAATCTTGTTTATATATTTTGTATAATCAAGCTTTATGTATCCGAGATAATATCCTACAAAACACACCACAACGGGAACTCCGATTGAAACAATCTGACCTACAAGTGACGCATTGCTTCCCTGTATGTTTATCACGTTCCAGAACGGTGCAGTAAAAAATGAATAGATCATATTCGCCCAAAAGGTTACTACAGGTATTTCTGTGCCTGACACCACCGTTTCGGGAATGGGTGCAATCTTCCAGCAAATAACATAAAAAATCCAGGAAAGAACAACAGGAAAAATAGTGCCCAGAGATATGACAAATCCCTTTAAAGGATATGGTTTCAGCTGAGAATAGGTTTTATGGTCAGCGGATGCACACTCATACGATGAATTAAACAAAAGTACGCTATATACAACCGCCATCAATATGCTAAGACACACTGAAAGTGCCTTGTTGGACGCCACTGCGCCGATTATTGGCATCAAGACAAGAAATGTAAACAGGCAAGCCACTAAATGTACCGTAAAAATACTGAAAGCCTGTTTAAAAACAGAATTTTTTTTCATTACAATCTATCCTTCCTTTACTGCGGCATCCGTGCCGGCAAAATATCCGCTTGACCACGCCCACTGCAGATTAAATCCGCCGCAATCGCCATCTACATCTAAGATTTCCCCTGTTATATATAACCCGGGGCAAATAAGTGACTCAAAGGTTTTGGGGTTAATATCACGGGTTACAATGCCGCCACCTGTAACCTGCGCATTGTTCCATGAAAGAGTTCCCTCTGTTTTAAGTCTGAAATCCTTACACGCTTTTGCAATTTCTTTTATTCCTTGCCCTGCCTGCTTCAATATGGCAGAGGCAATGTTTTTATGGAGTATTCCTACAAAAAGATTGTCGGGATTTATAATATTTTCCGATTTCTCACGAAGAAGCATATAAAGTCGCTTTTCGTCTATATCAGGGAAGAAGTCTATACTGATTTCCGCACCGGACTTATAGTAAGAAGAAAGCGAAAAAGCCGGGGGGCCCGATATTCCGTAGTCAGTAAACAAAAGCTCACCTGTGTAGCTTTTTCCGAGCATTGAAACCGCCGCTTCACATTTTATGCCCTTAAGGCCTGATATTTGCTCCTTATCTGTTTTAATCTGAACAATTGACGGACGAAGCTCCGTAAGCTTATGGCCCAGCTTTTTTAAAATATCATAGCCACTTCCGCCGCCGCCAAGATTTGGTGCCGCCTTTCCTCCGGCGGCAAAAATCACACGGTCACAAAAAAGGTGTTGCCCGTCCCATGAAACAATTTCAAATGCAGTTTTACGGCGAAGGACCTCTTTCACATCGAAGCGGCAAATAATATCCACACCCAGCTTCTCAAGCTCCATTCTGAAAACATCAAGAACTGCCGATGCACGTCCGCAATAGGGGAAAACCTTGCCTTCTTCTTCACGACGTGTAAAAAGCCCCATTCCTTCAAAGAACAATTCCGCATCACGGGCACCAAAGCCTGAGAGAGCCTCATTGGAAAAATCAGCATCCTCACCGTGGTATCTGTCATGAGTTATATTTATGTTTGTAAGATTACATCTGCCATTGCCGGTGGCAAGCAGTTTTTTGCCTATTCGGTCATTTTTTTCAAGTATCGTCACTCTTGCACCAAGACGTGCGGCACAAACCGCAGCAGTAAGCCCCGAGGCTCCCGCGCCAACTATTATAATATCCGGCATAACGGCTTCATCTCCTTTTTAAGTCTTTGTATAAAGACTGTATAATATAGATTCCACATATTTTTGACAACATATTCGTATCAAGTTAAGAGTAAAAATTACTTCTTGATTTTATTTATACATTCCAGAATTTCAGAATATTTCATATCTCCCGATGCAACAGACAAACCAAAATCAACCACATCTGCATTGGTACAATTCATATTTATACCCTCTGCTTCCAAAAATGTTAGCATAACATATACACCTAAACAGATTGACCGTTCTTCTCAACTAAAATAATCTCCTGCCTCCGTCTGATACGAGTATTTCTCCAATTATATTTCTGCTTTGAGACAAGAAATAAATATCTTCAGCAATTTCATCAGGTGTTGCCTGTGTTCCTCTTGGAGAACGTATCTCCTTGACAACTCCCTCCTCCTGATGAATGATTTCTGTTGCTGTTTCCCCCGGAGCAAGACCATTTACCACAATTCCATAAGCAGCAAGTTCCCTTCCAGCTCCCATTGTCATTCCTCTTACTCCCCATTTGCTTATCCCGTAATGAAACAACGCCGGTCTGAAACCCATCTCTGAACAAATATTTACAATATTACCTTTAATTCCCAAATCACGCATATATTCAGCCTCAGCCTGTAATGCAAAAAACATTCCCTTAAGATTTATATTCATTGTTTCGTCCCAGCCTGCCTCAGTTTTTCCAAAAAATCCTACCGCTTTAGGACCGTTATCCTCCGAACACACAATTCCTGCATTATTGACAAAAACACTTATATTACCGAATATTGTATGTGCTTTTTTTATAACAAGTTTTGCACTTTGAACATCAGCGACATCCCAGACGATGTATTCAACATTTTCCCCCAAACGCTCTTTTGCCGCCGCAAGCTTTTTTTCGCTCCGACCTGTAATCAACACCTTATAACCCTTGCTCAGAAACAGCTTAGCTGTTGCAAAGCCTATACCTTTATTTGCTCCTGTGATTAATGCTACCATTTTTTATAGCCTTTCTATATTTAAATAAATCATATATTTTCATTCGCAGTTCTTGATATTAATTCATCCTGCAAGCTTTTTGGCATGGTGACAAAGAAATCACTATACCCACCAATTCTAACAAGTAAATCCTTATATCCGCAACTAAGTTTTCATCACTTAAATTACAGTTTACCAATACCGAAAAACGGTGTATCATGCTTCGCATTTTCGTTCTCCTTTTTGATATTACTTTTTTCGACAATCTTTTTAGTAGTGGTTCATATTAAGTCAGAAAAATCAACAACCAAATAATACGAGTTCTTCGATACATTTTTCATTGCCTATCATATCCTTGTTCATTTTTTCGATATCAAATGCACAGATTAAAATGAGAATTATAATTTTTATTTAACTATGTATAAATCTTATTCTTTTTAAAAAATCAGCCATCTATATATAGCTCGTGTCAAGTCTGATGAACAGTGAATTTTTTCACTGGATCAACAGAACTTGACACGAGAAAAATTTGTTCTAACTCCTCTTACCGGAAACTATTTTACATCTATTTTCACATTACGACTTTGTGGTTTAAAATCTGAATTCCAGCAGAAGATTTCAATTGTTTGACCCGCCTCACATTCAACACTGACCGGAAGATTTGTCATAGCAGGATATGTCACAACTTTTTTAAATCGTTCATCTTCGTATACCGCTACATACACCTTAGCAGATGTCACATCAGTTAAGAACAACGTCAAATCACATGACCAAACCGTGCCATCATAAGATATATTATCAGTAAATATGTTATCCAATCCATCAAGTGGATCAGCAAAATACTTTGAGAATAAAATTCCGTCAGTATCACTCGGTACTATAATCGCATCAAGGGCTATTTCTTCAGATGTTCTTACATCATCAAACATTGTTACAGAATAAATAGTTCCCTTAAAACGCTGAGGACTGCTCACTCGGTTATCCGCACCAATTTTATAACCAGAAAACGCATTTGCAAGCTCTGCACTAAGAGTTATGGTTTCTGTGAGAACACCGTTTAAATATAGCGTTGCAGTGAGTCCATCAATTGTGATTGCAAGGTGAGCATTAGAATCTGAACGCACATCTGTTGTGAACAAATAAGTGTACGCCTTATTGTTTGCCTTATAGTAGAGTCTTGGCTTACCGTTATTATAAATTTCAACATTTATCTGTTCTGCAGTAGAGTTATCATAGTTACCAACAAGCACTCCTGCACGTTCAGTTACAGATTTTGGCAAGTAAAAATTAGCTTCAAAAGTTTTCGGATTAGATTCAAATACTTCATCTATAATGTAAGCATCCTCAGCAGATGAGAGCTTAAATCCGACATCTGACTTGCTATAGTCTATTACCATAACCTCTGTATCTTTATCAATTATTTCTTTCGAAGAAATAAGCGTACCACAAGCGATACATTTATTATATGCGATACCATGCTCCAGATCCGTAACTTCCTTTGCTACAATCCAGCCGCTCGGGCGATGCACAGTTTCGAGAACTATAGTCTTATCACAGTACTTACATTCCTTATAAATGTATCCATCCTCATCAGTTTCCGGAATATATGTTTTTTCTTCGCCATAATTGTGCTCCACTATTCCTTTTGTAGTATCATCAGCAAGGGCAAAGAACACGCTTCCTTCCTCACCGCTGTTCTCCTTTACAACAAGAACAGAGTTTGACTGATAACTGATAGCACCACTATGGAAGTTAAGTGTATTGAAAAGTGTAACATATTTTCTCTGCCCATTTTCCACATAAGAAAGCTGAAGATCCTTAGTGTGAAGAGCACCAAATTCTTTCTTGTTAAAGTTCTTAACGCCAATATCTACACCCACTTTCAAGTCATTAAAAGCTGATGTGTCAAATTCTGCAAGATTTATGTAAATCTTATTCTCAGGATTTTTATTGTTATGGAATGCAGAAATAATCATATCCTCAATCTGACCAACAAGCCCTGATCTCAAGTAGTTTGCATTGTTCCATGTTAAGATAATATAATCTTCTGAATTAGCTAATTTCTTAACATATTTACAGTACGGATTATACTTTTCAGTCCATGCGTTAGGGTCGCCGCCAAATGGAGTAAAGTACAGTTCAAAGACATCGTCATTTTTTGTGCCTAAATAAACAATCTGTTTATCTGCAGGAATTTCATTTCCTCTTCCTGATAAAATAAGATCAAACTGCTCTACAGTTCTGTCTGCCAATACGCTACGGAAAATATAAACATCTTCCTGACCGCTATATTCTGCAAGCAAGTTTATGTAGTTAGCAGCTGCTCTGTATAGTCCCTCGTGGTCTGATACCAATGCTCCTGTCTGCATCTTATTATTACCGTTTGTTGCGTTAGTATTAATACCGTCAAGGTTCGAAGTTGATGTGAATACTGCGTTTTTATGCGGAACACCGTTCATATCAAGGTAGTGAGATGCAGTAGCCATCTTAAGGTGCATCATATCTGAACCGCCCTTGTCACCATATGATGTCCATTCGCATGGAACAAACTTCATATAGTCTTTGACTTTTTTACCCTCTCCAACATATACAGGGTCGCAAGGATCTTTCAAGTGGTCTTCAAAGTATCCTATAAAGTCAGGATCCTTAGAGTTATGG
Organism: Clostridia bacterium; assembly: GCA_045648165.1. Taxonomy (GTDB): domain Bacteria; phylum Bacillota; class Clostridia; order UBA1381; family UBA1381; genus RGIG9115. Next base: position 12,085 of record JAZRNL010000025.1, on the reverse strand, counting down.
GGATAACCGGGAATCTGGCCCATAACGGTTACGTCAATACCCATCTTTGCTGCAGTTACTAAAAGATATGAAATTCGAACAAAACCATATTTATCATAATCCGCACCAACAAGATTTCTCATATATCCGAAATAACGGCTGTTTCTATTGATACAGATAGCTGTTTCCATTTCGAATCTGAATTCTGCAATAGAAACCTTTACATCTTCTTCAGGATGTGCATCTTTATATAATATTGCCTGATAAAGAAGCATACCCATACCGAAGTTTACATTGCTTTCTTTATCATTAGCATGGTAAACAAATGTATCAACTGTAACAGTTTTTCCGTTTATGTTATCAAATGTTGTTGTGTTATTGCTCATAAAGTTAGAAGAATTGTCCAGTTTCGGAAGATTTCCGTATGTGCTGTTAATAGCCGCATCAGATGAACTAAGTCCAAGAGATAAAACATTGCTAACAGGAACTAACTTTCTGTCTTCTTCCTCTTCTTCGCCATCTTCTTTTGCAATATATTCTAATCTTTCAGGTATTTCTTCTTCTGTTCCTGAAATATCTACAACTGTAAGCTTATTCTTAATTGCATAATCCCAATATTCATCAGATGCTGTGTCGTCACTTAATCTGTCTGCATAGTTGATCTTATCAATGTAAAGTGTTGAACCATAAGTATTACCGAAGATTATATCACCATCAGTTGTTGCACTGTTGCCTTCTACGGTAAGGTTTCTTATTGTAGCTTCAGTACCTGTTGTTGTTTCGTACAAGAAGCCACCCTTATCTGCTTTGTTTCCAATAACCTCAGTATTATAGATATTAAGAATACCTTCGTTATTTAAGTAAACAGCACCACCGTATGTCCCTGCTTCATTGTTTTTCAATACACAGCTGTGAAGTAGTGCTTCTGTCATGTAAGAAAAATCAGCAATGGCACCACCAGAACTTTCTGCCTTGTTTCCTTCAAATAATACACCGTAACCTGCAGTTGTTGTGACATTATAAAGAGCCATACCACCGCCGTTTGCACCGCTAATGTTGTTTTTGATGCTCGAATCAAACATAACAATCTTTGCATTGTTTCCGTATAAGAAACCTGCACTACCACTTGCCTTATTACCATCAGCAGTAACATTATTAAACATAATTTCACTTGCTGAGTGAAGTGCAATACCGCCACCGCAGTATGAAGCCTCATTTTCAGTAAATGTTGCGGTGTCAAGTTCAAGATTTGAGCCTGATGTCATATAAATGGCACCACCATAAGCCTTTTTCTCTTCTGAACCTGCTTTATTACCTGTAAAGTCAACATTCTTCATATAGGAGTCAACTTTTGCAGTTGAGTACACAGCACCACCGTATTCAGCCGATGTGTTTCTGTTAAAGTCTGTATTCTTAATCGTAAATACAACCTTATCATCTTCTACAACATGCTCTGTTGCATAGATAGCACCACCGTTTGCGCCTGATGTGTTGTCATTGAATACTGAATTATTTACCTTTACGCTTGAATTAACTGTGCTTGCTGTTGTGTACGAAATTAAGAACGCACCACCATTTGAATTTGCGCTATTGCCTGTGAATGTTACATCATCAAATTCAAGCGAAGCGCTGTGAACTGAAAGCACACCGCCACGGCCCTTTTCATTGGTAGTAGAGTTATTAGTAAATGCAGAACCGGTAACTGTTGTTTTACTTTCTCCGGCGGCATAGATAACACCGCCTTCGTATTCTGCTGTGTTTTCTCTAAAGACAGAGTTTGTAACTGCAACAGATCCTCTTCTTGAGTTATAGATAACACCGCCGAATACGCTTGTTTCTGTTTCCTTATCAGTTAGATTAATAGCCTTGTTTCCTGCAAACTCACAGTTGTCTATTTTAAGAATACCGCCTTCTTCAAAATCGGCACTTGAAGAAAAAACTGCAACTGCACCGCCGACTGTAGATTTATTTCCTTCAAATGATGAGTTTGAAACATTTACTATTCTTGTCGTATATTCTTCATTTGAATTAGAAAGGTAAATCGCACCACCTCGTGTTTTCGCACCGTTGTTAACAAATCTGGTATTATTTATGGTTAATGTACCATATGTCGCAATAGCACCACCCGAAACGTTTGAGAAGTTATCTTCAAATGTTGTATCACCATTAATTATAACAGCTCCCATTGTAGCGTTATAAAGCGCCGCACCCGATGCATCAGAAGTATTATTCTTGAACAATATTGTGTCACTTACACCGGCACCTTCATTTTTACCCATATAAAGATGCGCATACTGTATGCTTGCCTGGTAAATTGCACCGCCATTTTTGAGTGCGTGGTTTTCTATGAACTTACCACCCAAAACGTCAACTCGTGCATAGTTATACAGTATACCGCCGAGTGTTCCTTCGTTACCGGTAAATGTTCCGCCGTAAATAGCGATGGCTCCCTTGTTATACATCGCACCACCGTTTATGCACTTTTCAAGTTCGGTGCCTGTTTCATCTATCATTATACTTGCTTCAGAAACATTGTCCTTAACTAAACCGCCATAGAAAGTAATTGTACCGCTTATATTGATAATAGCCGAACCACCAAGCTTTTCAGGGTTTTTCGCAATGCCATACTTTGCATCACACACTCTGTCGTTTCCGTTCTTAAAGTGGTTTATAATTGATGTATTATTATAAACATTTACTTTTGCACTACCTGCAACGAAGATTGCTGAACCTACTACTTCGCCTGTAATGTTATTTTTGTTACCGTCTATAACAAGTAAGTTTTCTGTCTTTGATTCAGGATTACCAAGAGTAAATACGGTTTCTACACCATTTATAAGAGGATAGTTTCCGTCTTTATCTTCACCCACCACGAACATATCGCCCGCAAAATCAGGACTTCTCTTAATAGCCTTCTTTGTAGTTGTGAAAAGCACCTTTTCGCCGGTTACATATAATGTTCTGTCAACTATAATATTACTTGTAACTCTGATGTTCTTTGCATTGCCTCCAAGAGCCTCTTCCAATTCGTCAATCGTTCTTACATCGGTGATTTCATCCATTCCGCCTGTTGTTTCATCACTGTAATCATCAGGCTTTGGAGCGTCACCTGACAAATCAGCTACTGTAAGCAAGTTTGCAATAGCTGTGGTCCAATACGTTGCATCAAGTCCACCTGTTACATCCTTGTCAACATAGTTAGCCTTATTTATATAAAGCTTTGCATTTGCTGTGTTACCCCAGATGATAGACCCGCCATCTGTTGCAGTATTGCCCGAAACAGTCAATCCGTTTAAGTTAACAACAGTTCCCGCTGTTGTTTCATACATGAAACCGCCTTTAGGAGAGCTGTTGCCCTTTGCAGTAATGTTATACATATCAAGAAGGGTCTTGCCATGCACCATAACCGCACCACCAAAGTTAGTGGATGAGTTCCCTTCAAATAAAACTTCATTGAGTATTACATTCTTGCCATCTGTATAGGCAACTAAAGCACCGCCGTTACCATTAGCCGCTTTGTTATTTATGAAGTCTGTTTTATGAACTTCGGCTGCTGATTTCTGAAAATCTATGGCACCGCCCTGTGTTCCTGCCGTGTTTCCCTTTATGTAAGAGTTATAGATTTTTGCTGATGAATTATTTGCATACATAAAACCGCCGTTTGCCACAGAAGTGTTTTCTAATGCAGTAATATCGTTTAATACCACGCTTGAACCTGCACGAAGTTCAATTGCACCAGCAATATAGTCAGATACGTTCTTTGTAAACTTTGCGCCATTTATTTCAAATGTAGAGCCCGTTGAGTAGATAGCACCGCCACCATACGCTGTTCCGCCATCGGCAAGTGCTCTGTTTTCAGCAAAAATCACATCTTCCATATATGATGTTGCCGCAGAACCGAAGTAAACAGCACCACCTCTTAATGATGTCTGGTTTTTACTAAATGTTGCATTGTAAAGCTCTAATGTTTTTATATCAGTTTCATTACCACCTACAGCATAAATAGCACCGCCATGACCGCCGTTTGCCTTGTTGCCGGTAAATGTAGCGCCATTAAACAATGTTTCTGCACCAAGTTTTATTGCGTTACCTTCTGAATCTGTACCATCAGCCGAATCAATATAGACAGCGCCGCCAGCCTTTGCTGCTTTGTTATCGGTATATGTTACATTTTCTGCCTTAAGGCTCTTCTTTGAAGTCTTTTTGCCTGTGAGGTAAATAGCACCACCGTTACTTGTTGTTGCTTCATTTTCTGTGAACGAGGTGTCTGTAAATTCAACTGTTCCTGCAGTATAAATCGCACCACCTGATGTAGCGCTATTCCCTTTAAATGTAGTATTATTTGTATATACAGATGCCACTGTACTTGAAGGAACATAAATAGCACCACCAAGTGTTGAAACTGTATTTCCTTCGAAAGTGGTATCTGTTAAGTGAGTTTCTCTATAGTTATAGATAACACCACCCTTTGTCGCTTTGTTGTTCTTAAATGCAGAATTATAAACATTAAGCTCGCCAAAGCTATAAATAACAGCACCACGTCCGCTTATTGAATCTGTATTGTCTTTTTCCAAAACGCTTACTTCGTTGTTTGTAAAGTTGGAATTATAAATATCCAATTTACCTGATGCTAAAATAACTGCAGCACCACCTACTTGCGACTCATATGAAAGACCGTATGCTTTGTCAAGTGCTCTTACGTTACCTGTCTTTTTAGCGTTTGTTACAGTTACGCCGCGAAGTTCAACTTCTGCAAGGTTTCTTACAAAGAATATTGAGCCGACAACCTCAGCTGTCATATTAGCCTTGTTACCGTCAACTGTGATTATCGCTTCATCACTGCCAAAAGTTATATTAACTGTCTCTGCCGATTCATTCTTCGTTGCAGGGCCAAGAAGAAACATATCACCCACAAAAGATGCATCTCTTGTAAGCGTTACATTTTCTTTTGCAAAAATAGTTGTATTCTTTGTAACTTCTAATGTTCTGTCTACATTAAATCCCTTTAAAAGCTGAATCTTAGTATATCCCTGATTAAGTGCTGATTCAAGATCAGCTGCATTCGTAACACCTGCGATAACTTCAGTTGAAGTATCTTCTGCATCTCCACCTTCTTCTCCAAAATCCTTATATCCGGGAATGAGTGAAATTACGTTAGTTACCGTAAGCTTGTTTACAATAGCTGTTGCCCAGTATGCATCATCAAGCCCACCTGTTGCCGTTTCATCTACATAGTTTGTTTTGTTTATATTAAGTTTTGCTCCTGCTGAATTACCGTAAAATATGGGACCATTTGTTGCCGTATTGCCCGAAACAGTCAATCCGTTCAAATTAACAACTGTTCCGGTTGTTGTCTCATACATAAAACCGCCGGATTCTGCTTTGTTTTCTTTTGCGGTAATGTTATACATATCCGAAAGACTTGCTTTTGAAATATATATAGCACCGCCAAAACCACCTGCCTCGTTTCCGTTAAACTTAACTGTGTGGAGCGTTACCTTTTCACCATCGGTATATATATGCAAGGCACCGCCGTGGTTAGTTGATTTGTTGCTGTTAAACTCTGTGTTGTAAATGCCACCTTTAGCGCCTTCCTTGAATGCTATGGCACCACCTACCGATGCAGAACTTTCGCTAATAACTGAATTCCATATCTTTGCTTCCGCATTATCTACATCCATAAAGCCGCCTCGGTCAGTCAACGACTTATTTCCGCTTGCAGTAACGTTATTCATAGAAATAGCGGATAATGACTTGATTTCAAATGCACCACCGGTTGAATTTTCTGCAATATTCCCAGTTGCAGTAATGTTATTGAGCTTAGCTACACTGGATGAGTGAATTTCAAATGCACCACCCATAAAGCCTGATTTATTTTCTATAAATTTAGCTTCATCAATCTCAACCTTTGAGCCTGTTGAGTAAATAGCACCTCCGCCGTATCTGTTCCCATCAGAGTTTGCAGTTGCAAGTGCTTCGTTTTTAGAAAATTCTACATTCTTTAGATATGCAATTGCGTTTGTGGTGAAATAAATAGCACCACCATTGTAAAATGCCTGGTTTTGAGTAAAAGTAGAATTGTATAATTCAAAAGTTCTGTCTGTTCCATCAGTTATACCTGATGCAACAATAGCACCACCATGACCTGCAAGAGCTTTGTTGTCTGTAAATGTTGCACCGTCAATCGAAGCAATTGCACCGGACTTAATATATATAGCACCACCGTTACTATTGGTAGCCTGGTTACCTTCATATTTATCCGAAACAAATGATACTACTGCATCAGAATCAACGTACACAGCGCCGCCGGCTTTTACAGATTTGTTTTGGGTAAAAGTTACATTTGATGTTTCAAGACTTTTCTTTGAAGTCTTTTTGCCTGAAATATAGACAGCACCGCCATATCCTGTGGTTGATGTGTTAAGCGTGAACAACGTGTTCTTTAAATCACATGTTCCAAAAGAATAAATCGCACCACCATCTGTCGCACTATTTTGAACAAATCTTGTATTATCGGTATATACAAATGCCGATGTGCTTGACGGAACATAAATAGCACCGCCTACTGTTGAAGCAGTGTTTCCTTCAAAAATTGTATCGTTTAGGTGTGTTTCTCTGTAGTTATAGATAGCACCGCCCTTTGTGGCTTTATTGTTGTTAAATGCAGAATTATAAACATTAAGCTCGCCAAAGCTATAGATAACACCGCCTCGTCCGCTTATTGAGGCTTCATTGTCTTTTTCAAAAATACCTACTTCGTTATTTGTAAATTCAGAACCATAAACATCCAATTTACCTGAATCTAAAATAATTGCCGCACCGCCGACCTGCGACTTATATGTAACATCGTATTTTTCTTCATCAAGTATTCTTTCGTTGCTAACCTTTTTAGCGTTTGTTACAGTTACGTTGCGAAGTTCAGCTTCTGCAAGGTTTCTTACCAAAAACACCGTGCCTAAAACGTCAGCTTTCATATTCCCCTTGTTACCATCAATTGTAATTTTTGCATCTTCACTTCCAAAAGTGATAGTAACAGGCTTATCCGTTTCATTAGCAGGTTTCTCTTCGGGACCAAATACGAAAATATCGCCAGCAAAAGCAGGATCTCTTGTAAGCGTTACATCCTCCTGAGAGAAGATGACAGTATCCTTTGTAATAAAGAATGTTCTGTCCACAACGAAATCCGAAAAAATTTCGATTCTATTGTATCCTCCTGTAAGCGCATCTTCAAGCTCTTTAGCTGATGAAACGATAGTTTCCATGATTACAGGTTCATCTTCATCTCCCCAGCCTTCGTCAGGAATTGTCCCATTATTGTTATTTTGTCCTTCCGTTGCTGTAGCTACACCGTTATTTCCTGCAGCATAGCTTACCAAACCCACGTTCATCGTGGATGCAAACATACACATTACTAAAAAATATGCGCATATTCTTTTGGTCAAATTTGCAATACTCATATTCAAATTCTCCTTTTACATTAATCAGGTAGCTGTGGATATAAGATCATTTAATAATTAAGATTTGTTTTTAACTATACCGATTACTTACAATTTACCCAGTTTATGATGTCATTTTACCATAAATTATTGTTGTTTTCAATACTTTTACAAAAAATAATTCCCACAAAAAATTGAGGATGAAACGCCGTATACTGTTAAAGACAGTTGCTAAAAATAGTACAACGAGCATTGCAAGGTCAAGAAGTAAGAGATAGAACTGTAAAAGGTTTTATCTCTTTTTCTTATTCATTTTTATGACCATATAAAAAATCATTCTAACCACATTCGCCTCATCTTCTTTAATATAAACACATCATTATACCATCTAATAATCCAAATGTAAACAACAAAGGTTCTTTTGTTTAAAAAATTTAACATATGCCCCGTATTGACAAATTACTACCTTAAATGTATAATTTAATAAAACCCTGTGCAAAGGATGAGAATATGCCCGACATTTATTCATATCATGGCGACACAGCCACCCACCACACCCCAGACCATTTTCACGAAGAATATAATTCCACAGAATATCTTGTTATGTGTTTCCACACACCCTTTACATATTACAGCAACGGAAAAATGTTACATGGAAATGTAGGAGATGTTTTAATTAATTCACCAAGCGAATACATAAAGCACGGCCCCTCCGAAAAAACAAAAGACGGCTTTGTAAACGACTGGATATACATAACCGGCAAGGATGCAGGACCTCTTATTAAAAAAGCCGGTCTGCCTCTTAATATGGCATTTCCGGTTACGGATAAAAGGCTTATGGCACCTTTTATTAAGCAGATAGGCTTTGAACATCTGAATAAAGATATTTTGTATAAAGAACGAATTATGTCGGTAATTTGCGATATGATTATAACAATTGCAAGAAACCGAGGCATTTCCTACGAAAACACCTGTTATGACTCAAAATTTGCAGACCTTCGTAATAAAATGTACGACGAAATCGGCGAGCCCTGGACTCTGGAGCGAATGGCAAAGCTTACAGGCTACTCCGTAAGCCGCTTTTCATTTCTCTACAAAAAACAGTTCGGCATTTCTCCCATTACCGACCTGATTTCAATGCGGATACAAAAAGCAAAAAACCTGCTTCTCTATAGCGACTGTTCAATCACTATGGCGGCGTATAACACAGGCTTTTCCTCAGAAAACCACTTCTCCTACACCTTCAAAAAAATAACAGGCATTTCACCTCAGGAGTATAGGAAAAGTAAGTTTTTGAAATAGAAAAGGGAATGGTTTTAATAGGTGTATTTTTTATTGACATTTGGAAGCTATTAATATATAATTTTAGTATACTACATTATGGAGGTAATATTATGATTGACCTTACGGCTTTATTTAAAATAGGCTACGGCCTTTACGTTGTTACATGCAACGATGGAGTAAAAGATAACGGGCTTATTGTTAACACTGTTATTCAGGTAACGGACACGCCTTTAAAAGTGGCAGTTACCGTTAACAAATCAAACTATTCTCACGAAATAATCAAAAAAACAGGCAAAATGAACGTAAACTGCCTCACCGTTGATGCTCCTTTTTCTGTGTTTGAACGCTTCGGTTTTGTGAGCGGACGGGATAAAAACAAATTTGACGGACTTACTCCCAAGCGCTCAGAAAACGGACTTGCATATCTTCCGGAATATATAAATGCATTTATGTCACTCAGCGTTGACCAATATGTAGATCTGGGCACTCACGGCATGTTTATCTGCTCTGTTACAGAGGCATCTGTTGTATCAGATGCAGAATCCATAACCTACAGCTACTACCACAAGAACACCAAGCCAAAGCCCCAAGTGCCAAAAAGCAAAGGCTATGTTTGCAAAATTTGCGGCTATGTTTATGAAGGCCATCCCTTACCTGATGATTTTATCTGCCCCCTGTGCAAGCATGGTGCGGCTGATTTCGAGGAGGTAAAAGATGCTTAAGGTTTGTATAATCGGCAGCGGTATGATTACCAATGCAGCTCATATTCCCGCCTTTAAAGCATTCCCCGATGACTTTAAAATTACCGCGGTTTGCGATATTAATGAAAAATCTGCAAAGGATACTGCAGAGCGAAACGGGATTGCCCGTTACTACACAAGCCCCGAAAAAATGCTTGAAGCTGAAAAACCGGATGTTGTTTCCGTTTGCGGCCCGAACTTTGTTCATAAGGAGCATACAATTCTTGCTCTGAACTCCGGAGCACACGTGCTTTGTGAAAAGCCTCTTGCATTTACAAAAAAAGATGCGGAAGAAATGTTTAACCTTGCAAAAAGCAAAGGGAAGCTTCTTATAGCATGCCACGGATTTCGTTTTCTGCCTGAGCGCCTTGCAATAAAGAAATATTTAGAAGAAAATGAAATAGGTGATATATATTACGGAGAGCTTGCAAGAACAAGGCGGAGAGGTACTCCAACTTGGGGAACTTTCCATATTAAAAAGATGAGTTGTGGCGGTGCTTTTTTAGATATAGGAGTACATATGCTTGACTCACTTGTCTGGTTTATGGGTAATGTAAAAATCAAATCCGTCCTGGCTCACTCGGTACAGATGCACAAGTACGAAACAGGCTCTGTCGCAAGTAGCGGCGCCCGTGGCGGGGTTATAAACAATCCAAGGAATTTCGACCCGGAAGAAATGGATGTAGAGGATTTTTCCAGCGGTATGCTCACTTTCGAAAACGGGGCAAGAATTTCGTTCAAAATTGCATGGTCGGCAAACATTGCAGAATCAAACGACATAACTCTGTCAGGAAAGAACTATGGATTTTCACTTGAAGGTAAAAAAATTCTTTCAGGCTGCGAAACCGAAATTCCCTTCGAAATCAATCCTGTAAAATACGAAGGCCCCTTCCCCGGCCACACATACATTACAGAAAACCTTTTAAATGTTCTAAAAAACAAAGAAGAGCTTATTATAAAACCAAAAGAAACAACAAACGTATCTACAATTATAGAAATGTTCTATAAATCCGCAGAGCTTGGAAGAGAAGTATTTGCAAATGAATTGGATTAAAACTCACTGATATTATATTTATAACTAAAAGTTGTTATAAGATTTGTTTACACAAAAAATATCCCCACCTTCGGTAGGGCTATTTTTTGGTGCGCCTGAAAGGACTTGAACCTTCACGTCGGGGACACTAGATCCTAATGGTTATATAGCATATGTGAAAGAATTATATTTCTTTTGCATATGCTATTTTTTTCGATTACTAAAAGGATAGATGTATTTTGAACCATTATTTCATAGCGTTAATATTATTTGTCACGATTTTTGTTTAAATGTATTCTGATAAAACAAATTATTTTTAACTTTATTTTAACCTTAAACCTTTATAATAGAGTTAAAATCAGGAAATGTTTTGAATTTTATGGTATGCGGAGGTGATAACAAGTGAAATTCAGGCATGAATACAAGCATCAAATAAACCTTGCTGATATATACGGTCTCAGGACAAGGCTTAGTGCAGTTGTAAAGCACGATCCTAATGCAGGCGAAGATGGAACATATTTCATCAAAAGTTTATATTTTGATAATTATATGGACAAAGCTCTTAGAGAAAAGATTGACGGAGTAAATAAAAGAGAAAAGTTTCGTATCAGGTACTACGGAACTGACACAACCTTTATCCGATTAGAGAAAAAAAGCAAAATAAACGGTTTATGTAATAAGGAAAGCTGCAGAATTACCACAGAAGAATGTCAAAAGATTATTGACGGCGATATTGAATTTATGAAAGATAGTGAATTTGAGTTGATGCGAGAGTTGTACTCAAAAATGAAATATCAGCTTCTTCGCCCGAAGTGCATTGTTGCATATACACGTGAATGTTTTGTATATCCGCCCGGTAATGTCAGGGTAACTCTTGATATGAATATCTGTGGCAGTAACAATGTAAAGGAATTCTTAAATCCTGATTTACCTTTTTTGCAGACCTATCACGAAGCAATCTTAGAAGTAAAATGGGATGAATATCTTCCGCAGATTATCAGAGATTGTGTTCAGGTTAAATCAAGAAGAAGTGCCGCCTTCTCAAAATATGCGGCAATAAGAATATAAATAAACTTAATGGAAGGAAGAAAAAAATTATGACTTTTTCAGATGTATTTAAATCAAGCTTTTTATCAAACATCAACTCTTTTTCAACACTTGATGTGCTTTTGGCACTCGGACTTGCCTTTGTAATTGGACTTTTTATCTTTTTAATTTATAAAAAAACTTATCAGGGAGTAATGTACTCAGATTCGTTCGGAATATCTTTAATTGCAATGTCAATGATTACAAGTCTTGTAATTATCGCAGTAACATCAAATGTTGTACTCTCTCTTGGTATGGTCGGTGCTCTTTCTATCGTTCGTTTCAGAACAGCGATTAAAGAACCTATGGATATAGCGTTTTTGTTTTGGGCAATAGCAGTTGGTATTGTGCTTGGTGCAGGACTTCTTCCTCTCGCAATTATTGGTTCTGTTATCATTGGTATCATCATTGTTGTTTTTTCAACAAGAAAAATTGGCGATACTCCGTATATCCTTGTTGTAAGCTGTGAAAATGAAGAAACAGAAAACGCAGCATACGAACTTATCAAAGAAGCAAAGAAAAGCCTT